>NZ_KB446648.1:0-50694 GCF_000340375.1 Eggerthia catenaformis OT 569 = DSM 20559
AAGGTAAATGACAGGGAGTATAACAAAAACAACTTCCTTATCCACGACTATTTCTTTGCTAAGTCCATTGATAAGGTTCGTAACGGCGGCATTATCGCCTTTATCACATCAAGTGGAACAATGGATAAAAAAGATGAAAGCGTAAGAAGGTATCTTGCAGCAAGAGCCGAGTTTTTAGGGGCAATCAGACTTCCGAACGACACCTTTAAGGGTGTGGCCGGAACAGAAGTAACTTCAGATATTATCTTCCTAAAGAAAAGGGACAGTATCAGAGAAAGGGATGAGGACTGGATTCACCTTGCTGAAGATGAAAAGGGGTTTGTATATAATAAATACTTTGTCGATCATCCTGAACAGGTACTCGGCACAATGCGTGAAGTTTCAGGAAGATTTGGAAACACACTTGCGTGCCTGCCGAAAGAAAATGCCGACTTAAAAGAGCTTCTGACAAAAGCAAGTGAAGAAATATCCAAAGGATCAACTTATGAAGAAATAGAGCTTTTAGATGATGAAATTACTTCAGTTCCTGCAACGGATGATGTCAAAAACTTTTCCTATACCGTTATTGATGGTGAAGTCTATTACAGAGAAAACTCACTTTTCGTAAAGAAAGAAGTAACGGAGAAAAATAAGGAAAAGATTAAGGACTATCTTGAACTGAATACTGCCCTTAAAGATGTTATCTACAAGCAGAAAGAGGACTATTCCGATGATGAGGTAAAGAAAGCTCAAGAAAAGCTCAATGAAGTCTATGACAACTTTTCAAAGAAGCATGGCTTTATAAATAATTTAAGCAATACCAGAGCCTTAAAAGAGGATAGCAATTTCCCACTTGTTTCCTCCATAGAAATCCTTGATGAAGAAGAAAATTTTAAGGCAAAGGGCGATATTTTCAGTAAGAGAACCATCACAAAGGCAAAGATAATCGACCATGTAGATACTTCTCTTGAAGCTCTTGTGCTATCTATGTCTGAAAAAGGTTATGTGGACTTTGACTATATGGGAAGTCTTACAGGAAAAGACAGACCAACGTTGATAGAAGAATTAAGGGGAGAAATCTACTTAAATATTAGAGAAGAACAAAACTTTTATAGACCGTTATCCTTTAACCTCGAAGATGGGGATTTACCTTTTGCCTGTGCAAATGGCAGCAATTCATATAAATATGGTTATGTAACAAAAGACGAGTACCTATCAGGAAATATCAGAGATAAGATTGCGATTGTTGACAGTTATCTATCAAAAATTAGACAAACAGAAAGAGAACTACCTCATCTTGGATATGCGGAAGATGGCAAAGAAAAAGAACTGATAAGCTATGAGATGAACCGATTGGAATACCAAAAGGCAGAGCTTACCAAAGTTTTACCAAAGGAGCTTGAAGCAAGTGAGATAAATGTTCGTCTTGGAGCAACTTGGATACCGATAAAAGATATTGAAAAGTTTATCTTTGAAACACTGAAAACTCCGGGCTGGGCAAGATGGGATATTAAGGTTAAATTTTCAAATCTCACAAGCGAATGGAATATTGAGGGAAAAAGCAAGGACAGAGGAAATGACCTTGCTGAAATGACCTACGGTACATCAAGGGTAAATGCCTATAAGCTGATTGAAGATGCCCTAAATTTAAAAGAAACAAAGGTATTTGACCAGATTGTAAATTCGGACGGCTCAAAAACTTCTGTGCTAAATAAAAAAGAAACGCTTCTTGCAGGACAGAAGCAGGAGCTTCTAAAAGAAGAATTTAAGAATTGGATATTTAGTGATCAGGAAAGAAGAAACAGGCTTGTAAAGCTATATAATGAGCGTTTTAACTCCATCCGTAACAGAGAATATGACGGAAGTAACCTTTCTTTTGAGGGAATGACCACAGAAATTGATTTAAGATCTCATCAAAGAAATGCTATTGCAAGAAGTCTGTACGGAGGAAATACGCTGCTTGCCCATGTAGTGGGAAGTGGTAAGACTTTTGAAATGGTAGCTTCCGCAATGGAAAGTAAAAGACTTGGAATGTGCAGTAAATCTCTTTTTGTCGTTCCGAATCACTTGACAGGGCAAATCGGCAGAGAGTTTATGCAGCTATATCCGTCAGCTAATATTATGGTGGCAGATAAGAAAGATTTTGAGCCGAAAAACAGAAAAAGATTTATCGGTAAAATTGCCACAGGAGAGTATGATGCCGTTGTCATCGGGCATACGCAGTTTGAAAAAATTCCTATGAGTAAGGAATATCAGGAGAAACATATTCAGGATCAGATTGATGAAATCATTAACTATGTGGAGGAATATAAGCATGATAGAAATCAGAACTTTACAGTAAAACAGCTTGAAAAGACCAAGAAGAAACTTGAAACAAGACTTGAAAAATTAAATGATGATTTTAAGAAAGATGATGTTATTACCTTTGAAGAACTCGGCGTAGATAAGCTATTTATCGACGAAGCACACAATTACAAAAATCTCTATCTCTACACAAAAATGAGGAATGTAGCAGGTATCGGTCAAAGTGAAGCATTTAAGTCCTCCGATATGTTTATGAAGTGTAGATATATGGATGAAATGACAAATGGTAAAGGGATAGTTTTTGCTACAGGAACGCCTGTAAGTAACTCTATGACAGAGCTTTATACCATGCAGCGTTATCTTCAGTATGAAAACCTAAAGAAAAATCACTTGGAGCATTTTGACTCTTGGGCTTCTACTTTTGGAGAAACGCAGTCTGCTTTTGAGCTTTCTCCGGAGGGAACGGGGTATAGAGTTAAGACAAGATTTTCAAAGTTTTATAATCTGCCTGAGCTAATGAGTATGTTTAAAGAAGTGGCTGACATTCAAACAGCGGATATGCTCAATCTTCCAACACCTGAAGCACACTATGAAGTTATTAAGACTTTGCCAAGTGAAGAACAAAAGGAAATCCTAAAGAGCCTATCTGAAAGAGCTGATGATGTCAGAAACAAAGCGGTAGAGCCTGATGAGGATAATATGCTGAAAATCACCAATGACGGTAAGAAACTTGCCTTAGACCAGCGTTTAATCAATCCTCTACTACCCGATAATCCTGACAGCAAGGTCAATGTCTGCGTGAAAAATGTGTTTGCCATTTGGGATAAGACTAAAGATGATAGGTCAACACAGCTTCTATTTTCCGATATGTCCACACCGAAAGGCGATGGAGAGTTTAATATCTATGATGATATTAGAGAAAAACTTGTTGCAATGGGAATTCCGAAACAAGAAATAGCCTTTATTCACGAAGCGAACTCAGACAAGCAGAAAGATGAACTCTTTGCAAAAGTGCGTAAGGGAGAAATTCGTATCCTCATGGGATCAACACAAAAAATGGGCGCAGGTACGAATGTGCAAAACAAGCTAATTGCACTTCATGATTTGGACGTGCCTTGGCGTCCTGCTGATTTAGAGCAGAGAGCAGGAAGAATTGTAAGACAGGGAAATGAAAATAAAGAGGTTAATATCTATCGTTATGTAACGGAGAATACCTTTGATGCGTACCTTTGGCAGACCATAGAAAATAAGCAGAAATTCATTTCACAGATTATGACTTCAAAAACTCCCGTTCGTGTTGCGGAAGATGTGGACGAAAGCTCCCTTAACTACGCTGAGATAAAGGCTCTTGCAACAGGTGATCCAAAAATCAAGGAAAAGATGGATCTGGATAATGAAGTTACAAAACTTAAAATGCTGGAAGCAAACTTCAAGTCCAATCGTTACAGGTTAGAGGATAAGGTCGCAAAAAACTATCCGGAAGAAATCGCAAGGACGGAAAAACTCATTGAAGCTGTAAAGAAAGATATGGCAAATGTAGAACCTAAAGCAGAGGGTGAGGAAAAGTTTACTTCGATTACCATAAAAGACGAGAGAATATTTGATAAAAAGATTGCAGGAGAAAAGCTACTTGAAGCTATCAAGACCGTAAAAATCAATGAAAGTAAGATGATAGGCAAGTATAGAAATATGGATTTAGAGGTCAGTTATAACTTCTTTACCAATGAGCATAATTTCAGCTTAAATGGTGCTGCAAAGCATTCAGGAGAGCTTGGCACAAGTGCAGACGGTAATATCATAAGACTGGATAATGCCATTGAGAAAATGCCTGAGAAATTAAATAGACTTGAAGAAAAACTTATCAGCACAAAGGAACAACTGGAAAATGCCAAAGAAGAATTAAAAAAGCCTTTTGAAAAAGCCGATGAGCTGAAAGGTAAGGTATTAAGACTTGCAGAACTGAATAAGCTCCTTGATATGGGAGAAGTGGAAGAAAAGAGAAATGATAATCCGCTTATAGAAGATATAAAAAGAGCAATCATTGACTTCTGTAATAGAGAGTACGAAGAAAATCATAGCTATGATGAATTTAATACCTTGTACCCTGATTTGAAGCATATAGGCATCGCCTATACCAATACACCCGATGAAAGGCATGGTATTCAGTATGAACTGAATTTAGAGGATAAGACATGGACTCAGTATATTGATGACACGCCAATCAAAACAGAGAGCTTTGATTACGAAAATAAGAGAGAAAAAGAAGCTCTAAAGAATATGAAAAATGAAATAGAAATGTCCTCTTTTAGTGATTTAGTTTATGTTGATTCCGAAGATTTAAGAGCAGCAATGGGACTCGATATTGATGATGAAGGAAACTTCTATGATCCACTTGCAAAAGACCTCGATAATGACGGTATTCCGGATAGATATGATAATGACTTTAAGGACAGTGATTATTTTGAGTCAACCTATGATGTGGAGGACAATTTTCATATCAAAGAAGAAAACACACAAAAATCAGAGGATAAGCCGTCTATTTTAGATCAGATAAGAGCCTATCAAAATGAAAGTAAAACAGAAGAAAAGCAAAAAACAAAAGAACAGGAAATTTTAAGATAAGGGGAGGGCAATCTCCCTTTTGCCATGAAAGGAGATAAAAACATGGATTACAAAGCAATGAGAAATCAAATAGAAGATATGGTAAATGATAACCACAAGGACTTTGTAAAGGCGATTATAAGCATGGAAAAAGGCATCAATGATGAAAGTGCTTTGGACAAGCTATATGACGCTTATATGGACAATGACACCGTTAATTTGCTACATGAGGAATTTGACTATATGATTGAAGAATTAAGAGAACAGGGGCAGATAAAAGACCTGCCTTATGTACAGACAGAAAAAGATAACCTTGTCAATATCGTTGGAAATATTGTAGGAAAGGTCGATATAGTTGAAAGGGAGAATAAGAACGGAGAAACCTTTAAGGTGGCGAATTTCTCCGTTGTTTCAAAAAATGATGAAGGAGATAAAGTATATCATAATTGCTCTGCATACGGAGAAAAGAGTGATATTCCAAAGGACTTTAAGCAGGGAGATTTTGTTAAGCTTTTTGGACAAATCAGAACTTCTGTTGATGACAACGGTAAAGAACATACCAACATCAGGGTACTTTCTTCAAAACTGTTAAAGGCAAAAGAACAGATGAAAGGGCAAGAAGAAAAGAAAGAGTCTGTACTTGGAGCTATCAAAAAATATCAGGCTGAAGATAAGGAAAAGCCTAAAGAAAAGAAAGAAACATCAAAAGAAGCTGAGAGATAAACTTATGGTCGGTGTGGTCTTGGGACTGCACCGACTCTTTTTTATTTGCGAAAAAAGGAGATAAAGATTATCTCTCCATCTCCTTATCCATATAAATTCCGTAATTTTTTCGTATCTTATAAAGCTCGTCCATAGTGGATTTTGAGGAAGAATACTCTTGCATAAGGCTATTCTTTTTTTCTTGTAATTTATCAAACTCAGCTAAAATATCCTTTGAATTTGGGAGCTTGGAATAAGATTTTTTAAGCTCTGAGAGAGCATTTTCATATAGGGTAATCTGAGCTTTATATTCTTCAAAAAATGCCTTGTCAGACGGATTAGCAGTATATTCCTTGTAGCACGCTCTGTATTTTTTAACGGTATGAACTTGCTCCATAGTGGTGGAAAGCTTCTGCATTTCCTTATCAATAGCCTTGATTTTCTCTTGTATATTTTGCCTTTCATCTGCTGCTTTTTGAATATACTCGTCAAGCTGTTTAACGGATTTAATGCCATGTTCTCTGATATAAATAACAGACTCAGCCATTGTATGAAGGTTATGTTTGGTTGCCCAATATTCGTAGCCTTTGCTTTCCTTTACCTTTGCATTGGAGTTCATGTCAATAACATTGCCGATGCGTTTTTTGACGGCGGGAGTCTTGATAAACTCTCTTTTTGCAATTCGTTCTTTTAATCTTTCTTCGGTATAATCTTCTCCGATTGTTTTAGTCCTTGTAAATCTTGCCTTATTTTTTGGCTTAAAAGCAATGTGCTTACCGTATTTGATTTCATAGCCAAGATCAGCCATCTTCTTTAAAAATTCTTCCCAATCCTTAGACTGTTTTATCAAACGATCAATGTCAAATTGAAGTTTACTTTTCCAAGAAGTACCTTTCTTAGATTGCTCATTTTCATACCATGACTTACCCTTTGTTTTGTACTTTCTCTTATAGCTCTCGTAGAACTCATCAATCACAGATAGGTTGTTTTCTTTGCATAGCTTGTCGCTCTGATAACGGATTTGATGATAGCTTTTCTTATTAGACTGGTAGCATCTACCCGTTACCATATTTACATTGTTGAATATGATGTGATTATGAATATGTCCTTTGTCTATGTGAGTAGATAAGACAAATTCATACTCATTTTTTAATATCTTTTTACACAGCTCCATGCCAATCTGGTGTGCTATTTCAGGCGTAGTTTCTCCCGGTAAAAAGGATTGAATAAGATGCCTTGCAAGAACATTTCCCTTTGTTCCTGCATCATTTCGTGTCCTTAAAAATTGTGTATGGGCAGTTTCCTGATGGCATTTATGAGTGCTGACTAAAATCTGCTCATCTGTTTTATCTCCATTTACAATGTAGTCGATAGCAAGATTAAGAGTCGATTTTATTGGGTGTATTTTTGTAATAGCCATTATTATTCACCTTCCGTTTCAGATGTTCTCTTCAGAAGTAGTGAATGAATTTGCCACAGCTCTTTTGAGAAATGTTCAATCTCTTTTTTTATATCACCTATGTCCTCTTTGTAGATTACACCTGTCGAATTTACTCGCTTTGCAATCTGATTGATGTTGTTTGTGGCATTAGAAAGTAAGCCTTGTAAATCTCTGAAAGGCTCTAAATCCACTTGATAAATTTCCTTTTCCAAAACGCATTTGCGGATGAAATGGCTCATGTTTCTACACTTCGCAAGTCTTTTTTTCTCTTCAAAAAGAGCCTTTTCTTCTTCAGTTAGTTTAATTTCAAGTCTTTCGTTTCTTATTCTATTTGCCATAGTTAGTTCCTCCTTTGAATGTATTTCGGGGTCTTAGGGTTCTCCCTAACAAGCTAAAAATTGATAAAAAAAGAAGCAGATCCCCAAGGGCTGCTTCGTCAATTTTCCGTAAGTGTCCGTACACTTACTGTGCTTGCTCATATACTAATAGTATAAGAACAGCGTTAAGCAAGTTTTGAATTTGTAACTATATTATAACAAATAATCGTGGGCTATTCTATATAAAGATTGCCAAAATACAGATAATGATTGAGGTTACAGAACTGTTAATATCATAAATGGTTTTTAGAAGTTGAAATTGTAGAACTAATGCTGTGAAAATTAGAATTATCTTTTCTATATTCACGTGGCGTGCATCCCACATGTTGTTTGAAAATATAGGTAAAACTGCTTTGATGAGAATAGCCTACGGTTGTAGCAATCTGTTGAATAGATAAATCATTTTCTAATAATAATCTTTTTGCTTTATCTATCCTGTAGTTCATAATAAATTCTACAATGGTGCATCCATATATAGAATGAAACATTTCCGACAGTTTAGATTTGCTCATATTGCACATGCGTGCATACATTTGAATGTTCGTTGGATTGGAAAAGTTTTGTTCTAAATAGTGACCAAGACGATGAAGTGCTTCTGAATCTTCTTTGTCTATAACATTGTGAACAGCATTGCTTTTCCAAGATAAAAATGCTGCGATTATTTCTAATATTTTAGCCTCATAGAATAATTCCGAGATTTCTGATGTTGGTGTGTATGTGGCAATATCATCAAGTATTGTTGAGATTTTTGGTATAAATAGGTCTGTACCAATTCGAGGGACTATTTCTGAAAGTGAAGAAAAGTCTTGATGAAATATTTTTGGAAGGTATTCTTCGTAATATTCAGGGAAAATTGAAACTCCAACACTGTCTAACCAAATCCCAGCAGGAATTGTATATTCATGCTCGCCATTATCAAGGTAATAACCAATAAGTTGATTTTTTTGATTACAAGAATTTTTTTTTATTGCTCTTGCAACATAAAATGAACTTTGGGAAAGTACCAACATTTTAGGGTGATAATATCTGTAATGCATTTCATTATAAAAACAAAGATGGTAAATATTTATAGAACAAAATGCATTTACAGGGTATGTCCATAGATATCCTTCGCCAGTACTATCTTTTGGCACCATGGTAAAACCACCACTGGGTTTGATACCAGATTTATCAGGATTTAGATTTAGTTGAGAAAATAAACCGGAATAAAATTTATCAGCATACATTTGCGGCGCTCCTTTTTATAAAATGTCCAAAATTTTTAGTATAATGTCCAAACAAAATTTGGAGATATTGCAAAGGATAACTTTGAATATTATACTAAATATATTAGTTAGCTAGGTCTAACTTTTTGTATATATTATATGCTGAACCACAAGGAAAATCAAGTAAAATGAGTTTATAAATTAATAATATGTATTGGATAAAATACTAAATGATGTTTCTTGAGTATCAAGCGTAAATATAAAAAATTAAGGAGGATGTATTACATGACAGATAAGAAAGGTTCGAATCCAAACAGATTAAATGGTAAAGATTTAATCAATGCTGGGATTTTTTCAGCGATTTATGTGGTTATTATTATTGCAGTCGCATGCACTTTGGGACTGATTCCAATTGGTTTTTTACTTCTCACTTTTGTTGTCCCATTTATAGAAGGTATTCCAATGATGCTTTATTTTACAAAAATAAGAAAATTTGGAATGCTAATGATTTTGCAGACTGTAATTGGAATAGCCATGATTTTAACGGGAATGGGATATGATCTCTTGATTTGGGCAATCATAACAGGAGCTATTGGGGAACTTATTTTAAAAGTTTCTAAATATCAAAAGAGTATGGGTTGCGTTCTTGCGTATGCAGTATCGAGTATATGTATTGCAGGAAATTATGTACATTGGCTCACAGCGAGTCAGGAATGGTTAAAGAATAAGGCAGCTAGCTATGGAGAAACATTTATGTATTCTGTTTATGGATGGTTTCATAGTAACTGGTGGTTATTCCCTCTTTTAATTGTCTCATGCTTTGTTGGTGGTTTTCTTGGCGGGCTGATTGGTCGTAAAGTTTTGAGGAAACATTTTGAAAGAAGTGGGTTGATATAATGATTTCTGAATTATATCAGAAAAATGCGACAGCAGATAAACTATATCTTGATCCACGTACAAAGATATTAATGTGCCTTCTTGTATCAACTACTTTGCTTAGTGGCTCCCCCATTGGCTATTTAAAAATTTTTCACACAATACTTTCTCTTTTGCCATTTGTTTTTTTGGTTGTTTTAAAGAAGTTACGGGCAGTAGTATATTTTTTTGTTTTGTACCTTTTTGCACTATTTGTTCCCAACCTTCTTGCACCGTATTTACCAACTTGGTTTAATATCTTATTTACGGGGATAATTGCATTTTCCGTAGAAATTATTCCGGGATATATGATGGCATATTTTATGTTTTCTACAACGTCTGTAGGGGAGTTTATTGCAGCTATGGATAGAATGCACGTTACGAAAAAACTAACAGTTCCTATTTCAGTAACATTTCGCTTTTTTCCTACTATTAGAGAAGAATATATCAATGTGCGAGATGCTATGAAATTGCGAGGGATAGATTCTTTTCGCAATCCTCTTATGATGTTAGAGTTTAGGATGGTTCCATTTTTAACAAGTATCGTATCTATAGGAAATGATTTGGCTGCCTCTGCACTTACAAGGGGACTTGCAGCACCTAATGAAAGAACCAATGTAAGTAATATTGGGTTTAAGTGGAGAGATTATCTTGTTTTCGGCAGTTTGATTATCTTTTATACTCTTTATTTTATTGTGATGTATAAACAAAAGGTGGCTATATGATTAAATTCAAAAATGCAAGTTTTTTATATAAAAATGGGCAGAGAGATGCTGGTATGCGGGATGTGAGTTTAAATATTCCAGAAGGTCAAGTTGTCGTGCTTTGTGGTGAATCTGGTTGTGGGAAAACAACTCTTACAAGAATGATAAATGGTCTAGTTCCGCATTTTTATGAAGGGGAAATGTCAGGTGAAGTTTTTGTTTGTGGAAACAATGTAGCTGAATGTGAACTGTATCAGTTAGCGTATTATGTAGGATCAGTATTTCAGAATCCCAAAGCCCAGTTTTATACAGTTAAAACAGATACAGAAGTAGTATTCACATGTGAAAATCTTGGAATGGAAAAACAACTTATTTTTGAACGTTTTGAAAATATTGTTGAAGCTCTTGATATTACTACATTGTTAGGGAAAAGTCTTTTTTCTCTATCTGGAGGGGAAAAACAGAGGGTTGCTTGTGCCTCCGCTACAGCACCTAATCCTCCAATAGTCGTTATGGACGAGCCTACTTCCAATTTAGACACACATATTATCGCACAGTTGCGAAAGATTATTAAAAAATGGAAGCAGGATAGAAAAACGGTGATAATTGCGGAACATCGTTTGGAATGGCTGATGGATTTGGCTGATCGTGTAATATATATAAAAAATGGACGAATTATAAATGATTACACAATAGAACAATTTAAGAAAATCAGTAAAGAACAATTAAAAATTATGGGGCTTAGAAGTAAGCCTGAATTTCAAAAAGAGAATAGAGAAACGGATAATGCTGGAAAAATAGAGTTCGTTGATTTTAGTTATACTTACAAAGGAGAAGATAAACCTGCATTTTCTATTCCTTATATAAACCTTCCGGAAAAGTCTATTATCGGCATTGTTGGAAACAATGGAGCAGGTAAATCTACTTTCGGACGTGCTTTCTGTGGTTTGGAAAAGAGGTCGAAAGGGGATATCTTTCTAAATGGAGAAAGTTTTAAAAGAAAAAATCGAATCGAAAGTACTTATATTGTTATGCAGGATGTAAATCAGCAGCTTTTTACCGAAAGTGTATTTGAAGAAGTCAGATTATCTATGGAGAGGTTAGGATTGTCCCATGAAGAACAGGAGAAAAAAACAAATATAATTCTGAAAGAGTTAGGGCTGGAAGAATTTAAAGACTCTCATCCCATGTCTTTGTCTGGAGGGCAAAAACAACGTGTTGCAATGGCTAGTGCGCTTGCATCTGATAAAAGATTTCTCATATATGATGAACCGACTAGTGGACTTGATTATATTCATATGATTGAGGTGGCAGATGCTATAAAGCGTATGAAGGCGGCGGGACGAACGCAATTTGTGATTACGCATGATTCGGAGCTTGTTTCAAGATGCTGTGATTATATTCTATTTCTTGAATGTGGAGAAGTAAAATGTATTGGAAATATAGATGATATGGCAATACAGGAGACACTTCAAGAATTTTGGAATCAGGTTTACATGTAGATGAAATGATGGATTAAGCTTTAGCTTCTTTTTTAAAATAATGGACAAAATAAATCAGCAACTTTATTGTTTGTTTTGATTTTGCTTATGCAAGAGGTACTAAGATGCCTCTTGCAAAAAAATAACATAATTGATAGTACTATTATCAATGTACAAGGGGGAATTTTATGGCGAACCAAGATATTAGCATTACTCCTAGATTGTTGGAAAATGCAAAAAAAGAATTTAAACGGAATGGGTTTGAAAAATCCTCTTTAAATGTAATTTGTAAAAATGCAGGCATAACTACTGGAGCGTTATACAAGAGATTTAGTACTAAAGAAGATTTATTTAATAGCTTAGTTGAAAAACCTGCAAATAGACTCAAAGAATTTCTTGACAAAGAACATAGCGCTTACAAAAAATTACCCAAAGAAGAACAAATAAATTGTGTCTTTAGAAATTGGGAGAATGAAGATGGATTCATTGGATTAATATATGAATACAAGGAAGATTTTTTAATGATTTTGAATTTATCAGGTGGAACAAAATATGAGTTCTATTTTGATGAGATTTCTAAAATAATTACGGATGCAACAATGCAATTTATTAGAACTAACAATAAAAGTGATGTAGATGAATTTATTTTGTATGAACTTGTTCATATATTAGTCAGTTCATATATAAAGGGAATTTTAGTACCTCTTTCCCAAAATATGAATTTAAATGAAGCTAATATTTACATTCAACACGTTAAAAAATTTTTCTATGCTGGATGGAAAGATTTGCTGAGAATATAAGATTTGGAGAAGAAAAATGTTTAAATTATACAAAAAATTATTTAAGTATGTTCCTGAAAGAAAAACATTCGCATATGGTTCAATGCTATTAGCTGCTATTTCCACAATATGTTTAATGGCTTCTTACTGGTATTTGTGGGATTTGTTTTGCGAATTATTAGTTACCAAAGATTATAGTGCGGCTCTAAAAGATAGTAAATTGATTGTAATCTATATGGTATCGTATGGAGTTATTTACTTTGTGGCATTGATGGTATCACATATGCTTGGTTTTAGATTAGAAACAAATATCAGAAAAACTGGGTTAAAAAATCTAATCAATGCTTCTTTTGCTTTCTTTGATACGAATCCGTCAGGGAAAGTAAGAAAGATTATTGACGATAATGCTGGAGAAACACATTCTACAGTGGCACATTTGATTCCTGATAATGTTGTTGCAGGAATGTTGCCAATTTTAATGTTTATTATGACCTTTGCTGTTGATTATAGACTTGGTATTTTGTTGGCTATAACAATTGTAGTAGGTATTTTTCAATACAAATCAATGTATGGTGGAGAAGAATTTATGATGGCATATTCTAATTCTCTGGAGAAAATGAGTTCAGAGATAATTGAATATGTTAGAGGAATGCAAGTATTGAAGATTTTTGGGATAACCGTTCGTTCCTATAAAAGTTTATTGGATGCAATTCTCCAATACTCAAAAAACACTTATGAATATTCCTTAAGTTGCAGAAAGCCGTATGTGTCATTTCAAACGTTATTTAATACCTATTATTTGATATGTATTCCTTGCAGTATGTATTTTATAACAAAAGGAGAACAAGCTGGGATGATTCTTGCAAAAGTAATCTTCTTTACTTGTTTTTCTGGGGTTATATTTTCATCATTTATGAAAGTTATGTTTGCTTCACAAAATAACTTTAATGCCGGACAGGTAATAGATCGTTTAGAGAATTTGATAGATGGAATGAAGAATGAAAAATTAGAACATGGTGAAAGAAAAGAATTTAAACATTATGATATTGAGTTTGATAGGGTTTTCTTTAAATATGATGAAAAATATATTATAGAAAATTTGAGCTTTAAGTTAGATGAGGGAAAAACTTTTGCTTTAGTTGGACCATCTGGGTCAGGGAAGTCAACGATAGCGAAATTGATATCAGGTTTTTATTCTTTAAATAGTGGCAGTATAAAAATTGGTGGTTATGATATACGAGAATATAGCGAGGAAACATTACTTCAAAATATTTCATTTGTATTTCAAAACTCAAAATTATTTAAAACCTCTATTTATGAAAATGTAAAAATGGGTGACCAAAATGCGACAAGAGAAGAAATTATGAATGCTCTGCATTTGGCAAAGTGCGAAAGTATTTTGGCAAAATTTCCTGAAAAGGAGAATACCATTATAGGCTCAAAGGGAGTGCATTTATCAGGTGGTGAAGTACAAAGGGTTGCCATTGCAAGAGCTATTTTGAAAAAATCTAAGATTATTATACTCGATGAAGCTTCAGCTGCCGCAGATCCCGAAAACGAGTATGAACTTCAACAAGCTTTTTCAAATTTAATGAAAGGGAAAACAACCATTATGATTGCTCACAGATTATCTTCAATTAGAAATGTTGATGAGATATTGTTCATTGAAAATGGCAAAGTTATTGAGCGAGGTAATGATACAAATCTAATGAATTTAAATGGAAGATATAGAGAACTTCAAAACTTGTATGAAAAAGCAAATGATTGGAGGGTAATGTAATGAGAAAATATTTACAAAAGAAATTTCAATTAACTGAAGCCGGAGCAAAAGGTCTGGAAAAATCCGTATGGTCTTCATTTGCATATTATGCTATTTATATGCTTCCAATGATTTTAATGATGTTTTTTGTGCAATCTATTTTAGAAAATAAAGGGCATGGACTTGAAACTTATGTTTTAGGAATTGGGATAATCATAATACTTGTTTATGTGGCAACAAATATGAATTATAAAACCACATACAACGAAACTTATAAAGAATCTGCCAATTTAAGAATCGAAATAGCGGATATACTAAAAAAATTGCCATTAGATTATTTTTCAAAACATGATATCTCTGATCTTTCACAGACAGTTATGGCAGATGTTGCGGCAATTGAACATGCTTTAGCTCACGCAATAGGTCATACAATTGGCTATGTTTACTTTTTCATTGTGATAGGCGTGATGATGTTAATAGGAGATTTTAAACTTGGAATTTGTGTGTTACTTCCACTGATTATTTCAGCAGGTATTTTATATTTATCAAAAAAAAGCCAAATAAAGGTGAGAGGAAATCATTACGAAAAATTAAGAGGGATTTCAGAAGAATTTCAATCATCAATTGAAATGAGTCAAGAAATAAAGAGTTATGGATTAAAGGAAAATACAATAGAAAACATTTCTAAAAAACTTGAAGAATCTGAAAAAATTCAAATGAGTGCAGAAATTGTTCAAGCTTTCCCAGTAAGCTTGGCTGGATGGATCACAAAGTTATCTATAGGTATTACAAGCGTTGTTGGACTCCATATGTTTATAAGTAATGAGGTGCCTTTGTTATATTTAGTTGGATATATTATTGCAGCAACTAAAATCTCTGAAGGTTTAGAAGGTATTTATATGTATCTTGGAGAAATTTTTTATCTTGATGCAAGAATTAATAGAATTAAAGAGTTAAGAAATACTAAAGTCCAAATTGGAAATAATGTAGATTTTGATAATTATGATATTAGTTTTCAAAATGTGGATTTCTCATATTCAGGGAAAAATAAGAAAGTTATCAATAATGTTACTTTTACAGCAAAACAGAACCAAATTACTGCACTTATTGGACCATCAGGTTGTGGAAAATCAACATTATTAAAATTGATGTCAAGACTTTACGATTATGATAGCGGTCGGATTTTAATTGGGGGTCATGATATTAAAACAGTAGATACTGAGTGCTTATTTAAAAAAATTTCAGTCGTATTTCAAGATGTTGTGCTGTTTAACACTTCTATTATGGAAAATATACGCATAGGAAATACGAATGCAACGGACGATGAAGTAAGAGAAGTAGCAAAAATTGCTGGTTGTCAAGAAATTACAGACAGGCTTCCTGAGGGCATACAAACAATTGTGGGAGAAAATGGGGCAAAATTATCAGGAGGTGAAAGACAGAGAATTTCAATTGCAAGAGCCATTTTGAAAGATGCACCAATTATTCTTCTTGACGAAATTGCAGCTTCATTGGATGTAGAAAATGAAGCAAAAATTCAAGAAGGATTAAATAAACTTATAAAGAATAAAACGGTTGTCATTATTTCACATAGATTAAAATCTATTCAAAATGTAAACCAGATAATTTTGCTTGATGAGGGCAAAGTTGTGTCAAATGGTACACATGATGAAATTTATAATGAATCACAGTTATATAGAAATATGATTGAAAAATCTGATTTGACTGAAATGTATTCGTATTAGGAGAAATAGTTAAATATGAAAGAACAATTAATAGCAAAAGACCGATAGATTTATTCTTTCAGTTATCTATTCCGGCAGTAATAACAATGATAGTTATTGGTCTTTATCCACTTATTTATGGAGTGCTTATGATGCTTATATTTATCTATAATGAACGGAGGGAAAGGGAGATGAACAAGTGTATAAGTTACCTTGTAGAATTGAAATGGAATAAAAATACTCCTTTTTTCTATAATCCTTGTAGTTGTCTGTGCTTACGCATACTCTCTTAAACAATTAAATACATTTCAAAAAAGAACGAGTTGTGTTCGTTTTAGAGGACTTCTTATGCCCGGATGTAGAAGTCCTCCTTTTTTTGTCTGAAAAACAGTCAGTCAAAAGAAACGGAGGACTTCGAAATGAAAAAAGAATTTTATCTATATGTAAACGGACAAAAGGTAAAAGTCAGTGAGGAGATATACAAAGTCTACTGGCGGGAAAGAGAACATGAAAAGTATTTAGAGCAGGTGGACAGAAAAAACCACTTGCTCTTTTTTTCGTCCTTGGATCAGGATGGACATTTTGCAGAGAACATCATTGATGAAAGTGTTGATGTCGAAAAGATTGCCGAAACACAGATGATGATTGAAGCAGTCAGAAATGCCATATCAAGGTTAAATGCAGAAGAAAGGGACATTATAGAGCGTTTGTACTTTCAGGACGAAACCGTTCGTTCGGTAGCAAAGCTAAAAAGTATCACACACCCGGCTTTGATTAAGAAAAGAAATAAAATCTTAGAGAAGCTGAAGAAATTTATCGAAGAAATTTAGAATTTCGGTAACCAAAGGGGTCAAATTTTCCTTATATAAAGTGAAGGGGAGTTTGACCTCTTTTACTTTCTTGAAGAAGAGAATGCCGGTTAAGGCAAATTGGAAAATAGAAAGAAAAATCCCTTTCAAATATTTTGTTCTTTGACAACTGAATAGACCAAGGTAGGACTTTATCTGCTTGTGGAGAATTATGACTTACGCCAAGACCTTTCTGCTAAAAAATATTTTGGTTCAATGAATACTGAGAAAATCAAGGAAACAAGGAAGCGAGCGACAAATAAGATTACATAAAAAACAGATGTGGCAGTCTGTTCGTTGATACAGGCAGTGATAATGATACTTCAACAGTTTATGCCGGCTCGTCTTGAATAAGGGGCGGAGGTGAGATTCCTATGTTGTCAGCCAAGACACCTACCAATGTCATAAAACTTAAAAAAGAAAACAACAGGGAAAGGAGTTTTTTATGAATGCAGAAGAATTAGCAAGATATAAAAACATGTCAGCGGAAGAGATAGACAGGAAAATTGTCCCTGATATTGAAAATATAAAAGATAAGAAAAATGCAGAGCCGCTTTCCATGTACTTTATGAAAGTCGGAAATGTCATTGTTAAATGTAGCTATGCAGAGAATGGAAGAAGTTTGGAGGATTGCTTTTTGTCTTACCTAAAAAAGAAAGCAATGCTTCTTGATTAAAATATGATAAAAGGGGCAGACTTTTTTACAAATCTATGGTATAATACGAATCAAACAGGGATACAACTTCATAAGAGCTGAAAGACTCCAAGTTATCATATTTCTCCTTAAAAAAGAATATGAAAGTTTGGAGGTTTTGTTATGTCTAAAAACAATTTAGATACAGATGTTCTCAAAGTTGCCATGTATCTTAGATTATCACAAGATGATGAAAAATATGATAAAGGCTTTAAGGTGGAAAGCAACAGCATTTCCAACCAAAGACTTCAGATTAATGACTTCATTGATAAAAATGAGGATATGGAGCTGATAGAAGAATATGTCGATGACGGATATTCAGGGATAAACTTTGAAAGACCGGCATTTAAGAAAATGATGGAAGATGTCATCACAGGGAGAATTAACTGCATTGTTGTAAAAGACTTATCCAGATTTGGCAGAGATTATATTGATAGCGGAAGATACCTGCAAAGAGTGTTTCCCTCTCTTGATATAAGATTTATTGCCCTAAATGATAATTATGACAGCTATACAGCCAGTGAAACGGAAAAGAACTTGGTCATTCCGTTTAAAAGCTTCATCAATGACAATTATTGTAGGGATACTTCCGCAAAGGTCAGAAGTGTCTGCAAGGTAAAGAGAAAACAGGGACAGTTTATATCAAACTATGCTCCTTACGGCTATGAAAAAGATAAGGAAGATAAGCACAAAATAGTAATTGATAAAGAAGCGGAATATGTGGTGCGGAAAATCTTCTCAATGAAGCTTGAAGGGTACAGCTCCTACTCTATTGCCAAACACTTAAACGATAATGGAATCCCATCACCGATGGAGCATAAAAAGGCAAAAGGAATAAGGTATAAGACAGGCTTCAGCACAAAGGCGGTTGCCAAATGGGATACGCCGGCAGTTAATCGTATTTTAACCAATGAAATCTATATCGGAACACTGCAACAGGGAAAACGGGAAAAGATAAACTATAAGCTGGATAAGGTGGTTTCCAAGGATAGAAGCGATTGGATTGAAATCGAGGACAATCATGAAGCTATTATTGATATTTATGACTTTGAAATTGCCCAAAAACTTTTGAAATGTGATATAAAGGCAAAAAATGTTGGGGAGAAAGCGGATTTGTTTTCAGGTCTTTTATTTTGCAAGGACTGTAATGCTCAAATGACAAAGAAAGTCGATAAGAGAGGGAAAACTCCCACTATTTACTATATCTGCTCCCAGTACAACAAAGGAAAAGAGTGCAGCAGGCATTCAATCAAACAGGAAGAATTAAAGCTAAGCGTACTTGAGATGATTCGCCATTATATCAACTCTCTTGGGAAGTATGAAAGCATTTCAGAAGAGATAAGAGAAATGGAAGTATCTTATGAGCTTTTTCAGAAAATAGATAAAAGACAGGAATATACCAAGAAAAGCAAGGCAAAGTTTGAACTTTTAAAATCGGCTCTGTATCAGGACTTAAAAGAAGGAATCATTTCTGAAGAAGAATTTTACGGTATGAGAGAGTTTTATACAAACCGTATCGTAGAAAGCGAACTGATTTTAGAAAAGCAGAATAAAGAAATTTCAAGACTCTATCAAAAGAGTTTGGGAAACAAAAACTTCCTGTCAGATATTAAAAAGTACAGGAATATAAGCACCTTAGAAAGAGGGCTTCTTGTAAGACTTGTCGATAAAATCTATGTTTTGGAAGAAAAAAAGATAGAAATCCATTTTAACTATGATGAAACTACAGATATACTGGATAAGTTAAGCGACTACACAAAGCAATCCTCCGAGCTGATGAAGGAGGTGGTGTAGATGGCAAGGACAGCGAACAGGCGGGCAAAAGCGGAAGAAGCTCTGTTAAGCAAAGAAAGCGGAAACAGTTTTCAAACAGCGATTTACACAAGAATATCAAGAGATAAAAAAGAAAAGCCGAGTGATTCCATTGAAAATCAAATTGCTCTTTGTGAAAGTTATATAAAGAAAAATGATGGGCATAAATTGGTTGGAATATATAAAGACATCGCAAAGACAGGGACAGAATTTGAAAGACCTGACTTTGAAAAACTTATGGGGGAAGTAAGGACGGGAAAAGTCAACTGCATTATTGTAAAAGACCTATCCCGCTTCGGAAGAAATTATACGGAGCTTGGAAACTTCATTGAAAAGATATTTCCGTTTCTTGGAGTAAGATTTATTGCGGTTAATGACAATCTGGATACCTTTCACATGGAAGATCCCAATAAATCTCTTGAGGTAATCTTGAAGAATATTGTAAATGAAACTTATGCAAAAGACATTTCAAAGAAAGTATCAAGCTCTCATCAGATGAGGATCAAACAAGGCGGATTCATCTGTGGTGCGGCTCCTTATGGCTATACAGCAAGAAAAGATGAAGATGGAGTAAGACGGTTATATGTTGATGAAAATACAGCTTCCATCGTAAAAGAAATTTTTGATGCGTATTTGAAGGGATTTAGTACACTTGATATTTCAAAGTTACTGTTTGAAAAGAAAGTATATATAGCAACTGATTATAGGAAGTTTGGAAAAGCTAAAGCTGATGAAAATGAGCTTATAAGAGCGTGGATGCCGACAACAATATTACAAGTGCTTAAAAATCGTGTATATACAGGAACACTCATTCAAGGCAGAAATCAAAAGCATTTATTTGAAGGTAAAAAGAGAGAAAGGCTTGACGAAGAACATTGGACAATAACAGAAGATGCCCATGAAGCAATTATCTCGCTTGATACATTTGAAAAGGTACAGGAGAAAATTTCCTCAAAATCTAATTCCATTAAAAATAGTGGAAAAGAAAATAAGAATGCTAAGGATGATACAGTATTTAGAGGAAAACTCTATTGTGGGATTTGTAAGAGAAAAATGAGCGTACACAGGCAAAAAAGCGGTAATAAAACTGTATTTTATTTTAGCTGTAATCGGTTCAGAGAATTTACAACAGAAAAATGCGGAACATCTATTACAGAGGCTACTCTTGAAAAAACTGTTAAAGCAGCCTTTGATGCTATTCTTTTAAATAACAGTAAAAGTTATAAGGCTTATCTGAATGCTTATGACAATCTTAAAATAGAGATGGATAAGAAAAAGGAAAAAGAAATAACTGAAATTGAAAGAAAAATTTTAGGCTTTAGCAGACTTCAAAGTGAGTATTATGAAAAATATGTTTTGGGCAAGTGGAGTAAAGAAGACTTTGAAAGGGAAAAAGGACTTCTGGGTAAAAAGAAAGCAGAACTCGAAAGCCTAAAAGAAAGACAAGTTGCTATCTTTGAAAAAGAAGTATTTGAACTTGAAGAAAGGCATAAGCACCTTACAGCACTTTTTAAAGGTAAAACAAAGAAATGGGATAAAGACTTTGTAGATAGCATCATTGATAAGATCTTTATAGGGAAAGATAACACAATAGAAATCAAATTTAATTTTGAAGAAACTCCTGTGATTACTGAAAAACTCGGTAGAAAGACAAGGAGGAGCTGATATGAATACAGTAGATTTTTATTTAAGACTTTCCTTAGAAGATGACGACTTAAAAGACGAAAGTAACAGCATTACTTCCCAAAGAGAAATCTTAAAAGACTATATCAGTTCAAGAGAAGAATTTACTGGAGTGAAGATAAGAGAACATATTGATGATGGCTATACCGGAACAAATTTTGTTGAAGTGGGATAACGTAACTTTTTCAAGGGGTGCGTTGTCCCGCTTATTTTTTGCGTCAAATTGCATAGCTCTTGACGTTTGCTCCTATCTGTCTGAAATAGGAGATGCTTTCCGTGGGCTGATCGCCCGTTTCTACTCGACCCACAAAGCTATACATGATTTCAATTTTCCGCGTATTTGTTTCCTTGTCCAGCTCGTGGATTAGGATGCGGTCAATAAATTCATGGACATTCTCGTAAGTCAGTTCTTGAATTGCCGTGTACTTGCGCACAATGGCAACAAATTTTCTTACGTCTACGCTGCGCTCGGTAACCTTATCGATCTCCTGTGACAGCTCCGCAATCCGGCGGGTTAATGTTTCTTTTTCCTCATCATAACCGGAAGTCAGAAACACAAACTGCTCGTCCGAAAGTTTCCCCAAAGCGTTATCCTCATATAGC
Organism: Eggerthia catenaformis OT 569 = DSM 20559; assembly: GCF_000340375.1. GTDB lineage: Bacteria > Bacillota_I > Bacilli_A > Erysipelotrichales > Coprobacillaceae > Eggerthia > Eggerthia catenaformis. The sequence continues at coordinate 21,612 of NZ_KB446648.1, forward strand.
TTGCGGAACAGGATGTTCAACTCGTTCATTCTTACGGTTGCTTTTTCCAGATCCTTTTTCTGCCGAGACAATGCCTTTTGCATGGACTTTGCGTTATATTCATTGGCATGCCGGATAAATTCCTTTTCGTGAGTTTTGACATAAGATAATACCCTTTGCAGGTCGGCAAGGACAAGCTCTTTTAGGACACTCTTGCGAATATAGTGGGTGGTGCAAATTTCGCCTGTCCTGATACGGTTACGGTATTTACCGCAAGTGTAGGCGTGTTTTCGCTCCGGCGTTCCGGCTCCCTGTTGTAGATACATCTTGTAGCCGCAATCTCCGCAAAAGAGAAGCCCAGAAAACAAATCAATCTCATTTATTTTGTTTGGTCGGTGTTTTGTAGCAATCCGCTTTTGTGCGAGATCGAAGGTTTCTTCGTCAATCAATGCTTCATGGGTATTTGGGAAAAAATATTGCTTTTCTTCAGGGTTTTTCTTTGTCTTTTTTGACTTGTATGACACCTTATAGCTCTTTCCCGTGATAGTATGTCCCAGATATTCCTTTCGGGAGAGAATATCATACAGCGTCTTATCCGGCCAGTTATAGATGCAAGTCGGATGCGGGCGCGGGTGACGGCATTTCCCTGTACGCCGATAGCGTAGTTCGGCGACGGTCAGAATTTTGTTTTCTTTCAGCCAATTCTGTATTTCGCAGATACGGTCGCCTCTTATATACATAGCAAAAATTTGTTTTACTACATGTGTCGTTTCAGGATCGGGCAGGAGATGATTTCGGTTATTTGGATCAGCAACGTATCCGTAAGGTACTTCTCCGTTGACGCGCTCTCCCTTTTGAGCTTTTGCCTGTTTCACGGCACGGATTTTCTTTGAGGTATCGCGGGCATAAAATTCGTTAAACCAATTCCGCAAAGGAGTGAACTCGTTGTCCTCTCTTGCAGTATCCACACCATCATTTATGGCAATATAGCGTACTTCATATTCCGGGAACACAATCTCAATCAGTTCGCCGGTTTTCAAATAGTTACGCCCCAGACGGGAAAGATCTTTGGTGATGACGGTTGACACATTTCCGGCTTCTACCTCTTGTAACATAGCTTGAAGTCCCTTGCGTTCAAAGCTCACTCCGGAAAAACCATCGTCAATGAAAAATCGAGTATTGAAAAAATGGTGTTCATCCGCATACTTCTGTAAAATCAATTTTTGATTTTGTATGGATTCACTCTCACCGGTTTGTACATCCTCTTGACTTAATCGACAATATAAGGCAGTTATCTTGTCTGCTATCATAAAGTAGCCTCCTTTCTATCAGCAGACAAGCATGGTATGTGTACTAATAATATTATACCATAAACCGCTGCTTATATCATGGCTTAAATATTAAAGAACACCATGATTTCGGGCGTTCTCTTCAATATCTTTTCGGATCAGCTTTTCAATTTTTTTATCAAGGTTATCCGTTGCTTTATCGCTGAACGACGAACATATAATGTAGGTCGTCTTGCCTATCTTATGCTCCGTCTTTGTGACGGCAAGTTTCTTTTCATTCAAAAGATCAACCCCTTTCATCTGATGTTAAATCAGTCTCTGAATAATGGTTTGTCCATTATTCAGAGTTAATTGATAAAATGGGCTTTAATCGGATGGCTATAAGCATTAGCCTCACGGGAATTTCACCCCTGCATGGTTCTCATCCAGCCCTACCCATTGCCTGCAACGCTTCTAACGCTCGGACTGTGGCTGTAAGGGAGTATCATTATATATTTTGTGCTGTCATGGCTTGCAAGGTGCTACGCTTGCTTTGCGGTAGAATATTTCTCGCTCGGCTTCCGTGTAGGGAAGTGTCATGGCGTATTCTCCGCACAGCTAAAGCACAAAAGGAAAGTGTCCGGTTTGCCCTATGATACGCCGCCGTTATCTTGCGGGTATGTTTGTCAAAGTACAGGCGGCAGCTTCTTTCTGCCTTATCTGCGGAAAGGGAAACGCAGATCGTTACATTCTTAAATCTTGAAAATCAGGACAGCCTGCATGAGCTTTGAGCGAAGGCGATCTCGTATATCCTCGTCTATGCCGTAATAGGTATTTCCTCGTTCATCACGGAGTTTTCTCATAGAAAGGTGTGCGATATAGCCTGCGTAATGCTGGCAGACAATATTCATTGCCTGCGGCTCTCCTTTGGTTGCGGCTATGATTACCGGATAAGGCAACAAGCCGCGTTCATCATCGGTTGTTTTACCAGTCCGGGTAGTCATAAGCGTGTTCCTCCAAATAGCGTTTTAATAGCTCAAATGAGCTGGTTCTCCGATACTGCACTGTGCTTCTTGGAATCTGATAGAGTGCCGCGATTTCCGCATCGCTCATATCAAAGAAGTAGTAGAGTAGAACGGCTCTGCGTTTTTCTTCCGGCAAGCTGTGAATCGCATCAGCGATCAGCTTTGCACCTAATGCTTTTCCGCCTGCGAAAAAGGTCTGTTCTTCTTTATCCTCCGCAAAGAAATCTTCACAGGTATAAAGCTGGTTTTCCTCTTTCGATGTCAGATCAGAAAAGTTAATTTCGTGTGCCTGCCGCTTCCTAATCTCCTTATGGGCATTGATACTTTCGTTCTTCAATGTCCGCTTGCAGAAGCCGTTAAATGCGCAGCGTATCTGCCATTCGGTTCTTTCAGGTTCATTCATGGTATTCACCTCCTTTCGCAGCCGCGAAAGCGGGTAGAATTTCCCCTTTCGTAAACCCTCAACAACGCAGAGCCCAAAACTGCCAAAGAAAAGCGAATATTTTTAGAAAAAAGTTTTTGCAAGCACAAAAAATCCCGACTGCATAGGGCAGCCGGGATCGGACATGAAAAGATAACTATATGGATATGATTTAAGCAGTCATCCGTAAAGGCACGGAAACCCGGAAATAGAATATATCCCTTTTAACAAGCTTTTAAGATAACGAAGAATGAACACGGCGATACCTCCTTTGATACCGCCGTTTTTCATAACCTATAATTGATTTTAAGCCTCCGCTTCTTTATTCAAACAGGATAAAAACGGCGGTCATATATAGCTTGTGTATTGCAACTTTTGCATAAGCGGGCTTCTCCTTAATAAAATGAGCCGGCAATTACAGTTTCATAAACTGTGAATCACCGGCTCTGTGTCTTTGCATCTGGCTCTTTGATGACTGATACATTAAATTGTTTTACATTGATTAGCGTTTCCTGTTTGCACTTTGGACAGAACAGCGGAAAGTTTTTCAACTCCGTATCTTCTCTAACTTGCAGCCGTGTTTTATTCTTGCAAACAGGGCAGAGTAACCATTGTCTTTCATCGTTTATATAATTCATTTCATACAACAGCCTATTCTATAATATGATTTATTATCACAAGTAATCGCGTTATCTTGGATGTTATCCAACACTTGCTTTATACTAAATTTTCTTTTCAAAACTATTTCCCATTAAATTGCCCACTCATCGGATCGTTTCCTTGTTTCAAGAAATTCTTTATATATACCTTGTTTAGACGCAAGTTCGGTATGTGTTCCTACTTGTTCTATTACTCCGTTTTTCAAAACTACTATCTGATCTGCACTTTTCACAGTAGTGAGTTTATGAGCGATTATAATTGTTGTCTTTCCTTTTAATAAATTCTTCAAAGCAATCAATAATTGTTTTTCGTTTTCCGGATCTACACTTGAAGTCGCTTCATCAAGAATCACAAATTTACTGCGTTTTAACATAGCTCTTGCAATAGACAGTCTCTGACGCTCTCCGCCGGACAAATTCGAACCCCCTTCTTGTAAAACAGTGTCATAGCCCTGTGGTAATTTCATGATAAAATCATGGCACTGAGCTTTTTTTGAAATGTCTATCATTTCTTCGTCTGTTGCGTTCGGATTTCCAAATTTGATATTATTTCTCACGGTATCATCAAAAAGGTATACATCTTGGAAAACAAAGCTAAAATTTGAAAGTAACTCATCGTACTTATATTCCTTTATATTTAGATTCCCAATTTTTACTTCACCAGAATTTACATCCCAAAATCTTGACATTAAATTGCACAATGTTGTTTTACCACTTCCTGAAAATCCAACAAGGGCAGTAGTTTTTCCATCAGGAACAACCATACTTAAATTGTTGAAAAGATTTTCTTTCCCATACGAAAATGAAATGTTCTTCATTGATATTTCTGCTTTATCTACTTCCGTTTTTTTACCATCTTCAATCACAGGCAGGTTTCTCAAATTTATAACACTGTTAAGATTTTGTACGGCAACCCCCTTAATACTCTGCATGCTTCCCGCCAATTCAAATCCTGAAAAGACAACAAAGCTCATAACAATTAAGATAATAGCCTTGGTTGCTTCCATATTTCCTGAAAAATATCTTATGAGAGAACTCAAAATTATCACGCAGATACCTATTTTGAATACTAATAGGAATAAGAACTGTGTCGGAACTAATATTTTTTCTACTGATAGGAACCCTTTACGACTTTCTGCAATACTTTTATTTAATTCCTTAACTGTATTTTTATCTTTCCCAAATGCTTTGGTTACTCCTATTCCTCTGACATATTCAAGCATTTTTTCACTTAAATCCAATTTAAGCCCCAATAATTTCTCTGTTAGCTGATCAGTCTTTTTTTGTGTAATTAAATTAACTATAACCCCAACAATTAAAGTCAGTAATATAATTACAGCAGTTATAAAATCATAAGGCAGAACAAAAATAACCATTATAAGCGTTTGTATTGTCCCTACAAGTATTTGCTCAATAATCGGAACACCGATTGTTTCAAGTTCTCCTATAACCGTTGAAAGACCTCCTGCTACATTTCCCAAAGAATTTGTATTGAAATACCCCATATTCACATTTTTCAGCCGATCCCCAATATATAGCCTGTTTTCAGCACCTAAACTGTACGAAGCAATATATTTGTTCTTATCAGCTAAATATCCGAATATAATTTTACCGACCATACTTGTGGCTGCAATAGCAAAAACAATATACACATCCCTTATTAAAACGCTCTGACCTGTGAATACATTTTCGCAAATTTTAGTCAAGCAAAACAAAATTGCACCTAAAGAAATACCTTCAAACACACCCTTAAACACATCAAAAATGAGCATTCTTGTTATTTTATTTGAATATGAGCCCGAAACTTCATACAAAGTTTTTATCAATTCTCTCAATTTAGATCACCTCAATTTCTTTAGATTCTGTATATATATCCCACATTTCTTTGTATTTGCCATTCAATTCAAGCAATTCTTTATGAGAACCTTGTTCTATAATACTTCCGTTATCTACAACGATGATTTTATTCGCATTAACGATTGTAGATAATCTGTGAGCTATCATAATTACAGTCTTGTTTTCAATAAGATTATTGATAGATTCCTGAATAACCGATTCATTATCAGGATCAGAATATGCCGTTGCTTCATCAAGTAATACAATCGGGCTATTTTTTAAGAAGCTTCTTGCAATAGCGATACGCTGTTTTTCTCCACCGGAAAGATTTGCACCACTTTCTCCAACAATGGTTTCATATCCATTCGGAAGGCTCATGATGAAATCATGGCAGCTTGCTTTTTCACACGCCTTCTGAATCTCACTCATACTTGCATCTTCCTTAGCTATCTTCAAATTTTCCAAAATCGTTTTATTAAAAAGAAAATTCTCTTGAGATACATAGGTTACAAGTTCCATATTTTGTTTTAACGGCATATCATTCAAATCATTTTTTCCAATTAAAATTTCTCCGCTATTTACATTCCAAAATCCTGCAAGCAGCTTTGCAATGGTGGATTTACCACCTCCCGACCCTCCGACTATTGCGGTTAATTCATTCTCATTAGCCTTAAACGAAATCCCGTTTAATACATTTTTTGACTCATCATAGGCAAATGTTACATTTCTAAATTCCACATCATAGGAATATATATTTTTAGTTCTTTCCCCTCTTTTCAAGTCGGGAAGATTCATCACCTTGTTTATTTCTTCCAAAATGGTTTTTATATTTGTTATTGTTTCCAAGTGACTCATAGCTTTTATCAATGGTTTATATGATGCATAAGATAGTAGTACACAAATAACCAGAGTTCCTATTTCTATGCTTCCATTCATAAAAAAATATATAGAAGCCGGCAAAACAAAGATCATGGTTGCCGGGATAGTTTCCATCGTTGCGGTCATCGAAAAACAAACACTCAAATACCAGTCAAGCATTGCTTTCTTATTTTCATTAACAGTTTCTTTGAATTTTCCAAAGGACGAAGCCGACTTATTGAAAGCCTTGATTACCTTAATCCCATTTACATATTCAACCATTGTAGTATTCATAGCTTTAGATGCTTCTTGATATCTTTTGGACTTTGCCTCGTACCCTCGCATCATTAACATAGAAAAAAGCAAGCCTAATGGAATAGTAAGCAGGTTAGCTATTCCTATTCTCCAATCAAGAACAAAAATAATAACAATCAATACAATAGGTATAATAATATTAGCAATTACCTCAGGAATAACATGGGCAATAGGTTTTTCCATTTTATCAAGAGTTTCTACCATAAACTGTGACCATTGACCGCTGCTTTTTTTCTCAACATCTCCCATTGAAAGCCTGCTTAATTTATCAGCTAATAGTTTTCTTTTATCCTCAATAATTCTATATGCAAGATTGTGAGAGATAATCGTAGATACCTCATGGAACAATACACTGCCTAAAAAGCCTACCAATATGGCAAAAATATAGGGCAGATAATTGTAAATATCAGTATTATTATCGACAAGGTTATTGATAATAGATGCAACAGAAAAATAAGGTATTACTCCGAAGCCGACTCCGATTATTGCAATCAGAACAGATGCAAATACTTTGCTCTTATGTTTCTTTAACATTTCCTACCTTCTTTCATAAAATTTATTTACCGTGCCATTACGGATTTCAAGTAATTTATTACAGACACTGTCAATCAATTCTTTATCATGCGTTACAATGAGCACTATTTTATCTTTTGAAAATTCTCTAATAACTTTGCTTATTTCCAACATATTCAAATAGTCAAGTCCGCTTGTTGGTTCATCTAAAATAATAATTTCTCTATCAACTAACATTCCGACTGCCACGGCCAATCTCTGCATTTGACCTCCAGACAAGCACATAGGATGGCGATTTTTTAATTTAATCAGCTCTAATTTTGTTAGAATATCATTTATTTTCTTTTCATCTATTTCTGAATCAAGCAAACTAAATTCACCAAGCACGGACTCCGAAAACAACTGATGAATTACATCTTGCATAACCATATAGCAAAGAGTTCTTCGCTTTTTATATTTAACGTGCCTACCTTTATAGCGAATTGCTCCTTCTTTTTCTTTCAATAATCCGCATAAAATTCGCATTAGCGTTGTCTTTCCTTGACCATTATTGCCAGTTATTGCAATAATATCTCCTTTGTTAGCAGAAATATTTATGTTGTCCAAAATATTTAATTTCTCATTTTCATATCGTAAATTTGATATTATAAAATCATCAGATTCAGAATATTTAACAGGAATTGTAAAATCATCATTTTCTTTCCTCACGAAAGTTCTAAGTCCCATTTTCTTTCTTGTTATATTGTCAATCAAAGAAAATTCCACATTTGAAAAGCTATGCTCTATTTTTCCATCTTGTAAATAAATCGCCTTATCAATTAAGTCCATTAAATAATACAACCTATGTTCAGAGATAATAATTGTCTTGCCTTTAGACTTTAACTTTATAAGCATTTCTCTTATTTTTTCAATTCCATAATCGTCAATATTTGCAGATGGTTCATCAAACACATAAATCTCAGGATTAGTAGCATATACGGATGCAATAGCCAATAATTGTTTTTCTCCACCCGACATCTTAAAAACATTTCTGTTTTTTAATGTTTCAATTTCTAAATCAGATACGGCCTTAGAAATTTGTGCCATAATCTTATCGGGTGTTTTTCCCATGTTTTCTAATCCAAATATGAGTTCACTGTCTGAATCTAAATTAAAAAACTGTGTTTTTGGATTCTGAAAAATTGATCCTACTTGCTCCGAGATTTCATAAATCTTCATTTCTCTTGTAGTTATCCCATTTATATAAATATTTCCTGATAAGTTCCCATCTAAAAAGTGGGGAATCAGTCCGTTAATCAATTTTGTTACTGTGGTTTTTCCACTCCCGCTTTTTCCACATAACAGGATAACCTCACCCTTACCAATCTCCATTGAGGTCGTATTTAGTTGTTCTTCTTCACTTCTCTTATAAGAATATGAAACCCCATTTATACTAATCATGGTTCACCTCTATAAAAATAATTTGAGCTTTACAATAAAGAGCATTAGAATGCACAATGCAACTATTACTCCATCCCAAAGTCCAAAACTCACATTATCTACAAATATTTTTCTTGCAGGATTTTCTATACCTCTAACCGTAATGGCCTGTGCTAATTCATCTGCCGTATTGGAAGCTGTGACGATCAACGGAACTAATCCTAACTCTATCTTTTTTAATCCCGTTACTCCCCGAATTTTCACTGCATCTGAGATCAGGTTATATTCTTCTCTTAAAGTAGGAAAATATCTAATGCTTATCGCTAATGGTATTATCAAGCTGTCCGGCAGATGCAATCTTTTCAATGCATACATAATACTTCTTATGGGATTAGTCTTCACAAGAATTTGACCAACTAAAAAAATAGGGATTAGTTTTGGTGCATGGATAACCAGCAAACCAAAATTAGCTGAAATAATGTCTGGCAAACTTGGTAATATGATGTGTTTTATACCTTGCAACAAGGCAAATAACAATAATGCTTTCGTTGATGTTTTTACCAACCCTAAAAGAGATGCTGCTATTGCTACTATTAAAAGAATGATTATGTCTATTGTTAGATTGTCATTTGTAAAGCTAACAACGCTAACCGAAACTAAAAATATAATTTCGGTTAGCGGATTTAATTTTATAATTCCTTTTACGATACCTTCCATGTTTATATAATTCCAGCTTTCTCAAAGCGTTTCTTAAATATAGCTTTCCCGATATATGCACCAATTACACCACCAATAAATGCAGTAGCTATCATTACAAGAAGTGTCGGAATTGAAATTAAGGTTTGCAATTTGTTTACATATTCTGGATTCATTCCCATTTTAACGATTGACTGCATATATGATTCTTGAAATAGCCACATCGGTAGTATAGAACCAATAAGTCCAACACAAATCCATCCTGAAGATACGATTTCCCCCTTAGGATTCTTATAACCAAAAATTTTTCTTGAAATTTCTGCTAAAATACCTGCAATAATACAGGTTACAATAATCACCCAAGTGCATTCACCAGTAGCAAAATATATAATCCCTGTTATGGTTATCAGAATAAATGCTGTTCCCGGTTTTGGAACTTTAGCGACCAATAACATATAAATAAAATTACATATTATTCCTGTTATTGCAGGCCACAGAATCCAAATAATGGGTGATAAAATTGCAGAAGCCATCACTATGATTGACAGCACCATGTAAAGCACAGAAAAAATACCGATATTAACCAAGTCTTTTGTTCTTAATTTTGTTTCACTCATTTGAGTACCTCCATCTTTCTTTAGTAAAAATTTCTTTAATTCGTTTACTTTCTCTAAAAATGCAGAAAATCGGGTTTAACCCGATTTCGACAGTTTCTTCATTTAATTACTTAGTTTAATTATGTTTTCATTTAATAATCCTCTCCCATCCAAAATTCATTGCTGCCTCCATCATATCAATAAAATTTAATGACTCATTATAAGTATATTGATGTGTAATTATTTCAAATAATGGAGTACATACCATTGTGTAAAGTATATGGAGTTCATCATCTTTTAACTCATTTACTGCAATACCTTTTTCTTTAAGAACTGCAATGAGCTTTTTTGCTCCTTGAACTTCAAGATTTACCAAATCATTACGAATTGATTCAAACTCCGTACCTTGAGAACAATTAAACAAAAGATTAAACACGGAAGCATTTTGATAGATAAATCCTAACAATTCCTCATTGCTATTACCGGATTTCTTTTCAAAGCCTTCCAACCCATTTAATTTGATTTCTTTTATTGCTTGATTTGTTAACTCTCTATTTCTTTTATATAAATGTTCAAGTGTGGGATTTACGATAGCTCTAAAAATATCTTCCTTCGATTCAAAGTGCTTATATATTGCACCGGGGGTGACACCGGCGTTTTTAGCAATAGTTCGTACAGAAGCTTGTTCAAACCCATATTTCTTAAACTCGACACTTGCACTTTGCAATATTCTTTTAATTGTAGCTTCTTTATTTCTCACTCATATACACTCCATTTAAGATAACATCGTTTACTATAAGTTAACATATACTAACTACCTCTGTCAAGATGCAATTTTTTTTCATTCTTTGGCAAAAATGAATTTCCGTTGTTGTAGAGATTAAGGGATAAGTAGAACAGCAAGCATAGGAAAGGGGTACCCTTTCCGTAAAAAATCTCTATTTTCCGCAGTTCCGGCGATAGAGATTTTGCTTGCTGGGAAGTGTCCCAAACCCTCTATGAACGCAGAAAGGAAATTCACCGATGAATAATAGGAAAAGAAATGTGCAAATTAAGTTTCGTGTTACAGAAAAAGAACGCAGCTTGATTGAAGAAAGAATGAAACAGGTGCCTACAAGAAATATGGAAGCGTACCTTCGGAAAATGGCGATAGACGGATATATCATTCAGATTGATCACAGCGATATAAAGAAAATGACGGCGGAACTTCAAAAAATCGGGGTCAACATCAATCAGATTGCAAAAAGAGCCAATACTACGGGAAATGTGTATCAGGAAGATATAGAGGAAATCAAAGGAGCCTTAAAAGAGATATGGCGGTTACAAAGATTAAGCCTATTAAAAGCACACTGAAAAAAGCACTTGAATATATCCAAAACCCCGATAAAACTGATGACAAAATGCTTGTATCTTCTTTCGGATGCAGCTATGAAACCGCAGATATAGAATTTGCCTTTACGCTTTCACAGGCACTTGATAAAGGAAATAATTTAGCTCATCACCTGATACAGTCCTTTGAGCCGGGAGAGGTCAGCTTTGAAAAAGCCCATGAGATTGGAAAGCAGCTTGCGGATGCCGTAACAAAAGGACAGTATGAATATGTCCTAACCACCCATATTGATAAAGGGCACGTCCATAATCACATTATTTTCTGTGCCGTCAATTTCGTGGATTATCACAAATATAATTCCAACAAAAGAAGCTACTACGGGATTAGAAATATCAGCGACCGCTTATGCTATAAAAACGGTCTGTCGGTCATCACTCCGGAAAAAGGACGAAAAGGAAAAAGCTATATTGAGTACCAAACGACAAAGAAAGGTAGAAGCTGGAAAGGAAAGCTGAAAGAAACGGTTGATCTTCTGATTCCTCAGGTAAAGGATTTTGAAGAGCTTTTAGAGAAGCTTCAAGCTTCCGGTTATGAAATCAAACGCGGGAAATATACATCCTGCTGTGCACCCGGACAGGAGCGATTTACAAGGCTGAAAACTCTCGGTATTGATTATACGGAAGAAGCAATCCGAAAACGCATTGCAGGAATAAGAAGCCATAATGTCAAGACACTGAAGCAGGAACAAGGAATATCTCTACTGATTGATATTGAAAATAATATCAAGGCACAGCAATCGGCAAGCTATGAGCATTGGGCAAAAATCCATAATCTGAAACAGGCTGCAAAGACAATGAATTTCCTTACGGAAAATAACATTAAGCAGTATGAGGATTTAATCAGTCGAATAGATGAAATCGTCCTCGACAGCGAACAGACGGCAACTAACTTGAAGCAGGCGGAAAAGAAGCTGTCCGATATGGCTGTTCTGATAAAAAATATCTCAACCTATCAAAAGACAAATGATATTTACAGAGGATATATCAAGGCAAAAGATAAGGACGCATACAGGCGTAAACATGAAAGCATTTTGATACTTTATGAAGCTTCCGGAAAGGCACTAAAGGATGCAGGCATTAAAAAGCTTCCGAATCTTACCACTTTGCAGAAAGAATATTCTGATCTGCAAAAGAAGAAAGATGCCATATATTCCGACTATGGAAAATTAAAAAAGAAAGTCAAGGAATATCAGAAGATCAAACAGAATGTTGATACGATTTTACAAAGAGAAAATACAGGCAAGGAGCATAAAAAGAACCTTGAATAATTCCTCTTTTGGATGATGGGTAAAATTCATGGTATGATATGACTAACTAAAGAAACGGGAAATACACAATATTGAGGACAGAAAACAGTTCCCGGAAGAAAAGGAGCTGATAGAATGACGCGCAGAGAAATATGGAAAGATTTTTTTAATAAAGTAATAGTGCCTGTTCTGCTGACAGCATTTCTCTTTTATTGGGGAAAAAGCATCTTTACGCAAAACGGAGAAACAAACTATTTTTATGTATGGCTGTTTTGCGGCGTTCCTTTCGGTATCAGAAGAATGTTTCTGTGGCTGATTCCGATAAACCATGACTTTACTGCAACGGTGGGAATATTTGCTGTCAATATCATAGCCGGCGGACTGATCGGCTGTATTGTGATTATCTGGCAGCTTCTCGTTGCGGCATGGTATATTCCACTTACGATATACAGGCTTGTAAAAGAATAACGGAATTTCAGACATAAAAAAACAGCGGACGCAGCGGCCACAAATACATGGCTGCCGCGTCCGTTTTTCTCTTGAAATTGTTCCTTGCGTTACGCAGTTAAACCCTATTTTTAAGGATTTGAGGTTAAATCCCTGCCATAAGCTGAAATGCTTCTAAAAAGTAAGGTTATACAAGGCATTTGCACCCTCTATTTCGTAACAAGGCTTCGCTTTTTTCTCATACGCTCTGCCGCTTGCTTTCTTGTGATTTTCTTTCTGCAATCAGGGCAATATTTCGCATTGTTGGATTTTGACGCGAATGGCGCTCCGCATACGGTGCAGCGGCGTTTTTCCTCCGGTGCGTAAAGCTCTGCAAAAAGCTCTCTGTCAAGAGGAAGCACGGCATCGGAAAACCACCTGCAAAGAAGCGAACAGGATATAAGCTGCAGGCAAGGGCAGGCTTCTCCATCATCAAGTAAAATGCAGTTTCCGTTATCAAAGTTACAGCATTCTTTTTTTACAAGGCGATTGACACGCTTTACCTGCTTCGATGAAAGCGGTTTTGATTTTCTCATATTTCATCGGCGGAATCAATGGAAAGCGCGGCAAATTCCTGATCGGACAGGCTGTTTACCTTTTTGACCGTGCGCTTTGCAAGCTCCCGCATATCAGGATCCATAAAGGAAAGTGCAAATGCAATCTTCTCCGTTACTTCCTCCTTGGTTTCGCCTCTGTAAATGCTTAACAAATTCATTTCTTCAACTGTAAAAGGATTCATGCTATACCTCCAATTCATGATTTTTTATTTTCGTGTTATGTTTTTTCTGTTCAGACTGTTTCTTTGCTTCCTTTAGCTGCTCCCTGATAGACGGCTTTTTCTCCGGTTCAGAAGTGTTGCGATTTTCCACCTTAACCGCCTTTGCAAGCTCGGTAAGGGAAATAGCTTCTCCCGCCTTTATCTTTTGTTCAAGCTCACTTACGGTAGGCGCATTCGGAGTATTGTTGATAATCCCGTCAAAATTATTGTCGTTTTGCTCTACTATATCCTCCACATGCTTTAAGTAATTTTGCGGTTTCAGAAATTCCGTTGCATCCTTGTAACCGAAACGGTCAACATAGTGGGCGCTGTCCTTTCCGTCCTTATGAAGCACGACCACATCGGAAACGGAAAGGCTATGTCCGTAAAAATCCTTTGGATGATCAATATTAAAGCGGGTGTAAATATCTTCAAGAGAAAGTCCTTTTGTAAGCTCTGCCTCATAAACCTTGACATAATGATCCGGATTAAGTGTCTGCCCCGATTCTTTTAAGCGGTCGTAGGATTCAAATTGAAGCTCTCTTGTATTTTCTCCTCTCTTTAGCTGATAGATCTGAAAGGTATCTTTTTCAGCAACTTCCTCCTGTGCCTTATAGATATATTCCGGCTGTGCTTCTTTTCTTTCTTCCTTTCTGAAATTTCTTTGAAGCTCTATTACGCGTTCTCCCGAAAGGGGCTTTATGCTGCTGACAGCATCCGCCGCATAGATTGCATTGGAATTAAGCTGTCTTTGCCACGCAGAAGCTTTCGGCGACCAGCGAAAACCGTTTGCCTTTAATTCATCTCTGATTTTGCCGTCCGGTTTATCGTCAAAGAAAAGCTGCAGGCGGTTATCCTTTACATTGATTTCGGCTTTTCCTCCTGCAAACTCCCAGCCTGTGTAAAGCTCTTCCTTATTTACGGAAAGGCTTTGAATACGGTCTTTAATTCTTCTGATTTCCGCATTGTTATTGGAAAGTGCCCAAGTCGGATAGGGCTTATCCTGAACGCCTCTGATTTCCATTCTTGCCTTTAGCTTTTGGGTAGCTTCGCTGTCAAGGTCCGGACAGCTCTCAAGGGTTTTATGCTTTCGGTAATAGGCGTTGACCGCCTTCATGGTTTCCTGCGCCTTTGTCAGCTTTTCAAGCTTTGCATTTAATTTCTTTACAGCATCCGGATCGTCTGCACTGATTCCGCCCATTCCGGTGCTTCTGATTTTTTCAAGAAGTCCCTGAATGTCTTTCCATTCTTTGTAGTTCTTATCACGGGCAGCGTTTTGCTTTTCCTTTTTTCGCACAGGGAAATTAGAGCCTCCCGCAATCAGTACAGAGGGAACGCGGGCATCAATCGCAAATCCGCTATTCATATTTTCGGCAAGCTTTCTTGAATAGGTATCAAGCAGGGCGTCGATTTTACCGTGAAAGGACGGATCAACTCTCTTTTTCTGATTTTCGGCAATTTCCGCCGCCTGATCCACAAGGCTTTTGTATTCAAGGGTTGCACTTCCCGCCGTGTAGTCGGAAAAGCTGTTCATTTCCTTTGCCCTTTTTGCTGCGGCTTCATTGATTGGGTAGTACCTTACCTGTATTTCAGATTCCTTTTCCTGTGAAGCTTCTTCCTGCATTTTCTCAAAATCATCTATGGAAAGTTCCGTTAAGCCTTGCCCTGAAAGCTCGTGCATTTTTAGGATTTCATCACGGGCTTTTTCAATAGAGATTTCCGGATTATCAAGCTGCCCACCGTCAAGGTCTGTAAAGTCCGGTTGATACAGAGTATAGTCATAGCCTGTTTCGCAGGTTTGAATATAAAGATAGTTTCCGTTTTCAAGCAGGTAAGCTGTTTCCTGTTTTTCTTCCTGCAAAGGCAATTCTGTTTCTTTTTCTGAAAGCTCATTTTCTCTTGCCCTTTGAAGCTCCTTAAAATGCCCGTCTATGCTGTCGATCAGCTCCGATGCGGCAAGACGGATGGTTTCAAGGGAGCCCTTTAACTCGGACAGTTCTTTTCCGCTGCTCCAGCCTGCAACATACCCGAAAGAATAATCGGAAGTATCAAGCCCGTAGTGCTGGCATACGGTATAGGCGATGCTTTCTGCTTCAACCTCACGGGTACGCTGGTTCGGGCGATTTTCCTTTTCCTCTTTCGGTGCATTTAAGTCAATGTCGTGCAGCTTTGCGTGGGCGATTTCGTGAATGGCGGTCTTTAAGGTTTGCAGCTCGCTCATGTTATCGTCAATCGCAATTCTTTTTTCCGCAAGGTGATAGTAGCCGTGAGCGCTTCCCTCGATATGTTCAAGAGCAATCGGAACGGGAGAAGCCTTTTTCAGTGCTGTAAAAAAATCCTCATACTGCGACACATCGCCTGTCAGCTCATCTACTCCGATAGAGGGTAGCTCTTTTCCCTCCGTCTGTGATACATCAAACACCGATACCACCTTGTAGGCAGGGATGGTGATTTCCTTTTCTTCGATAATTGCATTTCCGTCCGCTCCGACAAGTGGCATATTGGTTTTCGGATCAAGCTTCTCCATTTCCTGCTTTACCTTAAAGGGTGCAGGAGCGATAATGCGGATTCCTTTTTCTCCCTTTTTGACCGTTCTTCCGTGCGTATTTTTCCACGCGCTAAAGCCTGCAATCAGGGAAGCGTCGGGCTTTTGCAGGGCAATCAGCATCGTATTGTTAAAGCTGTAATGATGAAATTTTGACATGACGCGAAGATATTCCTTGTACCTTTCGCTTTCAAAAACTTCTAATATTCCCTGCTCCAAACGATCCGTGATTTCTTTTAATCTGTCCTTTTGATTTTCAGAGGTCAGGACAATGGGCGTAACTTCTTTTATTTCTTCCGTTTGTTCCATATATGGCATAAATTTTTCTCCTTTCGATTTCTAAGGGTCTGGGACTATCCCGGAAAATATAAATCTCCGCTGCCGCAACTGCGGAAAACGGAGATTTTTCACGGAAAGGGTACCCCTTTCCTATGCTTGCTATTCTTCTTCTTTCTTCCTCTCTATCTCAATACGGTAGTTCACATACTTATCTTTGGTATCTGAAAGAACCACATTACCGTCATAGGTTTTACCTGTTTTGTGAGAGTAGATATTCTTTACCTTTACTGTTTTATCTTTGAGTAGTGCAACTGCTATCTTTGGTGTAAAAGTGATCTTCCTATCCTCAAAGAAGCGGTCATTCTTCCACATGGAAAAGTTGCAATCTCTGTTACTGCAATAATAGTTTTTCTTTCCCTCATAAACGGGATTTTGACAGCGCGGGCATAAGCCGATTACGGTTTTTTCCTGCTTGAAAAGTTTTGCTTTTACTTTTTCAGCGTCCGCATTTTTTATAAGCTCTTTTGTAAGTGCTTCAATCTTTTTCATAAAGCTGTCCGCATCCGCTTCTCCTTTTGCAATCCTTGAAAGCTCGTTTTCCCACTCGGCTGTAAGAAGCGGAGAGGTAAGCGTTTCGGGAAGCACGGAGATAAGGTTTATTCCATCTTTGGTCGGGATAAGCTGCTTTCCCTTTCTCGTAACAAAGCCTGCCTTTATGATTTTTTCGATGATACTTGCACGGGTGGCGGGAGTACCTAAGCCTTTACGCTCCGCATCCTCTGTGGTTTCCTTGTTTCCTGCGCGCTCCATGGAAGATAGAAGCGTACTTTCCGTGTATGCCTTTGGGGGAAGTGTGTCATGCTCCGTAATCTTTACAGGAAAGCTTTCAAAGCTTTCTCCCTCACAAAATGCCGGAAGCTCTTTTTCATCTTCTTTATTCTGCTTTTCTTTCAGGCTCATAAGAAAGAGGTCTTCAATTTCTTTCCAGCCGGAAGATAAAACCGTTTTTCCTTTTGCCGTAAAGGTATAATCTTCGCAGCTAAATGTAGCCGTCGCCGTTTCATAAATATGGGAAGAAGCACAAGCCATAAGAAGCCTTGCACCTGCAAGAAAGAGAATGTTTCGCTCACTTTCAGGAAGCATGGAAAGTTCCGTTTTTCCAAGCTCCATTGTAGGAATCACGGCATGATGATCCGACACCTTCTTGCTGTTAAGAAGTCCTGTAATTTCCGGAATAAGTTTTACGCCCTGTATAAAGGAAAACTTTGATAAAAGAGTACGGATAACCGCCTCCGCCGTCTCTTTCATATCGTCTGTCAGATAATTGCTGTCCGTTCTCGGATAGGTTAGAAGCTTCTTTTCATAAAGGCTTTGTGCAAGGTCAAGGGTCTGCTTTGCGGTGTAACCGAAAATGCGGTTTGCTTCCTTTTGAAGTGCGGTAAGATCAAAGAGCTTCGGCGGCAGTGCTTCCTTTTTTTCAGAGGTAAGAGAAGTGCAGACTGCCGTTTTTCCTTTGCAAGTCTTTGCTATTTTTTCTGCCGCTTCCTTATCTGAAAATTTTTCGCTGACGGCTTCCGCATCTCCTAAAGCAAGGCGGACATGGTAATACTTTTCTTTCTTGAAACTCATAATCGCCTCGCTTCGATCCACCAGCATTTTTAGGGTCGGGCTCTGCACGCGTCCCACATTTAGAGTATGGCTATATAAAAGGGAAAAGAGGCGGGTTGCGTTGATTCCGACAAGCCAGTCCGCCTTTGCTCTGCAAAGAGCCGATCTGTAAAGGCTGTCATAGTCCGCTCCGTCTTTTAAGCTTTCAAAACCTTTTCGGATCGCACTTTCTTCCATTGAAGAAATCCAAAGTCTTTTTACCGGCTTTTTGCAGCCTGCTTTTTCCATAACAAAGCGGAAAATGAGTTCTCCTTCTCGTCCGGCGTCGCAGGCGTTTATCACCTCGGTAACATCGCTCTTAAAAAGAAGTGCCTTTAATACTGAAAACTGCTTTTCCTTATCCTTTGAGATAGTAAGCTGCCATGTTTCAGGCAGGATGGGTAAGGCTTCAAGGTTCCACTTTTCATAGCACTTTCCGTAACAGGACGGCTCGGAAAGCTCTGCAAGGTGTCCGATGCACCAAGACACAAGAAAGTCCTCGCTTTCCATATATCCGTCTTTTTTCGTTTCGATTCCAAGTGCGGACGCAATCGCTATTCCGACACTCGGTTTTTCACATATAATAAGTTTCATATCTGATCCTTTCTAAAGCTCCGGTTCGCTTTTTTCTTTTATTTTCCTGATACAGTACCCGATGCATGGGGACGTTCCCCTGTAAGGGCAGCCCTCACATTTTGAGAAAAAGGAAGCAGGCAGCTCTTTTTCGGGCCGCCCACATTTCGGTTTTTCTGTCATAAGTCGTTCATAGATACTGTCTGTAAACCATGTCATACTGTTTCATCCGGCTCTGCTTCTTCT
The DNA here is from genome assembly GCF_000340375.1 of Eggerthia catenaformis OT 569 = DSM 20559. Lineage (GTDB taxonomy): Bacteria > Bacillota_I > Bacilli_A > Erysipelotrichales > Coprobacillaceae > Eggerthia > Eggerthia catenaformis. The sequence continues at coordinate 40,366 of NZ_KB446648.1, forward strand.
AAAGCTTCCTCGCCGTCCTCGTTATCTTCATCCGTGAAATCGTCCTCATAGTCCTCAAAATCAAATTCGTCAAGCTCTGTTGTACCCTTTACATTCTGCTTCGGCTTTAGAATCTTGAAATAATAGAAAGCACCGCCTGCAAGTCCAAGAATGAGAATAAGAGATAACACAATCATTCCGGCAGGGTTCTTTTTTTCCGGTTTTTCTTCCGGCTTTTCTTTTTCCGTCTCCGGCTCTTTCTTCTCCTCCTGCTTTGGAAGCTCCGGCTTTGCACTCAGGCTGTCCTTTTCATCAATAATGGAAAGCAGGTCTTTTTCATCCACCTGATTTAAGAAATGAACCGTGTTTTCTCCCTGCGCCGCATGGTCGATTACGATATAGAAGTAATTTCCTCCCTTGCTTTTTACAATGATAAATTCCTTGTCCTTTGTGGCATCTCCCTTGACATTATCCACAAGGCTCATGTTGCCGTCCGGGGTAAGGGGCGTTTTTTCTTCTTTCTTTTCCTCTGTTTTTACATTGCTGTCATTGGTAGCTTCACCGCCGCCGTTTGCATAAGCGGGAATAGAAAAGCCGCCCATAATGATCAGGGCGGCAAAGAGAGCTGTCGTTATTCTCATCAAAATTTTATTCTTCATTTTCTATATCCTCCATAAACTCATTTTCATCTGCTGGTGCATCAGGGATCACGCCCTTTGCCAAAAATACGGAAAGCTCGGCAGGGGTCATGTGAAGCGACCTTACCATCTGCACGATTTCAAGGTTTTCCGCCTCCGTTTTCTGCATTTCAAGCTCTTTTAGCTTGCCTTGCTGCTCCGTGATTTTCTCACGGATCTTTTGAATTTCCTTTTCGATTTTCAGGACTTTCTTGTTTGTCATAAATGTTTTTCTCCTTTCATTTTTGCTTAATCCCAGTTCATAAGACCGTAGCCTTTGATATAGCCGGAATTTAAGTCATAGCTCTTTATTTTGCAGGCATCACCCGAATTTCCCTCAACGGTATAAACTCGGCTTCCGTCCGTTCCGATAACAATTCCCACATGATCCGCGCCACCGTCGCCGTCCCAGTCAAAGAAAATGGCATCGCCCGGTGCGATATTTTTATAACCTCGGTTTCCCCATTGACCATGAGAGGTAAACCAAGGGACTCCCTGCGACTGACAGCCTGCAAAACGCGGTTCGCTTTTTCCTGCCTTGTTGTAGCACCAAGATACAAAGCAGGCGCACCATTCCACACGTCCGTTAAAGCCGTACCAGCTCCAATAAGGATAGCCGCCTACATTTCCGACCTGCTTTTTTGCAAGATTTACAAGCTCCGGATTTCCGGGGCGGGTGCCGTTTACAAAATGAACGCCGCTTAAATCCTCCGATGCGCTTCCATCAGGGGAGCCTCCGCCGAATACAAGAGGTTTGTTTCCGCTGGTTTCAAGATAGACGCGGTACATTTTAAGCTGTTCTTCATTTAGGATTTCTCTTGCAATATCTGAAAGCGGCGTTGTTTTCAGTCTTACGTGAAGAATGTAATAGTTGTACGGGATTTCTTCCTCCGTGGTTTCTCCAGTGTCCGGATCGGTATGGGTTTCTGTTTTGTAGCGCACCTCGATTTCTTCTTTTAATGTCAAAGAATACTGCTTTGTGAAAATCTTCTGTAAGTCCGCTTGCACTTTGGAAAGGGTATAGCTTTGATGTTTTGCCGTAAGGATGGAAGCAAGCTCATGGGGGTTGTGCCCGATGCCGTCAAGCTCGTATTTATACTCGTCATAGCCGGGATAATCCTTTTCTACACTATCTATTTTCCCCTGAAGTTCATTTTCCATAGCGGCATAGGCATTTTCCACCGCCACAAGATCGCTGTCCTCGGATGTATAGCTTGTGCCTAAAATTCCGTTAAAGCCTCCCGATAAAAGAGAGGAACAGGAAGATAAGCCGGTAAAAATCAGAACGAATATGAGAAGCAGAGCTATCAAAATTGCAACTCCCCGTCTATGCCTTATAACAAATGAGCCTGCCTGTTTTGTCTTTTCCGCGGATTTCCTTGCCGCCTTTGCCGCGTCCTTACCTTTCTTGCGAAGCTCCGCCGCATACTTCTTCTTTATCTTCCTTTTCTGCCACATACGGCTAACGGGGTTTGCAGATGACAGATTCGGGTTTTCATACATGGCTTTCTTATAGAAATACCTTGCATTTGCCTTTTCAGCGGCTTTTTCCGCTTTTCTTGCCTTGCGGTAGGGCTTTAGCTTTTGATTTCTGTAATTTTCTCTTGCCTTTCTTACGCTGAATCTTCCAAGTGTTTCTGCGGCTTTTTCGTTTTTGTGGGCTGCTTCAATGCCTGCATTGTCATGCTCCGTTTCATGGATTTTCTTATGCACAAAGGCGCCGGCTTCATCAAGGGCAGGAGAAAGAGGGTTTCTGCCTTTTCCTTTTCCGATAGGCTTTTCCTTTTCTTCAAAGTGAAGCCTTGATTTTCCTTTGCCTGATCTTTCATCAAATTCACGGTCAAAGGAAAGAGCCTTTTTCTTTGGGATTTTATCCATTGCCTTATCAAGACGATCCGCCGCCTGATCGGATTTTTTAATATATCTTTGAAGCTCCGGAACGGCTCTTTCTTCCTCGGTAAAGGTAAGCCTTGAGGATTTTCTTTTCGGGATTTTTTCCGAAGTAACATCCTCATTTATCACATTATCCGGCTGTGGATTCTCTTTTGCTTTCGCTGATATGTTTTCCGTTTCTCCGGTTGTCATGTTTTCTCTTAAAAGTCCGTCCCGGCTCATTTTTTGCCTGAATTTATCGCGGGGTTTTAGAGGTTCTTTCAAATTGCACCACCTTCCTTTCCTGAAAAGACGCAAGTGCTTTTGCAGCGTCCAAGCTCAATATCTGCAATGTATTTGAGTATCGGGTAAACCTGTGCGGGAACAACGGCATTACCAAGAGCCTTTAAGCGCTTTACTCTGTCTTTCTTATCTTCCGTAAGCCTCGGTATGTCCGTGGGCTCCGTTATCCAGAGGAAATTTCCGTCCATGCTCGCGGGAATCCCATCAGCCACTCCGCCCACTCCGGATTGAAGCGAAGATTGGGTGCTGCATCCTTTTCCAGATAATAGATTGCTTCTGAAAGATTCGCTGACCAGTGCCCCGTTTTCTTCTTTCTGCGAAAGGAGCCCGCAGGAGATAGGACTACCTGCGGCACTTTCGGACGCGTTCCCGTGTCGGAAGCAAGGGGCGTAGGAAACATCTGCCCCCACGATAAAAGTTCGCTTGCGTTCATGCCACGCGCCGACGCTACAAGCAGGAAGTACGAATGTCCAAACGGCATATCCCGCTTTCTCCAAGTCAAAAATCGTTTTGTTGAGCCCCATATTGATGAAGTTAGCAACATTTTCGCCAAGCACGAAATGGGGGTGCAGCTCTTTAATAACTCTGCACATTTCCGGCCAGAGATAACGGGGGTCTGTAAAGCCCTTTTTTGCTCCGATGGCGGAAAAGGGCTGACATGGGAAGCCCCCGGATATGAGGGTAACACTGTCTTGTCCTGTTTTTTCAATAAATGCCTCCTTTGTAACTGTGGTAATATCCTGAAAACGCGGAACATCCGGCCAATGCTTTTTTAATACGGCATTCGGAAAGTCCGCCCATTCACATTGACAAAGGGTAGAAAAGCCTGCGGCTTCCGCCGCAAGGTCGATTCCTCCGATTCCGGTAAACAGGCTGAAATGGGTTAGTTTCTTCATTCGCCGCTCACTTCCTCCGGCTTTGTCGTCATAACCTTGTAAAGCTTTGTATCTTTCGGGAAATGATCTACAAATGGCAGAATCACATTTCCGTAAAAGAGAAGTCCTTCGCCGGATTCCGTATGGGTTACATATTTCATCTGCTGAGGAGAAATATTAAGCTGCTTTGCAAGGATAGTTCTGTCGCTTACCGCCTGATTAAGCATCAGCACAAAGTCACTGTTTTCAAAGATATTTTCTACCTCGCGGCTGGATAAGAGATCCTTGACATTCTGCGTGATCCCTGTCGGGATTCCTGACCATTTTCTGAAACGCTTCCAGATTTCAACGCTGTATGCGGCGGTCTGTTCCTCACGAAGCAGAAGATGAAATTCGTCCATGTAGTAGCGGGTTGCTTTCTTTTTTGCTCTGTTTATGGTAACGCGGTTCCATATCTGATCCTGCACAATGAGCATTCCAAGCTTTTTTAACTGCTTTCCAAGGCTCTTTATATCAAAGCAGACAAGGCGGTTATTAAGCTCTACATTGGTTCGGTGGTTAAATACATTAAGAGAACCTGTTACATAAAGCTCAAGGGCTGCCGCAACTCTTTCCGCCTCCGGTTCCGGCTGTCTTAAAAGCTCCTCATATAAATCTCCCAAAACAGGCATCCTTTCCGGCAGAGGGTCTGCAAGAAAGTCCCTGTAAACCGTTCTTACCGCACGGTCTATGACCGTTTTTTCCACAGGTGCAAGTCCTTCCTTTCCTCCGACTACAAGCTCACAAAGGGAAAGGATAAAGTCCGATTTTAAGGCAAGAGGGTTATCATCCTCGCTGTAATTTAAGTTTATATCCATCGGATTGATATATTCTTTACTTGTGGGAGAAATGCGGATGACCTGTCCTAAAAGGCTGTTTACCAAAGGGGCATACTCGGCTTCGGGATCGGAGATATAGATGTCATCATCTGTGATTAAAAAGGCGTTTGTAATTTCACGCTTTGCCGCAAAGGATTTACCGGAACCGGGCGTTCCAAGAATCAGACCGTTGGGGTTTTTCAGCTGCTTTCTGTCACATAAAATCATGTTGTTACTAAGAGCGTTAAGTCCGTAGTAAAGCGCTTCTCCTCCCTGAAAAAGCTCCTGCGTGATAAAGGGAATGAATACAGCGGTGCTTGAGGTAGTAAGCCCTCTTTGAATTTCAATTTCATTTATTCCAAGCGGGATGCTTGACATCAGGCCTTCTTCCTGCTGAAAGTCAAGGCGGGTTAAAGCACAGTTATATTTCTGTGCAATTCCTGCGGCGGCAAAAACATCGTTGTCCAGCTTTCTTTTGCTATCCGCCATATTCACCACAAGAAAAGTAACAAGAAACATTCTCTCGTTTCTGCTCTGTAAATCCTGTAAGAGATTTTTTGCCTCGCCTCCGTATGTGGCAAGGTCGGACGGGATGATGTCCATGTCATAGCCGGAGCGTACTGCTTTTTTCTGCTCGTCAATCTTCATCTTGTCAAGGTCGGTGATTTTTCTTTTTATGGTTTTGATTGCTTCCGCCTGATCGATGCTTTTGATATGCAGGTTTACAATCATTCCCGTTTCCAAATCCAAAAGGTCGGACAGGATGCGGTCGTTTAATTCCGGGGCTAAGATTTCAAGAAAGCTTACCGCGCCAAGCTTTTTTCCTATGCGAAAGGTTCTGCCTTCTCCGAAGTAAAAAGAGGACGGCGCGATAAAATCCTTTGTCGATAATCCTGACGGCACAAGATAGTCCCAAGAGAAGAAAAAGGGTTCTCCCTCCGGGTGAAAAATGCCGTGCATGATTTCCAGCCTTTCATATCCGTTCATGGAATGAGCGCTTACGCCAAGCACCTTGAAATTGTTTAACATATCCGTTTCAATGCGGTTAAGCCTTGCCTTTGCCGCGCTCATATTTTCCGCTTCTACGCTGAATGTTACGAATTTCAGTTTTACAAGACCGTTGTTTCCTTTGGAAAGCTGATCGGAAAGCATTGTCTGATACTCACTTCTTATGGCGTCAAAGGCATCCTCTTTTGCCGGAATTTCGATTGCGTTCTTTGCTTCTCCGTGGCTTCCCTGATTGATAAAGGAAAGCTGCACATCCACAGAAGAATCAAAGTAGTTCAGAAAGTCACACCAGTTTTCAAAGATGGCGGTTTTTTCATCCGCACCTGCAAGCTGATAATTGATGTCGGAAAAGGAAATGCACTTGCTGTATCTGTTTTCTGTTACTCTGCATATCCCGTCCGGGTGCATGGAAAGATAGGGGATGCTCTCCTGTGCGGAAGAAGCTTTCTTTTCCGGCTTTGCTTTTCGGATAAGTTCTGCAATCTGCTTTTTCTCGCTTCTTGTGAGCTTTCTTTTATTTTTTACGCTGTTTTTTTCCTTTGTTTTGTCCTTTAACAATATGAAATACCTCCTTTTCAAGTTTTCTCTGCTTTATTAAAAGGGTATAATAGTTTCTCGTCCTGTATGGACGCTCTTTCTTTCGGATAAACTTTGTCTGCACGATATGCTTTAGGACTACCTCAAGGGGCTGTCCGTGCTTTTCGTACATGGCAAAGAGAAAAAAGGGAAGCATGATTAAAATCATGAAAAAAGCCGCAAGACTTGTTCCTGCGCTTCCCTTTAGGAGAAAGAAAACAGGCAGCCCTAAAATTAAGGCTGCCGTAAAGCAAAGGATCTGCCTTTTTGTAAGGTTAAAGGCGACCTTTGTTTTAACCTTTGTTAAGTCTTTTGGTACGGGTACATACGCCATAAAAGCCTCCTTTCCGTTAAAGCGTAATATTGCTTTTTACTTCGTTTCCCCATATATCCCATCCGGGACTTTCCTTCCTTGCAAAAAGCTCTATTTTAGGGAGATCTCCCATAAGGGCTGTGATTTTTTCTCTTGCTATATCCGGCTTTTTGCTGTGTGCTTCAATGGGGCTTATGATAAGCTGATGAACATTTTTCGCCTGTCTTTTGGGATGACCTTTCGTTGCAAGTAGGCAGATTTCCGCATTTCCTCTCGTCCAAAAGCCAAGCCCGTAAAACCATGTTCCAGCCTTTTTATTTGTTTTCAGCCATACAAAAGCGACCGTCTTATACTGAAAGCCCCATGCCTTAATTAGCTGCAGGGCTTCTTTAAGCTGCGGGAAAGTAGCCCATAAAAAAAGTACGCAGTCCTTTTCCGCGATTTCAGAAACGGGAAGCGTACAAAGCTCCTCTATGCTCATGGTGGGATAGTGATTTTCCGCCGCGCCCTGTACTTTGCTTCTTTCGTATTTCCATGGCGGATCGGCATAGATAATGCTGTATTTTTTACTGATTGTTTTGATACCTCCTTTGTATTAGGGCTAATGCGCTCCAAAAATTGATTTTGAAATGGCACTTGATTTTAAGAGCATAAAGCAAAGCAGCACGGTATATGCCGCAAGAGAAAATATCGCGGTATGCAGGTTGTCCGATACGGTCATAGCCTTTACCAAGACAGCATATATTCCGACGCATACCATGATTAAAAAGCCCTGAAAACCGAGTGCGAATAAGCTTTTCAGATAGTTGTTTCCGATCTGTCCCCATTCTTTATTTGTCATAGTGGCAAATGGAATCGGGGCGACGGAGCAGACTAAATAGATCTCTATCATTCTGCCGTAGATGACAACGGTAATAAAAACGGACATGATTTTCATCGAAATGCTCACAAGTCCGGTTTCTATGGAAAGCCGTAAAAGCTCCGGTATTTCCATATCCTTCAGCTTTCCTTGTAGTGCGGTAAGAGAGGATGCCACATCAATGCTTGTGTCCGAGCTGATAACGCCGGATGCGCCCGATACAACGTGCTGCGCCACATCGAATACCGCCATGGTAATATCAAAGGTATGGGTAACGATAAATACCGCTACCCACGCCTTGAAAAACCACTTAAAAAACATAAAGGTGTCCAACTCGTGCAGATTATTTTTATCAATAATCATGCTGATCAGCTCGTAGCAAAGAACATAGGTAATGACAAGCCCCGCAATGGGGACGATCACATTTTCCGACAAGGTTTTTATCATGGAAAATACGCTGCCGTTCCAGCCCTGCGGGGTCTTGCCTACCTCTGCCGCTATGGTTCCTACCTTTTCGTTGACATCTCCGAACAGAGCTTCAAGATTTTCCTGAATGGATCCAATTAAAATTTCCTTGATCCATTCATCGATTGCATCAAGTATGCTCTGCACGTGTTACCTCCTTATCCGAACAGTCCGCGAAGAAGCGGAACAAGTGTTGTACCGATAAGGGCAACGCCTCCTCCTGCCATAAGCTGCTTGATTCCCTGTGATTTAGCGCCCGATAGTGATAGGTAATCCTTTGATGTTATCTCCGGATTTTCCCCCACTTCACACCGTGCATGCGACTTTCACCGCACACGGCGTTCCATCACAAGAAAGATTTTCACGTTTTAACTAAGACTTACACACTTCGTAACAAATTATTTTTTCTCTAAATTAGTGGCAATCCTGCCATTTTTCTAAGCTTATTACATTTCTCAATCTGCTTGAGCGTTAAGCCAAGCTCTTTTATATATTTTTGGATTGTATCTTCTTTTGTTGCATGGATGAGTATATGAACTGCCTCCGTAACAAGAATTAAGTTGCTGTAACTGTCTGTACCGCCTTGTTCAAGCGGTATCTTGTGATGGCAATGTATATCGTTTGGTGTAAGTTTTATTCCTGTTACTCCACATCTGCCATATTGAGCTGCAAAGAGCGAAATTCTGTTGTCTGCAAATTCTATGCTTTTATCAAGCACAGGGTGCTTCATCAGCCAGACAAGTGTATCTACATCAATTTGTAGATTTTTATGAATGAAAGCTCTGCCCTTTACAGTGTATTTATTTACAACCTTTTTCTTGTGTTTTGCGTCCTTTGTCCTGATATATCCAACTGGAATTAACGGATGTCCATTAAGGAAGCGAAGCTGTTTACTTTTTCCATATTTTTCTTTGATAAATCCTTTGTTTAGTGTTCCACTGGTTTTAATATCCAGTCTGTTGTTCATCTGCTTTTTAATGTGAAAGGCTATTTTAGCAAAGTCCAAACTCACATTTGTTGCTATTTGATAATAATTATGCAAGCCTGAAACAGTAGCATTATACTTAGCTATTGCTTTGTACTGTTCCTTTTCATTTGCAGGTCTTTTTATATCCGCAACACATTTAGAAATATTTTCTTTTGCCTTTTTCAGTGCCTTATCATTTATATGCGACTGTACAACAAACTTTTTGCCTTTTGGTTTAACCTTAAGCTTGAAGCCTAAGAACTCCGAATACCTTTGTTTTAGATTTGTTATTTTAGATTTTTCTTCACTCACATTTAGTTTTAATCTGTCTTGCAACCATTTTGTAACTGCCTGATAAGTTCTTTTTGCATCGTAGTAATTACGGCAAAATATCTTAAAATCATCAGCATACCTTACAATATATATTTCTTTTAGGTTGCTTGTTCTTAAAGCTCTGTAGGTATGACTTTTTATCTCTGTTCCTTGACTGTTCGTTCTCTGTTTATATGGATAATGCGTGGGTATTGTCAGCCATTGAGAAGAAACCCACCAATCTAATTCGTTCAAGACTACATTAGATAGTAGCGGTGATAATATTCCGCCTTGTGGTGTTCCCTTTGTTGGTGTAATTACCTCTTTATCGGGCATAACAATATCTGCTTTCAGCATTTCCTTAATGATACAAAGTAACTTTTTGTCTTGGATTCCCAAATTCCAAAGCTGCCTTATGAGCTTTGCATGATATACGTTATCAAAAAATCCTTGTATATCAATATCAACTACATAGTGTAAGTGCTGTATCTGCATTAGTCTTGCACATTCTGCGATAGCGTGTTCCGTACTCCTGTTAGGTCGAAACCCATAGGAGCTGTCATGAAACTTGGCTTCGCATATCGGCTCTAATATTTGCAAGATACATTGTTGTACAATTCTGTCTACAATAGTCGGTATTCCTAAAGGTCTGATTTTCCCGTTAGACTTTCGCATTTCCACTCTCTTTACAGGGCGTGGTTTATACCAATGAAACTGTTTTTGTATGAGAGAAATGTATTTTTCTTCATTTAGCCTTGATAGATGTTTTATTGTTCTGCCATCTACTCCGGCTGTATGACTGCCTTTGTTCCCTTTGATACTGCGATAGGCAAGTTTTATATTTTCTCTTGAAGTTATCAACTCCATTAAATTTGAAAATATTTTATTCTTACTACTATCTTCATATAAATCATCAAGGACTTTTTGCAAGTCATAGTATTCCGTATAACGGATTTTGCTTTGTTTCAGTGTTTGTTTCGAAGTGGACACAGTCACCATCTCCTTTCGGATTTGATTTTCTTTGTCATACTCGAAGCTATGTTTGTCTTAATTTCAGTTCTTGTACTTTCCTGTGACTGGTGGCTATCCCTCCACGAACTTATTATTTTCGCTTCATAGGTACTGTGCCACCACTTTCCCCGAGATAAAGAATGGTTATATGCTGTTTTTACAGTCATTTTCCCATTCAACACTTCATTAGCATTAGACTGCTTCCATGTTCCCGGCTTACCACGTTCCGACAATCTTATCTTTGAATACGTTTAG
>NZ_KB446648.1:50794-58302 GCF_000340375.1 Eggerthia catenaformis OT 569 = DSM 20559
CTTCACCGAGCTTTTGACAATGAAATAGTCTAATATTCATTGCCAATCGGAGTATCAGTGTAGGCATTTCAGGGCGTTACCCCGTCATTCTACCTATCAGATTGTCAGTTCTCCTAAGTTTCAAACTTTAAGTCCTTCGACTTAGTGCATAAGCTTTTCACTTATGAACGTGTCGCACGGTTATCGTTCCCATATCCTTCCAAAAGGTTTACAATGCCCCAGATTCCAAGGCCTGCGCCAAGTGCGATAACAAGTGTCTGTAATACTCCGACTGCTGAATTAAAAAATCCCATAGATTCATCCTTTCTGCCGCCTTTGCGGCTAAACATAAATTTTTGCTTATTTCCTCATAAAAAAATCCGCTTTCTTTAGCGGATCAGAAACGGACGTCAGGTGCCCGCGCTCTATATACTGCTGTCTTATATATCAAGCTTTTTCCTCCTTCTTTTATTCTTCCGTTAATTTTTCCGCATCGATTTCATAGTAGTCAAAGACTTCATTTTGCCTTACGATAGCGGGGCGGCGTTTTATATATCTTTCCGCATCAAAAGAGTTTTTCTTGTCATAGTCGGAAAGATATTTGTAATTTGGGTGAGCTGTAATATCGTACTTATCCGAAAAGAACGGTCTTACGCCTCTTATTTGCAGGATGCATTTGCCGCCGTCCATTACCGCAATCTCATCCTGTGTCATAAGCTCTTTACCGAGCTTTTGATAGTTCAGCCCGTGGGAAAGCTCCCGTCCTCTTGTTTCAGAGGTATTAAAGCTGTCGATGGTTTCCTTACCGAGTATTTCAGATACGTCCTTTAGTGTTGTTTTTTCCTTTCCTCCAAGAAAGAGGAAGCTGTCGCAATTTCCTGTGATGGTGTCCGCATTTTCCTTATAGATTGCTTTAAGCTGGGACTGGGACTGCAAAATAATAGAAGCCGATATTTCACGGCTTCTAATGGTGGCAATCAGTTTTTCAAACTTTGGAATCTGCCCGATATTTGCAAACTCATCAAGCAGGCAGCGAACATGAACGGGGAGCCTTCCGCCATACACATCATCAGCTTTGTCGCAGAGAAGATTAAATAGCTGGGTGTAGAGTATTGAAACAACAAAGTTAAAGGTATCATCGGTATCGCTTATGATAACAAAGAGGGCTGTTTTTCGATCCCCTATGGTATCAAGCTCCATTTCGTCCTTTTCAAGAAGCTCCCTAAGCTCTCGGATGTCAAAGGGGGCAAGACGGGCGCCGCAGGAAATTAATATTGAGGATCTTGTTTTCCCTGCGGAAAGCAGAAACTTCTTATACTGCCTTACCGCAAAATGCTCCGGATCTTTTTCCTCCAATCTCTGAAACATAAGATCCACCGGACTTTGAAATTCCAGGTCATCTTCACGGGCTTCCGATGCGTTTATCATTTCAAGAAGCGTGGTAAAATTCTTTTCTTCCTCTGGTGCTTCATAGAAGATATATCCGATCAATGCAGAGTAGAAAAGGCGTTCCGATTTTGTCCAGAAGTCCTCAGCGGCTTTTTCGCCGTCGCCTTTGGTATTCATGATGATCGTATTTACCAGCTTCAAAATGTCCTTTTCACTTCGGATATATGAGAAAGGGTTGTACCGCATAGACTTTTTGAAATTGATGGTATTCAGCACCTTGATTTTATATCCGCCTCGCTGCAGAAGCTTTCCGCAGGAGAGAAGCAGCTCGCCTTTTGGATCGGTAACTACATAGGAGCTGTGCATCTGCATCAATGACGGCTTTACAAAAAAGCGTGTCTTTCCGCTGCCGGAGCCTCCGACCACAAGGATGTTTTTATTTCTTGCGTATTTCGGATTTTTCGGGCGGCTATTCATAGTAATGCACTCCGTTTTGGTAAGAGGAATGTTGTTCCTAAAGACGGGATCAATATATGGCTTAATGTCCTTTTTATTTCCAAAACGGGCGGATCCGTACTCTGTTCCTTTTCTATATTTCTTTGCATTTTTGCCTTTTACATAGACAGCAAAACGAATGAGTGCAGCCACTATGATTCCGATACAAAGGTCGGCTAAATGAAAGCTGATAAGGGGAGAAGAAAAGGCTTCTGCCAAACCTTTTGGAAAGTGCAGAAGCTTTGTTCCAAAATCCATGCCGTAGGATAGGCGAAAGCCCTGTGCTATTTTGTCAAAGAGATAGACAAAGACCAGATAAGGCAGATGCAGTAAAATTTGTTTCTTTGTTTCTTCCGTCATCGTTCAATCCCCCTGTCTTTATTTTTTACAACTTCACGACCTTTATTGATTGCCTTTGCCTGCTCCTTAAAGGCGGAAAGCACCTTTCTTACAGAGGGGAGCCTTTCTTTTGTGAGCTTCTTTTTGGAAAACTCATCAAAGGCCGCCTTTAGAACATCCGCATCCCGTCCTTTGAAAAACACAAGATGGCGGGGCGGAGAAGTGCTTTTGTCTTTTTTTAGGGCAAAGTCTATTCCGTATTTCTTTGCGGTTGCTTCAAAGGCTTTGATATTTTCATCCGTGATTTCGATATTGGAAACGCCTGCGTTCTGCTTCATAAGCTGCTTTAGGCTTTGCTTTCCGTGGGGAAGCTGCCGCCTTGCTTCCTGCTTTTTCATCTCCGCAAGGAAAAGCTTTATCGCTTTTTGTAATAGCCTTGCGGTAATTTTTCCGCCTTTGATATACAGAGCGATCACTTTTTCGTTTATTTCATCCTGCAATTTTTTCCTCCTTTCTTTGCTACCTCAGGTTATATGAATTAAATCCGCACCAAAAGCCCGTTTAAGTCATCGGTTCGGATCCCTGTAAGATACCAGTTATTGCCGTATTCCATTCTTGCAGGCTTCCACTTGCCGCGAAGAAATACCTCCAGACAGTCCCCGCAGTGAAGCCCGCCGTAATACTCGTTTAAGTCAAAACGGATGTCGTAACGGTCGCGGTATTCGTCAAAGATAAGGGTTCCCTGTTTCATAATTTTTCTCCTTTAGAAGTTATTTCCTCCGTACATATCGTGATTGACAAGTGCGGTGTAATAGTTTCCTATGGTGGACGGAGCATTAAAAAGCACCGCCTTTAGATACTGCTTTATGTTTCTTACCTTTGTGGTATTTTCCTGCATACAGTCAAGGACAAACTCGATATGGCTGCTGTCAAGCTTCATAAATTTTGCCTTTACAAGCTCCGCCGGGTATTCATCACCTGCAATTAAGATGCGCTTTCTTTTGCTGCATACGGTTTCAAGAATAAGGTCAAGGATTTCATCGATGCGATCACGGTCAAGGCGTTTAGCGTTTATGAGGTGTTCATACTCGATATTGTCCTTGATAATTTCCTCATAGATTTTATATGCGTCTTTCTCATCCGTTCCTTTCTTTTCCGGTAATGACTTCTCCAAAGGAGAGGGGTCAGGGGAAAGGATAGGAATGGAATCGGTATTTAATCCATCTTTATTTATTTCTTCTTTTTTTGATAGATCAGTTTTTTGTATATCTTTATTTAATTGCGTTGGATTTTCCGATGTCGGATTATCCGCTTTCGGTTTTTCCAATATCGGCTTATCCGATGTTGGATTTTCCAATACCGGCTGGTCTAATACCGGACTAATCGGCTGCTCATAAATGGTGTAGGTAATGGCTGTCATTTTCCCTTTTTCATCTCTGCCTTGTGACCTTTCAATATATCCCGCCTTTTCAAGCTCCAAAACTGCTGTGCGAATGGCATCAATACTTTCTTTGTTGATATGGGATAGTCCTGCAAGGGTATAGTCCCAGTTTTCCGGAAGCGACAGCATTTGAGAAAGCAAGCCTTTTGCCTTTAGGGTCAGTTCCTTATTTCGCAGGTGGTGATTGCTCATGACGGTATAGCCTCTGTTTTTCTCTACTCTGAAAACTGCCATGATTTCTGCTCCTTTCGTTTTTATTTGTTACGCAGTTAAAGGGCGATTTTGAAAGAAAAGGTATATTACCCTTACTTTGTCAAAACCGCCCTCAAAAAGCCTTGTATTACAAGCCTGTATATGCCTCTACTTCGTAACATGGGCATGAAAAAAGCGGTGTCCTTATGCTTCCTTTGACAGAAGCGAAAAATCACCGCTTGGTATGTGATATATTCAGTTTTTTGTACAATACCAGCTTGTATGCTGTTATAAAAATGTTGGATTTACTTGTGTTTTAGAAGTATCGTTATCTAACATCAGCTTTTAATCGTCCTGCATTTCAAAAGATGATAGGTCTTGTGAAGAAAAATGAGATAAGAACTATTCTTGTAAAGGATTTATCACGATTTGCAAGAGATTATATTGAATCCGGAGCATATATTGAGCAGATATTCCCTTTTATGCAGGTTCGTTTCATCTCTGTGAATGACAATTATGACAGTAATAACAATGAGAATGGAATCAGCAGTTTAGAAATTCCTTTTAAGAATCTTGTCTACGACTACTATTCCAAGGACATTTCACAAAAAATCAGTTCATCAGTAAGAGTAAGACAGGATAGAGGGTATTATTTCGGTTCAAAAGCACCGTATGGATATGTAAAAGATGAAAAAGACCATCATCAGCTACTTGTCGATGAAAGAGTGAGAAACATCATTGAAGAAGTCTTTGAAAGATACCTGAGTGGAGAAAGTATGCTTTCCATCTCCAAGGATTTTAATCATAGAGGTGTTTTAACGCCGGCAAAACATATAGGGCTTAAAAGAGGAAGTGGAGTATGGACAGGACAGATTATCAGATATGTTTTAACACAAAGAGTTTATACAGGAGCGGTTGTTGGTGGAAAGACAAGGGTACAGGAAGTTGGTTCTGATAATAGAAAATGGGTTGATAGCAAAGACTGGATAATTAGAGAAGATATGCACGAAGCTATTATCTCTAAAGAAGATTTTGGTAAGGTTCAGGATATGCTAAACAGCAATGCAAAACTAATCAGTAGAGAGCGTAAGAATTTTCATATACTTCAGGATAAGGTCTATTGTGGTAAGTGTCATCATAAAATGACCTATACAGTTAATTATGGGAAAACAGATGGGTATTGTTGTCCATATAGATATATAGCAATGGATTATGGTTGCTTGAAAGGGAAGATAAAAGCAGAAACATTAGAAGACATTGTTTCAAAAGAGATTAAACTTTATACAGAGAGCTTTCTTGAAAAAGAGCAGACAAGAAAGATTGAGTATAAAGTTATGGAAAGCATTTGTGAAAGCCTGCTTGACAGGAAGAAAAGACTGGAAGCGGAAAAGCAAAAGATTCAGGTTTCCAAAATGCAGCTTTATGAAAGGCATAAACAGGACGAAATAGATAAAGAAGCATATTTATCAAAGAAAGAAGATTTAAGCAAAAAACTTAAAAATACAGAACAGGAAATAGCCATCATTACGGACAAGATAAAAGAAAATACATCTTCAGGACATAACCTTAATGTTGATAAGCTAAGAGAAGCGGTTGCAAAAGGAGAGCTTGTTTTAGACTGGATCAACGAAGTCATAGACAGGATTTATGTCTATGATAAAGACAAGGTGGAGATTATTTGGAAATTTGAGAAAGGGAATGGAAAAGATGGATAAAAAAGACGAAATTATGCTTGTAAATCAGGAATCCCTTGCAGAAAAAATTTATATCATAAGGGGACAGAAAGTAATGCTTGACTTTGAACTGGCAGAAATTTATGGGTATGAAACAAAAAGATTTAATGAACAGGTCAAAAATAACATTGAGAAATTTGACGATGATTTCAGGTTTCAACTCACAAAAGAGGAATGGGAAAATTTGAGGTCGAAAATTTCGACCTCAAAATCGGAAACAGGTTCAGGAGGCAGAAGATACTTACCTTATGTTTTTAGTGAAGCCGGAATCTATATGCTGATGACGGTTCTTAAAGGGGAGCTTGCTGTCAAGCAGAGTAAAGCCTTAATACGCACTTTCAAGCAGATGAAAGACTACATTGTAGAAAACCAAGGCTTGATTGGACAAAGAGAATTTTTACAGCTTTCCATGCAGATAACAAGCAATGTTGTGGAAATGCAGGGTTTAAGACGAGATTTAATGAATGTGGAAGATAAGGTGGCAGGGTTGGTGGACAATTTAGGTAATGTTGTGCATAAATCCGAACTGTCAGAGTTAATTCTTGACCTTAGCAATCCACAGCTAAAATATGGATTTTTGCTTTTAAACGGAGAGCCGATAGAAGCGAATCTTGCGTATAAGGATATTTACAGCATAGCAAAAAAGAGCATTTATATCGTTGATAACTATATCGGAGTTAAGACACTTGTACTGTTAAAGGATATACCCTCATCGGTAGAAATCACTATATTCAGCGACAATGTTGGTAAAGGACTTCATACACTTGAATACCAAGATTTTTGTAAAGAATATCCGTTTAGAAAGATAAAGTTTCAAAAATCCGGAGGGGAGTTCCATGACAGGTATATTATCATTGATTGGAATACAGATAAGCAGAGGATATACCACTGCGGAGCTTCTTCCAAAGATGCAGGGCAAAGAATTACAACTATATCGGAAGTAGTTGACCAAGTAGTATATGCAGACCTGATAAACAAGCTCTTGAAAAATCCAATTTTAAAGTTAAAATAGAGTAAAAAAAGTTGATTGGAAATTTGAAAAAATATGTATCCAATACTTGACACAAGGGTGGAATGTAAATCTACAGTACACGCAGTTAAACCTGTTATGTACAGATAATTAGAATATAACCAAAGTGGAATATAAATGTTATTTATTACAAGTTTCTTAAATTTAAGGACATGAATTAGAATATAACCAAAGTGGAATGTAAATATAAAATATGTATTGCTTTCATTAAAAGACTTTTGTATTAGAATATAACCAAAGTGGAATGTAAATGTACGGGGGATATGGAAGGTTCTGTTGCCGTGCGGTATTAGAATATAACCAAAGTGGAATGCAAATTTCTATTTGCAGCCTGTTGTTCCTGTATTCTTGTAATTAGAATATAACCAAAGTGGAATGTAAATTATAATTCTGCTTGTCTGTTAGTCCTCTTATCTCGATTAGAATATAACCAAAGTGGAATGTAAATTTTAATCTTTCAATGACAATAGTCCCTATAGCAAAGCATTAGAATATAACCAAAGTGGAATGTAAATGCAAGTTGGGCTTTTAGCTTTTCAGAGTTTTCGAACATTAGAATATAACCAAAGTGGAATGTAAATCAAAACAGGAACAGAACAATCATGATATCTATATTAATTAGAATATAACCAAAGTGGAATGTAAATTTGTACATTTCATCAAATTCAAAACAAGGTAAATCAAATTAGAATATAACCAAAGTGGAATGTAAATTAATATAATATGTTCCGAAAGTGACATCTTTGAAAATTAGAATATAACCAAAGTGGAATGTAAATAAGAATTTATCATCTTCAATGTCTACTTTTATTCCAATTAGAATATAACCAAAGTGGAATGTAAATTAATTTGTTTCAATCTAATTATTTTGTCATCATTAATTAGAATATAACCAAAGTGGAATGTAAAT
>NZ_KB446648.1:58575-102882 GCF_000340375.1 Eggerthia catenaformis OT 569 = DSM 20559
AAGCCATGACCACGGATTAATTTTAAATTAGAATATAACCAAAGTGGAATGTAAATTTTGAATTGTTTTGTTTTCGGCTTGATTTTTCGTTTATTAGAATATAACCAAAGTGGTCTTGTGGTCGGATAGGGATACATATAAGTTTTTAATTTTTAAAGTTTTTATGATGAATGACATTTTATTTATGACACAATATGCTCTATAAAATGAATTGTTTGGAGATTTGAATAAAGGGGACAAAGAAATGGATAAAAAAGATGAAATGATGATCGTAAATCATGAATCCCTTGTAAAAAAGATTTATATTATTAGGGGACAAAAGGTTATGCTTGATTTTGAGCTGGCAGAGATTTATGGATATGAAACGAAAAATTTCAACAGGCAGGTCAAGAATAATATTGAGAAATTTGAAGGCGAAGATTTTATGTTCAGGCTCACCGAAGAAGAAATGGATGACTTGAGGTGCAAACTTTTCACCTCAAGTTGGGGTGGTACAAGATACCTTCCTTATGCCTTTACTGAACAGGGAATCTATATGCTGATGACTGTATTAAAGGGTGACCTTGCTGTAAGGCAAAGCAGAGCTTTAGTTCGTACTTTCAAGCAAATGAAAGACTACATTGTAGAAAATCAAGGGTTGATTGGGAAAAGAGAGTTTTTGCAGCTTTCGATGCAAATCACAAGTAATGTCGTGGAAATGCAGGATTTAAGACGGGATTTAATGAATGTGGAAGATAAGGTGGCAGGATTAGTGAACAATTTAGGGAATGTTGTGCATAAATCCGAACTGTCTGACCTGATTCTTGACCTCAGTAATCCACAACTCAAATACGGATTTTTACTTTTGAACGGACAGCCGATTGAAGCCAATCTTGCTTATAAGGACATTTACAGCATAGCGAAAAAGAGCATTTATATCGTCGATAACTACATCGGAGTGAAAACTTTGGTCTTGCTAAAAGACGTTCCTTCATCTGTAGAGGTCATTATATTTAGCGATAACATCGGCAAAGGACTTCATACCCTTGAATATCAGGATTTCTATCAAGAATATCCGTTTAGAAAGATAACTTTCCAAAAATCCGGTGGAGAGTTTCATGACAGATACATTATTATTGACTGGAATACCGAACATCAGAGAATCTATCATTGCGGAGCGTCTTCCAAAGATGCAGGACAAAGAATTACGAGCATAACGGAAGTAGTAGATCAGATGATTTACACCGACCTTATCAATAATCTATTGAAAAATCCAGTGTTGAAGTTAAAATAATGTATGACTATATGCATAAAAAGATATAATATAAAAGAATTAAATCTGAGTATTATCAAATATAATGGTAAAGTTATCTGTTTCTGGATTGATATGATGTAAAAATGTAGAGATATAAAGATATACAGATGATAAATTTTTAATTGTCTATGTGGGTACTGTTTTAAGTGATATAATGTAGTTTTATTATATAGCATAAATGATAGACTTGATTTGTGGAGATTTCAAAAAGTAATAAAATAGATTTAAGGAGGATTTAAATTTGAAATATGAGGATTTTGAAAGTATAATGAAAAAACAGGGTACAGCGATAGTCTTAGATACTAATGTGATTTTAGATTTAGCAAGATATTCTTTATATACAAGTAAAAATGTTTTAGGAATTTTTAATGAATGTGCAGATTTAATATGGATTCCGTATCAGGTTTTTAAAGAATATAGTAAAAATAAGTATCGTGTGTTTGGAGATTTAAGAAAAAGGTATTTAAGTTTTGAAAATAATCTATTATCTATAATTGATGCTAGTGAAAAGAAACTTGAAAATGCTTTGAATAGTTCTTATAAATATAAATATTTTGGTAATAGAGCTCTTTCAAACGATATATCAAAAAAAATGGAAGAATGTAGAGAGATTATAATATCATATAAAAATACTGTAGGAAGAGAATATAATGAAATCACATCTGATTCGCCTGAAATAATAAAAGATATAGAAAAATTTATTTCTGATTTAGGAACAAACGAACAAATAGGGAAAGAAATTGGTTTTAAGGAACAATTGGAAATAATAAAGGAAGGAGAATTAAGATATAAGTATAAATTACCACCAGGATTTAAAGATGATAAAAAAGATGGAATGGAAAAATTTGGAGATTTGTTTGTGTGGAAAGAAATACTAAAGTTACCCACCAATAAAAATATAAATAATATTATCTTTGTCACTAATGATGAAAAAGATGATTGGTGGAGAAAGGATAAGCATGGTAACTTAGAAATACGAGGTGAACTTCTTGATGAATTTACAGAAATCAATCCTAATGTGTCTATTATTTTTATGACAATAGGTATGTTTCAAAAATATGCTTCTAAATTATATGATTTATATGAGTTTGGAGTTTATGTGGATTTGAATAGAAATGATGAATCTTTTATCGAAAGAGTATCTGATAGAATAGCAGATGATGTAATTGAAGAAATATATAATAATGCATATGATTATTTAGAGTCAGAAGATATTGGTAGTGAAGGAATTGAAGATGTAGATATTGTAGAATGTTCATTAATAGGCATAAATGGAGTATATTCGGATTTAATTGATGGTGAAGTATGTATAATTTATGAATTAGAATATGAGATAGAATTATATTGTAACTCATATGAATATTGGGGGCGTGATGATGATACCAAAGAAGTTATAAAATCACCAGCTATTGAGCATGCTTTTAAGGGAAATGTTATAGTTTCAGTAGAAAGAATTATTCAGGAAAGTGAAATAGAATCAAACTATAATTATTTGGATGAAGATGAGGATTATCAAGAATTAGAAATTACGAATAATAATATAGAACAAATTTATGTAAATAGTAGTGAAGATATGTATTTTGATGAAGAGTTTGATTTTGAAGAAAAACAATTTAAAAGCGGAGTGTTTACTTGTCCTAAATGTGGAAAAATTTTCACGGATCATTGTGAGGATATGGGTGGATTTTGCGTTAACTGTGCTTTTGAAGATTAACAACATAAAGATGTAAAGTGTGATAGAGAAGTATATGTTTCTGATAAGAATAGGATTGAAATAATTAAAAAAAAGAAATTAAAAATGTATCCAATACTTGACACAAGGGTGGAATGTAAATTCATGTGCGATATAATCTGTATTCCACTTTAAACTCAATTAGAATATAACCAAAGTGGAATGTAAATGACTTTACGGTATGATAATAACTACTGATATCTATTCATTAGAATATAACCAAAGTGGAATGTAAATTTGCTTCAGCAAGCTCATTCTGTTTAGCAAGATACAATTAGAATATAACCAAAGTGGAATGTAAATTCGTCATGAGAACAGTCATGAATACTGCAAATCCTTTATTAGAATATAACCAAAGTGGAATGTAAATCATAATCATTGATATCATTAGGAATCTTTACATACAATTAGAATATAACTAAAGTGGAATGTAAATTAATGATACATAATTGCAATTTCCTTCATGTCCTTATTAGAATATAACCAAAGTGGGCTTGTGGTCTGAGAGAGATACAGAGAGAAAAGCCAGATAAATAGGAGCTTTCAGCACTGTATCCTTATTTTAGAAATCGTGAAAATCAAATAATCAGGTCTAAAAGGAGGATTTTATGAGATGTAAAAATATTTCAAGCCGATATATTCGCCTTTTCGGTGGTAAGGTAAGAATGAAATGACATGGATAATTAAAATATTCTTGTTTTCAATTTCTACTAAGTCCTTACGGAATACCGGATGATAGGAGCAGCAGTTTATAGGTTTATTACATTGTAAATGGGGAATGAGTTATCATAAAGATATTGGATATTTTGAGAGAACAAAGGATATAAAATTTGCATTGGAACGAAAGA
This sequence comes from Eggerthia catenaformis OT 569 = DSM 20559, assembly GCF_000340375.1. Classification (GTDB taxonomy): domain Bacteria; phylum Bacillota_I; class Bacilli_A; order Erysipelotrichales; family Coprobacillaceae; genus Eggerthia; species Eggerthia catenaformis. Next base: position 62,450 of record NZ_KB446648.1, read on the forward strand.
AAAATAGAATTTTAGCAATCAACTGGGGAACAAATATGATGAATATAAATAATGTTTGTTTCCCATAAAGCATTGAGATTTGGGGAATAAAATGGTACAATTTTATCAAGAAATGTTCTCCAAAGGAGTAAAAATAATGAATATAAAATATAACGAAATACAAGAATTACTTAGAGGTCGTGCTGATCTCCATGCTAGATTGAATTTGATGCCCTATGATGGTACACCTGAAATGAAAGAACGTGGCGATGGGAAGTATTTATACGTTAGAAAGTGTGTAGCCGGTAAATTGACATCAACATATGTAGGAATATACACTGAAGAACTCTATAATTTACTACTTCGTAACGCTAGAGAAATATGTGAAATTATGTGAAATAAGGAAAGAACTTAGACGTGCAGAAAAGAAACTTGCTGATGCAGGATACTCAGAAGATCAATTATCTGTTGATGTTATGAATAATATTTCCTTCGCAAGAACAAATATGAAGGTGAATATTTATGAACAGGCTGTATTGAAGGGAGGGTGGCTACATCTTTTCCACAAACAGAAGAAATCATAGATAATGGAAAAGTTTCCGGCATGACAGCAACGGATGTATAGAAAATCTTAAATCTGAAACATGCATGGGAATTTCTTTTGGACAAGGATGTAATAGCAAGTACATCGGATTATTATATGCTTAGCCATATTGCAAGGCTTGTGAATGAAGGATTTTTTCAGAAGGCGGTCGTATTCGAGGTGTTCCCGTAACCATCGGAGGTTCCTCTTATGTACCACCGTTACCAAATGAAGGTGATGTGAAAGACAGAATACGAGAGCTTACGGAAGAAAATGGCGATGTAATTGATGTTGCAATCAAATTATGCTTTTATTGTATGAAGATTCAAATTTTCTTTGACGGTATAAGAGGGCATCTATTATTTTTGCGAATCACTATTTAATATCTCATGGAGGAGGCATTTTAGTTATTCCTGAAAAAGAAGTGCCAGAATTCAAAAGTTTACTTGTAAGGTATTATGAAGGAGAGAATATATCTATAATTTCTAATTTTATGAAAAAGAATTGTTGGAAGAAAATGTAACTATAGAAGGCATTATTGGGGAACTTATTTTGTATTATAATAGCAGATTTGTTCCCTTCACAAAAGAGGAATGGGAATTTTTGAGGTCAAAAAATTTGACCTCAAAATCGGAAACAGGTTCCGGATAGAAGATACTTACCTTATTAAAAGGAGATCTTGCAGTAAGGCAAAGCAGAGCTTTAGTTCGTACTTTTAAGCAAATGAAAGACTACATTATAGAAAATCAAGGGTTGATTGGCAGGAGAGAGTTTTTGCAGCTTTCGATGCAGATTACGAGTAATGTCGTGAAAATGCAGGATTTAAGACGAGATTTAAGAGATGTGGAAGAACAGGTGGCGAAAATGGAGGACATTCTTAATAATGTGGTGCATAAATCCGAATTGTCCAACCTGATTCTTGACCTCAGCAATCCACAACTCAAATATGGATTTTTACTCTTGAACGGACAGCTGATCGAAGTAAATCTTGCTTATAAGGACATTTACAGCATAGCGAAAAAGAGTATTTATATCGTCGATAACTATATCGGAGTGAAAACCTTGGTTTTATTGAAAGATGTTCCTTTATTGGTAGAGGTCATTATATTCAGCGACAATATCGGCAAAGGACTGCACAGCCTTGAATATCAAGATTTCTGCCAAGAATATCCGTTTAGGAAAGATAACATTCCAAAAATCAGGTGTTGCAGTTAAAATAGAACTAAATCAGATTGGAAATTTGAAAAAATATGTATCCAATACTTAACATAAGGGTGAAATGTAGATGTGTTTTTGTCTCCCGGGTTATAATTTCCAGAGTTGGTATTAATTGAATCAAACTGAAATGTAAATTGTGTACAAGAGCGATAAAATCGTTTTTATAATAGAACCGAACGGAAATATAAATATGGAACTCAGAATGAGAGTGATAAGTTCTTAAGAAAGTCAGGGTATATTCGTCAAATAAATTATCTATGCTCTAAAAGAAAGGAGGAATTGTGTTATAAATATATTTAACACATGAGAAAAGATGAATATTGTAAAGAAATCGATAGTGGAGTTTTGTTTGGAGCAGATAACACCTATGATTCATTTTCAAGGAGAAGAGAAATCAGCAGGAATACGAGCAAGTGATTTGAAACCACGGTTTGATGTTTTTTTAAAAAGATATTGGTATGACTTGAAGACAGAAAGAGAAAAAACGGAAATAGAAAGCTGTATTTTAAAACAAAATGAGGAAGAATTCGAAAACAATGCTTTAGATGAAAAAAAGAGAGTTTCGTTTGATTACAAGGTCAAAATCTTTAACAACGGTTGTAAAAACTCTAATATGACCTTTTATAAAAAGAAAAAAAAAGATAAAAATTCATTTTATGGCTCATTTTACGGGAAATTAGAAGATAATAAATTTTCTTTTTACAATGAAATTAAGATTTTATTTCTCTCGCCACATCAAGATTTAAGAAATCAAATACAAGAGTTGTTTCCCGTTTTTTTAACTGTCAACGGCTTTGGCTTGAGAAATAATAAAGGATATGGATATTTCAAACTGAAAGGAAATACAAAGGAAAGAATATTAGAAGATATACAAAAGTATCAAAGTTTGGAAAACAAATATATAGAACAATTAAAAGTAAAAGATAAAGAAAAAGGTGTGGGAGTTTATAAATTACAAATTGAAAATAAAGTCGGTTCAATGCCTGAGAAAGTTCAAAACTTATTGGAGGATATTAAATTTTTTCATCAAATATTAAAGTCCGGTTTGAATTTTGACAAAGAGCGTGACTGCAATTCTAAGAATGATGTATATATTCCATCATTTATGCTAAAAAAATATAAAAAACAGGAAGAAGTGCTTTTTGAAAAAAAATCACTAAAATTATTCTTAAAACAAAAGGGCTATAATATAAAAGAATCTTCTAAAAAAGATGATGTTATTAAAAAAGATAAAAAAGATGATTTGAATAATCAAGAATTGTACTATGTAAGAGGGCTTTTAGGATTGGCTCCATTTTACGAGTTCAGAAATGTAAAAAAAGGAGACCGGTCAGAAATTACAGCGAGATTTAAGGTCAAAATAAAGGGAGTAGAGAGATTTCCATCACCGATTAAATATCTTCCAGTTTCATATGAAGAAATCATTATTCTTGTAGACTATAGTAAAATTGGAGAATTTCGAAAAAAGGGTGATAAAATACATTCAGTCGTTTTTTCTTTAGATAGATCCAAGAGGGAATTATCTTCAAAAATCCATTTACAAATACCAAATGAAGAGCAATACAGTATTTATCAATTATTCAAAATAAATGGTGTAATAGAAAACGAAATAAAAGAGTTTGAAAGTGAGATAACAAAAAAAACTAGGAAATGGCAATATAGTGTAATTTCTGATATAAAAATAGGGTAGGTGGGTTATGAACAAGAAATATATTGGAATAACAATCGGACCGATTGTAAAAACCTTGATGTTGACAACGACTCCTGCAGGTTTGTGGGGGGCAAGTTATATTTTTTCGTATTATGCAAAGAACTTAATCAAGCAGATTAAACAAGAACTTAAAATTCCGGATGATTTTTTTATAGTACCGGTTAATACCGGAAAGGTAGAAAAGATTATCAAGAATTGTCCTTGGGCAGGGTTGTTTCATGACAGAATTATTTTTCAGACAGATCATTCTATTCCATTAAGCAAAGTCGATCAATGTATAAAAAAGTGTAAGGAAGATTTAGCAAAGGAAATTTTAACAATTTTCTTAACGGGAGATGAGGATATTGAAAGAGCGAAGAAATTCATAGAAGATTATTTGCAAGTTCATGTAATTGAAAAAGAAGTAGAAAAGGGAAAGAATCCGATATTAGCTTTGAGTCCAAATTTGGATATTTTGGAATTGGGACAAAGCTATATTCCGAAGGAAGATAAAAATTATTTGTTAGATTTTTTAGAAAGTAGAGATAGTTTGGAGCAGGAGAAACCGGAAAATAGAAATCAAAATATAAAAAGATTCACTCAAAAAATAGAAAAAACACAACAGTTGATGAAATGGCATTTTCTTGAAGAGGAACACATCATTACAATTGATGATATAGCAGGAGTTAACGGAAATAAAATTGATGTAAATACTCAAACCAAAAATTATTTTGCGTTGGTAAAAGCTGATGGAGATAATTTGGGGGGAGTTCTAAAAAGTATGGAAGATATTGAAGGAAATCAAGTAATAGAAGAAATCAAAGGCTTTTCAGAAAAATGTTTCGATTATGCAAGAAGAGCCTTTGAAAAAGTGGGAAAATATGGTGGAAAGATGATTTATGCAGGAGGCGATGATCTCCTATTCATTGCTCCGGTAAAAAATCATGGAGAAACAATTTTTCATTTACTATCTACTTTAAATGATGAATTTATAAATTGTTTCGGCGGTTTTTCTTTCAAGGAAGAAGGACAGGAAAAAAAGATGGGATTTTCAGCAGGCGTTATGATTTGCTATTATAAATACCCTTTGAAGGAAGCACTAATCGGCGTTTTAGATCAATTGGATAAATCTAAAAAAATCAAAACCAAAAATACAATTAGTGTTCATTTTGAAAAACATTCGGGAAAACAACATGGAATTCAATTTATAAATTTTTTCAATAACGGTGAAAATAATAAAATTTATACTATGTTTCTAGACTTGTTGGAAGAATATGGAAAACAAAACGGGCAATTAAATAATTCGAAAGATTTTTTAAGGTCGGTTGGTACGAAGTTACAAGATTATCGAAATGTTTTTTTGATTGCCATGCTAAAGGATGGTAAGAAAAAGGAAAACTATCTAAATGAAGTTTTTAAAAATCTTTTTGAAGAATATCCCGGAATTTTTGATGAGACTAAGACAAAGGAGGAGAAAGGCGAGGAGGCAAATTACATTGAAATGATAGTTGATTTGTTGGAAGAAATTTTTTATATGAAATTATCTCTGATTCAAGATAAAACAGAAAAAACAAAACGGCAAGCAGCTTTGGATAGTTTACAGGAAATAGAGACAGTTATAGGGTTATTGAAGTTTTATAATGAAAAGGAGATAAAATAAATGGCGATATATAAAGTTTTATTTCATCCACTGGAAGAATACTTTTTTGGAGAAGACGGTTCTTTTCGTGAAGGAGTAAGCAATGCGGAATATTTTATTACTTCCAGATTTTTTCCGAGCCAAACGACTGTATTCGGAATTATTCGATATTTAAATTTATTATGTCTAAAAGACAAAGGATCATATTCACAGGAAGAAAAGGAACTTAATAATAAGACTGTCGGGGAAAAAGGATTTTCTATCGAATCAGCCGTCAGTTCTAACAGTGAAGTTCAGAATTTTGGAATAATAAAGCGTATGAGCAGTATTTTTCTTCATGGATATGATTTAGAGGATAAAGTGAATCGAGTTTATGTAACACTTCCTAAAGACGCAAAAAAACATTCTAAAAAGGATGTGCGGCGTTATACTTCTATTCTTGATGAAGGAAAAGAAATGATAATGACTCCAAATGGAGGAAAAGTGATCCCTTCAGGATATAATGCGAAAAAGGGATTGGCAACTGGATTTATCAGTATTGATGCAGGAATTTCCGATGCCGGAGAGTTGTTACAAAATGAGTTATCGGTTATAGAATATCCTTTTGAATATGTTTTAAAAACAGGATTAAAAATTAATAGAAAAGTGGCCAAATCGAAGGATATGATGGATTTGACCAATCCCCAAGACCCTATGAGCTCTTTATTCAAAAAAGAATATGTTCGATTGAAACAAGAATCAGGTGAAGTGGAATACTCGTTTGGAGTCTATGTAGAGATAGAAAATAGTGAGGAAGAGGAAGTAACAAAACGAATGAACCGAGTTGTCGGAATGGGGTTGGGAGGTTCTTTATTTTCTGTAAGAACATCAAAAATAAAAGAAATAGAGAAAAAAAGATTAAAAAATGGATTGATTTTAAATGTGGACCAAATTTTTGAGAATCATGTAAAGAAAGAAAATATTTTGTATTGTATATCTCCGTGCTATGTAAGCAATCCACAAGACATTTTGATGAAAAGTGAGTTTGCTTCATTAGATACAGTGGTCAATCGCCCGATGAATGGTGGCAATATTGATGATGCGTGGAGAAAGACAAAAACTTTATATCGTATGATGGATTCAGGAAGTGTCTTAATTACGAAGCGTGTGAATGAAATTATAAAAGAATTTCAAAAAAATGGGTTACAGCAAATAGGATACAATCATTATTATTTAGGAGGAGAAATATGAAAGTCGCATTATTAAAAGCAAAGTGCATTACTAATCTGCATATTGGCACAAGTGGAAATATTTATGGAGACATAAAAAGCGAGGTGGAGAAGGATGCTGTTTTAGCAACGCCGATTATGCCCTCTTCAGGTATAAAAGGGGCTTTGCGAGACTTTTGGAGAGCAAATGGGACTACAGAAACTTCTGTTACTATTTTTGGATCCGATGCTGAAGAAGAAAATCAAAATAGAAAAGGAAACTGCAAATTTGTAAGTGGGCAACTGCTGTTTAGACCGATGAGGGTATCAAAAGGAGATCATGCATATTGTTTGGTGACAACACCTGAGTTACTTCAAGTAATGATAGATACCATTGACTCCTTTCAAATTAAATTAAATCTCCAATCTGCAAAGAGTACTGAAGATTTCGAAAAAGCTCTTAATGAAATAAAAAAGGAACTGAACGAAAAGAAAGGGCAAGTCGTAGCGGGAATTGTAAACAAAGATGACCATGCCATCATGGAAGTTGAAGGATATGATGTAAAAGAAATACAAAGCAAAGAGAATGACCTATATAAAATTTTGCTGGAAATTAGCGAGGGTGTTCCGGTTGTTATTATGAGAACGGATTTTTTTCGGATGATCGATTTGCCGATTATTGCCAGAAATTATTTGAAAGATGGAAAAAGCACCAACTTATGGTATGAAGAATTTGTTCCTCATCAAAGTTATTTTTATTTTCCTGTGTTGTGGGAAAAAGAAGAGGCGGAAGTTTTTTCAAATTTTATTCAAGAGATTAGTAAACAACCGATTGCTTTTGGCGGAAATAATTCTGTTGGCTATGGTTATTGCACTATTACTCCAATGAATAGAGAGTGGGAGGAGAATGATGGAGAATAAGAGAAAAATTGATGAATACATTCCTAAGGCGATTAATAGTCTTTCCAAAAATAAAAAAATAGTGATAAATGGAGAAATTAAAAGTGGATTTGCAGGTCAAATTGCTACCTTTTCAGTTGCAGTGTCCACAGGAAGTTTACTATCTGCCGTCGCATTTTTTAGTGAAAAGAAACAATCCGCTGTTGAGCGTCAGGAGCTAATGAATGTAATTTACGAAATAATTACGGGAGAAAGTGCAAGTGGAAATGACACTAACAATTCTAAGGCAGTTTTACTATCCTATGTTAAGAAAAAATACGAACAAACTCATAGTCAAAAAGGAGATGTAGGTTCCTTACTGGATTATGGGCAGCTTCAGCAAGATATTTTAAATGCAGCAATAGCGGTGAAATTAGCAATTAATTTTTTTCCAAAAGAAAAAAATAAAGGTGAGAATGGAAGATGAATGGTGATCGGAGAAATGGGCTGCAAGAAATAGAGGAGAAAATGAATAATTCAGAAAAAAATAAGATTGCAAATTTGGGGTATGTGTTTCAAACACAGGATTATTATATGCAAACAGAGGAGGTCGAAGAGGATGTAAAAAGAATCGTTGATTTTACATTGGACGATAAGACAAAGGAAATGATTAAAAGTCGACAAAAAGAATTACAAAAATTGACAAAAAGGGAAACTTCCAAGCTTGATATAGGCTGTTTTCAAGCTTGTGTGAGTTATCCGGGGTTGTTGGTTGGCCTGTCGAATCCTGTAATGTCGAGTTTGAAACAGGGATCGTATGAGAAAGGGCAAGACAGTGCATTTAAAATGGGTTTTAGTTTTGACTATGTAACAGGCTTACCTTATATTCCGGGATCTTCAATTAAGGGGATGTTGAGAGCTTCCATTGAGAAGTATAAGACAGATGTTTGTCAGTGGCTTGAGGATGATATAGGCATTTTGACTGATGACAGACTATTTAAAGAAATGATATATGAAATATTTGGAGATGGGAATGATGATGTAGACAATGACAAAATCAAGAATAATACTAATGTATTAGAGAGAGATGTGTTTTTGGATGCCATTATTATTGATGGATCAAACGATAAGATTTTAAAATCAGATTATATAACACCGCATCCATATATGTTTAAAAATCCGATACCAATTCGAATATTGGCAATTAAACCGGAAGTAAAACTTGAATTCCATTTTTTGTTAAGAGAAAAGATAATTGCAAAAATGAATCGGGAACAAAGATTTAAACTTTATAAGGATTTAATTTTGGATTTAGGTATTGGTGCAAAAACGAATACCGGATATGGAAGTTTGAAAAAAGTTTAATAAAAAGGGGAAGAATAATGGAAATCAAAGATAAAAATGAAAGAGTCTATAGCTATCATACTTTTTTGCTTCCTTTTGAAATTTTAAAAAGCGACAACGAAACTCTATGCAGTAAAAAAGAGATAGAAAATGTTTTGAATCAGGAGTATTGGAAACGGTTGTCAGGAGACCATCTTTCGGCATTCGATTCTGTCATCTCAACAAACGGAATAAAAAAAGATGACAGTAAGAAAAAAAATAATAATCTAATTGAGTCTGTAGTACGGCTGGTAGAGTATAATCAAGAACAGTATTTCCATAACAATGTAAAAAAGGCGATTCATGATGATGGGAAAAGTGGAATAGTATCAGAATATGTGTTTCAATTTGATAAAAAAAACACCAAGCGTGTCATAATTAAAAAGTTTTGTAAAAATATAAAGGAAAACTTAAACATTAATGATGAAAGTACTAATGAAAATAAAAACACCAATGATAATAATGAATATGTTTTAAAGGTGTCAAACGTTCGTCTTAAACTTTTTAATACAGGAATCGGAATTTTAATTTTAGAATTATGTAATGATTTATATAGAAACTTCAAAAGCGTTAAAGATATTAATGAACTTGGAAGACATATTAGTTTGCCATATATTGCACTGGAAAGCAAAAACATTGCATCTGCTCAAATATTAATATGGGATTTTTTACATTCGGATGAAAAAGAATATAATTTTGGCAAAAAAAATGAATGCTTTCTGAACGAAAAATCACCAAAAGAAAAAACTTATATGGTGGATTTTTTGAAAAATATAATTCTTAACAAAAAATATCGATCGAATTATAATTTTAAGCCATCTTTAGATGATCGAATGTTCACTTGTTGTTTAATTCAAGATGATGGACTTGCCAGAGTATATTCACGGGATTATATCGCACAAAAGGATGATGATGCACAATTCGAAAAGTTATCTAAATACTTATATGAATATATTTATATTGATAAAGATGATAGCTGCACAGCAGCTACGTTCAATTTTAGAAAAAATATTTTAAACAATTCATTATATCATCGTTGGACAGAAATTGGTACAATTTATGGAGCTTCTCATACTTCTTTTGTTGCAATTACAAGAGAAGATGAATTTTTGGACACGATTATTACTTGGCCTTTTTTAACACAATATGTAGAAATTGCTATTTTAGTTTTGGTTCAAAGAGCATCTATTTTACGATTTCAAAAACAAATACAGAGCAATATGGATAATAAAAAGATTCAAAAACTTCAATCTAAATATATTGATTATCGCAATCAATTACATTTTTTTGAGGTAAGTTCACAAGAGCAGGGAATAGAGCTATATGAGCTTATTCAAAAACAATTGTATATCAAGAAAGAAACGGAAGTCTTAGAAAAAAATTTAGAGATATTATATGAAAAAAATAATGTGGATTATGGGAATAAGTTTAATCGATTTGGACTATTTATCGGATGTATTACTATTTTATCCATACTTTTAGACCTAATGAACTTTATACTTGGGAGGGATTTTAACATAAAATTCTTTGATCAATTTAAATTGATAAAGTGTGAGTTGTTAATAATTTTCCTGACCACAGGTCTAATATTTTCTTTTTTTTGGAAGTTAGTGAAATGGAAAAAATAAACTTGCATGGTGATATCAACTAGGCTTTATAGAAATTTTCTTAAAAGAAAATGTTTATTCTACAAAGATAGTGCAAGATTTAAAACTTTCAAAAAACCTTATGAACAATAGATGTATAAGTTTCAAAGTTCAAAAATTTCACTATAAATAATTGTAATGTAAGTGAGATTAAAAATCTTGACCTCATATAAGCAATTTCTAAAAGAAAATAGGTATCCAATACTTGACACAAGGGTGGAATGTAAATGTCTATATAGGCCTTGATTTCAGGACGCTTTAAGAGCATTAGAATATAACCAAAGTGGAATGTAAATAATAAAACAGTCAAAAAAGCACTGAGATAATAAAAAATTAGAATATAGCCAAAGTGGAATGTAAATCTGATTGATGGAATACTGAGGCAGGGACATAAAATGCATTAGAATATAACCAAAGTGAAATCTAGGTAATGACACCTCTAAAAAAGCATTGGAACTGAAACTAATTAGAATCTAAGCAGATGAAGTTCGTGACGACCTTTGCTGATGTTGGAGAATGTTCTTGGCTTATTGTTGAGGAATTTTTTAGAAGATTTAAAGTAAAAATCAGTTAGGCTATAGGTTTCCATTCTGAAAACATGGATATCCGTGACTTTGAAAAGAACAAGTGACACTTCGAGTAGAAAATGAATTTGTAGAAGGCGGTTGTCATTAGAACTTATAGAGAAACTTATAATTGTTAATGAATAACCTCTATTTAGTTAAAGAAGCATAAAAAATCTTAAGTTATATTTGAGGAGTTATTAAATATATTATTAATCTTATAATGAGCGTGAGCTAAATCACTCAACCATTTTCTGAAATACAGGTGGTTGAGTCTTGACATTTAATAAATATATAGTATTATATATTTAGACATTTAGATAATTATCTAAATGTCTAAAAGAGGTGATCAAATGGGAGATGTATTTAAAGCTTTAAGTGATAGTACACGAAGAGAAATACTAAATTTATTAAAGGATGGACCTAAAAATGCGGGTGAAATAGCTGATCAATTCAATATGACAAAACCGTCTATTTCGCATCATTTATCTATTTTAAAACAAGCAGGTTTGATTGAAGATGAAAGACAGGGACAGCAGATTATTTATAATCTGAATAGTACGGTTTTTCAGGAACTGATTAGCTGGTTTTACAGTTTTAAGGAGGAATAAAAAATGAAAAAATATCTTATTATGCTGGTTATCTTCACAATATTATTAGAGGTATCAGTATTCTTTATGCCTGATACTGTCCCATTACATTATAATATATCAGGAGCTCCGGATAGAATGGGAAGCAAATACTGGATGTATTTATTTGATTTACTTCCTTTAGCTGTTTATGGTCTCATGTCTATTACTAAGAAAATTGATCCTAGAAAAGAAAATTTAGAAAAAAGTGATAACTATGAATTAATGAAATATTTAGTTACAGGATTAATTTTAGGAATAACTATTATAATGACTGCATCAATCTTCTTTAAAGAGCTTTCTATTCAGATGGGATTACTTATTATTCTAGGAGTATTCTTTGTGATGATAGGAAATTATATGCCTAGAATCAAGCATAACTACTTTTTAGGTATTAAAACCCCATGGGCTATTCATGATGAGAATAACTGGAAAGCAACACATCGTATCGGAGGAATCAATTATGTGGTTTTAGGACTATTATTTATTGTGAGTGCTTTTCTGCCGGGAAATATAGCATTCACTATTACAATGGTATCTGTTTTGGTATCTACTGTTTTTCTCTATGCTTATTCTTATTGGTATTTTAAAAAGCATCAATGAACAGAGAGATAAATCTCTATTTATTAGTTTTATAGATTATAATAAAAACCTTCTGACATGATAAAATGTCAGAAGGTTTTCTATTTAAGAAAAGCATCAATACCATCTGCGATTCCATTCGCAATTTTATATTGATAAGTGCTGTCACTCAGCAGATAATCTTCAGTTTTATTACTCATAAAGCCCATTTCAATTAAAGCGACAGGGACTTTGCACCAGTTAATACCACTCATATTATTTACATAAGAAATACCTCTGTTTTTAGCGCCGGTTCTCTTGCACATAGAGTTAAGGACATTTCTGGTAAGTCTTTGTGATCCGCTAATAACTGAGCTTGTTAGATAAGGATTATTGTTTTTGGGTGCTAAACCGGTAGCTCCATGAGTATTATGATTTGTACTTGAATCAGCATGTAATCTAATAAATGCACCGGCATGGGCATTATTCGCAATATCAGCTCTTTCTTTGTTGGATATATTCACATTTTGACTTGTACGTACCATTACAACTTTATATCCTCTTGATTCAAGAACACTCTTTAATTTTAAACCTACCTCTAAATTAAGTTGTGATTCAGTCTTGTGAGTATAATTACCGGTAGCTCCATAAGTAACCTTTGCTTTATATTCTTTAGCACCAGGACCAATAGGCTCTTTTTCTAGATTACCTTTTGCCTGATGACCCGGATCTATGCAAACAACTTTATTATTAGGTATTATTTTATTTTTTGGAGTATTTTCTGTTTTCTTTTTCTCTTTCTTAGTATTATTTATCGGCTGTGTTTTTTTAGAAGCACTTTTTTTCTGCTCTGTTTTCTTAATATCTTCCTGTTTTTTCTTTTCAGGAGATATATTCTCTTGTTCCTGTTTCTTTGTATCTTCTTTTCTAGAGTCTTCCTTTTTTTCTGTTTCTTTTTCCGTTTCAGCAACAGGCTGATTATCTTGTTTATTCTTTTTAACAGATGAACAACCAAATAACAGAGTACCTGTAATAAGTAAAGCAGCTAATTTATGTGATTTTTTCATAGTAACCCTCCTTGTATCATATATTATAACATGATTTTAATTTTATATCTTGATTTTCACGGAAGATATATAAAAATAGGTATGTGGAGAAAAAATATAAATATTAAAAAATGTTATAACATTCTCTCTGCCATTCCTATTATCTTATTTTTTACAAATACTTTATGGAATGGCTGACTTATTTATTATTGGTCAATATAATGGAGCGGATGTTATTACAGCAGTTTCAGTAGGTTCACAGATTACTTATATGCTGACAATTGTTATTGTGGGATTAGCTATGGGTTCTTTAGTATTGATTGGCAGAAGTGTAGGGGCAAACAATCAAAAACAGATTTCTAAAATAATTGGCAATGCTATTTCTTTTTTTACAATATTCGGTGTATCTCTTGTTTTATTACTTGTTTTATCAGTCAATAATATTATACATATTATGTCTACGCCATTAGAATCATATAATCAGACTTCTGCATATCTGTTTCATCGGTATTCCATTTATTATTGCTTATAATCTGATCGGCTCAATATTCCGGGGTATGGGTGATTCAAAGAGTCCAATGTACTTTATTTTAATTGCCTGTATTATTAATATATTATTAGATTATTTATTTATAGGATATTTTCATATGCAGGCAATAGGAGTGGCATTAGGAACAATTATTGCCCAGGCAATTAGTGTACTGATTTTTTTGTAGCCATTAAAAGAAAAAAATTATCAGTTTCTTATTTATTATTCCATCAACAATGATGTCAGCTGTTTTCACTATTTCTTTTCAAAGTATTGGAGCAGGTAAAAAAGAATTTGTCAGAAAAGTATTATTTATAGGAATCGGTATTGTTTCCGGAATAGGCTTTGTTTCTGAGGCTGTTATTGAATTATTTACAAGTGAAAAACAGATTATTATTTGTATAGCGGCATATAGAATATTAATTCATAAGAAACTTATTTAATAACTATTCATCTTGACAAAATCAATAGAAATTGACATAATTACAATCACAAAGGCAATGAATAGATGAGTAATTCTATGATTCTTTTAAGAGAGTCTCTGGCTGGTGAGAAGAGATAAGATAATAGAATGAATAAAGACTAGGAGCTGTATTTTGGATCGTAAGTGATAAAATAACGTAGAGCCGCGTTAAGGTTAATGAGATCATATGAATGATGAATTAGGGTGGTACCACGATTAGCTCTCGTCCCTTGGATGAGAGTTTTTATATTGAAGGGAGAAAATAATGGAAGAAAGAAAATTTACTCAGCAGGAGCAAGTAAGAAGAGATAAGCTAAGAGAATTAGAAGAATTAGGTATTGATCCATTTGGACAAAGATATGATGTAGAGAACTATACATCAGATATTAGAAAAGATTATGGATCAATGACTAAAGAAGAATTAGAAGAAAAGAATATTAAAGTTAAATTAGCAGGAAGAATTATTAGAAGAAGAAGGAAAGGAAAAGTTGCTTTCATGGACTTACTTGATAGAGATGGAACTATCCAGCTTTATGTAAGAAAGGATATTGTAGGTGAAGAAGTCTATGAAATTGTTAAAAGAGGAGACTTAGGAGATATTATCGGGGTAGAAGGAGTATTAATGCTGACAGATACTGGAGAATTAACAGTAAAAGTAGAAAATTATACTCATTTATCTAAAGCATTAAGACCATTACCGGAAAAATTTCATGGATTAAGTGATACAGAAGAAAGATACAGAAGAAGATATGTAGATTTAATCATGAATGAAGAGGCACGAAAAGTTGCTTTTGCTAGACCTAAAATCATCAGATCTATTCAGAATTATTTAGATAATAAGAATTATGTAGAAGTTGAAACACCTATTATGAATAATATTTTAGGAGGTGCTGCGGCCAAGCCGTTTGTTACTCACTTTAATGCATTAGATTCAGACTTTTATTTAAGAATAGCAACAGAATTAAATCTAAAGAGATTAATAGTAGGCGGTATGGATGCTGTTTATGAAATAGGAAGACTTTTTAGAAATGAGGGTATGGATAGAACTCATAATCCGGAATTTACAACTATTGAAGTTTATAAAGCATTTTCAGATTTAGAGGGCATGATGGATTTAACAGAAGGTATTATTTCTAATACAGCAATGACTGTTAATGGTACATATGATGTAGAATATAAAGGTCATCAGTTATCATTAGCACCGGGATTTAAAAGAATTTCTATGACAGATGCTATTAAAGAAATAACAGATATTGATTTTAATCAGCAGATGAGCTTTGAAGATGCACTAAAACTGGCAAAAGAACATGACATAGAAGTGGAACCGCATTTTGCCTATGGTCATATTGTGAATGCATTCTTTGAAAAATATGTTGAAGAAACAATAATAGATCCTACATTTGTATATGGGCATCCATTAGAGATTTCACCACTCGCAAAAAAGAATACAGAAGATCCAAGATGGACACAAAGATTTGAATTATTCATTTGTGGTAATGAGTATGCTAATGCATTTACAGAACTGAATGATCCTATTGATCAGTATGAAAGATTTGCTAATCAGTTAAAAGAAAAAGAATTAGGAAATGATGAAGCAAATGAAATGGATATTGATTATGTAGAAGCATTAGAATATGGTATGCCTCCATGTGGCGGTATGGGTATGGGAATTGATAGATTAGTTATGCTCTTAACCGGTCAGGAAACAATTAGAGAGGTCATCTTATTTCCTGCAATGAAGACAAAATAAATATGCAGGTAACAAACAGGTGTTATACAATTTAAAAAGTATTGATAAAATCATTTTTTTGCGTTTTATAGCATAGATACAAGTGATAAATAAATGCTGTAAATTTTTCGTGAAAAAATAATAGAAGTCGAGATATTATGTATGAATTTTTGATATTTTATGACAACAAGATAATAGAAATATATGAAGATGATTTGAGTTCATCAAATGAATTTAAATCATTTTTTTATGGAAATAATAAGTGATTTCTGCCATGCATTGTATTAAATAATTAATTATTATAAAATAATATCACAAATAAGGAGGATATAAAAAATGATAGATAAACTTTTAGATATTGCAAAAAACGAATTAAAGGATTTCGCACCAAGAGGTTTTACTACTATGGAGATGGCAACTCTCTTAATAAATTTTTTAACAATAGTGTTTTTTCTGATTCCAATGAAGTTTATAGATATTAATTCAGAACTAATTAAATATTATAATTTAGTTTGGGAATTTAAATGGATTGTTTTATGGTTGATAATAATGATTGTATTTAATGGCATATGCTCATTGTTAAATAAACTTAGAGATGATTTTAGCTTATTAAATATTTATAGAATTACGAGCTTTACTAATATATTTTTTTGTTTTTACATGTCTGTATATTTTCTAATAAAGGTTTTTATAATAAAAAGTGGGCATATAAATAACATATCACTAGTATCAATCACCAAAATGATTTCATTTATAATAGTTATGAGTAATTTCATTGAAATGATGAAACAATTATTTAAAAAAGATGATTCTTTTCAAGAATATAAAAATAAAAAAGCTTATATGAATTATATAATAAATAAATATAAACAGGAAGATAATGAAACAATAGAAAAACAATTATTGTTATGTCAATTATATGAAATAACATCTACTTTATATGATAAAAATGTATTATTGGATAAAACCAATTTTGAAATATATAAAAGCACAGAATTATATAGAGAATTAATAATTAGGAAAAAATAGATTCATAAAATTTGATATGTACCCTCCTTACTGGTTGTCCAGTAAAGAGGGTACATATCATTATCCAGTACAATGTAGCTACCACAACAACAAAAGAAAGGATAAGCTCTCTATGGATATTATAACAAAAACACAGAGGTATTTACCACACACACTTGATACAAGATACTATGCAGTGAAACTTTACCGAGGAGGCAATCCAGTTTCCCTTTTCCGAGTGCTGAGAAAACTCGGTTATTTCAAGAATAAGGTGAAGAAGAAAAAGCCGTATATTCCAAAGCCTTACAATACTCCTGAAAAACCGGGCATCAAATGGCAGTTAGATGTCAAACACGTTCCCAAAGAGTACTATACAGGAGACATACCGGAAAGATTCTATCAGTACACCGTAATCGACGAGGCAAGCAGGGAGAGATTCATTTATCCATTTTTGGAACAAAGCTCCTATTCAACGATACAGTTCATAGAAATGGCAATAAAACACTTCGGATACTCTCCTGAAATCATACAACACTCCGATGCAAACACTTGGATGGAAGACTCCCATGGAAACCCGAAAATTCTTGGAGGGGTGCTAGCACCCCTCCAAAACCTAAAAGTAGCTTCTCATACATAATGCTTTTTTGTTCAAAAAAGGTCTCGCATCATTGACAAAGGTACATTCTATTATTCAACTGTATTGCACTTAACTTGACAATTCAAATGGGAATGTCATCCTTACAAATTGGAAGTTATCTATCCCAACAAGTTTTTTTGTCTTCTTCTGTAATTGCACGAATTACTTTACATGGATTTCCAACTGCTACAGAGTTGTTTGGAATATCTTTTATCACAACACTTCCACCGCCAATTACTACATTATCACCAATGGTCACTCCTGGCATAACCTGAACTCCAGCACCTATCCAGACATTATTACCGACTTTAATCGGATAAGCATATTCCAGCCCTTTGTTGCGTCGTTCAGAATCAATGGGATGTCCTGCAGTATGAAAGCCGCAGTCCGGGGCAATGAACACATTATCCCCAAATGAAACTTTCCCACCATCCAAAATAATCGTATTATGATTAGCAAAGAAATTTTCTCCTATTTCAATGTTATAACCATAATCACACCGGAATGGAGCTACTATACAGAAAGCACCTTTTGTTTTTCCGAGCAGTTGACGTATAATCTCCTGTTGCTTTTTTCATCAGACGGATGAAGCTGATTGAACTGATAACACAATTCTTTTGCTTTTGTACGTTCAGTTAATAGAATTTTATCATAATTTGCATTATAGAGCATCTGCTTTTGCATCTTTTCTTTTTCTGTCATCTTTTAATTCCTCTTTTTTAAGTAATCAATTTTATTTTCTTCTGTAATTTTGCGAATTATTCTGCATGGATTTCCTACAGCGATTATATTATCTGGAATACTCTTTGTCACAATACTCTCAGTTCCAATAATTGAGTTATCTTCAATCGTGACACCAGAAAGAATTTTTACATCGCCACCAAGACAGACATTTTTTTCGAATTTACATCTGAAATCCGGATCAATCAATATCTTACTGCTAAAAGCTGTTTTTTTGCAAGCTCAGTTCGTCATCTTCTATTTTGTTATATGCCCAAAACAGCTTTTTGGCAGTAATTCATCTTTGAAATAAATCATCGTCAAAATCATTATACATTTGTTCTTTTTGCAATTTTTCCTATTCGATCATTTCATAATTACTTCACAATTTCCGATTTACCTCTAGCTCTATTTCTTAATTATACACAGGATTTGTAACTTTTTCTACTTGTCTATTGTCTAAAAATCAGCCTTGTTGTCCAGTTTCACACCTACTGTTTTACTGATAGGAAATTATTGAGAGTACAAAAACGAAAAATCTGCTTAAACAAAAAGGTGTAGGCAACCGATATTTTCAGTCTGATGATCCAAAGTATCAGAAATTCTATAAATCAAGAAAATAATGTTTTTCAGTAAAGATGAATTATGAACGGAACAGGAAATAAAAAATGAATTTTAGAGAGAAATGGATATCTATATAACGGATTGGCTCAATAAAAGAAATCCTTATAAGGAAACACGATTTTGGGAGGAACTATGAACGAGATTGAGAAATATCGAATATTGAGTGCAGGGAAAGCATTTGGGCATCGTGCTCAACTTGCACTGGTGCTTCTTGACAGCAAGACAGCCTATGAAGAATTAAAAGAAGAAGGCTCACAAAGTATGGTTGCCGGAAGTTATGATTGTGCCGGTGGAGATCCGGCTGTAATACTTGAAAAAATAGCAGTAGAATTGATTTGTCGTGATACCCGCAACACGTGGTATTTGCCTGATGATGTTAAATTTTGGGACAGGCGTTTCGCAAGTTTGTTTGAGACCAAGTTTTTTGCTATGATGATATAGAAACGTGGAGTAAGATACTGTACAAATTTTTTGTAACACTCAAGTGGATGCCGAAAAGAGAAGATTATTCTTCCACAAGAAGCTATAATAATGTTTGGGGATATTTTGCAGAACTGTTAGCAGTTGTAAAACAAGATCATCATCCTGAATTTGACAAGTATTATGAAATTGCAGTTCAAAACGGAATGAATCCGGTGGTGTTGGAACGAAAGTTACAGGAACTGTCTGACTTAAAACAGTCCTTTGCTGAACTTTAAATCCATTTGGAGTCATATTCAATCAATGAACCATCAATCAAGGATAACAATTTGCCTGTAAAAATGTGGATATCAATTTGTCGGAGGAGAACCATGGAGAAAAATTGGAACATAAAATCAGAAGATATGAAAGAACTTTTTCATTGGAATGAGGGAGAAGGTTGTATTGCAACAGACAGAATTATGGTAGACGGAGAAAAGGTCGGCTATATGTATCGTGAGAATCCCGATTATAACGGAGATAGCGGTTGGAGATTTACTGCCGGGGATGAAGACGATGAGTATATGAGTGAACCGAATCATTCAGGACTCTATACCTTAAATGCAGTTGCGAACAATGATGTAGAGATTATCCCGTTTCTTCATTCTCCAATTGGGACAGGGTATTATCGGGATGAAAACGGAGAATTTGTCAAGGATACCTTTCATGTCATTGCCAGACAGGAGATTGACGAAATATTGTATGAATACAAGATAATGACCGTAGAAGATTATCAAAACCAAAGTCCTGAGAATTTAGCTGTGATTTATGAGAATATTAAATCGGTAGTGGAATAGTATGATTTATCCGAAGAAGCTGCGGATGCGATTTTGTCGGATTTATTGGAAGTTTACGAGGAATCATTTCTGTTGAAGTAAGGATTAACCAATATCAGCTGATTGAAAAACAGTAAGCAACCCGGGTAGTAGAAGAAACAGTTTCAAAATGGTATAATATTGGCAAATAGTTAGAGAGAAAAATTGAGTTTAGGAGAGAACAATGAACAAGATTACTTGTATTTGCTTAGGTGTTAAAAATATGGAACAATCAATAAAGTTTTATAGAGACGGTTTGGGATACCAGACTGATTGCAAAGAAAATAATCCGCCGGTATGTTTTTTCAATACTCCGGGAACAAAGTTTGAACTGTTTCCTTTAGAACAGTTAGCAAAAGATATTGATGAAGACAATCCGCCAAAGGGAAATGGATTTTCCGGAATTACATTAGCGTACAATGTTGAACATAAAGAAGATGTTGATGATGTTATTGAATTGGTACGAAATGCCGGGGGAACCATTGTAAAAGGACCGCAAGACACCTTTTGGGGTGGATATCACGCATATTTTTCTGATTTGGATGGATATTATTGGGAAGTTGCATGGGGTTCAAATTTTCAATTTGACGAAAATGGACTATTGAAGTTTTAGGGAATAAGAGAGGAGTTAAAAATGGCTTCAAGGAAAGAATATTTAGATTTTATTTTAGAACAACTATCCGAGTTGGAAGAAATAACATATCGGGCAATGATGGGAGAATATATTATTTACTACAACGGAAAAATTGTTGGTGGAATATATGATGATAGGTTGCTTGTGAAACCGGTGCAAGCAGCGATAAATTATATGCCGAATGCAGAATATCAGTTACCATATGATGGAGCAAAGGAAATGCTTTTGGTAGATAATGTAGATAACAAAGAATATTTAATCGGACTATTTAAGACCATGTATGAAGAATTGCCAAACCCAAAACCTAAGAAGAAAAAATAAATATGATTGTACTTTCGCTGACAAAAAAAGTAAAACAATCAATTCAAAAAAGTGAAATAATAATATATGAGGTGGGGAGTAAAGTGAATCGAAACAACGATAAGATTACCGGATATCATTGGAGGAAAAGAATTACGATTGATGTTATGATATTTTTGTTAAAAGATGTGATTCCTGTGTTTGGAGCGGTTATCACAATGTCGGTAGTTATCGGACCTACATTATGGTTCGCAACAGATCATATCATCCTATTGGTATTATTGGGTATGGTTGCGTTGCTGATTTTGATTGTTGTCAGACATTTGATTGCAAAAAATATAAGCACAACAGCAGAAAAATTATATGGAAAACAGGAGTTGTATTTGATTCACAATCATTTGTATTGTACAGAAGATGTGAGAACTCGATTTTCCCATGTCATCAGATGTTATAAACCGATTGAAATCTATCATGTAGAAAAAACAAAGTTTTATTGGGCGGTTGATTGCCTTTGCTATAAAATACGAAAGAGCGGCAATGTGAGGGAAGATATTGGACTTGTTTTGGAACAGTTGATACAGGATGAAAAAAATGAAATACCGGTAAAAGAAACATTATTGTTCAAGCGGCAGTATCATGATGAAATTGAGAAAATGATAGACGAGGTACTCCGTTACCACAAATCATCTGAATGATGGGAAAAGAAATCCGAAATAAGAATGTTGTCATTTCAGAAAGCGTGAATAGAAATGCTCTGATTTCGGAACATAAGATGAGTATGATGTAAAGTCTGTTGCAGTTAAGTTTGTTGTAAGAGAAGATATGGGTTGATACAAAAAAACACGTTTGCAGGTTGATGGCAGTAATGACAGTGCATTTTTGAAGGAGAAGGAATAGGATGAAAATGGAAGTCAGAAAAACTTACCGTGTTAAAAAAGAGATATTCAACTTCAAAAAAGGGGAAATTTTGATATTAGCTGACAAAGGATATCAGGCTTATTACGGTGAATATAATTTTGTTTTTGTCAATGAGGAGGAGGGACATCAGTATGCAGTCTTGCGAGACAGTTCAGATGAAGATATGGAAATATATGGTCATCTGGAAGAATATTTTGAAGAAGTGAGTATGACCGAAATTTGACACAAACGATCCATACAGTATGAAACTACTATGATACATATCGCTGAAGAGTGTTGTTGATAGAGAGTAGGTTGCGAATAGCTTTCATAAGTATCAGTACAAGCAACTTCATGATAATCAAAATAGGATAATCAGTTCGGTTGAACTGAAGTAGATAAACAGTTGGAGTAGGAGATGGAAGGAGAAGTGATATCTATGGCGATTCTAAACGAAAAGCAAATAAAATACGGTTTTGATTACTTTCATCGTGATGAACCGGAGAACAAATGTATTGTTGAAGTATCGGAGTACACCGGAGAAAAAGCATTGACAATAAACTGTACGCAATTAGGGGACAGCTCTACACCGGAGTATAAGACAGCAAAGGAAAAGAAGCGTGTCTTACAGGAATGGTGTGATTTTTTGCAGAATAATCCGACAGCGTTTACAGAGCTGATTTTTTGTACAAGGATGCCTCAAGAGCTGTTTGATGCTGTTTGTGCACAACAAAATCTTCAAAAGTTATATATCAAATGGGGAGTATATCCGGATCTTTCCAAGATTACCAACCTTGCTAATCTGGAATATCTGCACATAGGCTCAGGTGCAAGTGTTGGGAGCATAGAGCCTATTACAAAATTACAAAACTTAATTGCCTTGTCGGTAGAAAATTTTCAGAGAGTGGACGATTACAGTTTGCTTGCCAATCTTACAAAGTTGGAAAGCTTGTCGATTGAGGGAGATTGTTTTGCTCCTAAAAATATTCATGTAACTTCTTTTGATTTTCTGCATGAGATGAAGCAGTTAAGATATTTTAATTTTTTAGCCGGAATACTAAAAAGCAAGGATTACACCCCTATTTTAAGTCTTGAACGGATAGAGCATTTAACACTAAAACCATGTAAAGAAGTGAAAGCATTATATAACGATATGATTCAACTTCCACGTTTGAAATACGGATTGTTAGTTGATAAACCGGAACTTTACAGGAAATAACAATCTGTGGGAATAGCGGATGAATTTGTTAATATTCCGTGCGATATTATTTGATATGAAAATCGGATAAAATGATGGAACCGATGTAATTTCTAAAAATGATCCTTTTGATACTTTCATTCATCCGTTTATTTACACTTTCACAGAGTCTGTTCATCATTTTTAAGTATCTAAAACACTTAATTTTTCAAGGAAGAATGAAATCATTCTATTGAATTTTAGTGTCATATCGGCAAACCATAGAACAGGGAGTTTTGAACGAACGACCGGAGAGCCTACATAAAATAGAAGGAGGAATTGATATGAGAGCAAAGGCAGGAGATGTGTACTGCGTCTATAATAAATACCTAAAGAAATATACAGCTTGTCAAATCACAAAGATAGAAGAAGATGACAAGGAACCACAGGCGGTTATTCTTTCGCTGGATTGGTCGGGGGAAGAGCCTCTGAAAGAGGAGGAATTATCTTCCATAAAACCGCTTTATAAGGACTTTATGTACTGGAACCGAGGGATACATCTATCGAATGTTGATGTGAATGTACCGACAAATTATACTTTTGTTGGCAACGTTACTCCCTTAACTGATGAGAGTACAAATTCATACGCAACATGGGGAAACGGTTATGAGGTCTACAGACAGCTTAAATGGCAGGAAATACCGAAAGAACAGAGAGATGCATTTAAGGAAGCGGATAAGAGCGAAGAAAAAGTCATCTTTGCAGGAGAGGAGTGTGGCATTTCCAAGCGCCGTTTGAATGATGAGTGGAAACCTTTTGAAGATGCAATGGAATTAAAGGTTTTTCCTTGTTTGACTCATCTAACATTAAACAAATGGCACAAAAATTTATACGAGTATTTGCAATCGACTCCATTTATTTCTGAACTGGTTCTCGAAAACCATAACCAAACAAAACTTGATTTCTCCAAAACATCAGTTTGTACGCTTTCAATTGATATGACAGGGGTAGAAGAACTTATCTTAAATGACGGTTTGGAGCAACTTATTTTATTGGGAGAAGTAAGGAAAAATTGCAACATACAGGCGAATGGAAACGAAGAGGCCTTGCTGTTACAATATGATAAAGTGATTCCTAAGTTGAAAGGCTTGGAAGCTTTAGGGAAATTACATGTTATCAAAATCGAAGAACTCGATATTGAGGAAGTTTTGAACGCATATCCAAAACTTACAGAGTTAAGATTGTGGGGAAAACCGGGAAATCTTGTTCATTTTGATAAGTTGCCGGAGTTTCAGCAGTTGGAAGTTTTTACAACAATGGACTTGTTCGGTTTTACAGCAGAGGATATTCCAACTCCCGATAGACTTCCGAATTTGTATATGTTTTGGATGGACAGCTTGCCGGAGGATGCTGCAAAAGTAACGAAGAAACTTTATAAAAAGCGAAAAGAAGACGGACTGCATCTTTGGATTAGCAAGCCGAGAAAACCCGAGTGGCTTGCTCAGAACTTGGACAATCCGTTTCGTTCGTGGGACGGACAGGAGAATATTACACCTGCCAATGCGAAGAAAGCCGCTGCTTTGTATAGAAAAACAAGAGCAGGAATCGTAAAGATTGCAGAAGGTTCCGATAAAGACGCTATGACAAGTGCCGAAACTTTGGTAAGGGAGTATACCGAGGGATTCAATAAGATGGATAAGCGAAACTGCTTTATCTATACCGTTGAGCGAGAGGATATTTATACTGCGCTTGATGAAATGTTAGACTTGCTACCGGAGGACTTGAAAGTCGATAAAGAGCGATTGTTGAACTTATTCGATGAATTAAAGAATTTCTAAAAGTGAGGGAAACAAAACGAATTATGATGTTTCAAGGGTGGTCTTGCCATAAAAGGGATAAGAAACAAGCTGATAGAATGTAATTAGGAGAGAATGAAATGAGAGTAGAAGTATTTCCTCTTGAGAAGATAACAATTGACAACAAGGAAATTATGTTGGGGATGAACATAAATGAGGTGCAAAAGCTGATTGGAATACCGGATAGAGTTTTTTCGAACTGTGACGGAGAATCTGGCAGGCATTATTATTTTGACAGTGAATTGGGATTGGACTTTGATGAAAGCGGATTGCTTGAATTCATTGAATTTCTTGGCGGAATTGACGGGAATCTCAGACCGTATCTTTATGGGGTATCGGCTTTTGAAACAAGTGCAGATGAATTGCTTAAGATGATGATGGAACAAGACGGTGAGGTTGACGACAGTGAAGCAGATTATTGTTATTGTTTTTTGAATACCGGTATAGGGTTGTGGCGTCAAGATAATCAAAATAAACACTGGGATACGATTGGTATTGGTGTAGATAAGTATTATAGATACGAATGATTTGATACAAAGCAGAGCGATAGAAAGTCAACCAAGAGCAATCTTTTGATGAAAAGATAATTAAAATGATAGGTAGAGAAAGGATTTATTAACAGTGAACTGTTTGATACGGAATATTACCATAGAAAATCAGATAATCAATAGAGAGCAATTTTTTGCAATAGGGTATTGTCCTGAAATACAGAAACATCTGCTGTGTGTTCATATCTCTTGGATTGCGGGATATGACCGATATTACCGAATGGAGGAAGGCGATTTAGAGCTTTATGAAGCGGAACAGGAAACATTCTGCAAAAAATATGAAAAAGAAATCAAAGCCTACCGAACAGAGAAACTGATTGGTGCGGGGGCATTGAGGGATTATGATTTTAGATGTCTGCCAGATAAAGTGCTGAAGACTTTGGACAAATATCCTCCGTTTGAGGGATACTATTATCAAGACGGAATCTTCTACGCAAGAATCAAGATAGGGGATACCTTTTTCAGTATTCCGCCGGCTTGTGATGACAAACAGATGTAACGGATCGTCATGGTAAGGTGATTGATACGAAAGCGAATCAGATTGTCATACATTCCATACAACAAAACTCCATGCCTTTGTTCTTCTCTTCTTCTCAAAGTTAGGAAAATTGAGGATGACATCGCTTAGGTTGAACAAGAGTTGAAATGATGGTTGTAGTTTGAAAGAGTGCTGATATAGTAAGGTCATACAGAGAGGATGGGAGAGAATACTATGAGTGATACAGATTTGCTTTATTTCAAAGAAAGACTTGATACAATCGATTGGAACGGAGATTTTGAAAAGGCGGACAAGGAAAATTATGAGATTTTAGACAATTTGTGTGAAGAGATAGAAGCAGAGCTTGGAAGAAATCGAAACTCTGAAATTATAGCGAAAGCTTTATTGCTCCTTGCTGAGAATGTAGGTTGTATAGAGGATTTTGAAAGATACGAAGAAAATTTTGTGAACCGTCTTGTGCAAGATAACTTGCTTACAAAAGAACAGTCGGAGTTATTTTATCATAACACAAACAGAAGACAGGGGTAGAAAGTAGATAGCAGAAGATAAGAATTTATAACACAGATATTGTAGAACTTTTAGTTGGAACCGGAACATATTAGTTTTCGATTGGAGTTACAACTTGATGTAACATCACATATCAAAAATTGTTTTTTGAGTTTTGTGATTTGGAATGATATTTGTCATTCAGTCCGGTAAATGATGTTGATTGGAGGAGGTAGAGTGGGAGTTTTCTATTTGGAAGAAAGAATTGATTTTAGAGGTGCTTTGACAACTGATGAGATAGAAGAAATTGTCAAAAGAGGAAGTGTGGATACATTACAGACCAATGTTCTTCCTTTGGATTTACCTACCATGCAGAGGTTAAATGAGGAATACTTTTCCAAATTTCCAAATACGGAGCTGCGTATTTATACATATGGTGATTGTGATTTGCGTTCTCTTCATGTTATGGATAATGTTCGTAACTTATCTGTTGAAACATCCAAAGAAATATTGGGTATTGAAGAAATCTATTCTTTATCAGGAATCAGGCATCTTTGCATTGAGGCATCTAAAATACAGGACAAAGAGTTTCTTTTTAAAATTCCGGAGTCCGTAGAAACGCTTTATTTGGAAGTTTCGTCAAAGTCATTTGATTTGAAACCTCTGTCCCGTTTTGCTGAGCTGAAGGTGCTAGGGTTACGAAAATGCAATAAAAACATCGAATGTATTTCAGAATTGAAACAGGTGCATAGTCTGAAATTGCATGGAATTACACTACCTTCCTGTTCTTTTCTCAATCAGTTACCAAGACTTCAAAATTTAGCGGTTTCAGGAGGGAATACAGAGGATTTCTCTGAATTGTACGGCAATCCGACCATTACAGGATTATATCTGTTTCATCTTCCAAAACTGAACAATTTGGGCATACTTGCCAATTTGCCGAACTTGAAGGTTGCAGAAGTGTGTCAATTAAAGAATGTTCAGGAACTTCCTGACTTATCAAAATCAAAATTACAGCATCTATGCTTAGAAAATATGAAGAGCCTGTTGGATTTCAGTCCGCTTCAAATCGCTCCTTGCCTTAAGTCTGTTGCAGAAACGGTATGTCCGTCTTCCGTTACAACAGACTGCATACTTCCAATTATGCAGAATCCTGAAGTAGAACAATGTGCATTTTTTACAAGCAGTGCCAAAAAGAACAAAGAACTGGAAGAATTGAGTAATCAATATCATAAGAAATGGCAATCAAATGCACATATCGTCAGAGAAATTATCTTTTCGGACGGTAGAATGTAGATAATAAGGAGCGGTTAGTGAAAGGTCAATTAGATGAGCAAAGGGGAGGGGATTGAATGGTAATAGGATATCCGTTGTGTTTAGAAGGTGTTGCATTTAGAAATCATGGAATCATAGGAATTTATCAACAAAAAGAAAAAATCATTGTGCTTCACTGTGCATTCGGTTTTGGTAATCCGGAACAACCGGCGGAAGATAAGAGACAACCGCACTACATTCTGTTGGATGTATTTTCAAAGGATTTTAAGGAACATACCAAAGAGCATTTGTGTTATTATCAAGAGAGCTTTATTTCGGCATTGGATTCAGAACTGTATGAAGAAAACGGCAAATTGATTTTAAATACCAAGAAATACAAAGGATTTACCGAAACAATTGCAAAGCTTTTTGAGGTTTCAGATAAAGGTTTGGTTGAAATCGGACCATCTCCTGAGCCGGTAATGGAGATATATAATGACAGTAAGACATATTATTTTGGAAATTCAGAAGTGTATATGCACTCTCCGTTTGTGATGGCATGTAGGGATAGTTCTTCGAGAAATATGATTTGGAAGACAAAAATCGGTCTTTTGATGTGAATTTAACTCATTTTACCACAGTTTATCGTTAATTGAACAATATCGCAAACCTTAATATTGTTATCCTATTTTGCACAACGCAACTTCTTTTAACCCTCTGTCATAAAGAGAGGTAATACAACTATCTCTGCTGATGTTTTGTACCTTATGTTTGCTCATTCCTCGCGGCAACCCGATATCAAAATATTCCCTTGCAGTAAGTGAAAAAAGTTTTTGTTTTCCCTTCCAATCATCTGTCTTAAACAGAGGTGTCATGAGTTTTACTGATAGGAAATTATTGAGAGTACAAAAACATTGAATTCGATATCATCTAATGACATGTCGTTTTAGCTTTTTCATTCTTGGATAGATAATTGTAAAGACTACAAAACAAAGAATCATTGTTCCCAGATTATAAGGAAGATTATAAAGAATAGAGTAAAGCCATGGATTCATATTAGCAGGAGCATAAGAAGCAAACAACAAAGCTCCGGATAAAACATGAATGATGTACTTTAAAATCATTGTAATAATAATACCTAAAGGAAGTTCTGTTTCCTTAATTTTAATGTTCTTAATTAAAGCAGCCATGCCTACGACTGACAAAGGACCAATATAATCTAATAAGACAGACCAAGGTCCATAGAATTTAGCAAGTCCTAAAGCAAACTGCATAAGTGAACATAAGAATCCAACAAGTATTCCCTCTTTGGCTCCTAACAGGTAAGAAGCCATAAAAATCGGAAGAAGACTTAAAGTGATTCTTCCTCCCTGAGGCAACTCAGGAACCAAATTGAAGACATATTCTAAAAGAATATGCATCGCAATGAACAAAGCAATATATGCCATTGTTCGTGTGTTTAATTTTCTTTCCATAATATTTTCTCCTTTCCGGGCATTAAAAAAAGCCCCATAAAGAAGCCATTAAGAACGCGCTCTCTACGCTGGCATTACCCAGTTCAGATAGTAAGGGATTAGACAATGTCTATCTCAGCTTTCGCCCCCCCGGCTTCTTCTATATTATGAACTGAAATATAATAAATTTCAATATAAATAGATTATATTAAATAATTCAAGGCATTACTGACAAAGAAAACAGTAAATGATATGATTAATAAAAAGAGATGGAGATGAAAAATATGTGTAAAGAATGTTATTGTGAAGAAAACAGAAGAACCCCATTATTAAATCCTTTAGAATGTTTAAAGAATCATACACAATATATTTGTGGAACATGCGGGCGCTGTATTTGTATTGAACATGATCCTAATAAAGGCTTACAAAGATGGAATTTCCCATTTAAATCATTAGAAATTGCGAAGCTATATTTACGGACGGCTGACTATACGGTAAAAAAAGCATGCGGTATTTATGAGATAGAAAATACAAAGGGAAGACTTTCCTATAAAATTTTTGCCGGAAAAGAAGATTTAATTTTATTTTTGAAAAAGAATAAAGATAAAAAATGTAAGCTGATGGCGCCTGTCTTTATTATCGATGAATATAAAGAATATCCTCATACTGAGGTAAGAAAGCTAACCTCTGATGAAATTATACAGTATATGAATGAGCGAAAATCAGGTTTCCTCTCATAAGAATATAATAGAAGTTAATGGTCATATATCCTCTTTATGAAATACTTTTATAAGGAGGATATTTTAATTGTTTATTAAAATAATTCAATATTATAAAAAAACATCACATTATGAATATGAAAATTTTTATAATATGAAAAAATATATTGAAATGGTGATTTTGGTATGCTACTATGTAAGTGTGTAAGCGCTTATGTATTTTTGTATTTTGTTTGAAAAACTCAATAAAAAAGGAGGAATTGGAGCTTGTAGAATTAGCTCCAAAAGGAGGGTTATGATTTCAGCTTATGGTTTTAAAAAACTAAAGAAAGTCTTATTGTCTTCGTTTGTCTCTATTATGGTTATTGCCGGGATGGCTACACCTCTGACTGTTAAAGCAGAACCACAGAAAAAAGACTACAGTAAGAAATATAAGATGATTTCTTTAGATGCCGGTCGTAAGTATTTTTCTGCTGATCAGATTAATAGAATTATTGATCATGCAAGTAGCAAAGGTTTTACTCATTTGCATCTTTTGCTTGGCAATGATGCATTCAGATTTACATTAAATGATATGGATGTCCATGTAAATGATAAAGTATACAAAGCGGCAGATATTAACAAAGCTATCACTAAGGGGAATTTTGAATATATGACGAGACAGAAAGCTCAGAATATTCAAGATGCTGCTAAGACTTTATCTGAATCCGATATGAATAAGATTTTAGCTCATGCAAAAGCTAAAAACATGAAGATTATTCCTGGTATTAATATGCCTGGTCATATGGATTCTATTGTTACTGTTATGGAGGAAATGAAAGATCTGGGAAATGTTCGTTTCACAGGTGATAAAGGTACTTCACTAACAACTATGAATTATGATAATGAAAAAGCTGCTCAATTTATGAAAAGCTTTTTACAGAAATATTTAGATTACTTTAAGAGTAAAGGTATCAAAGAATTTAATTTTGGTGCTGATGAAATTGGTAATGATGCAGTTAGCGGATATAAAGGCGGATATGACTATTTATCAAAAAGGCCTGCACAGTATGCGACATTAGTTAAATTTATTAATAAATTGGCTGATCAGGTAGATGCTGCCGGTATGACTCCTTATTGCTTCAATGACGGACTGTATTATAATGATAATACAGCTCATAAATTTTCTAGTAAGATTCGAGTTTTCTATTGGTCTTGCGGTCATACATGGTGGGGTGCTCCGGATTCAGGAAGTGCAAAAACAATTATTAAACAAGGTCATAAGATCGTTAATGTTAATGAGAAGTGGTACTATGTATTAGGTAGGGAAAGAGCGGATTGTCCATCACGCGGCGGAGCCTATACTGCTTTCCCATACGAAGGCATGGATCCAAGTAAAGCATCTACTGTAAAAATGAAAGATGTAACATTTGATTATGTAAGAGAACATCCAAATGATAATAAAAATCTTGAAACATTAGGTTCAATGATTGCATTATGGTGTGATATTCCTAGTATGCCTTATGAAGAAGATAAATTCTTTAAATATATGGATATTTTTGCAGACAGCAACCCTGATGTATTTAAAAAAGAAAATCCTGTTGCCCCAGAGATGAAAAGAACAATGTCTGTTAAAGGTACTATGAAAGTGGCCTCTATTGATGCCGGCAGAAAATTCTTCTCTGCACAGGATATCAAGAATGCTATTGCTCGCCTGAAAGAAAAAGATTATACACATTTACAGTTAATTTTAGGTAATAATGGATTAAGATTTGCTTTAGATAATATGGATATTAAAGCAAATAATAAGACATATAAAGGTGAAGATATTAAAAAATATATTAAAGCCGGAAATAAAGAGTATATGACATCTAAGTATGCCGAGGATACAGAAAATGCTGACAGATTCTTAACAGAAACTGAAATGAATGATATTTTAGACTTCGCCAAGAAGAAGGGTATTCAGATTATTCCTTTAATTAACACTCCCGGTCATATGGATACAATCCTTTCTGTTATGGAAAAAGCCGGTCTTACTCAGGTAAGATATGATTGTAAAGATCCAAAATATGATCAGTCTGATGAACCTTCTGCTACAACTATAAGCATGGAGAATAAAGAAGCTCTTGAATTTACTAAGACTTTGGTTAAGAAGTATATGGACTATTTCTCTAAAAAAGGATGTCAGTTTTTCAATATTGGTGCTGATGAATATGGTAATCATGATTCAAATTGCCAGGGATTTGCTGATTTACAGAAATTAGGCTTATATAAGACATTTATTGCTTATATCAATGAGTTGGCTAAGTATGCAACTGATCGTAAGGTAAGACCAATGGTATTTAATGATGGTATTTACTATGGTGAAAAAGATAATGATGGTCAGTTTGATCCTAATATCTTAGTTGCTTATTGGACTTCAGGATTCCCATATAATGGACATCGGTATCAGCCTGCTCAAACAACTTACTTAGCCAAAAAAGATCATGAAATCTTAAATACAAATGATAACTGGTATTATGTGATTGGTACAGAGAGTCCATGGAATCAGTCATGGTATGGATTCAATATGGCGATGAGAGGTGTCTCTAAGCATAAA
Source organism: Eggerthia catenaformis OT 569 = DSM 20559 (assembly GCF_000340375.1). Classification (GTDB taxonomy): domain Bacteria; phylum Bacillota_I; class Bacilli_A; order Erysipelotrichales; family Coprobacillaceae; genus Eggerthia; species Eggerthia catenaformis. The sequence continues at coordinate 94,839 of NZ_KB446648.1, forward strand.
TTTGCTGAAAATGTAGGAAATCCGGTTAAAACTGTCGGTTCTATGATTTGCTTATGGTGTGATAATCCGGGTAAGGCATATAAAGAAAAGAATTTCTTCCAGTGGGTAGATGCTTTTGCAAATAATAATCCGGATGTATTTAAGAAACGTGCAGATTATTCAAAAGTTGATGAAGCCTTAGAAAAAGCTAAGAAATATGAAAAAGAGAAGAATAATTATACTGCTGAAAGCTATGATAAGCTAGATAAGGCAGTTAAAGCCGTTATCAGAGATAAGTATGAAGAAGAACAGCCAACTGTTGATTTATATGCTGTTGCGATTGAAAGTGCTATTGCACAGCTTAAGTTAAAGCCTGCTGATTATACAGCTATCAATGAGATTTATTTTAAGGCTAAAAAAGCTGTTGCTTATAGAAAAAATTATGTTGATAAAACAATTGATGAATTAGAAAAAGTCTTAAACGAAATCAGCTTTGATCTAACTATTAAGGAACAAGAAAAAGTTAATAATTTAGCTAAACGATTGAAAGATGCGTATGAGGCATTAGAATTAAAGGATGCTGATTACAGTGAGGTAGAAAAAGCTAAGAAAGAAGTGCCTGATCTTAAGAATTATACTGAAGAAACGGCAAAGGCTGTTACAAAAGCATTAGCAGCAGTTCAGGAAGGCTTAAAGATTGATGAACAGGATAAGGTTGATCAGTATGCTAAAAATATCAGAGATGCTATCAGTAAGCTTGAAGAAAAGAAAGCTGATTACAGTAATGTTGATAAAGCATTAAAGAATGTTCCTAAGGATTTATCTTCATATACTGAAGAAAGTGTAGAAAGATTGAATAGAGCTATAGAAGCCGCTAAGAAGAGAGACTTGAAGATTTCTCAGCAGAAAAAAGCGGAAGCTATTGCTGAGGAAATTAATAATGCTATTGCGGGATTAGTTAAGAAAAATATTACTTATAAGATGACACCAGGTGATGTTATTAAAGGTCAGGAAGCAGTATTTAGATCTTCAGCTGATATTAAGAAATTTAAGCAGTTATTAATTGACAATAAGATTGTGGATTCTAAAAATTATAAAGTTACAGAAGGAAGTACAATTATTACTCTTTCTAAAGAATATACTAAGACTCTTTCTGTTGGTGAACATACAATTCAGATTGTATCTGTAGACGGTCAGGCAACTGCTAAATTCACAGTTAAGGATATGGTAAAGGTAGAGGAGACAAAACCTGCTACAAAAAAGCCTGAGAAAAAGGCAAAAGAGAATATGAAGAAGAAACCTTCTAAAGCTGATACTTCAGATTCTACTCATATTATTGGTTATATTATTGTGATATTCATCTCTTTAGCAGGTGCTATCACACTAAAGAAAAAATTTAATTAATCTCCTATATTATACTTAGAAAAGAATCATCTGATATCAGATGATTCTTTTGACTTTATAATTATAATAAGCATGATTTTAAAAAATTAAGATTAATCGAATCATGGATAGATAATAATTTTTTCAAAAATGACTTAAAAAAATTAATATTAGTTCTGATTATGCTATAATAAATAATAGATAGAGGGAGGTGGTCTTTATGACAAAAGAAAAGAAAACAACTAAAAAAATAATAAAGACTGATAGTAAAGAAAATAAATCAGCTGCTTTGAAGAAAACCGAGTCAGTAAAGAATGCAAAGATTACAGAAAAGAAAGCTACAAAAACTAATACAAAGAAAAAGACTGTTTCAAAAGCACCTGAAACTAAAAAGGATGAGATAAAAGAAGCTGTCAAGAAAGAAAAGAAAGCTACAAAAACTAATACAAAGAAAAAGACTGCTAAGAAGACTGAGGCTAAAAAAGATGAAGTAAAAGAAACTGTTAAAGATGAAGTTATAAAGATTCCGGCAGAAGTATCTTTATATGTTGAAGAATATATTCCTCAGCCTAGAAGAAGTGTAGCATTTATTGGTTCTGAGTGTTATCCGTTTGTAAAAACAGGCGGATTGGGAGATGTTATGTATGCATTGCCTAAAATGCTTGCTAAACAGAATTGTGATGTTAAGGTTATTCTTCCTCGCTATGGATGTATTCCTTGGGAGTATCAGGAAAAAATGGTTTATGTCGGTTCATTTGATATGGATTTATGTTCTGATGGACGTTCATTCTATGTTGGTATTATGGAATATGTATGGGATGGAGTAGTCTATGATTTTATTGATAATCAGGAATTATTTGCCGGAGGAAATCCTTATACTTCTCTGATAGAAGATATTCCTAAGTTTTGTTACTTTGGAAAAGCCGCTTTAGCTGCCTTGAATTATCTGAATTGGGTACCTGATGTTATTCATTGCCATGACTGGCAGGCAGGCTTAGTACCTATTTATCTACGGGAAATGTTTAATGAGACACCTCTTGCCAGTGCTAAAACTATTTTAACTATCCACAATTTAAGATTCCAGGGTATTTATAATATTGAGACATTAAAATATTGGACTAATCTTCCTGATTATGTATTTAATAAAGATGCAATGGTAGAAAACTGGCTGGATGCTAATATGTTAAAAGGCGGTATTACATATGCTAATATGATTACTACAGTATCTAATACTTATGCAGGTGAAATACAAACAGCTTTCTTTGGTGAACATCTGGATGCTCATTTAAGATACCATTCCGGCAAATTAAGAGGTATTGTGAATGGTATTGATTATGATATCTGGAATACTGCTTCTGACCCTTATTTAGCAGTTAATTATGATTTAAGCAATGTGTTAAGAAATAAGAAGGAAAATAAGAGGGCATTGCAGGAAGAATTAGGGCTAGAAACTGATGATCATAAATTTGTGATTGGCTTAGTATCAAGATTAACCAATCAGAAGGGCTTGGACTTAGTTAATAGTATTATTCCTCAGGTTATGGATGAGCATACACAGGTTGTTATTTTAGGAACCGGTGACGCTATGTATGAAGATTCATTTAGGTATTATGAAAATGCATATAAGGGTAATTTATGTTCAAATATTATGTATGATGAGGCAAGAGCACATAAGATTTATGCCGGATGTGATGCATTGCTTGTACCGTCATTGTTTGAGCCTTGCGGCTTAACACAGCTGATTGCAATGCATTATGGAACTATTCCTATTGTCAGGGAAACAGGCGGACTTAAAGATACTGTAGAGCCATATAATATGAATACAAATACAGGAAATGGCTTCACATTTAATTATTATGATGCCGGACTACTGCTGGATGCGATTAATAGAGCAAAGACATTTTATTTTACAAATAGATGGTGTTTTGATGAAATGGTACAAAGAGATATGGATAAAGATGTATCATGGGAGAATTCAGCCAGACAGTATCGTGACTTATATGTAGAGCTTACAAGTAACAGATGATCGAAAGATCATCTGTTTTTAGTATAAATATAAATACTATATTTTACAAAGAGGGAATAATAGAGTACACTTAATTCAGGTGATAAAATGATTATAAGCAGATATTTTATAGGTTTTGTATTTTTTAGTTTTTTAGGATGGGTATGGGAATGCTTATTTTGTATGATAAATACAGGAAAATGGGAAAATAGAGGCTTTTTATTTGGTCCTTATTGTCCTATTTATGGTTCAGCTGTTATGTTAGCTTATTTTATTTTTGGGCATCATAGGTTATCAGTAAACAGTTCATTAATCATTGTATTTTTAATTTGCATGATCGGCAGTGCTGTTATAGAGTATGTAACCAGTTATATATTGGAGAAGATATATCATGCCAGATGGTGGGATTATTCAAATATACCGTTCAATATTAAAGGAAGAATAGCATTACCGATATCCGTTGCATTCGGCATAGCTGGTATTATAATAGTAAAATTTGTTTTTCCTATTGTAAACAATCATTTTCCTCCTCATCATTCTTTATTTGCTGAGAGCTTATCATTATTATTAATGGGATTAATATCTATTGATTTAGGTGTAACATTATCTACTTTATCAGAAGTTGTCTATCATCTTAATATGACTGAAAAACAGCTAGGTAATAGGATTCAGTGGATTTATGATCGAGTGGGAGAAGAGACTGAAGAACTTAGAGAACAATGGGATAATTATTCTAATTATATTACTATAAAAATTTCTCAGGTAGCAGAATCTATTAATAGAAGAGAATGGAAAAGCTTAAAAAAGATGACTCATTTTACTACCAATAATCAGACATATATAGTTAATAAATTAAAAAAATTAAAAGATAGGATGAACAAAAAATGAAATATGATTTTACAAGCATTCTAGATCGTCATGGTAAGGATGCAATCGCAGTTGATGGATTAGGATTAAATCCGGGCTTTACACCGTCACAGCCAAAAGAAGGATTTTCCGTTATACCTATGTGGGTTGCTGATATGAATTTTCCTACTGTACCATCTGTTACTGAAGCTATTATTAAGCGTGCAAAACATCCGGCCTTTGGTTATTTTTCTCCAACAAAAGAATATTATCAGTCAATTATTGACTGGCATACTAAAAGAAATCATGTGACCGGATTAAAAAGAAAACATATAGGATATGAAAATGGTGTGTTAGGCGGATTAATAAGTGCTATGAATGTTCTTTGTTCTAAGGGTGATTATGTCTTATTACATTCACCTGCTTATATTGGCTTTACTAATTCTTTAAATAATAATGGCTACCATATCGTTCATAGTCCTTTAGTACTGGATGATCATGATCTTTGGCGAATGGACTATGAAGATATGGAGCAGAAGATTATTGATTATAAAATACATACTGCTATTCTTTGTTCTCCATATAATCCAATAGGAAGAGTATGGACATTAGAGGAATTAGAAAAATGTATGGAGATTTTTGAAAGACATCATGTTTATATTATTAGTGATGAAATATGGTCAGATTTAACATTGTATGATTATCAGCATATATCTGTGCAAATGGTTAATGAGTATGCCAGAGAACATACTATTGCCTTATATGCACCCAGCAAGACTTTTAATCTTGCCGGACTGGTAGGTTCTTATCATATTATTTATAATGATTATTTAAGAGAAAGAATAGATAAAGAGTCAAGTCTTTCTCACTATAATAATATGAGTGTTCTTTCTATGCATGGATTGATAGGTGCCTACAGCTCAAAGGGATATCAGTGGGTTGATTAACTTAGGCAAGTTCTCTCAGATAATATAAATTATGCTTATAATCATATTATAAAAAATTATCCCGATATTAAAGTAAGTAAGCCGCAGGGAACATATATGCTTTTTCTTGATTGTACTGATTATTGTCAGACTCACCATCTTACTATTGAAGAATTAGAAAAATTAGGATGGGATATTGGTGTTGCATGGCAGGATGGTAAGATGTTTGGTCATCCTTATGGAATAAGAATGAATCTTGCTTCTCCGTTATCACAAATCAAGGAAGCATTCCGCAGACTGGATACTTATATTTTTCATATACATAATTAAAATGGAGGAAATCTTATGGCTTGTACAACAATTTTAGTAGGGAAAAAGGCATCATATGATGGGTCAACAATGATTGCCAGAAACGATGATTCCCAGTCAGGTGTTTTTACAGAAAAGAAATTTACAGTGGTTCTGCCGGAAAATCAGCCGAAAGTTTATAAGTCGGTTATTTCAGGTGTAGAAATTCCATTAAAGAATAGACCAATGAAATATACTGCTATGCCAAATGCATTATCAGGAGAAGGTATTTGGGCAGCGGCAGGAGTAAATGAAGAGAATATCTCTATGAGTGCGACTGAGACAATTACATCAAATGAAAGAGTGCTGGGAGCGGATCCTCTCGTTAAAAATGGTATTGGTGAAGAGGATATAGTGGTTTTAGTATTACCATATATTCATAGTGCCAGAGAAGGTGTTCTTTATTTAGGAAATTTATTAAAGACTTATGGGACTTATGAGATGAATGGTATTGCTTTTCAGGATCAGGAAGAAATATGGTGGCTGGAAACAATAGGAGGACATCATTGGATGGCTAAAAGGGTACCGGATGACCATTATGTTGTTATGCCAAATCAGCAGGGAATAGATTCATTTGATTTTGAAGATGCTTACGGTGATAAAAAGGATCACTTATGTTCAAGTGATTTAAAGGAATTTACAGAAAAGTATTATCTTGATTTATCAATGAATAATACATTTAATCCAAGACTTGCTTATGGCAGTCATAGTGATAGTGATCATACCTATAATACACCACGAGCATGGAGTATAGAAAAATATCTAAATCCATCACTTAAGCAATCTCCATTATCAGATACTCTTCCCTGGGCACTTGTACCGGAAAGAAAGATTACTGTAGAAGATGTTAAATATGTTTTAAGTGATCATTATCAGGGGACTATCTATGATCCTTATAGTAAGGATTTAGATAAGAAAACAATCTTTAGACCAATCGGTATTAATAGAACCAGCTTTTTATCACTGGTACAGATTAGACCATATATGCCAAAAGAAAATCAGGTCATTGAATGGTTTACATTCGGTTCAAATGTTTTTAATGCTTTTGTACCTGTCTATACACAGATTTCATCTGTTCCGGATTATGTATCTAATACAACGGAAACTGTAGATACACATAATTTCTATTGGGCAAATAGACTTATTGGAGCATTAAGCGATGCACATTATAGTTTATGTTCTTCTCATATAGAAAGATATCAGTTATCTGTTCATTCTAAAGGTCATCAGCTGATTCATAAATATGATGAAATGATCTTAAATCAGAAATGTACACAAGAAGAAGCTAATCAATTTATTATTGATATGTTAGAAGAAGAAACCAATGATGTATTATCAAAAGTGTTGTATGAAGCCGGCATGGCAATGAAAAATGGCTTTTCAAGATCAGATGCCTAGGAGGAGTAATCCTCCTTTCTCTTTTTGAAATAATCCATTATTTATTATTATTTTATATATAATAAAAATAAATGGAGGTAATAAATATGAGTTTTCCTAGTAATTTTTTATGGGGCGGTGCAGTAGCAGCTAACCAGTGTGAAGGCGGTTATTTAGAAGGAGGAAAAGGTCTATCTGATGCAGATATGCTTTTAGGCGGAAGCCATACAGAACCTAGAACTTTCTGTCCGCATATTATGGAGGATAAGTTTTATCCGTCACATAATGCTATTGATTTTTATCATCATTATAAAGAAGATATTAAAATGTTCGCAGAAATGGGATTTAAGACATTTAGAACATCTATTAACTGGGCAAGGATATTCCCTAACGGTGATGACAGTATGCCTAATGAAGAAGGTCTAGCTTTTTATGATTCAATGTTTGATGAATGTCTTAAATACGATATTGAGCCATTAGTCACTCTTTGTCATTATGAGATACCTTGGGCTATTACATCTAAATATGGAGGATTTACTAATAGAAAAACAATAGATTTATATCTTAGATATGCAACAGTATGTTTTGAGAGATATAAAAATAAAGTAAAGTATTGGCTGACTTTTAATGAGATTAATGGAGCAACTGAACCATTAGGTCAGTATAATGGAATTGGTTATGTTACTTCTAAAGATTTAGCCGGAACTGAACCTATTCCTAATAATCATTTGGAAGATGATCCGCAAAAAAGATTTGAAGGCTTACATAATGAATTTGTAGCAAGTGCTAAAGCAGTCATTGAAGGACATAAAATTAATCCTAATTTTATGATTGGATGTATGATTTGTCATATTACATGGTATCCTCTTACATGCAATCCATTAGATGAACTGGCAGCACAAGAAAAAGATCTTATGTTTAATGATTTCTGTGGTGACGTACAAGTATTAGGAGTATATAATCCTCTCGCTGTTGCTTATCTAAAGAATCATGGTATTGATACATCATTTATTACTGATGAAGATCAGGCTATTTTAAGAGCAGGAACAGTTGATATGTATACATTCTCTTACTACATGTCTAACTGTGTATCAGTTGATCCTAATGCTCCCGACATTGGAGGAAACCTTATCGGCGGATTAAAGAATCCATATCTTAAAGCATCGGATTGGGGATGGCA
>NZ_KB446648.1:103390-105057 GCF_000340375.1 Eggerthia catenaformis OT 569 = DSM 20559
GAAAGTAATAGAGTCTAACGGAGAGGACTTGGATTAATAAAAGAAGATTGCATCTACTTAAACTTTTGTAGTATGCAATCTTCTTTATTTTCTTTAATCTATTACATACAATAAGTATATCAATAGTTTGCTCTGAGTGTCAGTTTAACAAAACTTTGATATTAGTTTCAATTTTCTTAATTTTATAAGGATCATTTTTTTTTAATATTTTTAACAGTTTATTGTTGGAAATATAAATATTATTTTTACTACAATAATCTTTAATTGCAGCAATATATGCACTGGCATATATTGCTGCATACGATGTTCCATATAATTCATTTGTTTTTATAGGTTTTGAATCAATTAAAGAGATTACATCAATTTTTTCACCTATAAAAGAGCATATAACATTATCATTAAAATTTGAAAAATTAGATAACTCATAATTTTGATTTAATGATGATACAGATACAACATTTTTTAAATTTGAAGGGAAAAGAAGATCTTTATCATGATAATCTCCAGCAGCTGAAACAACATTGATATTCTTTTAAGTTAGTTGAAGTATTTTATCAGCAACTTTTTTATTACTAATATCTCCTCCTAAGCTGATATTAATAACTGTTGCACCAAACCTCTCTGCAGCATTTAACCCTTTCAACAAATAACTGAAATTACTTTTACCTTGATTATCAGTTATTTTTATTAATATAACCTTTACGTTTGGAAGTATGCCTTTAAGTTTCATTTTGTTTGATCCTAATAAAAACGAAGTGAGTGAAGTTCCATGACCTAATTCATCATCAATATTATCTGAATTAGATGTAACATTAAAGGTTTTTATAATATTGGATTTTATTTCTTTTAATAGTTTTGACGAAAAACCAGTATCAAGAATAGCGATAGTTTGTGAATTTCCAGTAGAAATATTATTTAAATCTGTAGAATTATTCTCTTTTTGATAGATACAGAAGGATACTATACCTAAAACAAAGCTACTTAATATGACTATAATTAATAGTTTGAAATATAATTTATTCTTCATATTTAATTACAATAAAGCAAATGCAATTGTCACCGCTATTAAAGTAATCCATGCAATTATTCTTTGTGCTATTGTTCCTTCAAAGAGATGTAGTTTACCTAATATAGCTGTGATAGGTTTATCATACTTACATTCATAAATTTGAGTGACTAAAAATAATAGTGCGATAGCAAGAGAGTATTCGTTTATTTTAAAAGATATAAGATTCATTCTGAAATCTCCTTTGAGTGATTACTTTGTATATTTAGATTGACTTTTTATATTGGATCCGACAACGACCCAATTAGCTGCAATGATAGTTCCATATCCATGGTTTTTTCTTTCTAAAGCGTTTGCAAAAGATTTAAGGCTTCCTCCTAATATTTTAGGGAGACTAGATAGCACTAACCCTCCTGGAACACCAGCGAAACCCCCAAAAATAATCTGTGTTATTACTGAATCTGAATATTTGGATTGTTTTCTAAATTCTTTGATAATATTTTTAGTGTTTCTGTTATCGTTATATCTATGCCATCCCCACCAATATAATCTAGTAGCATTGATGTTCCCGCAAAATCTATCATATATAGTTAAGTTTGTCAAGAAACCTTATCGGCGGATTAAAGAATCCATATCTTAAAGCATCGGATTGGGGATGGCA
>NZ_KB446648.1:105283-282865 GCF_000340375.1 Eggerthia catenaformis OT 569 = DSM 20559
GAAAGTAATAGAGTCTAACGGAGAGGACTTGGATTAATAAAAGAAGATTGCATCTACTTAAACTTTTGTAGTATGCAATCTTCTTTATTTTCTTTGTTAAGCCTTTGAAGGTTATTTCCATATGAATAACTTCTGGCTTTTAAAAGAATTTTTCGTCCTTTTATATTTCTTGTATATACTAGGGATACGGGTCCAAGATGTCTTTTGAGATGATTTAAGAATAATTCAGCATCTTGCTTATTTTTTTCAAAAATTGACGGAACAACAAAATATCTGAAAGCACCTTTTTTATAGTAAAGAAGATATCTTTGATTTTCTATAGGACCTAAAAATTCATCAATACATTTCGCAAATAATTCTTTTTCTCTTAAAGAACCTTGTTTTAAATAGATACTCTGATAGATACGATCCTGTTCAGTAACAATTCTTGAAATAGTAGTAATTTCCTGTTTTTCTTTTAAAGCATCATAAATAGCCTGTCCAATTGATTTTATATAATGTCCCGGAGAAAGTCTTAAATAGATTCTGATAGTAAAAAATCCAAGAAGACATATATTTAATAATAAAGCTCCAATTATAATTAATTGATTAAGATTGTTTCTAAGAAAAGAAAAGTGAATTATATTAATAAGTACATTAATTATTATTAGAAAAGTATTAATAATGATACCGGCAATTAAATCAGTAAAATAAGTTTTTGTTTTAATGCTTTCCTTCTCTTTTTGAAATTCAATAACTGTTTCATCGTGAGATATTAAAGCCTGTTTCCATTTTTTCTTAAGTTCTAATCTTTCTTTGGATAAAGAAAGCATTAATTTATTTGTTTTGTCAATATTTTTTGGGGTTAAAGGCTGAAAGATAGATAACCTTGAAATACCATTTTCAATAGTTAATCCATCATAGCTGACTCCTAAAAATGCTTTAAATTTACGCTGTAATAAAGCATAGTCTTCATGGGAAGGAGAATTATGAATACCTAACAGTTCTAATTTCTTAGATTCATCAGCATTATCAACACAGACAAGATGCCAGATATTTGCGGTTTTATCCGGATCTTTAGAATAAGTACGAATAGCACGTCCTCGCATTTGATTACCTAAAACATAAGAACCAACAAAACTGACCATGATTAATGAATTAATACAAGGGGAATCATAGCCTTCACCAAGCAATGATTTAGTACCAACCATTATTTGAAAATAACCTTCTTCAAATAATTGAGTAATTAATGAAACAATTTCACTATTCTTTGAATTAACAGTTATCTGATAATAACTCTCATAGAATAGTGAAATATGATAGCTCTTATCATTAATTAATTCTTTAAATCTGTTAATACTATTACCCGGAATAACGGTTAAGCTTCCACAAAGAATAGCTAATTGACAATGTTTATCTAATGTTCTTCTTAATGTTTCAAAAATAGGAATAACCCCAATATCATTAAAGGCTTCTTTAGTACCAATATAATTTATATATTCTTTTTTTATATAGTCAGTAAGTATCAGCATACGTAAAGAATCTTGTCTGCTTGAATATTCACTTTGACAAATCTTAGTAATATTAGGAAGTTTACTCATACTTGTACTAAGTAAGGATAATATATGATCATCTTGTGAAAGAACAATTTTTCTTTTGTTGATGAGATGATGCTTTTTTAAGAAAATAATCAAAGAATTTCTATAACTCTCTTCACATTGATAAGATTTTGGATCATCAAATAAAAATGATTGGAGAAGCTTTTCCATGAATGGAATAGTCATAGGAGGAAAAGATTTAATAGAAAGAAGTTTTTTCCATCTTTTATCAAAAGAAATATGATGAGAATTCAGATAAATAAGTAAAGAAGAAAGATACATCGGATCCGATAACATACTTTCATAATAATGCTCATAATCATTAATACCTCTATGATTAGAAACAATCTCTGTCAGAATCGGTTCATTCATTAAAAAACTAAAGATATCTAGTATTTTTTTACAATGCTCTTTAATCATTTTCTTTTCTTCTTTTGTCGGATAGCTAAAAAGAACATAGTCTTGATGAGGACAAAGATTTCCTTCCTTAACAAGTTCAGGAATACTAATTTCCTGATCGACTTCACCACACATATTTGTATACTTTATCCATTCACCTTCGATAGAATCATAAGGAGGAGTAGCCGTTAAAGAAATAATAGTAAGATTTTCTTTTCCAAGACTATTCATAAAGCTTTCCAGTGCTTTCCACCATTCTTTATGAAGATGATGACATTCATCCAGACAGATTACTTCAATATGGTGTTCTTTAATGTTTTGGATAAGATCAAAATGACTGTAATCAACGGTTTCTTCTTCTGAAGTATCATCAGTATTATTATCATCTTTTTCTGTTCCTTTAAAATGTGTCATAGCACTAAAAAGTGTCTGATAAGTAATAGAAGTTATATCACCGCAGTCTATTAATGAAGAGGATAAAGAAATACCATCATTAATTAAGAAGGCATCTTTTACTCTTTGAATCCATTGATCTCGAATCACAATACGTGGTGAAACAATTAAAGCTCGTTTACCGAGTCGTCTAATAAGTTCTATGCCCAGTGTTGTTTTACCGGATCCCGGAGCAGCGACTATATGTATTTTATTATCTTTTAAATATTCATTAGAATAATCAAGTATTCTTCTCTGATATGGTCTGAATGTTCCTTTAAAATTTAGAAATCCATCATAAATATTATTCATTATATACCTCTTTTTATTAGATTATTATAGTGTAAAAAATAAATATAACAATAAAAACTGACTTATTAGCCAGTTTAATCTCTAGAAATCCAATTTGCTTTCTTTGCATAAATAACCAGTATAACTGTACATATTGCCCAGGTAATAGGCCATCCCGCATAAACGGCGGCTAATGAACTGTTAAACTTTGTAAAGACAAACAAATAAATTTGTCTTAGTATAACGTAGCATAGTACTAATATATACATAGGCACTTTTGACAAGCCTACACCTCTTAAAGCACCGGCAATTGTATTAGAAATAGGTAAGACAATATAGCCTGCCATAAAGACTTGAATCATAAGATATCCTGACTGAATAACCTGCTTATCATCAGTAAATAAGCCAAGCAGAAATTTTCCTTGTGTTAATAATACAACAATGCCTATTCCTGTAATAAAAAGCCCCATACCAAGAGTTACATATAAGCCTTTCTTTACACGATCATATTGTTTAGCACCATAATTTTGCCCGACAAAAGTAGTAATAGCTAAAGCAAAGCTTTGAATAGGAAGCTGTAAGAATCCATCAAGCTTAACTGTTGTAGCATAGCCGGCTACCGCTGTTGCTCCAAATGAACTGATATAGGACTGTACAACAACATTTGAGAAGGAGACGATAGAATTCTGTAAAGCGGCGGGAATACCTATTGCAATAATTTTCTTAAGAAGATGATAATCTAAATGAAGTTGTTTAATACAAACAGCATAATCTTCTTTGGTCGTAAGAAGTTTTATCATGACCAGTATGGCAGAAACTCCCTGAGCGATAACAGTAGCAATACCTACTCCGGATACTCCCATATGGCAGTAAAGCACAAAAAAGAAGTCTAAAACAATATTAACCAGACTGGAGATAATCAGATAGATAAGAGGGTTCTTAGAATCACCGATAGCCCTTAAAATACCTGATCCCATATTATAAAATAAGGTAAAAGTCATTCCGCTAAAGAAGATTTGAAGATAAGCGGTTGCAAGGGGAAGAACTTCTTTAGGAGAACCTATCATAATGAGAATAGGCTTTGAAATGAAGATGCCGATTACTGTGAAGAAGATACTTAATAAGAAAGTTAGTATTATTGAGGTATGAATCGTTTTCTTCATTTTATGAATCATATGTGCTCCATAGAACTGTGAAATCACTACTCCTGCTCCGGTTGCCAGCCCCATGAAAAAACCTACCAGCATATTAATAATAGGCGTAGATTGTCCGACAGCCGCTAGTGCATTCGCATTAACATAATTTCCAACAACATAGGAATCTACAGTGTTATATAATTGTTGAAATAAATTACCTGCCAGCAGCGGTAAAGAAAAAATCAAAATAGATTTCCAGATACTGCCGGTCATTAAATTAGTTTTATTTGTATCCATATCTATAAGATACTCCAATTCAATATCTATTAAAAGTGTTTTCTAAATATGAAAAAAAGAAATATTTCTATGTGTATTTAAAAAAATAATGAAACCGATACCATTTTTTGTTGACATTAATAGTATGGAATAGTAATATAAAAATGAAAAGGAACCGTTTCCATTTAGGAGAAAAAATATGATGAAGTTTGATAAAAAGATATTTAAAAAACACTATGGGAGTTTATATTTCAAAGGGATGTATTGGGGATTTGGAATAGCTCTTTTATTTTTACAGTTAATTTATTATCCTTCATTATTTGGATGGGCAGTAGCACAAAGTTATATCGGTGTATTGGCTGTTTGTATGACATTATTATTAATTAGTATCGGAGTATCAGGCTTTCTTTATTTTGATAGAAAAAGATTAGCTAAAAATCAGCAGCAATGGATTGATCAGAATTGTATCTTTTATCGTTTAGAAAAAAGAAAGATGCTGACATTAAAGTCAGCAGAACCGCATATATTAACTTATCAGGTTCAAAGTATTAAGGAATTAAAGATTGAGAATGCCTATCTGACTATTTTAGGTAAGATACATTTAACTGATGAATCAGATGATGTTAAGATACATTATTATATTAATCAGGTACGTATACCAAGATGTTTTACAAATGAAGAAAAGATCATTCGTTTGTCAGCAAATAAAAAGAGGAAATAGGAGGATTATAATGGAAAAGAAATATGATGTAACAGCTTTAGGGGAACTGCTGATTGATTTTACACAAAGTGGCATATCTGAGCAAGGTAATCCTTTATTAGAAGCGAATCCGGGGGGAGCTGTCTGTAATGTATTGTCGATGCTTACAAAATTGGATAAGAAAACGGCTTTTATTGGAAAAGTAGGTAATGACGGTTTTGGTCATCAGCTTGAAAAAGCAATCAAAGAGCAAGGTATTGAGACAAAAGGATTAAAATTTGATGATCAAATTCATACAACTTTAGCTATTGTAACAAAAACTGAAACAGGTGATCGAGATTTTTCTTTCTATCGTAATCCGGGGGCTGATATCTCTTTAACAGAAGAGGAAGTAGATGAAGACATTATTAAAAACAGTCGTATGTTTCATTTCGGATCGTTATCTTTAACTGATGAGCCGGTAAGAAGTGCTACTAAAAAGGCACTTAGGCTTGCCAAAGAGAATAATCTTTTAATTAGTTTTGATCCTAATCTAAGAGAACCGTTATGGGGCAATCTTGATGAAGCACATAAACAGATAGAATATGGCTTAAAGCAATGTGATATTTTAAAAATATCTGATAATGAGATTATCTGGTTTACAGGAAAAGATGATTTTGATGAAGGCGTTAAGTATTTAAGAGAACATTATCCTCAGATTAAACTCTTATGCTTATCAATGGGCAGTGATGGCAGCAGAGCCTATTATAAAGATTTCAAAGTTGAACATCATGCTTTCTTGCATGATGGTCCTATTGAAACAACCGGTTGTGGTGATACATTCTGCGGTTCAATAATTAATACTGTATTAGAGAAGGGCATTGATAACCTTGATGAAGAAAGCTTAAAAGAAATGTTAAGGTTTGCGAATGGAGCAGCTTCTTTAGTGGCTATTAAAAAGGGTGCTTTAAGGGTTATGCCGGAAAAGCATAAAGTATTACGTTTTATTAATAAGGGGATTAAATAATGAGCATAAAATATGATAAAGTCTTTGAGAAACGCTTAAACAAACACTATGATGAACTGAAATGGCTTTATATAGAATTATTCCATGATGAAAATGCTTTTGATTATTTCTGTTCAATGCTTGCTAAGTATTATAATGACAGATCAGTCTTATTGAAGAAAATGGATAGGAAAAGAGAAAAGAATCCTTCATGGTATCAGGGACATGAATTGTTGGGGATGCTGATGTATACAAATGCCTTTGCCGGAACATTGCAGGGAGTAAGAGACCATTTAGATTATATTAAAGAATGCGGTGTTAACTATTTGCATCTGATGCCTATTATGGAGACTCCGATAGGAAGAAGTGATGGCGGCTATGCTGTTAGTGATTTTGGAAAGGTACAGCCTGCACTTGGAACAATGAATGATTTGTTAGAACTTACGAATGACTGTCATAATAATGGAATCAGTGTATGTCTTGATTTTGTTATGAATCATACAAGTGAAGATCATGAATGGGCAAGACGTGCAAGAAATGGAGAAAAAGAGTATCAGGATCGTTATTTCTTTTATGATAGTTGGGATATTCCTAATGAATATGAAAAAACTGTACCTCAGGTTTTCCCACAGACAGCTCCCGGGAATTTCTCATGGAATGAAGAAACACATAAAATTGTCATGACAACATTCTATCCCTATCAGTGGGATTTAAATTATGCAAATCCGGTTGTTTTTAATGATATGACTGCTAATATGCTTAATTTATGTAACCATGGAATAGATATTATTAGATTAGATGCTGTTCCTTATATTTGGAAAGAGATAGGAACAACATGCCGAAATCTTCCTCAGGTTCATTCATTGGTAAGATTAATGAGAATGACAACTGAGATTGTATGTCCGGGAACATTATTATTAGGTGAGGTAGTTATGGATCCCAGTAAGGTTATTCCTTATTTTGGAACAGTAGAGAAACCTGAATGTCATATGCTTTATAATGTGACAACAATGGCTAGTACATGGCATACGGTTGCAACTAGAGATGTCCATTTATTAAAGCATCAGTTAGAAACTGTCTTTGCTTTACCAAATCAGTATACATTCCTCAATTATCTAAGATGTCATGATGATATTGGATGGGGATTAGAATATGATTTCTTAAAACAGTTTGGTATTGAAGAAGTATCTCATAAGAAATATTTAAATGATTATCTGACAGGAAGAGGATACAACAGTGATGCACGAGGAGAACTTTATAATGATGATCCACGTTTAGGAGATGCTAGACTTGTAGGCATGACTGCTTCATTAGTAGGAATAGAAGCGGCTGATTTTGAAAGAGATGAGAATAAGCTGGAGAGATCCATTCGCTATGATGTGATGCTTCATGCTTTCTTGTTTACACAAAGCGGTATACCTGTACTTTATTCAGGGGATGAAATAGGACAGATTAATGACTGGAGCTATCATGATAATCCATTAAAATGGGATGACAGCAGATATTTACATAGAGGAGATATGAACTGGGAACATGCTTCTTTAAGACATGATCTAAGTACTAGACAAGGCAAACTGTATAGTCAATTAACTCAGATTAGAAAAATTCGTGAAAAATATGATGTTTTTGATAGTCACGGAGATACATGGGTTATTGAAACATATAATGATCATATTTTAGGCATTGGCAGATATTATAAGGGTCAGGTATTAATAGGATTGTTTAATTTTAGTGCAAATGATGAGACAGCATGGATCAATGAAGAAGGAAACTATATTGACTTATTAACCGGAGACTCTAGAGAAGCTAAAGCGGTGAATATTCCTGCCCAAGATTTTGTATGGCTATTCCATGAATATAAAGAAGGTACTGAAAGTGAATAAAAAACTTTTGTTTATAGATATAGATGGAACATTGACACTGCCGGGAGAAAACATACCGCCTAAAAGTGCCTTAAAAGCTATTAAACAAGCACAGGAAAATGGACATAAAGTCTTTCTTTGTACAGGTAGAAACTTTGGAATGCTGAAGCCATTATTAAAGTATGGCTTTGATGGAATTATTGGATGTGGAGGAGGTCTTATTCAGATAGGAGATAAGCTTATTTATGATTATCCAATGACGAATCAGCAGAGAGATCTGATTATGGAAGTTCTCAAAAGGAATAGTGTATTTAGAACCATTGAATCAAAAGATATTACCTATGGTGATGAAAATCTTGGTGAAATGCTTAAAGGTGTAGGTAAGGGCAATAGTGAAATAGAAAGATGGCGTAAAGCTTTAAGTAATGATTTGGGTATTCGCCCAATGCATGAATATGATGGAAGACCTATTTATAAGGTTGTGGTTATGTGTGAGAGAAGTGAACAGCTGAATGAAGCAAGAGAGTTACTGGAAAAAGATTTTGTTTTTGCGATTCAGGATGTAGCTGCTCACAACTGTCTTAATGGCGATATTATTAATAGAGCTTTTGATAAGGGACAGGCAATTCAAAGAGTTTGTAAATACTTGAATATATCTATCTTGGATACGATAGGGTTTGGTGATTCTATGAATGATTTAGAGATGATCCGAACAGTCGGTATCAGCGTATGTATGGAAAACGGCAGTCCTAAACTTAAAGAAATAAGTGATGTGATTGCTCCCGGAGTAGAAGAAGAGGGATTATATAAAGTATTTCAAAAATTAAAGTTAATAGAAGGAGAAGAGGGAAATGGCATTAAATTATCGTAAGTGTGCCGAAGATATTTATTCTCATTTAGGTGGGAAAGAGAATATTGCTTCAGCTGCACACTGTGCTACTCGTTTACGTCTTGCGATTGTTGACAGTAGTAAAGTAGACGAAAAAGCACTGGAAAATGTAGAAGGCGTAAAAGGCGTATTTACTTCTAATGGTCAGCTTCAGCTGATTATTGGAACCGGTACAGTCAACAAGGTTTATGATGAGTTTTTATCTATTACCGGATTAACTGCTGCATCCAAGGATGATGTAAAAGCGGCAGCAGCAGCGAATATGTCATTACCAAAAAGACTGGTTAAGTCTTTAGGTGATGTATTTGTACCTATTTTGCCGGCAATCGTTGCATCAGGTTTATTAATGGGTATTGTAGAAGCTTTAGGTAAGGCAGTTCCGGGTTTCTCAAAAACTGACTGGTATTTATTCTTAGATATGGTTGCGAATACGGCATTTGCTTATTTACCCGTTATTGTTGCAATCAGTGCTGCCAGAGTATTTGGCGGTAATATTTTCTTAGGTGCTGTTGTTGGTTTAGCAATGATTCATTCATCATTGAAGAATGGCTGGAGTGCGGCGGAAGGATATAATGTATGGTATTTGTTTGGTCATATTAAGATTGGCAACTATACATTAGGTCAGATTAATGTTCTAGGATATCAGGGACATGTTATTCCGATTATGATTGCAGTCTGGGTAATGTGTCGTATTGAATCATGGCTACATAAACATGTGCCGGAAATGCTTGATTTATTTATCACTCCATTAACAACAGTATTTGTTACATTATTATTAACATTTACTATTATCGGTCCTCTTTTCTCAACAGCTGAAACATATGTTTTAGCTGCTGCAAGATGGCTGATTACAATTGGTTATGGTATAGGTGCTTTAGTGATGGGAGCTATTTACCCGGTTACTGTTGTAATGGGATTACATCATATGTATAACGTTATTGAAGCGGGATTGCTGGCAAGCAAAGAGTTCAATAATTTAAATATCTGGATGCCAATTGCATCAGCAGCTAACTTTGCACAGTTTGGTGCTTGTTTAGCAGTAGGTATTAAAGCTAAGTCAAAAAGAACAAAAGCAATTGCAATTCCATCATCAATTTCTGCAGCTTTAGGTATTACTGAACCGGCAATTTTTGGTGTTAATATGCGATTCACTAAGCCATTTATTTGCGGTATGATTGGCGGAGCCGTCGGTGCTATGTTCGGATCATGGGTTGGACTTGGAGCAGGTGCTTATGGAGTTACCGGTATTCCCGGCTATTTAACAATTAATAATCCAATAACTTATACTATTTTACTCGCTATTTCAGGAACTATTGCTTTTGTTTTAACAAGTATGGTATGGAAAGAAAATCCTGATGATATTGAACGTGAAAAGAAACTGGAGATGCCGATAACTGCTCCTATAGAAGCTGTTATTCATACAGAGGACGGTGAAGTTATTCAGCCTGTTAATGGCGAAGTTATTACTGCCGGCGATATTCCTGATCCAATGTTTGCAGCAGAAAATATGGGACCTGGTGTAGGTATTAAACCGTCAGACGGTAATGTCTTTGCTCCATTTGAAGGAGAAGTTATTATGACTTTCCCAACATTCCATGCTATTGGGTTAAGAAGCACAAATGGATTAGAAGTTCTTATTCATGTAGGTGTTGATACTGTGAATATGCAAGGGGAAGGCTTTGAATGCTTAGTAAAGCAGGGAGATAAGGTCACAGCCGGACAAAAAATTCTGACATTTGATATAGATAAGATTGAAGAAGCCGGTTATTCAAGTGTTGTTATTGTGGTTCTTACAAACGGTGCTAGTTATAAGACAGTTAATAAATTAATTTAAGAAAATTATATTTGATACCGGAGATATTTATCTCCGGTATTTTTATGTAACTTCAGTAATCACAGTTTTTACTGAATTGAAAGAATTCTCATTGATTTAAGATAAGGTTCTAAAGAAATCAGAATAGAATGTGAAAGTATCATTAATAAATAAGACGGTTTCATGGAGGTCAGTACATGAATCCGTCTTATTTATAATCTTTATTTATATTTTTAACACTATGTCCTTCAATAAAGACATAATCAATACGTATTTCATTATTTACATCTTTTTCTTCTACCAGATCAATAACAGCTTTAGCGGCACAGCATCCTGCTTCTTCATTTTCAAAACGAATTGTTGTTAGATCAGGAGTAATCAGTTCAGAAGCTTCATAACCGCCAAAAGCAATTAAAGAAACATCATCAGGTACTTTATATCCTCTTGATATAAGAACCTTATAACATGCTAATGCCTGATTATCAGTACTGGCAATAATAACAGTGGGGAGCTGATGTTTATCTAAATAGTGTGATATTTTAGAAACAGTATAGTCAAAAGAGAATGTTGATTCAACAAACTGAATATCATCTATTTTCATATCATTTAAAGCGTCATATATTCCCTGTTTTCTAATAACACCAACAGCTTCATCTTTACTATTAACACCTACAACAAGAATATTTTTATGACCATGATCAGCAACATATTTACCAATATCATATCCCGCATTATAATCATCATAAATAATAGATATATTATTTTTATAGCTTTGACCTAATAAGACTACTGGAATATTAAGATCAGCAAATAATTTCTGATGAGCCATGGTTAAATGAGTTGCCAGTAAGATAATGCCATCTACATTAAGTTTGGAGAAATTCTGAATAGACTTTAATTCTCTTAATTCATCATGATTTGTATTAACGATATAAGACATATATCCTTCATTTCTTAAATATTCATCCATACTCATAATCATTCTGGAAGATGTGATAGAATCGAGAGCAGGTGTAATAATTCCAATAACGTTTGTTTTCTTTGCCTTAAGCATTTGAGCAATTACATTAGGCTCATAATGATATTTATCAATAACTGCTTTTATTTTCTCAGCAGTTTCTTTTTTTATATAACCGCCATTAAAATATCTGGAAACAGTACTTTTTCCTACACCGGCCATTTTTGCAATATCAAGCATTGTCAGTTTAGATTCAGCCACTACTCTCACCTCTTTTTTTGATTATATCATAATTTCTTGGGTATTAAAAGATGCCGGATATCCGGCATCTTTAATCAAATCATTCTATTAACAGCAGCTTTTTTTCTTATGGCCGCTATGAAGCTGATAGATAATATATAAAGCACTTATTGCCAGTAAAAACCATCCGTAAATATGACTACTGTCTCCGGTATTAATCTTAGGAGATGACGGAGGAGTATTAGGAATGAATGGAGGCTTATAGGTATGAGTAAAGATAAACTTATCAGATTTTTCATTTGGATCATTCTGATTATGTCCAAAATACTGATAAACAAAACCGCCCTTGCCATCATTCATCACTCTTATAGTAACAATATATACTCTCTTATCAAGTGTGAAATAAGGCTTATTTTCAGCTGTCTGCGAAATAATATACTGATAATCGCCTGGCTTCGTAAAATTTATAGAACCGAATGTCTTCGTTTCTTCTTTAATATTATTAAAAGTTAAAGAATTATCAGAAGGCAATGGTGCATGATTAACAGCTTTTAAAGTAACAGTGGTAGTAATCGATGGAGCATTCTCTCCTTTAACACTAACACTAACCGGTATTTTAGGACTTATATTAAGATCACCAAGTGCATGAACGTTGGAAATAAACCCTGTGCTTAATAGAGTGACTGAGAGAATAAACATACTTAATAAATGCAGTTTTCTTTTCATGTTTCCCTCCTATCTTATCATTTTACCAAATAACAGTATTCTTCCATTTGTTACTGCATCCTGACAGGTAGATAGAGCAATAACTTTATCATTATTATTAATATTAATATTCTGATATTGAATACTGTGCTTTTTAATATAATTTAATCTCTGATTTATAGATCCTTTAGTTGTATTATAAATAAGTACATTGGCAGCATCACATTGTATACAGGCGAAGAACTGAATATTATACTTTGTCTTATTCTTTAGAAATAAAGTACCGGTCTTGTGACTGTTAAAGTAAGACTTATCTGTAAATTCAGTAATATCACCAAACATAGCACCATTTTCCATATGATGGCCAAAAACAACATTATAAGGATCAGAAAAATCAGGTTTATTTAAAGAGTTAAGAAATATTGCTCCGGATAATTGAAAGTTACCATAAACATTCTTATTAATGTATTCCAGATTATTTTTACATTTCACAATCGGATAATCAATATGAGTCTTATCAACTGTTAGCCATGCAATAACATCAGAATTGATATTAATAAGTCCTTCTAAAGTCTCTTTATGATCATCTGTAGGTTTATATTGTAATAATCTTTCAGAAGCAAAGGCACTTTTATTAATACTGTAGTTATCATATAAAGAATATGTTCCATAAAGCAGCATACACAATGCCAGCAATAAAGAAATATGTCTTATAAAAGCATCGCCTCTGCGTGCCCATTTAGCAATACTATCCATGTTGAATTTTATAATTCAGAGCGATCTCTTCTCTTATTAAATACTGCAAAGATTACTCCGGCAGCAGCCGCTAATAATATATATGGAAGATAAGTCATAATAATACCTGTAGGAATATCTGAATTCTTCTCATTAATAACTGTGATTTCTTTGTTTTGATTAACTACAGTACCGGTATTCACTCTATCTGTTGTAGTATAGCCATCACTCGAATAATCATCTTCAGTGATAGTATATTTATCAGATTTAGATAAACCGGTAATTGTGAATGATTCATTATCCGCTAATTCGAATGTAGTTGAAGATTTTGATTGTACCTCGCCCTTCTTTTCATTGCCTTGATAGATTGCATACATTTCACCTTCTGCACCATCTATTCTGATAGTAAACTTAAACTTTTTGGAATAATCGGCAATATTACCTTTAACAGATTTCTTAACAGTCAATTCATTAACACCATCAATTCCTCTTTTATAAGTATTTGTGAAAATACCTTCATCCTTAGTATTGTTATCATTAACAAAAGCATAGCTATAAGCATGTTTACTAGTATCAACAAATACATCAAAATGTTTAGAAGAAGTATCATATTTTATGCCTTCATAGCCGGAATTAACTTCTGTAATTTTATATCTGTATCTGCCCGGTTTTGTAAATACACTTTCATTAATCTTTAATGTTGCAGTATCAGTAAGATTTAAAGTAGTTTTACCAATATCATCAGCTTTAGGAACTGACTTGATTTCATTATCAGTAAATGTTACACCGCCAGCCGGACCGGCATAAATCTTACCGTCATTTGAAGCTATTCCGGGCTCCACCTGGAACGTAAAAGTAGTATTAGGAGCAAAATCTCTAGCTTCTTTTTCGATTACTTTTTTTATTGTAACATTCTTTGGAACATCTTGTGCTGCACTTACATTCATTATAGGAGCTGCCATAGAGAATATCATACCGGCAGCAATCATTGATTTAAAAACTTTATTCTTCATAATTTTATCCCCATTCTTTCTAAATATTTGTTCTTCTAACAACTGTAATAACCTTTCCTTTAATTTCAGCTTTATTAACCGGTCCAAAATATCTGCTATCTCTTGAACCTTCACGATAGTCACATAGTATAAAATATTGATCTTTTTTTAATGTCAAAGGATATCGAACATCGCTTTTATAGATACCGGTTTTATAGAAGATATTATTTTCAGTTACAATACTGTCATTAACAATAAGACGCTGATCTTTGCTAAAGCTCAATTTATCACCGCTCTTAGCAACAATTCTGCCGACATATTGAGTATTATTTTTAGTAAATACAACAACGTTTGAACTGCTATATTTCTTATCAAGGCGATAATAGAATAATAAATCTCCAACACCTATTTTAGGAAACATATCATTGTTTTTCATTGTTTCAATTCCAAAAATATATCCAAAGAGCGTGCTTAGAATTATTATCAAGAGAATAAGCTTAATGAGAAAAGACTTTATATCGCCGATATTTCTTAACCTTATTCTTCTTTGTCTGATAATACCTAAAGGAGTATTATCTATTTCTTTTACTTTTGTCATCTTATTTCTTTAATAATCTTTCGATTGTTGCGTCTTTTTCTTCGAGCAATGCGTTACTCTTGTCAAGGAGGCTTTGATAAGCTTTCTCATATTCTTTTTCTAATAAATCAAGCTTATGCCAGACATCTTCTTCATCTATTCCATTAATAAGTTTCTTTTTAAACTTGAGATCTTTTAAATAATTAGAAATATTTTCTAAATCACCTTTAATCATTTATCTTTTTCCTTCTCATGGACATAAGAACAATCATTAATACACCTGTACCTAATAAAATAATATAGCTACGACTATCTGATTTTACACCTGTAGGTGTAAGAATTTCTTTATTGTTGATGATTTCTATAGAATCATCGCCTGTTTTATCCTTGTCAGTTATAGATAATACACCATCTTTATCACTTCCATTATAAGAAATAATATAGCCATCATCTTCAACTGACTGATCTTCTTTTACTATATACTTTGTTCCAATAGGGAGTTTCTCAATATAAATGTTTTGACCATCCCTAAGACTTATTGATGACTGACCTTGAGCATTAAATGTAAGCGTGCCTGACTTAGATCCGCTATATTGATAAGATCCGGTAATCGGTTTATTGTTTTTATCTTTTAAAGTAATATTAATAGTGAAATCTTTAGAGGCATCTCCCATATTGCCGGTAACGGTTTTAGAAATTCTTAATCCGGGCTTTTCTCTGTTTGTAACTAAGACCGGACTATCAGGATCTCCTTGTCTGATTTTAAAGGTATTTTGATCAGAAGCTTTGTGAATCTCTATTTCATTATCATAAACTTTGATAGTAGATTCATATAATTTGAAATCATAATTATCTTCAGTAACACTATAAGTATCCTCTAAACGAAGATTAGTCATTACCTTTCTTTCACCTGCTTTAAGTTTATAAGTTATATCATATCCTCTATCACTAGTAACATGAATATTGTAAACCTTATTATTGTCCTGAGCAGCCGTTTTCTCTTTTCCGTTTTTATCAATAAGTTTCTTCTCTACTATCAGAAGTATCGGATCAACAGCCGGAATATCAAAGTCACCCTTATCCGATGAAAGTATTTTATCTGTACCGTTAACGTCTTTATAACTGACATCTGTCTTGCCGTTAGTTTTATAGGTTTTATTCTGGACTATTGGCTGATCTTTATTAATAAGAGCCAGAATATCATCATTAATATTAATTCTATAAGTCATCTTGGCAAAGCGGTATGTAATACCGTCAATTTCAGCTGTTTTCTCTAAAGTTCCGGTATCCCAGCTGATTTTCTTATTTGCATAAGACTGAGTACCTTGAGATATATGAATATTGGAAACTTCACCAATAGGAATCTCAAAACCTGTACCCATAGGATCTGAAACTTTTACATTTTTCATAGCACTTAGTATCTTTCCGGCAATACCTGTAAAAACGGTTTCAAGCTGTTCCGGTGTCTTATTACGCTCATAAGTAGAACTTGAACTGGCAACCTTTCCTAAGACATAATCTCCATTGCTGCCATTAGATACCTGCAAGCCGATAGAATAAACCTGCATCTTCTTATCTTTTTTAGCAAATCCTGATTCATTGATTGTTGAATTGGCATGACTTTCTAAGACAAGATAGCCTTTTTCCGAATGATTGAAGCCGCTATTAGGATCATAATATCTTTTATGAACCGGATGACTGCCGCTAGATTCAGTAGAATAAGAACCTGCACCGAAACCTGTTCTTGTACCATAACGATAACTGTCGGGAGTTAAATCATGGGCATTTCCTTCATTCTGATGTGAGATATAAGCGTAGCCGGAATGATCACCTATTCGTATACTATTGTTACTATTTTGTGCATATGCGTACTCTACATTAACATTCTTAAGATCATAATTATTAATATTAGCATTTATAGATGTACTAAAAGTAGGCTCACCATCTGATAGTAAAACAATATATTTATGATCAGCGTGAGAATTATTTAGAATCTTTCTAGCTTCATATAAGCCTCCCTGAGTATACGTTCCTCCATTTGCTGACAAGCTGCTAATCTTCTGCTTTAATACTGAACCATTGGATGTTAAAGCCTGATCAACAGAAACATTACTTTCAAAAGAAACAAGAGATACTCTAGTATTACCGGAATTACCATCAGGCAATACTATATCAACAAACTTATTGGCAGCAGCTATAGCTTTAGCCATTCTTGAGTTCTCTTTCATACTGCCGGACTTATCAATCACGAGAACAACATCAGATGTTTCTTTGACATCTCTGGCAGTCATATACAGTGAGATATCCCAAGTATTTACCATACCGCTAACCGGATTTGCATCTTTAAAGACAGCTGTTTTTCCCGGCATAAGATTCTTATTCTTAATTTTCTGTTTTTCAGCTTCCGTCAGCGTGCCGGCACTAGGTACAGCAGGATCTTTAGCTTTTACCTGCTTACCAATAAGACTAAAACATAAAGCAAAGCTAAATAATAGTGACAATGTTTTTCTTATCTTACTTTTGCTTTTCATCATGTCCTCCTTTCTGAATTTTCTCAAGCAATTAATAATACTTCTGTTAAGTTTTTTTTTTGTTAATTCCTCCTTTCTAAATCGCTTGAAACGATTAATCTTACTTATAAAAATATAATATGTTTTAAAAACAAGTAATTCAATAAAATTTAATAAAAAAATATTTTTTGTTGTAAAAACATATATTAATATAATATATTTGTTTTTTTAGTAAATTATATAATAAATTAATAAATGATAATTAATGAATAAGCAATTCTTCTGTTTTTAACATAAGTTTGTTATAATTAAAATATAAATGGAGGTATCAGTATGAAAAAGAATGATCAAAAGCATCTTCCGATATATGGAGTAGGACCGCTTTATGGCAGTATCATAATACTGATGTCGGCAATATCTGTTATTTTATCTGGGAACAGGATTCTTTATATTGGCATTCCTCAATATTTGGATACTCTATTTATTGTGATAGGAACTTTATTGATTATGCTGGGGATATATATATGGATAAGAGCTGTCTTAATAGATAAGCTGGACAATAGTATCAAAAAAAATAAGCTTCTTACCACAGGAATATATGCCTGGGTAAGAAATCCGGTTTATACCGCAATAACATTTGTTTGTATAGGTATTCTTTTCTTTGGAAAAGATCTATGGCTTTTAATATTCCCATTTATATTCTGGTTAATTCTTACAATTCTTATGATATGTACAGAAGAGAAGTGGCTAAAGGAATTATATGGGAAAGAATATGAGGAATACTGTGAACATGTGAATCGATGTATCCCATGGCTTCCTAGAAATAGATGAAAGGAGATAATATGATCGGTATTTTGCTTGGTAACTTTGTTTTAGAAACAGACCGTATATAGTTTTATGTAAATATGTTTGAAAGTTTTTTAACTGGCAGCTAATAAATCAGTATATTCATTTTATGAGATAAGCCAACAAAGAATGAAGTTAACTTAGAATTAATAATATTTAAAAGTATGATAATTGTCACTTATATTCTTTTTTTATACTCTTATAGATAAAAGGTGATAAATATGAAATACAGGTATAATCTTTTAAGATTGATGATTATTTTTATAGTAATAGGAGCAGGCTTTTATATCCATAAAATGATTATTGCTTTAATTAATTTAAACAGATAATATTGTTTTTTGTTTAAAAAAATTAGTGATATAGTATTTATAACTGGAGGATATAATATGTCTAAATTAATTATTAATGGAGTAGATGGAAATTTTGGATATTATGTAGCTTCTCATATTGAGAAACTGGTAAAGAAAGAGGATCTGATCTTAACAGTTCCATTTGAAAAAGCAAGAGAACCTTGGTTGGAGAAAGGCTATGATTGTCGATTAGCTAACTTTAATCATCCTGATTCATTAACTGAAGCTTTTAAGGGAGGAGATGCAATCCTAATTATTTCTGCACCGTTTGTTGGAGTGAAAAGAAGAGCTGCTCATAAGAATGCGGTTGATGCAGCTATTAAGGCAGGTGTTAAAAAGATTGTCTATACGTCTTTAGTAAATGCTCAAGATGAGGAGAACCCTTCTATTGAAAAAATAGATCATGCCTGGACTGAAAATTATATCGCAAATAAAGATATTAATTTTGTTTTTCTGAGAAACTCACAATATGCAGAAGCAATGATTACTGCTTATTTTGCAGCTGTAGATACCGGTCATATGATGACCTCATGTCAGGGAGATGGACATATGTCTTATATTTCTCGAAGAGACTGTGCTAAAGCTGCTATGTATGCACTCGCAAGAGAAGACTTATTCTATTCAGTATTGAATATTAATGGTCCGGAATCAATGACTTTAAAAGAGTTTATTGCTTTAGGCAATAAGGCATCCGGACTTCATATAGGATTAAATGAAGTAAGTGAAGAAGAAACATATGCTGCCTTTGATGCTATTGGTGTTCCTAGAAATACCGATGGTAAATTTCAGGAAGATTCAAAAGCACCTTATTCATCTGATGGTATGGTTACTTTTGCACGAGCAATTAGGTTAGAGAAAATGTCTACTCATACAAAAGTATTTGAATGGTTAACAGGAGATCAACCTAGAACAGTTTCCTATATGTTTGAGCATCAGGAAGATTATCAGGTAGGCAGAAGAAATAGTACAGATAATTAAAAAAATATAATAAAGCAGGGGGTGAGTCTATGATATTGAATACCGGCAATAGAACAGACATTCCTGCTTTTTTTAGTGAATGGTTTATGCAAAGAATAAAAGCAGGATATGTCTATACTAGAAATCCATATAATCCTCAAATGATTATTTCTTACAAACTGAATCCTGATTTAATAGATCTTATTACATTTTGTACTAAGAATCCTATTCCTATGCTTAAATATATGGATGATCTTAAAGTTTATCGTATGTTTTGGCATATTACTTTAACTTGCTATGGAAAAGACATAGAACCATTTGTACCTAATAAAAACAGAATTATAGATGCAATCAAAAAATTATCTGAGTATGTGGATAAAAAAGCTATCTGCTGGCGTTATGATCCTATCTTAATTAATCAAAAGTATACTGTAGAGTATCATATCAAAATGTTTGAAAGTATTTGCCGGAGATTATCTGGTTATGTGGGATGCTGTATTTTTAGTTATATAGATTTATATAAGAAAACAATCAGAAATTTTCCTGATGTAAGACCTGTTTCTTATGAGGATAAAAAGAAGCTTGCGGAAGCTTTTATGAAAATATCCCGACAATATCATATTAAGTTAAAAACCTGTCTGGAGGATGATCGGTTTTTAAAAGATTCAGATATTGATACAGGCGGATGCTATAGCCAAGCTGCGATTGAAAAAGCTATAGGAATCAAGCTCAAGGCTCCTGTTTCTTTAATGACAAGACCAGGATGTTCTTGTCTTTTAGGGAATGATATTGGTATGTACAATACTTGTCTACATGGATGTAAATACTGTTATGCAAATGAGGATAGGGCTGTCATTAAGAAGAATTATCAGAATCATGATCCTTTTTCTCCTTTATTGATTGGTCATGTAAGAAAAGAAGATATTATTAAAGAAGCAAAGCAAGTTTCTTATATAGACTATCAGATGTCTTTATTTGATTAATAAAAAAAAGAAGCTGTTAAGCTTCTTAAATAAGTCCGGTCATTGGTAATAGGAAACAGACAATTCCTCCGATAACGGTAAAGAGAATAGTCCATTTAACAGTCTTGGATAAGATCTGACTTTCAGATCCTCCTAATCCGACAGCTGCTGTTCCAATTGCAATACTTTGAGGACATATCATTTTTCCTAATCCGGCACCCATTAGATTGGCTGCTGCCAGCCATTCCCGGTTAGCACCAATAGCTTGAGCTGTCTGAACCTGTAATGAACCAAATAAAGCTGTTGTTGAAGTACCGGATCCTGTTACAAATCCTCCAATTGTACCGATTAATGGTGAAATAAATGGGAAGAAAATACCGGTAACAGCAACTAATACTTTAGCAATATCACCAATCATACCGCTATATCCCATGATCTTAGCAACTGCTAATACTGAGCAGATGGTTAAGATTGTTTTTATATTTGAAGTGATGGTATGTCCTAATACTTTAAACATAGAAGGAATATTTATTCCTTGAATAAGACCGCCAATAAATCCTGCCAGCAGTATTAAGACACCGGGTGTATTGATCCAATAGAAGGTAAGAGTAGCAGGGTTTTTACCTGTATAGAACTGGATCTTTGAATGAATACCGGCGAGCGGATCATGAATGAACGGAACTAGAGTAGAAGATAATAATAAGAATAGGAAAATGAATATAAATGGTGACCATGCTTTTAAGGCTTTGATAAATGTTAATCCTTGTAAGTTATCTTTAGATGTCTTTACCTTGTAGTCATCATTATTAAACTTCATTTTCATAGCTGCTATAATCATGACAGCCATTGAAACAATAGCACCTAGAATATCAGCTAAATCCGGACCAATAAATCCGGCAGCAATAAATTCCGGGATAATAAATGATAAATCAGCAATTAAGATGAAAGGAATGAGTCCTTTAAGTGCTTTAGTTCCTTTACCGATAATGATAACCGCAATAAATGGAATAATAAACTGAACAGCCATTTGAATTAAAGCAACTTTACCGCTGATAGCAACAACATTCAATCCGGTAATATTAGCCATAGTATTTGTTGGAACACCAACTGAACCGAAAGCAGTAGGTGTTGAATTAATAACCAGACAGCTGACAACTGATAATAAAGGATCAAATCCTAATCCTACCAAAATACCTGCCGGAATTGCAACGGCTGTTCCAAACCCGGCCATACCTTCCATAAAGTTACCAAAACCAAAAGCAATAATGAGCATTAAGACTCTCTTATCGGTTGAAACAGAAGCCAGCATAGCTTTAATAGAATCCATGGCTTTTGTTTCTAAAGTCAGATTATAAACAAATAATGCTGCCAAAATTACAATAATAATCGGCCACAAGGCATTTGCGATACCTTCAACAGCAGCACTTGTGGCATCAGCAATCGGCATATGCCAGAGTCCTAGTGCTTCTATAAAAGTAATAGCTAAGGCGATCAGACAAGCTTTATAGCCGGGCATTTTTAACACAGACATTGCAGCTATTAGCCATATAATAGGTAATAGAGCAAGTATAAACATAATAAGATTCATATCTTTTCCCCTTTTATTTTCTTATATCTTTTTAGCCATTGTATGACGAAGTTACTATTATGTCTATGATAAAAGGAAAATATTTTTATTTCATTTAATAAATAGTATAATATCTTTGCTTTATAGTGTTCATAGAGAGATTTTTTGCTTGTGGTTACTTCAATTATGCAGAATTGTTATATGTACCCCTTTTTTTGTTTCACATTAATTGTAATACTATAATAAAACTAAATTTCTGATTAATGAAATATTGGATGAATTCAATAATTATAGTATAATAATGAAAATTTTATTTACAAATAAGATAAGGTTATTATGCATTAAACTATAAACCGTTATGGATATAATAAGTAAAAAAAGGATTAAAGAAAACCGATATGATAAAAATGGCAGGAACCACTTATGTTGTGGCACAAATAAGCCTGTCATACTTAAGAATTTAGAGAGAATATATAAAGTGCTCGATTGTGCACCTAATGATGTATTCTCTTTTGATGATAAATATATTGAATAATTTAGGAGAGATGGCGAATATGGACAAATTTAAGATTTCTTTACTTTGCCGGCTGATTGTACTTGTCTTAAGTGGCATATTATTTGTAATCTCGGAATTTTATTCTATTTTTTGTTAGGGAAAGGCTCTTTCAAAGAAGATGGAAATAAAGCATCTTGGAAATTTAAATTAAAAATAATGTATTCCATCTTTTTTACCGGATTGACTACAATTTTTAGCTTGATATGCTTTGTTTTTCTTTATAATGGGAAAAGTTTTTTCGAATTAGCATTTATTATTAAAGACAGTTTTCAATACATAGACCGGTGGTGAATGCTTGTTTTTGTTGCTTGTTGTGTTTTTTTGTGTTTGTAATGTGGCTTGATCATAAAAAACATTCATCAAAGCAGGAATTTACCTATATAAATTTATGAGAACTATTTGATTGTATAGCTTTAGTGTTGTTTACGATCGGTTAATGCCTATCTACTTGACTATTTATTTCAGACAATACATTGTCATTAAGTGGGTAATAGATTTGAAAAATACTTATTATTCCATGCCGATTCTTATATATAATATCTGCTTCATGTATATTAAATATTCTATATGGGGAATATATATCATATCTGTTAGACAGTTCAGAAAGAGATTGATGTTTTTCCGTAGTATAATAATGTATCAAAGATAGATATTATTTATGTACTTCATTTTCTAAAGTTTAAAAAAGAATGAAATATTTTAACTGCTATGATAATCTTTAAATATGAAAACAATGACTAATGAAATAGCTTTACAGTTTGGCTTAACTGTCATAGAAATAGTTAAAAAGAAAGCCTTAAATCCGGTAAGAATAAGAGTTGTATTAGATGGGGATGTTGTATTTCAGTATATGATGGAAGGAAAGAAAGGAGATGAATGGCTAGATAGGAAACAGAGAACTGTTGAGAGAACACATCGATCTTCATTAGATGTATTTAATCATTCCTATGATTATAAGGAACTCTTAGATGATCATCGTTATGCAGTGTGTGGAGGTGGTTATCCTATTATTATTGATGGAGTTTATCGTGGAACTTTTATTGTTTCCGGATTAGAACATACACAGGATCATCAGTTAATTGTAGATGCTTTAAAAGAAATGGAGGAAAATAAATGAAACTTGCGATTTTAGGAACAGGTATGATTGTTCATGATTTAATGAATACAATTCATGATTTAGATTTAGAGAGAGTAGATATTTTTTCTACACAATCATCATATGATCAGGCTATAGAACTTGTGAGAGAATATCACTTGAATGATGTTTACGTAGACTATGATCAGCTTTTAGAGGGTGAGTGTGATACTGTTTATATAGCTCTTCCTAATTTTCTTCATTATCAGTTTGCTAAAAAGGCATTGCTTCATAATAAGAATCTTATTATTGAAAAGCCAATTACAAGTACATATGAAGAATTAAAAGAGTTAGAAGAGTTAGCTGATAATAAACATCTAATTATATTAGAGGCTGTTACTGTTCATGCAATGCCGGCTTATCTATCATTGAAAGAGAAAATCAAGACATTAGGAGATATAAAAATTCTTTCGTTGAACTATTCGCAGTATTCTTCACGTTATGATGCATTTAAACAAGGTAAGATACTTCCTGCATTTGATTATCATAAATCGGGCGGTGCACTTTATGATCTTAATATTTATAATGTTCACTTTACGGTAGGTTTATTCGGTAAGCCGAATAAAGTCTTTTATTATCCTAATATTGAAAGAAATATTGATACAAGTGGTATTCTTATTCTAGAATATTCCCATTTTAAAGCAGTACTGGTAGGTGCTAAAGACTGTCAGGCACCGTTAATGAACACTATTCAGGGAGATAAAGGTCATATTGTTATTAGGATGCCGGTATCACGGATGAGAGATTATCAGATAACTTACAACAAAGAAAAGACTGAAGATTTCTCATTTGATAATAAAGCTCATGGCATGAGCTATGAATTTAAAGAATTTATTAGAATAATTGATACAAAGGATTATCAGAAAGCACATGATTTATTTGAAATATCAAAAACTGTCAGTGAAGTATTAAATCAAGCACGAAAAACAGGAGGTATTAGATTTGATGCAGACAAATAAGATAACAGTAGGTTTTATTGGAGCAGGAAAAAGTACACATCGTTATCATTCACCATTTATTCTAAACAGGTCAGATAAATTTATTATTAAATCGGTGTGGGCCAGGGATTTGAATCATATTAAATGGGATCGCTTAAAAGATGTAAACTATACTGATGATTTAAATAGTGTTTTAAAAGATCCGGCTATTGATTTAATTATAGTAACAACACCGGTTAAGCATTATGAATTCACAAAAATGGCTATTGAACATGGCAAGCATGTTATTTGTGAAAAACCTTTTGTGAATACAGTATTGCAGGCAGAAGAACTTTTTGCTTTAGGAAAAGAAAAGGGAGTTATGGTTCAGTGTTATCAGAATAGACGATTTGATAGTGATTTCTTAACTGCTCAGAGGGTTATGGAATCAGGCAAATTAGGAGACATTTTGGAAGTAGAAATGCATTATGATTACTATCGTACATCAATTCCTGAAAATACAGATTATTTTGATCCTTACCATGGTTATTTATATGGTCATGCCTGTCATACTTTAGATCAGGTCATTTCTTATTTTGGGAAGCCTGAAAGAGTTCATTATGACGTCAGACAATTGTTAGGTGAAGGACGGATGAATGACTATTTTGATATTGATTTATATTATTTGAATGCTTTAAAAGTATCTGTAAAGTCTTCTTATTTTAGAATAAAATCAAGACCTAGATTTATTATCTATGGAAAGAAAGGAATGTTTGTTAAGGAAACGGAAGATAGGCAGGAATACGATTTAAAGAGATTTTATATGCCTGATCATTCTGATTTTGGAGAAGATAGAGAGGAACATTATGGAACATTGACTTATTATAATGAATATCATGAACTGATTAGTGAAAAGATAAAAACAGTTCGTGGTGATTATGCAAGATACTATGATGCTGTTTATGAAACTTTAGTGAATAAGAAACCTCAGCTTGTCACTCATGAACAGACATTATTACAGCTCTCCATGTTAGAAGAGGGTATTAAGGAATGTAAATAATAAAAACATTAAGTGCATATTTCAGTGCAATCGGAACAAATACTAAACTAGCCGGGTAGCATAATATCAACTGAACAGGTATGATATATAGACACAAAAAGGAGGATAGCGTCATGATAGAGACACAAATAAAATCACGGCACTATACTCCTGCCTTTTGAGGATGGGGATGATGGAGAAAGTAACAGTATCGTAAATCAAAAAGCATTCTTAGAATGGTATGCAAGACAGAACAAGAAATGAGACAGATGAGGGAAGAAATCGAAGAAGCAAAGAAAGAAAAATCACGAGCTTATCACAAGGTATATTCCAAAGAATACCGAGCAAGAAAGAAGTTACAAGACACAACCTAAAACAAAATATCAAGCAATATGAAAAGAGTTTTCCTAAGTACAGGAAATCTTTTTTTGTGCAAGTAAAAAGGAAAAAATACAGATCAATGAAGAACGAGCTACACCCCCAAAGCCGAACGGAACTATGATAAAAAAGATTAGAAGAAAAACTTTTGTAACAGAAATATATTTTGACCCAAACAGCAAGGATACATTCCAAGATAAGCTGTTAAAGGTAGTACAATCTGAAAAGAAAGAATAAAGAAAAATAGATCACTTTGTATTTACCTTTTCAGTTCTTTTCCTATCTATTTCAATGAAAGTCTTAAAAACAAGTAGGAAATCTGACAGTAGAAAAAATGCCTTAAAAAGGGTATAATAAATTCATATAAAATTAACTTCGCTTTCATATATTGAAAATTGATAAGGCGAAATTCTGATATAGAGGAGGAATGTATTATGGGATGGTTTGGAAAAAAGAAAGAATGGGATACTCAAAAGTCCGACGCAAACAAAAACAGATTAAGAGAATTATTTAATGGAGTTATGGAAAATGGAAACTCTTACAATATTGTTTATGGATATGGCTTGAATATAAAAAACAGCAGCTATATTATAGCCAGAAAAACTACATATACCTATACAAGCTTGATTATAGGTTATCGTGAATCTGATATGAGCATAGTATTACTGCAAACAACTCCGGAGCTTGAGGGTTGTAGTGAAGCTGAAATTTTTAAAAAAGATAATATTAAAAAGGCAAAAATTGCAACAGGTATGTACACGATTTATCATCAAGGTGGATTGATGGCAGGATATACTCAATTCGCAATTTTAGCAGAAAATGATGAAAAATTCCTTGCTTATGTATATCAGCCTGAAGAATATGATAAGTTTCACACATTTTTTAAGAAGTTTTCAGGTAAGTAAGCTATGGACCGGTTAATATATTTATTCGTTTTTTTAGTTATCTGTACTATATGGTTTTTTATTACACGTATTTGGGTAGGCAGTATAGATTTGATAATCTCCGGATTTAAGAAACTATTTGGACTTGATAAAAAAATAATACAGAAAAATGGCACACCTTAGAGGATATTAGAGACAAGAAAAAAGATTAAATAACAAATATTAATTAAATTTATAAAACTTTGAAAAACAGTAAATCAAATGATATGTACCCTCCTTACTGATTGTCCAGTAAAGAGGGTACATATCAAAATCGGTTTACTGTTTTTTCTTTGCTCAAAAATAAAAAGAGGGAAAAGCAGAAAATGAAAAATATAGATGAAAAACTTTAATGACAGAAGTAGAAATCAAGCAGTTACAAAACAAAAGAAAAAACTCATCAGCCAGCAAAAACAGGAAGAACGAAAAAAAGAGAGATAGACGGCTTTATGAGAAAGAAGCAGTCTTTGAAAGTGCAAAGAAATATTTGCAAGAGCATTTAGAAGAAAACAAGACCTTAAACATATCCAAATAGAAATCAGAAGTTGCCAATATGAAGAAAGAGAAAAATAGCTTTTACAATCAAATATTAAAGATACGAGAGGAAGTAGAACAGGCAGAAAAAGTTAAGACTTGTATAGAGCAGTTATAGGAACAAGAAAAGGAACTAACATAGGTAAAGAGGAATGAATTATACATATAAAACTTGGTTTAAGTATGTTATAATATATGGTAATAATCAGATTGGCTGTCTGATTGTTTCAAAAATTTCAGATGATTGTAAGAGAGTATTTGTAGGGTACCATTACCGGATGATTTTCCATTTAAAGAAATGTACTTTGAAACCAATTGCTGACGCTAATTAGCAGTGCATGCGAGTCAATTTCTGGAGCTACTCCATCGGCTTAGGATGATTGGATTTCAATTCAAAATGGAGGATATGTATCAAAAGAAAGAACAGGGTAAACTTCCAAAGACAATTTCTATTTCCGGTATAGGAAAATTTAAGTATGATGACAGGGGTGGTTACCAAGCGAGAATAAAAGGAATTGATGTTTCGCTTAGCTGTGAAGACAAAACAGAATACAAATATACGGCTGAAGAGATTATCGAAACGATGAAAGAAATGGAGTATGACGGGATGAACGGATAGGAGGTTTCTCATGGCAATAGACGGTGTAAAAATTATAGATAGTGATGATGGATATGATATTTACAACTGTGTTGTAGAAAACTATAAAGATGGAGTAAGTGTCGACAAAATTATAGCGGATATGCTGGCAGATGAAAAAAATTATTGTACCGATGATTTTTATGCAGAAATTTATTGGACTTCTTTTGCCTATTCTTTATGGAAAATAGGACATTTACCTGATGAGATAAAAAATAAAGCCTTAGAAATAATTGCAAAAGGAGCTAACGAATTTTGGCTTGAAATCGACAGTAAAGCATTGAAACAAAGACAAAAGGTTTTAGATAAATTAGCTGTACAATTACAGAGCAAAAATCTCAAACCTATTAAAGTTCCAAAAGGAAAGATAAAACGAGTACCTTATTTTAATAAGGGAGATGTTCTTGTAATAAAGTTTGATAATGAATATGGAGTTTGTTTTGTTTCATCAGTAGATGAAAGACCGAGAAAGTTAGAATACAATTTAGCTTGCACTCGTTTATTACAAAAAGAGAAACCCAATATTGATGATTTCCTAAACAGTCAAATTGCGTGTACTAAACAAAACACGTCATATTGCCTTAGTACAGATTGTTGGTTCAATCATAAAGATTTGGGAGTTCTGTTAGATAGAATAGAAAAAATAGGGCAAGTTGAATTGGAAGATTATATTTTAGGAACACTATCACCGGCTTCTACACTGGAAGATATTTATAATGAAATCACAAGAAATAAAGAAACTTCGAGTCTTAGATTCAAGGATACTTACTATCTAATAAGAAATTTTGAAACTTATGTAAATTGAACAACAAATCCCGGTTTGTCTAAATGAATATAATAAATTGAGAAACAGTAAATCAAATCGTTTTACTGTTTTTCTTGCTCAAATGTCAAAAGAAAAAGCGTCTATAAATATAAAAAGGTACATATCAAAACGTTCGCTGGAAAGCTGTCCGATGTTATGGGAACAGTTCTTTATGAAATGAAGCCTAAATTACCATATACGCTAGAAATACTCATCAGGAACTATTAGTCTCATGTCAGAATACAATCTTAAAAGAAGACTTAAAATCTTGGGCTTATATTTTAATAATAGAATATTGAATTCGGAAAAATTGAATATAGATTAAAGATTATATGAAAGCACTTTCATATTTTTATTGTATAAAACTAATATTTCTTTATAAATTTTGAAAGTAGATACTGAACATATGTGAATTATTGAAAGAAAAAATAAATTTTTATAAGATATACATGAAAGGAGACAGAGAATGATAGAAAGTATAAGAAAGCATCTGATTGTTTCTTGTCAGGCTTTAAAGGATGAACCTTTATACTCCTCGTTTATTATGTCAAAAATGGCATTGGCTGCACAAATGGGAGGAGCAAAAGGTATACGTGCTAATTCGGTGGACGATATAACTGAAATAAAGAGAACTGTTAATCTTCCGATTATTGGTATTATTAAAAAGGATTATGATGATAGTGATGTTTATATCACACCAACCATTTCTGAAGTAGATGATTTAGTAAAAACAGGCTGTGAAATAATAGCTATGGATGCAACATCTTCATTAAGGCCAAATAATATACCTTTAGATATATTTTTTAAACAGGTTAGAGAAAAGTATTCTAATCAGTTATTTATGGCAGACTGTTCTACTATTGAAGAGGCTATTAATGCTGATAAGCTGGGATTTGATTTTATTGGAACAACATTAGTAGGTTATACTTCTCAAAGTCATAAAGATAGAATAGAAGCAGAAGATTTTAAGATAATAAGAGAGATTATTAAGAATGTAAGTCATCCGGTTATTGCTGAAGGAAATATTGATACTCCTGAGAAAGCAAGAAGAGTATTAGATTTAGGATGTTATAGCGTGGTAGTAGGATCTATTATTACAAGACCACAGGTTATTACAAAAAGGTTTACAGATATGATAGAAAGGGGAAAAATGAATGAATGAATTAATGGACAAATTAGCTGATAAGATGCTCCCTGTTGCACAAAAAATGTCAGATAACAGATATCTTTCAGCTATTAGGAATGCATTTGTAACAGTTATGCCGATTATTATTGGCTGTTCTATTTTTACTTTATTAAATAGTGTTTTATTAGGTAAAGGCAATTATTTGGATAAATGGTTTGGTATTCAGTGTAATGAGCTTGTCAATATGGGTGGAGCTATCGTTTCTGCCGGCACTGGGGAAATGAAGAAAAGATATGGTTTTGTCTATGTTGACAGATTTAATGATGGACATGGAACATTAGAAAGAAAAATCAAGAAATCTTACTATCATTATAAGGAAATCATTGAAACAAATGGGGAATACTTAATAGATAAGTAATAGAGATGATAGTGAAGCAATGGCTTCACTATCATTTGTTTTTAATTGTAAGATTAATAAGTATGCAAGGAAGATCTGGCAGAGTAAAAATAGCGTAGCAGTTATAAGACTGTTACGCTAAAAAAATTAACTTTTTGAGGTTCCTCATAATCGGTGGTTATGATTTTTTCTTTTTAGATTTTTCTTCTGATGGGAATTTTTCTAGTAGGTAAGATTGAATATAAACTTTAAAGACAACAGAGATAATTGTTTTATGAAAAATATCAGTAATCTTTTTATCACTGAATAAATCTTTTTGTTCATAAACATTTTTTAAAAGATTTTCAAAGATATCACAGAAGTTATTATAGGCAGTTTCCAGTTTAGAATTTTCTAATTGAATCTGAATCATATGTGCTATTTCATCTAATGAATAAACACGTTTATAGAGACATATTACAATAAAATAAGCAACCTGAGATCTTGTATATCTTTTTTTGATAGGTGCTTCTACAATGCCGTTTTTTACATAATTATTAATCATTGTAGAAGTAATGATTTTTTCACCCTTCTCTTCTGATAAAAAAGAAAGACTCTTTTCAATAAGTGTGATCACTTGATCAATATAAAGAGGAAAATCAGGTATTTCTTCCCAGCGTAAAATATGTATATCTTTAAATTTTTCCATTTATATCACCTTCTTCATTTTAACAAAGTAGAACAAGGAAGTCAAATGTTCTAGTTTTTAAAACTAAAACATTTGACATGCTATATTAGAAATGATAAATTTAAAGAGAAGGACGGTGTGGAAGATGAAAATAATGACAGATACAAGTGCATTATATTCTCACAAGGAAGGAGAAGCCTTAGGCTTAGAAATTTTATCTTTGAGTGTTACCATTAATAATAAAACATATAAAGAATTTGAGGAAATACAGCCTGAAGAATTCATCGAAATAATTGAACAAGGCCATATGCCTGTGTCTTCTCAACCTCCTATTGGAGAAACAATAGAAGTATTAGAGAAATATGAAGGTGAAGATGTTATTATCTTGAATATGGCTGATGGTCTTTCAGGGACTTACCAGTCTACTGTTTCAGCGAGAAATAGTATAGATGGAAATGAGCATATGCATGTGATTAATACGAAAACATTATGTGGACCACATCGCTATCTGGTTAATCTTGCTTTGTCTTTAAAAGATAAAGGATGCAGCACGGAAGAAATAATAGATATTATTTATCAGAAGATGGAATTTACAAAATCATTTTTAATTCCGATAGATTTTAAGTTCTTGCAAAAAGGTGGAAGATTATCTCCATTAGCCGCTAAGATCGGTGGTATGCTTAAAATTATTCCGGTCTTAGAGCTCACAAAAGATGGCAGAAGTTTAGATAAATATACAATCAAGAAAACAGAGAAAGGTGCTTTAAAATCAGTGATTAAATGTTTTAAAGAAATGGGAGTTAACGAGACATGCTTGATTTCTGTAACTCATGCCGGAGTACCGGCTAAAGCAGCTTATTATAAAGAGATTCTTCAGGATAGCTTTCCGGATACTGAAATAGAAATTATTGAACTGTCACCGGTATTTATTACTCATGGGGGACCTGGCTGCATTGCGATTCAGATGATAGGAAAATAAAACGAAGAAATCCTTCTTCGTTTTTCTTATTTGGGATAGAATAGATATAATCCATTCATGGAAAATCTATTCATTATGGTATATAATGGAAAAGGAAAGTAGTGGTGATTAAAGATGTTAGAAGTTTGTTGTGGCAGTTATGAAGATGCATTAACAGCTTCTCAGGCGGGAGCTAAACGAATAGAATTGAATAGTGCATTACCATTAGGAGGATTGACTCCAACAACTGCAACATTAGATATGATTAAAAGAAATACAGATATGGAAGTTATCTGTATGGTTAGATGCCGAGAAGGAGGCTTTTTCTATAGTGAGAATGAATATATGCAAATGATAGAAGAAGCAACTGAATTATTGGAACATGGAGCTGATGGTATTGCTTTCGGTTTTTTAGATGAACAAAAGAATTTAAGTGTAACGCGTATTAGAAATATGGTGACATTAATCCATAGTTATAATAAAATAGCTGTTTTTCA
The DNA here is from genome assembly GCF_000340375.1 of Eggerthia catenaformis OT 569 = DSM 20559. Classification (GTDB taxonomy): domain Bacteria; phylum Bacillota_I; class Bacilli_A; order Erysipelotrichales; family Coprobacillaceae; genus Eggerthia; species Eggerthia catenaformis. Next base: position 137,612 of record NZ_KB446648.1, read on the forward strand.
TAGAGCATTTGATGTGATGGAGAACACTGATTCTATTCATATGCTTTATGAATTAGGTATAGATAGAGTACTTACCAGCGGTCAGAAGCCTACAGCTTTTGCCGGAATAGAAACATTAAAGAATCTTCAGGAAAATTATGGAGATAAAATAGAAATTGTAGCAGGATGCGGCATTACACATGAAAATGTTTTACATATTATGAAAGAGACAGGAATTATAAATATTCATTCTTCATGTAAAGAGTATAGTCTTGATCCAACAACATCAGGATCATCAGTAAGTTTTAGCGTTCATAAGAATGAGTATCAGCATGTATCTTTCAGTAAAGTAAAAGCTATGATGAATTATCTTCCTTAGCTTATTGATATCAGATAAAGAATATAGATAATAGTCCTTTTAGAAATACGGTTTCTGGGACTATTTTTGTATAAGGAGTTCTTTATATATTTATAAATATTAAAAATTAGTTAAAAAATTATTCCTTTACTGTAGCAGTACTAACATACTTTATTGAACATGTGATAAAATATTTCTATCTACAAGAATTTGAATATCCTTGTATTCAAGAGATTAGCAGTTCATTTCATAACAGTACAGATATCACAATTAAAAATAGTTTATTAATGCTTTATTTATGATAATTTTTTGTTGTAATAGGAGATTGTTGTTGCTATAATGTCAAAGTTAAAGAGAGGTGCACAAATATGGAAATAAGAAATGTTGCAATTATTGCCCATGTTGACCATGGTAAAACAACATTAGTCGATCAGTTACTGAAACAGTCAGGAACTTTAGAAGCACATGAAGAGATAGCTGAAAGAGCTATGGATAGTAATGATTTAGAGAGAGAAAGAGGAATAACTATTCTGTCTAAAACAACTGCTATTCATTATAAAGATAATAAGATTAATATTATGGATACACCGGGTCATGCTGATTTTGGTGGAGAAGTAGAACGTATTATGAATATGGTTGATGGTGTTTTACTGGTAGTAGATGCTTATGAAGGAACCATGCCACAGACGCGTTTTGTCTTAAAGAAAGCATTAGAAGCACATGTTAAGCCTATTGTTGTAATTAATAAGGTAGATAGGCCGGTGGTTAGAATAGATGAAGTAATGGACGAAGTTTTAGAATTATTCATGGAACTGGGAGCTGATGATGATCAGCTTGATTTTCCTACTTGTTATGTATCAGCATTAAATGGAACAAGTTCATTAGATCCTGATATTAGTACTCAAGAGCATAACATGGATTGTGTATTTGATATGATTGTAAATGAAATACCTGCACCTATTGTTGATGAGGAAGGAAGTTTATTATTCCAGCCTGCTTTATTAGATTATAATGATTTTGTTGGAAGAATTGGTATTGGAAGAATTCAGAGAGGAACAATGAAGCTCAATCAGAATGTAGCCTGCTTAAGAGCTGATGGAACAAAGACTACTTTTAGAATTCAGAAGCTTTATTCTTTTTTAGGCTTACATCGTATTGAAGTATCTGCTGCACAAGCAGGTGATATTGTTGCAATTGCCGGTCTTTCTGATATTGGTGTTGGTGAAACAGTCTGTGATCCATCTCATGAGGAAGCTTTACCTTTATTACATATAGATGAACCAACTATTCAGATGGTGTTTGGGACAAATACATCACCTTTTGCCGGTCAGGAAGGTAAGTTTGTAACAGCTACTAAATTAGAAGAAAGACTTCTAAGAGAAACCAATAAAGATGTATCATTGAGAGTAGAAAGAATTCCCAATTCAGAAGAATGGATTGTTTCTGGACGAGGAGAATTGCATTTATCAATTTTAATTGAAACTTTAAGAAGAGAAGGATATGAAATGCAGGTTTCCAGACCGCATGTTATTATTCGTGAAATTGATGGTGTTAAATGCGAACCTTATGAGGATGTAGAAATAGAAGCACCTGATGATTGTATTGGTTCGGTTATTGAATCACTAGGCTTAAGAAGAGGTGTTATGGAAAATATGGATTCTAATGATGGTATGACATCTGTTCATTATATTGTTCCATCAAGAGGGTTAATAGGTTTTATGACTAATTTCTTAACAATAACAAGAGGATATGGTATTATTAATCATACTTTCCTGGAATATCGTCCTTTAGAAGGGGAAGCGGTCGGAGAAAGACAGTTAGGAGCTTTGGTATCCATTGATTCAGGACAAACAACAGCATATTCATTGGGTGGTGTTGAATCACGTGGTGTAATGTTTGTAGGTCCCGGTGTACAGGTTTATGAAGGAATGATTGTTGGAGAACATGCTAAAGATAATGATTTAGTTGTTAATGTAACAAAAGGAAAACAGATGACGAATACTCGTTCATCAACAAAAGATTCAACAGTTGTTTTAAAAAGACCTAAACAGATGAATTTAGAAACATGCCTTGATTATATCAATGAGGATGAACTGGTTGAAATTACACCACAAAGCATTCGTTTAAGAAAGAGATATCTTACTGAAATAGAACGTAAAAGAGCATTTAGAGCAAACAATACAAAGGGGTAATAAATTCCCCTTTTTTGATAAGGTGATCATATGAAGAAAAAAGATCTTACACAAATATTCAAAAAAACAGATAAAAAAAATTATTATTACTATGATCGTGACTACCCTGTCATTGCCTGTCTATATAGAAGAAAACTTGCTTTGATGTTAAGCATTACTATTAATCAGCAGGTTAAAGACTATCTTGATAAGCTTTATATCACAAGTCCATTTGTAACAAGAACCTATACAGATCATAATGAATGCGGTATTATTCTTAATTATAGAAAAATGACTAGTGATGTTTTAAAAAAGCTCATTGAAGATCTTCAGCTTTTTTTAAAACAGGAGAATATTAAGAATGTCTGTCATATATCAGGAAATATTGGTGATGTAAAGGTAGCTTTAATGGATGATCAAATAGAAATTGTTTCTTTAGAAACATTTAATGATCAAAAAGATTGCCCCGTAACTCATAAGAGTCATCATCTCGCCTTATTCGGAAGTATTCTATTCTGTATTCTTCCTTTATTAATATGGATATTCTTGCATGATTTTGGTCTTATTATTACCTTAGATGGTTTCTTATTTGGGATTATGAGTTATTATGGCTATAAGAAATTCAGTCCTTATATTAATTATCTATCAGTATTATTTATCACTATGGTTTCAGTTATGATGCTGATTATTGCACAAATATTTGTGATTCCTTTAGAGATCATGGATGTATTCTCTTATTCAATGAAAATTAATATTACCTATTTTCAGGCATTTTCCATTCTTCCTGAAATGATTACTGATTTTGAATTAATTAAGACGATGAGCGTTTACCTGGGTATTTCCATAGTCTTTATACTCATTAGTCTAATTATACTTTTGAAAAGATCGGACAAGCTTGATAATCAATATAAATTATATTGATTATCATTGATAAAATTGTTTTTTTAAGAATATTATGCTACTATTTGAAAAAGGAGGTACTATCTATGAAAACAAATATTGAATTACAGTTTGAAGGTAATGATATTTTATCAAGTGATATAGAAAAATGTGTTAAAGAAGATATAAAATCAAGAGGCATTAAACTCCAGACGATAGATAGTCTTGATATTTATTATAAACCTCGTGAAAATGATATTTACTATGTTGCAGTTGATAAAGATGGAAAGGTATTTGGAACCAATAATACGCCTTTACATTTATAGGATAGAAGCAATAGAATTAAGCAGAATATTGAATCACTTTTTAGTGAAAGATGTTCTTCTTAATTTTTTTTATTGAAGAATTTAAGCGAAAGGAGCTAATCGTGAGAAACTATGACAAAATAACCGCCTTGTATGAAAGGCTGAGCCGAGATGATGGACTACAAGGCGAGAGGAATTCTATCATTAATCAAAAGAAAAATCTCGAGAAAATTTTATTCCTTTAAGTATTTTATCGTAAAATTCTTTAAATAGGTATGGCATAATTATTATTTTAGTTAAAGTAAAATATAGTGATCTAAAAGCAAATATGATAATATTATTATAAAGTTAGATTAAAAAGAGGACAAAAAATGAAAAATAAATTTGGAATATATGTAATGATAGGATTAATTTTTATATTATTTTTGTTTACAGTTTTTTATAGAGCTTATTCAGTATTGTCTTATGATTATCTTGGAATTTATACATATATATTTTTGTCTATAGAAGTTTTAGCTTATTTTGTCTTTGCCTATATTATATTTACAAGAGTCCTTTTCAGTTTAAAATTCCACAGCAAAGGAGGAACGATTTATTTTTTTGAAGGAGATAAATTATATACTTCAAATCATTTACGACCTATTGAGACAGACAAAATAGAAGCTGTTACAATTAAATCGACATCTAAATATAGAGGTAATCGTGCTTATAAGGTATCTATAAAATTAAAAGACAGATTTTTCAGCTATACTTTTGGAATCGGACATATCTCAAGAAGTAAAGAGCAAAAACTATATGACAATTTTATAAAAGAATTAAAAAAATATCGGATTGATTATGAAATGATGAATTACAAATAATATTGTGACACTTAAAATAAACTAAGTTTAGTATAAACAGGAACATTTACCGGCATTGGAGATGAACCGTTTTTTGTGTTTTCCTTAGTTAGACAATTTCCTAATGAAGATGAAGAATTTTATCAAGTACATGTTAAGGTTCTATATAAACCTGATAATGAAAATATATTTAGCTATATCAGAAATTCAAAGGTCTTTGAATATGCAAAAAAAAGAATACTGTAGAGTAAAAATATGGTGTGATGAAATTGAAATAAAATAAAATGATAAGCAAGAAAGGGATAAATTATGGAATTAGATTTTTTACAAGATGAACCAAAACTTATTTTGACATATCCTCATAAGTCTAAATTTAATATGATAGGCTATTTATCTCTGATATCTTCATTTTTTATTATTATTTCGATACTGAATTATCTTAAAAGTTATGGAAGTGATTTTGCAGATAAATTTATTATTGCAACAGTGTTGGTTTGCATTCCAATCCTTATTTTTTTTATGGGATATTATCTCTTCATAAATGCAGTGAAATTAGAACTTTATGAAAATAATGTTGTTAAATATTATAGCTATGGAAGCAGAGGGCATAGTGTACTGCTTTTTAAATTTAAACTCGCAGATATAGAACAAATAAAAATCAAAAAACGCCCGTTTAATTGTTCAAAGCTGACCATAAAAATCAAGAATCCTGTTTTTTACGGTTTCCATGAGAAGAAACTAAATAAGCTGATAAATGCAAGTATCATCACGGATAGAAAAAAATTGGAATTTTTTATGCAACAGATGGAACAATTCCAAGTACTGCAAAAGGCTGATATAGAAAAAATGACTTAAAAATTAGAGGTTGTGAATGGGGTGAGTTCATTTGAAAGAGTATATTGCAAGTTTAGAAAAAGAATTCTCTTTGAGAGAAAATGGTTTTAAAGAGGAAGAGAAAAGAGCCTTAATCGATTATAAATCTAATGATAATGAATATATAAGAAAATTAGCATTTTTAGCATTTAAATCTAATACCTATCAAGTTAGAATGTACGGTGTATTTCTTTTTGGATACTTATCAGAACAAGATGATATTTTAGCATTTATGAGAGATGAAGTTTCCAAAGATGATAATTGGAGAGTTCAGGAAGTATTAGCAAAGGCATTTGATGAATTTTGCAAGAAAATAGGTTATGAAAATGCCCTTCCTATTATTGATGAATGGTTAAAAAGTAGTAATCCTAATACAAGGAGAGCAGTTACAGAGGGACTTAGAATATGGACAAGTAGACCATATTTCAAAGATAATCCGAATGAAGCTATCAGACGAATTGCTGCATTAAAAGAAGATACGAGTGAATATGTTAGAAAATCGGTAGGGAATGCTTTAAGAGATATTAGTAAAAAATTTCCAGAGTTAATTAAAGCTGAACTCTGCAACTGGAAGTTGGAAAGCAAAGAAATAAATCAAGTGCACAAAGTGGCAAGTAAACTTATTAAATAACTTATAAAAAAACAATAAGATAACAACTTACAAAACAGTAAATCAAAAAAGCTTTACTGCTTTTTCTTTGTCTAAAGGAGGAAAGGAGATTAACTATTAGGAATCAAGTACTTTTTTAGTTGATTCAAATAATGAAAACTATCCAATCTTATTTGACTCAAAATCTGTATTGTTGTTCATTTTAATGAAAAGGTAATTGAAATAATGGAAGATAAATTAAAACGGATAATACTGCGAGAAACAGAGAAATAAAAATGATTAGAAAGTCCCTGATAGAGATTGTTACAGGTGCTTCTAGTCTTTATTTTATTATAAGATATGTTATAATCAGAAAGCAAAGGAGGTCTTGTATGAAAAAGCAGCTACCCTTAATACTTATGTGTCTATTCTTTCTATCAGGATGTACATTAAATAAAACAAATAGTGATAGAATGATGGTCATGGATAAGAATAATCTTTATGCATTGGCAGATACAAATGGAAAGAAATATACAGACTATACCTATAAAGATTATCAGAGAGTAAATGAAGCAGGCTATATAGTAACCAATACTGATAATAAGCAGGGATTCATTAATGATAAAGGAAAGAATATTATTCAAGCGGGTATGTATTCTTATTTAAATGGCTCATATGCTTTGATAACTGCTAGCAGTTTCCGGAAACAGTCTTTTACGTTTAAGGAAACACAAGTCATTTTAAAAGAAGAGAATACCAAGCAATTGGAATTAAATGATCAGCAGCAAGCAGCCTATTCTTCCAGCAATACTAAGGCTGTAACAGTTGATAAAGATGGTAAAGTAACAGCTGTAGGCAAAGGAACAGCTATTATTAAAGCAAGTAGGGAAGGATATTATACTTCTTGTCAAATTACTGTAGAACCTTTAAAACCGATATTAAATAAAACTGAATTAAATTTATATGTGAATGATGAAAGTGATTTAAATATTAGTGATAAAGGGAATAGAGAAGTTAAATGGTCTGTTAGTGATCAGAATATTGTATCGGTAGAGAATGGAAAAGTAAAAGCATTACAAAAAGGAAGTACTGATATTATTGTTTCAGTTGGGAATGATACATTAAAATGTCATGTTACCGTCAATGAAAAGAAAGTTTCTTTTAATAAGAAGCGTTTAACTTTATTAACTGATGATAGTGAAACGATAGTTATTAATAATAAAAGAGAAGATGCTAATATTAAATGGTCATCCAGTCATAATGATGTTGCCAGTGTTGATCAACAAGGTAGAATTACCGGCTTAAAGCCCGGTACATCAACCATTTCTGCTTCTTTAATGTCTCAGACATTAAAATGTCAGGTAACCGTAGAAAAAAGAGTTTTGTCATTAAGTGATCAAAAACTGACTCTTTATAAAGATGATAAAAAAACCTTGAAGATTAATCATATCAAGGCGAACAGTCAGGTTACATGGTCTTCATCAAATAATAAGGTGATAAGTGTCAATCAAGGTACTATTGAAGCATTACAGACAGGAACAGCAGTTATAACTGCTGTTGTAGATGATCAGACATTGACTTGTCAGGTGACTGTAAAGGAAAAAAAGATCTCTTTAAACAAAGAAGATTTATTACTTATGGAAAAAGATACATTTTCATTATCGCTTCAAAATAGTCATGATGATATTCAGTGGTCATCAAGTCATGAAAAGATTGCTTCTGTAGATAATAAAGGTGTAGTAACAGCTTTATCTGCCGGTGATACTGTGATAAGTGCTAAAGCAAATCATAAGATCTATAAATGTTATTTGAGTGTTAAAGAGAGAACTTATGGCTTATCTTCTTATAAGATGATTTTAACAGAAGATGATCAGACAAATCTTTCTGTTAAAAATAGAATAGAGGGAATAAATATTCAATATGAAAGTATGAATCCTGATATTGTAAGTATTGATAATAATGGTCAGATGAAAGCTTTAAAAAAGGGAACCGCATATATTAAAGTAACGGTAGAAAACAATGTTTATCGCTGTAAAGTAAAAGTTAAGAGGAAAATCATGAAACTGAGTAGTGAAAATCTTTCTATTTATACCGGTGAACATGCTTCTATAAAACTTGAAAATGCCGGTAATAGAGAAATAAGTTGGCAGAGTCAGAATAAGACTGTTGCAGATGTAAAGAATGGAACTATTAATGGAGTAAGTAGTGGAAAGACAGTTATTATTGCCAGTATAGGAGATAGAGAATATTATTGTAATGTTATTGTTGAGGACAAGAAAGTTGTTTTATCTGATACAGCACTTACTTTAACGAAAGGACAGACACATCAGTTAAAAGCAGATAACACCTACAACAAGACTGTTGTTTATTCATCACTTGATGAAAGAGTTGCCTCTGTTGATGAGAAGGGTCTTATTAAAGCAAATTCTTCCGGGAAGACAGAAATACAGGTTACTGTTGGAAAGAAAGTTTATATCTGTTATCTTACAGTTAAAAGGGATCGGAATAAAATTATTCATACGAGAAATAATCCGGTTTATAGAAAAGGTGTTATTATCTATAAGAATAATGGAAAAGTGTTTAAGAAAGCCGGTGATAATGTAGGTATTAAGCTTACTTCATTACCTGTTATAATAGAAAAAGGTATTTCTTATGTTTATTATGATCAAGATACAGTTCTTTATAAAGGAACAGATGAAGTTTGCGATGTTCTTGTCAGCAAGGATAGTAAACAGGTTGCTTTAGTCTTTGCTGATCATATTCAAGCTTATTATATGGATGGAAGAAAATATTCTGAATTATCTATTAAAACGGAAGGTAATTATCAGATGATGACTTCTAATGATAGATATATTGTCTTGTATGATAAAGAAAATCAAAATCTTGTTTATTTTGATTTAGAGAAGAAAAAATCTATTTCTATTGAAGCATCTATTACGCATGCTTCTATCACTGATAACCATATCTTACTGACAAATGGCGATGCACATATGATCTTTGATGATTATCTTCATTTAGTTACTGTTAATTCTTATTATAGAGATGCTTCTTTATATATTGAAAGAAATGAAAATGTTGTTTATGGACCTCATTATATTGTTAGTAAAGGGAAAAGAATACCATTAAAAGATATTCAGCTTTATCCGGATATTGCTTACTTACATGCTGAAGTTTTCCCGGGATATATAAAGAATAAAGGTTTTGCTTATTATAATATAGAAGGAAAGAAAGCTTTTGATAAGATATATTTAGAAGCAGATGCTTTTGATGAAAATCAAAGAGCTATTGTTTTAAATAAGAATAAAACATATAGTTTGATAGATACTCATGGAGAAGAGATTATTAAAGGTGATATCGGACAGATAAAATATCTTGGCAATCAGTATTATGCCGTTTTTGATAAGTCAGGTATTTTTAAAGTTTATGATAAGGATGGGAAACAAGTATTAGATAATACTTTTACTGATTTAAATCAAAATTCTATGATAAAATATCATGATAAGATTTATTTGACCTTAAATAAAAATGGAAGATCTTACTTATATGATATGTCTTCTTATAAAGTGATCTTTGATATTGAAGGCACGATAGAATTAAAAGATGGTTATTTTAGAGCAAATTTGGTAAATTATACAATGAATGGAGAAAAGATAAAATAATGAGAAATACAATGTTAACACTTATTAGTATGCTTTTAAGTTTGGTAATGATCCTATTTTTAATGCAGGTCTTCTTTTTTGAACTATCAAGAAACAGGGCTAAGCAGACAAATAATAGTGCATTCTTTATGCAGCTTGATAAGCCTTATAGCTATACTCGTACAGGTATGATAGCTTTTTTATGTGGATTAGTTTATTTATTTAATGGAAAAAATGAAGTTTCAGGGCTTACTTGGTTTGCTTATCTATTTGCATTTATTGCTTTAGGTGTCATTTCAGATGCGATTGTTCAGTTTCTGATTTTAAGATATGGTAAAATCAGATGTAAAAAAGAGATAGAAAATACAAGAGAAATTTTAAGTGAACTTGATGCTTTATCAGTAAGTAGAGAAGATGATGACCGGTTTGAGCTTTCTTTTCCTTCTTATGATGAAATCTCTATTACTAAGAAGTATTTAAAGCCTACGGATCATATGGCTTTTCTATCTATTGATAAAGGAGAATTTGTAAAAAAATTTAAAGATTACCCTGCTTTAACATATGATGTTGAGCCTTATGCTGAAATATCAGAAGTACAAGATAATCTAGGTGATTTACCTGTTCGTGTCACAACATTGACACCAAGCAATCAAATGCCTTTTAAAGATGATCGTATTGATTTAGTTATGAATCAGTATTCTAATTATGATAAGAATGAAGTAGCACGTGTATTAAGACCGGGAGGTTATTTTATAGTTAATCAGAATGGTACAGAGAATCTGAAAGAATTTCTTTCTTTATATATGCCTCTTTCTTTAACCGGTATATGGGATGTAACAAGCTGCCAGAATACTTTATCTGATGCAGGATTTAAAATAGAAGAATCACATGAAGACTTTGGTTTTATTCGGTTTAGAAATCTTAATCAGATTCGTACTTATTTTAAAACAGCGGCTCCTGAAGTTGCCGGTGATGTTAAGAAATTTGTTAATTTCTATACAAAAGCATTTAATGAAATTAAAGAAAATGGTTTCTTTAAGATGACAACTTATCGATTCATTGTAGTTGCCAGAAACAAGTGAGAATAGAAAATAAACTCTATTCAAGCTTGTTTTTTCTGTTTTACAAGTGAAAGCGTTTAAAAAATTAAGGCTAAAGTATGGAAATGTATAAGAATTGTGCTATAATGTTTTTATATTTAAGGAGGAAAGACTAATGGAAAAATATTCTTTTGTAGTAGCTGACCCGGTTGGCTTACATGCAAGACCTGCAACAATTTTAGTTAATCAGGCAAGTAAATTTGCTAGTAACATCAAGCTTATTTACAATGGTAAAGAAGTTAATTTAAAGTCAATTATGGGTGTTATGTCTTTAGGTGTTCCAACTAAAGCGGAAGTAGAAATTACTGCTGAAGGTGAAGATGAAAAAGACGCTATTGCTTCAATTGAAAAAGTTGTTCTTGAACAGAAAGTTGCAGAATAATAAGAATATCAAAGGGGAGGAATCTCCTTTTTTTATTAGGAGAAACAAATGAGTAAGAGTATTAAAACAAATGCATTAAGATTATTAGATAGAGATCATATTTTTTATAAGATTATAGAATATCAATATGATGAGGATCATTTATCAGGAAGTCATATTATTAATCAGGTAGATATGAAAGCTGAAGATATCTATAAAACACTGGTACTGGTAAGTGATAAAAAAGAATATCTGGTTTGTTGTATACCGGTTTTAAAAATAATAGATTTAAAGAAATTGGCTTTACTATCTCATCATAAGAAGGTTGAAATGATACCAATGAAAGATCTATTAAAGATAACAGGATATATGAGAGGAGGATGCAGTCCGATAGGAATGAAAAAGAAATTTCCTATCTATTTTGATTCATCTATTCTTAAAGATCGTCCTATTGCCTTAAGTGCCGGAAAAAGAGGCTATCAGATGGTTGTTAGTGCATTGGAGATTCTTGACTATGTAGAAGGAATATGTGGTGAGGTCACTAGAAATGAAGAAGATTAGATATAGCATATTGTCATTTCTATCTATTGTTCTTAGATTTATAGCAGGAATTAAGGAAAGTGATTATGGAGATGATCAGTCTTTTAACAATCAAGCTTAAAGAGCTTATTGATCAGAATAGTATGGGAGATATTCATTATATTGAATTAAAAGTGGAATTTCCCGGACGATTTAATAAAGATCACTGTAAAGCAAGGAGGAGCAGTATATGGCAGTGCCTCCTATACTTTAGAATACTTAATGTATTTGTTTGATGATCCTCAAATGGATATTCCGTGAGTATGTTTAAAGTCTTCATCAAGTGTTGATGAAATATGTAATTTTAATATTAAAATAAACAATCATATACTTGTTTCTTCTACAATTTCAATGAATGTTTCATTAAAAATGAAGCTGTTTTCTAGGGGGAAAAAGGTTATAGTATTATATCTGATTATTGGAAAGCGGATCATTTAGAAATGCATTATCTTAATCATCAGGAGATTATTCATAGTCCTTATAAAAGTGAATTTGTTTATGTGATTAATCATTATTATAGTCCTGTAATGACCGGAAATAAAATATTAAAGACAGTAGAACCGGTAGATACTCTGATAAAATCATAGGAAGAATAAAATTATAAAAGACTGATTTTTTGTATCATTATAGAAAAAAATTTGATATACTTTTAGGTAAGAGGTGACATATATGGATTATAAACAGAATTATGAAAAATGGTTAAATTTTGAGGGATTAGATAAATCTCTTAAAACTGAATTAATGAGTATGGACGAAAGTACCAAAGAAGATGCTTTTTATAAAAACATTGAATTTGGTACTGCCGGAATGCGTGGACTTCTTGGTGCCGGAACAAATAGATTAAATATCTATATGATCAGGAAAGCCAATGTCGGTTATGCTAAATGGATTTTACAGCAACCTGATGGAGCAAATAGAGGAGTTGCTATTTCGTATGATAACAGGCATATGTCTTATATCTTTGCGAATGAATCAGCTAAAGTATTAGCAGGATTTGGTATTAAGACTTATCTGATGGAATGCTTAAAGCCTACTCCTGAATTATCATTTGCAGTTAGATATTTTAAATGTGCAGGTGGTATTATGATCACTGCTTCTCATAATCCTGCTGAATATAATGGCTATAAAGTTTATGATGATACCGGCTGTCAGCTTATTCCTGAATGGGCTGATCAGGTAACACAATATGTTAATGAAGTGGAGAATGAATTAGAAGTAAAAGTGCCTAGTGATGATGAGGCTTATGATTATATTAACTGGGTAGGAGAAGAAGTGGACAGAGCTTATTATGATGCTGTAAAGACTTGTGAAATCAATTCAGGCTTAGATAAAAAAGATTTTAAGATCGTTTATTCTCCTCAGCATGGTGCTGACAATTGGCCTGTTCGTATTGTTTTAAAAGAATTGGGATATGATGTTATACCGGTATTATCTCAATGTGCACCTGATCCTGATTATACAAATACTTTATCACCAAATCCGGAAGTTGATTCTTCATATATTGAATCAATTAAATTAGCTAAGAAAACAGATGCGGATGTTATTGCGATTACTGATCCTGATGGAGATAGATTAGGTGTTGTAGCTAAACATAATGGTGAATATGTATTAATGTCCGGTAATCAGAGTGCTGCTGTATATCTTGAATATATTTTATCTCAGTTAAAAGCACAAGGTAAACTTCCTGATAATGCTGTTATGTATAATACAATTGTTACATCTGACTTAGGTGAACTGGTGGCAAGAAGCTATGGTGTGGATGTTGAAAAGACTTTAACAGGATTTAAGTTTATCGGTGATAAGATTAGAAAATATGAGAAAACAGGAGAAAAACAGTTTATCTTCGGTTATGAAGAATCTTATGGCTGTGTTGTTAAAGACTTTGTCAGAGATAAAGATGCAGTACAGGCTGTTTTATTAGCCGCTGAATGTGGTAATTATTATAAGAAACAGGGAAAAGACTTGATTGATGTATTAAATGATTTATATGCAAAACATGGAACATTTAAGGAATCTCAGATTGCTTTATCTAAGACTGGTGTAGAAGGAGCAAAGAGAATTGCTGAAATCATGGATAATTTAAGAAAAGATGCACCATCATCTATTGGCGGTTTTAAAGTAACTTTAGCTGAGGATTATGGAAACAGTACAAGAAGTGATGGAACTGTTATTGATCTTCCACAATCTAATGTATTAAAGTATTACTTAGAAGATGGTAGCTGGATTGCAGCAAGACCATCAGGAACAGAACCAAAGTGTAAGTTCTATTTCTCAATCAAAGGTAATGATGCTAAAGATGCAGCTGATAAAACAGAAGTATTCCAGAAAGATATGATGAAAATTATCGGTGAATAATATAAGCTAATAAATAACACTGCTTTAATCTTAAAGCAGTGTTATTCCGTTTATAGTCACCTAAATATAAGGAGAATGGAACTTGAGTATTATTACGATTAAAAATGAAATGCCTGTATTAGTGTTTGAAAAGAATTATTGAAAATAAAGGGGGAGGTACCTTATGTTTAAAGTATCAGTAAAAGGTATCATTAAGAAGAATGGCAAGTGTTTATTAAGAAAAAATGAGAGATCAGAATATGAGCTATTAGGTGGCAAATTAGAATATACAGATAGTTCTTTAAATGATAGAGTAGTGCAAGAATTTAAAGAAGAATCAGGTATGAGTATTAAAGTCAATAAAATAAAAGAACCATGGTTTTATATAATAGGAAATAAAGCTAATTTAATAATTCCTATTGATTGTGATATATTATTTATGCCTCATACATTATATGATCAGGATGGCGGGATTCTGGAATGGATAAATATGGAAGATGTTAAGACTTTAGATATGCCATCCGGCTATAAAGATTCAATAATAGGCCATATACCTAGCCTCTCTTTTACTCATACCGTTAGTAATAAGACATTTCAAGATCATATGTTTAGGATATTTGTGGATGTAGAAACTCGGAATGGACTGATTTCTAATGAATTAAATGATAGTTTAGAAATGAGAGTATATTTAATGAATTTAGGTATCAAATCAGTGATATTTAAAACTGTTGATTATTTTAATCATGATATTCATATTATTTATGAAGAGATAAGTTTATAATGGTATTAATTCAAAAATAAAAAAGAAGTAGGTTAAAATGATCATCTTATAGCATAATGAGGATATATGAAATATGCATCTCTATGAAGTAGATATTTATATAAACACATAATATTGGAGTTATTAATTAATACTTATCTTACTTATAGACTAAAACTGTCAGTTTTCTTTTTTGATTAATCATATCAAATTTTTATTTATGAATATATATTTTCTTAAATGGGGTATTCTTTTAAGTCTATCTTTGGTATACTTATTGCGGTGAGAAAAATGAAATTAAAAACAGTAAAGAAATATATGTCTTTAGAAAAGTCTGTTCTTATCATATTAAGTATTATAGCTTGTGTTTTATACTTTATAAAAATAAAAGCAGCTGTTTATATGGTCTGTGGATTAATGATTATTTCAATAGGTATATATTTTGTGATGGCTTTAAGTTTTTGGAGATGCCCACATTGTCATCGTTATCTGCCTTTAAAGAATACAAGTGATTTAACAGTCTGTCCGGAATGTCAGAGAAGGCTATTTGAAAAAGAGGATTAAATATTTTAATCCTTTTTATGTAAAATAAAAAGTGGACATATGTCCACTAGCTTCTCCGTGTAATTGCTCTTCTTAAGATAGGAATATCAAGCCACCTTGTAGAGAACTTATAATTATGCTGTGAAAAAACAAAAGTCATCTCATTATGATAATTAAAATCTACTTTTTTCATCTTACGATAATCAATAGCTAAACGACCAACCATCATATGCTTTTTACCTATTAATACAATATTAGCAAGCTGCATAGAAAATAATAATGTATATAAAGTTGGTAATACTATCCCATTTAACCAGACTAACACGTCATTGTTTTTTAAGCCATTAATAAACATATAAACACCTAAGCCAATCATAACAAAGTAAAGTACTGTTATCACAATATAGAAGATTTTACCTTTTAAAGAAAAACAAAATATCAATGTTTTATCTTTCTTTTTTTCTCGTATTAAAGTTACAAGAATATTGAGAATTGTATAAGTGAGATATATAAACATAATACCTAATATAAAAGCAAATACTATTCCAAATGTTTTTTTCATCACAATCTTCCTTTCGATAAACAATATTATACAATGAAATAAGTCAGTTGACTAGTATTGAATTTTAAAGTTATTACCCATTACTTTATCGGTAAGGTTCTTGAAATGTTCTTTAGTAACCGTAATATTCTTATAACCATTTAAAGTATGTTTTTTTGCAAGAGCTTCTGTATAATCTTTTAAAGCATAAGGCTGAATATGACAAAGATTGCTGAATGGTTTCTTATGACCGGATTCCATATGGTTTACAATAGGAATAAAAGAAATATTCTTAATAGAACATTTATTTCCTTGCTTGTTAAAAGAACATGAGAGCATCCCGCCAAGTGAAGTACTTAAAGTATTCTGGCAAGAAATAAAATTACCAAGAGAATAAGCAATAAGAGTACGATGACCATTTGTATTGGTCTGATATTCCATTTTTTGAATAACATGAGGATGAGCACCAATCACAAGATCAACATCCAGACTGGTAAATAACCCGCTATATTCTTTTTGCATAGAATTAATCTGATGATGATATTCAGTACCCCAGTGTGCACTAACAACTACAAAATCAGCTTGTTTTTTTGCTTCTTTTACTTCTTTAGTGATAAGTTCTTTATCAAACAGCTTAACTGCACCATACGGAGAACGTCCATTAAGACCATAAGTATAAGATAAAAAAGCAATTTTAATACCTTTTTTATTAATCACAGGAATATGATTATATGCTTCTTTATTTTCATAGACACCAATATAAGTAAGCTTATCAGCATGTTTTTTAAAGACTTCAATAGAGTGTTTTAAGCCGGCAAGTCCCATGTCCATAGAATGATTATTACAACCATTGACAACATCAAAGCCGGTATCAGCAAGAGCATCAGCCATTGAATTAGGAGTATTAAAGTTAGGATAGTTTTTTGGCTTGCCTCCTCCTAATACTGTCTCCTGATTAATAAAAGATAAATCTGCAGCTTTAATATAAGGTTTAACCTGTTTATAAGCATAATTAAAATTATACTTTCCATCACCTGAGACACCTTCATTTTTATCTGCTTCACGATAAATAGGCGAATGAATAAGATTATCTCCCACCGCAATAAAAGAAACTTCTGATGTCTCCTCCTTTTTCTTAATCACAGGAGTTTCTTTTGGCTTTGTAAGATTGAGATAGGACATAAAAGCAATTGCAATTACAAGTATAAGTATTATTATTTTTTTCATAGATTTATTATAGCATAAATAATTATATAATTGTATAATTGCTAAAAAAGAGGGTAAAATATGTTTCAAGAAGAGAAAAGAATAGAATTATGTGATTGTGATTATAAAGGAAAAGTAAGAAATGAATATTTTTTTATTAGATTCGGGGAAATTGCTACCTACGATGCCTATAAAACAAATATTTATAATCAGAATATGTTGATGCATTATGGTTGGGTCGTTTCTAAGCAAACTTTAAAGCTTGCTCAGCCAATTTATTATGATGATCTGATTACTTTAACAACACATATTAGAAAACCGTCACATGTTATTTTTCCCAGGTATTATGAGATAAAAAAAGAGAATCATATTATTGGCGAATGTGCCAGTATATGGACACTAATGGATTTAGAAAAAAGAAAGATTATAAAACCTATGCAGGCAGGTATTCAAGTACCTGATAGTATACCTATGGAATTTGAACCGGAAACACTCTTTCCATTAGATGATGTAGAATATGTAAAGTCTCATCAGGTTCTATATAGTGATGTTGATATTAATGGGCACTTTAATAATACCAGATATATAAGATTAGCATGTGACCTTATTCCTTTTCCATTATTTAATGATCATTTTATTAGTAAGATATCTATTAATTATAAAAAAGAGCTTCCTCCGCAATCTTTTTTAGATTTATATATGTGTAGGGATCATGATTTCTTTCATATTGAAGGAAAGTATGATCAGGAAGTATGCTTTATTACAGAAATGAGGATTACAAAGATATGAATAAAATAGAAGCAGTTATATTTGATATGGATGGTGTTATAGTTGACAGCAGCTGGTATTGGATAGAAGTATTATCAAATATTATTAAAGATCATGGTGATACTATTACAGATCAGGATAAAAACAACATTACCGGATGCAGTGATGATTATGAATTAGAAATATTATCTCATTATATTAAAAAGAATAAAGAAGAGCTTAGACAGATACGTACAGATTATATCAATGATCATCCTATTCAATATGATCATCATATAAAACCGGGTATTTATGAATTATTAAATTATTTAAAAGAAAAAGGTATTCTTATTAGTTTAGCTTCCTCATCCCCATTAAAAGATATTCATAGAATGATTAAAGAGCTTCATCTAGAAGAATATTTTAAGGTCATTATGTCCGGTGAATTGGTAAAAAAAGCAAAACCGGATCCTCAGATATACCTAGATACAGTAAGATTGTTAAATATTCCAAAAGCGAATATTCTGGTTGTAGAGGATTCTATTTATGGCATTCAATCAGCAATGAATGCAGGATTAGAGGTATTAGTCTTAAAAACACCGGAATATGACTTTGATAATCAGATTTATCATATTTTTGATACCCATTTTGATATTATTAAAGAGATTGCAAAGATAAATAAATATCGGTAATATCTTTACTGATATTTTCTTTTTTGATATTGTAACTTATTGACTATATATTATATTAGAAAGGATTGATTAATAGGATGGAAAAGAAAAGATATGATGGTTTGGATCTAATGAAAGCAATCGCCATTTTGATGGTTATTTCTTTGCATATACCACTATGGCATATTAATTTCATAGAGCATAGATCCATTACTAGAATGTTTCAATATGGGGGAAGGCTTCTTTCAGAGGGAGTTCCTATTTTTGTTACTATTAATGGATTTCTTATGTTAAGGAAATCATCTTTTGATTTAGATAAGCATCTAAAGAAATGTGCAAAATTATTTGGTATATTCTTATTTTGGGCAGTTGTTTATACGATTGTTGGAATTAGTGTAAGAAATGCATGGTCATCAACCGGTATCTCTGATTTTTTTGTCTATATTTTTGAAACAGGAGGAAAAAGTACCTATACAGGGGGATTATGGTTTCTGCAATGGCTCTTTGGCGTATATCTGATTTTTCCTATTTTATGGTATGTTTATAAGAATGATTTTCGTTTGTTTCAATACTTTTTTATAATGCTTTTTATTGTCAATATTGGGCTTAATACATTAGATTTATTAGGAAATATTATTTATATTTATGATGATGCACCTTCTTATTTTGAAATGATTCAAATGATTAAAAGATTTGCTTTTATAAGAGAACCATATATTCTATTCTTTTGTTTTGGAGGAATGGTTTATCATTATTATGATGAGATTATCAAAAGAAAGAAACTTATTATTATAACAGGTATTTTAGCATGGCTGACAGCCTGGGGATATGGTTTATTTATAAGTTTTCATGATTTAAAAGTCTATAATCAGACTTTTAATTACGGGACTATCTGTACTTTTTTTATCATGTTAGGATGGTTTGCGATTACCTCGGATTTTAAGGCTGATAGTAATGTTGCATCCAAGCTTTTAGTTTATATTGGTAAAAATACTTTTGTATTCTATATCTATCATAAGTTGCTGGTGAATGTAATCAAAGCACTACGTCCGGAACTGATGATCAATCATCGTTTTATTATTTATGGCATAACTATTATTTTTTGTCTGATGATGACATGGATTGTAAATAAAGTATCGGTGCTTTCAAAATTAACAGCACTATAATAAAAAAGAGGAGGGACAATTTGTCCCTCCTCTTAATCTTCTTTTTTATGAGCTTCAATGACTCTCTTTTCTAAAGTTTTATCCATATATTCATAATCCAAGAATTTTTGATCATAATAGCCCTGTCCTTGAGTAATAGAACGTAAATCGACCGCATATTTCATAATTTCTACCTGAGGTGCTTCAGCAGTTATTTTCATTAATCCGTCATTAAGTATTTCCTGTCCGATAACACGTGAACGATGCTTATTGAAATAACTCATGATATCACCTAAATAAGTTTCTTCACAGTATGTATGAATAGTAACATATGGTTCTAATAATACAGGCTTAGCTTTTACAAGTGCTTCTTTGAAACACATAATAGTAGCTGTTTTAAAAGCTTGTTCGCTCGAATCTACTGAATGATAGCTTCCATCTAAAAGAGTCGCTTTTAATCCCAGTACAGGGTATGAAGCCAAAACACCATGTTTTGTAGCTTCGATTAATCCTTTTTCTACAGCCGGGAAATAGCTTTTAGGAACTGCGCCTCCAAAAACCTGTTCTTCAAAGATATAAGGCTTTGAATAATCATGAGATGGTTCAAATTTAATCTCTACATCTCCATATTGTCCATGACCGCCTGATTGTTTCTTATATTTTGTTCTATGAGTGACTTCTCCCTGAATAGTTTCACGATAAGGAATAATGATTTCTTCTAAGGCAACATCAATTTTAAACTTATTCTTTAATCTGGATACTACAGAAGATAAATGAATATCACCGATACCATATAAACATTGCTGTCCTGTTTCAGCATTTGTTTCAAATCTTAATGTTGGATCCTCTTCTAATAAACGTCCCAAAGCTTCTGAAATTTTCTCTTCATTAGCTTTTCCAACCGGCTTAATAGCCTGTCCATAATAAGACTGACTAAACTTAATCGGATCAATAGTTATTGGATAATTAGGAACAGATAAGACATCATTTGTACGTGTATCATCAAGTTTCATGACTGCTCCAATATCACCGGCATGTAAAACGGACACTTCATCCAATGATTTACCAAATATAGTATAAAGCTTACTTGGATGCTCTTCACGTCCATTACGGCGATTTATTAAAGACATATTAGCTGATAAATGACCTGTTAATACTTTAAAGATAGATATATGACCTACAAAAGGGTCAGCAATTGTCTTAAAGACAAACAGGCTTGCAGGAAGATCTTCATTAAAGCCAATAATATCTTCATCACCGCTTTGAGTATTATAAGCAATATAAGAATTATAAGTATCACCGGCAGCCGGGAAGAAAGAAACAATAGAATTTAATAAAATACTAATACCTATTGTATCTGTACCACATAAAACAGGAATTAAAGAATGACTCATAACACCTTGTCTTAATGCCAGTGATATTTCTTCTTTAGTAAAAGGCTCTTCAGCTAAATATTTTTCTAATAACTCATCACTTGTATTGGCTACAGCTTCATCAATCATATCCTTTACAGGTTTAATTTCATTCATCATATCTTCAGGAATAGGACATGGATGAGTCATACCATCCTTAAATAAACGTCCTTCCATTTTAGCCACATTAACATAGCCAATCATTTTTGTGCCTTCCATCATCGGCACCTGAATAGGTGCAATGACACGACCATAAGTTTCTTGCAGTTCTTTCAGTTTTTCATGATAGCTATTATTTGGATAATCAATATTGTTAATATAGATTATCCGTGCTTTATCATGTGCTTTATACATAGCTTGTTTTGTTCCGGTTGTTAATCCTTTTGTAGCCGGAACAACAATGACGGCACTTTCAGAAACATGCAAAGCAGCTTCTGTTTCACCCTGAAAATCAAATGCGCCGGGTGTATCCAGAAGATTTATCTTAATATTATTCCATTCTAGAGGAATAACAGTAAGAGAAATGGAAGATTGTCTCCTGATTTCTTCATCATCATAGTCGGAAATAGTATTTCCGTCCTTAACATTTCCTACACGGCTTATCCTTCCACAGCGATAAGCCATAGCTTCAATGACGCTGGTTTTCCCGCTTCCAGAGTGTCCGAGGACTGCGACATTGCCTAATTCAGTAGAGTGATAGTCTCTCATATAATCACGCTCCTTTATTTAAAAAAGACTTCATGATGCTATTTTATCACATATTAAAACAAAAGAAAACGCTACCATTAAAATTTAATATCATTTATGGAAACTTAATAATAATATTCTGATAAAGAAATATTTTATAAAATAATAATAAAAAAGCAGCTGCTGCAGGAAAGAATAACGGATTATATCAGCATTCTTTAAAGTAGAATCTTAAAATAAGTTTCTTTTTTGATTAATTAAATGGTAAATAGATAATAATAGAATTAAGTTAAAATAGATGGCTCTAATATCAGCGATAAATTATTAAAAAATATAATAGACTTTGAGTTATTATCATTTTTATGTAGGAGAATCAGATGAATAATAATATAGTTTATTCAGGTGACTGTAAATGAAAAATATAGATATTATATATAAAAATCAGGTTCTGGCCTAATGAGGCTTTGAGGTAATAATAAACTGTATTTATGGATTAAAAGTCTCTATCAGGCAGGATAGAAAAAATGGGATTTGTTGGCGGATATCCCTATGAATGGTATATATTTATTGAGAATTTAACCGATGAAAGAAAAAAGCATATTATAGATATTAATGTCTTATTTTTTGATATGGACAAATATCAGTTCAATGATTAAAATTTATATAGATTAAAAATAAAGGAGAATATAGAAATGGGACTTATGGATTTAGCTAAAAAAGCTTTTTTGGGAGCTACTGATGAGGAAAACAGAAAGAATAAAGCAAGAATGAGAGAAATATTTAATAACTGTGTTCCTAATGGTGATGAATATAAATTGATTTATTGTCATATGGAAAACTTTACTAATGCTGTTGTTGTTAAGATTACAAAACATAGTAATTTTATTGTAGGGTACAAAGAAGGGGAAGTTGTGGTTATTCCTGTTGATTCGGATTTAACGGGATATGGTGAGGCATTTATATTTAATAAAGAGAATGGAAGTTCTATTAAATCTTCACTGGGATATTGTATGGCAGGTAACTCGGAAATTTCATTTCAGTTTGTACCGGTCACGTATGAGCCCGGTATAGCTAAAGGAGCGAAATATTCGGTAGCTATTACTCAATCCGGTTCTGAAGTTTCAGAATTTAAGAAATTCTTCAAAAAAGGCTTATAAGAGAGGAAAACTAAAGTGTATCTGAATAGTCATAAATATCCGGCCATTAAATATGAGAAGGGTGAAGAGATTTTCTTATCTCCGGAGGAGACAAATTGGTCTTTCTATTTTGATGTTGAAGAAGAACTGACTTCAGATGATAAGGCGATGGGGATTGTAGCTTCAATGATAGATGAAATAGATATATTATTAAAAACAGCTAAAGACTGTTTAAAAAAGATACTGGCAGACAAGAAAAATAAATATTACGAGACTGTTTTATATTTTATGGAGTTTCATAGAGATGGAATAGAATCTGATATTGCAGTAAGATTATTTGATATAGACAAGCCATCTGCTATTTCATTTATAGAAATGGCGGATTTCTTACAAATCAGACGTTTTGGCAGTCTTGTTGACAGTGAATCACAGCGGCAGATTTTTGTTATGGATTTAAGTTTTAATCCGGAGCTGACAGATGAACTGATGGTTATTTATTTCGATTTAGAGAAGCAGATAACTGCTATAGCACATGAAAGCTGATTTAAATAAAACAATACCTAACTTGTAGGAGAGAAAACATGAATATGCTATCTGTTATAAGATGCTTTATTAAAGGACAGATAGTATATAATACTGTTATTTATACATATATAGATGTTAAAAAAATATCATAGTCGGGATATTATTTAGTGATATGTTGATAATGCCGGAAGCCGGCAAGTGGCTGCACAGTTTTCAGCTTATTGAATGATGATTAGAATTTATGGAGGTAAAAGGATGATGCTATTAAAAATACTTGCTGTTGGACTTGGATTGACTTCTTCAGTATTTGGCTATCTTATTTTCTTTCAAAAAAAGTATTCATTAATAAATGGCTTTGAGGAGGATTTTAAGTCAGGAAGAAAAGATGAGAATTATGCAAGACGTGTGGGGATTATAGAGTTTGTTTTAGGTATTTCAATCTTGATTGCAGGAATGGCCTTGGTAATATTCGACTGATAAGAGTCTTCCTGCAAAAAGGAAAATTATTATGAATATTAGACGGGTAAAGAAAAAATACGGGAAAAGTACTGAAACTCTTAAGTGAGGTTCTTGATATTCATTCCCGGATTTGTCCGGATATTTCCGGAACAACAAAGTACACAAGTGATCAGCTGATAGAAAAATTTAATGATGATACAAAACCGGTTTTTGTTGCTGTAGATGATAATGATGATGTCATAGGATATGTTTTCTGTGCTTTTTTAGAATAGCCATTTAGTACTAATATGTATCAATTTAGCACACTATTCATAGATGATCTTTGTGTTGATCAGAATGTCCGGAGACGGCAGATCGGAACAAAAATTTATAAGCATGTGCTTACATTTGCGAAAGAAAAAGGCTGTTATGATGTTATGCTTAATGTATGGAAAGGCAATGAGAGAGCCAAAGCATTTTATGAGAAAATGAGTATGATTGTGAAAGAAATACAAATGGAAGTGATTTTATAAAAGCCCTTGGTGAAAAAGCACTTTTAGTGGGATTTTCACTTGGTGACCAGATCGCTTTTGAATTTATTTCAGAATATCCGATCTTATTTTATTCGGTAATTATTTGTTAGTTCTTGGCTGAATAAAATGAAACAAGCTTTACCGGGGATCATGGAAGTCAATGAGAAGCAGTCTGCATCATATTAAAGGAAATGGTTTTGTAATATAAAATTGCTTTATAAACGGTTTTCCGGCTTTAGAGAGGAAAAAAATTGTTAGACAGATGCAAAATAATATAATCCAAAGCCAAAGGAGACGATATATGGCAAGAATATCAAATGTCTATAGAAAATCAATTGAAAGATGGAGAAGATTTTGAAGAATCAGTATGAATCCGGATATAGTTTATAAAATTGTATGACGAGTGCCGTATAATCAGAAGAAATTAAATTAGATATGAATGATTAAAAGAAGCGGAGTGAGGATCTGCTTCTTTTAATACCAGCAAGAGAAAATAAAATTATGGCAGATAATGATTGAATTTAATAATTGTGCTATAATAACACCGATTATACTTACAAAGAAAAGAGGGTTAATGTAAAATATGATAGATGGAAAAGACAATTCTATTGTATTTAAAAATTAATTGATATATTTTATTTATTAAGGGATGTTGTTGTTTAATGATAAAAACATGTGTAAAAGATGACAGGTTTGAAGGAATACTGTTTCCCGGAAATGGGAGTAAGAATAAAGCGCTGATAGTGATGTCAGGTTCTAATGGGGGAATGAAGATTACAAGGCAATGTGCAGCATTTTATAATCAGAACGGAATTCCGGCACTGGCACTTGCTTTGTTTGGTACAAAAGGGACACAGCCTTTTTTAGATAGAGTTCCTGTTGAATATATAGAAAATGCTATAGAGTGGCTTAAGAAGAAAGGCTATAAGAAAATCGGAATTGACGGTACATCAAAAGGAAGTGAAATAGCATTGGTGGCAGCATCCATGTTTTCTGATATTTCCTGTGTTATTGTACGTGTTCCATCATATTTTGTCAGTGAGGGATTGATAGGCAGGAAAAAAGATAAAAGACCGTCCGGAACATCCTGCTGGAGCTATAGAGGAAAAGAACTGCCTTATGCTCCATATAAATCGAGAACATTCGATATTCTTAGAATACTTAGAGAATATAGAGAGCTGCATATCATTAGTTTTAATAAAGATAAAGACATTACCCCGGATAGTCTTATAAAAATAGAAAATATAAAAGCTCCGATACTGATGTTCTCATCAAAGAATGATACTGTATGGCCTTCTTATGACTATGCAATGTATATTGAAAATAAATTGAAGAAAATAAATTATTCATATAAGTATAAACATGTTGCTTATAAAAATATGAGTCATGCCCTATTAACAAAGCTGCCATTTATATATAAGCTTGCATTCAAGTCTGAAAGAAATAATATGGCGGCATGTGCAAATGAAAGGGAGAATTTGAAGAAAGAACTTATAAATTGGGTGCATGAAGAATGGAAATAAGAATATTAAATTTAGAAAGAAGGTAAAGTTGTGAATCAAAAAACACTTAAAATTATGGGATAGGTAGCAATATGTACTGCTATGTTTATGTATATATCCTATTTTCCACAAATAATGAATAATATACATGGGGTTAAAAGTGTTTTTTGTAGCCTATGGTTGCTGCAATAAATTGTACTTTATGGGTCAGCTATGGCTTTTTTCAAAAGAAAATAGACTGGCCTCTTGTGATAACAAATATACCGGGCGTAATATTTGGCGTCATTGCTGCAATTACTGCTTTATAAGCAGGTATACTATATAAAATATGGAATTAATTTGTTTTTTAGACTGGAATTAAATATAAAAGGAGAATTTATGAATGCATTTATATTAGTCACAATAAAATTAGTAATCGGTTTTTTGGCTTTAATAATGATAATAAATATTTCAGGAAAAGGAAACTTGTCACCATCATCTGCTAGTGATCAGGTACAGAATTATGTGCTTGGCGGTATTATTGGAGGAGTTATTTATAATAATGATATTCAAATACTGGATTATATTTGTATCTTATGTATCTGGTGTGCACTGGTACTGGTCTTAAAATGGATTAAAAAACATAGTGTGAAAGCAAAACAGTTAATAGATGGTAAAGCATTAATAATTATTGATAATGGTGAAGTTAATATTGATAATTGTAAAAAAGCGGGCTTATCTGCTCATGATGTATCTTTTAAGCTTCGAACGGATAATATTTACTCGACAAAAAAAGTAAAAAGAGCAGTAGTGGAACAAGATGGTCAATTAATCATTATTCAGGAAGGAGAAGAAAATCCAAAATTTCCATTGATAACGGATGGACAATTGCAAACGGATATTTTAACTGTAATAGGCAGGGATGAGGAATGGCTTTTAAAAGAAATGGAAAAACAGGGAGTAAGTAAATACAGCGAGATATTTTTGGGGGAGTATGTCGATAGCAAGCTGACATTGATACTCTATCATTAGAATTTTCTTTTATGTTATTTATGACGGGTTATATATTTCAGAAAAATTTTAAGGAGAAGATAAAATGAAGTTTTATCCGGCTGAATCAGTTGAGGAAAAGATATGGTCACCGGTATGATATATCTATTAAGAATAATAAAATTGAATTAAGAAATAACGATGATGTTCATAAATTAATATTGGATAATATGAATGATTTTAGATGGATAAAATTATAATGTCTATAAAAGAAAATAATGAAAAAATACCTTGTCTGTGATAGAATGGTTCTGGTTAGGAGATGAATGCTATGGATTATACAGGAATTGCATTATTGTTAGGATTATTTGCAGTTAATGCTTTTGCTTTGAATTTTTTATATGATTCTAAATATAAATTAGTAGGTGCTATGAATATTATCGGGTTATGTCTGACTGTCGGATTAGCATTTAATTTTAAACAGATGGAAGATATATTTAAGATCTTTTTGGGATTATTTATTTTAGTTATTATTTTCTTTATTATTAGAATCAGGCTTGCTAGAAAAAAAGTAAAGCGGATTGAAGTACATGATGAGGAGAAAGAGGATGAACTTTAAAATTGAAATGGAAAATGGCTCAGTAATGACAGGAGAGCTTTATCCTGACATTGCTCCCTTAACAGTTGAAAATTTTGTAAATTTATGTAATCAGCATTTCTATCAGGGATTAATTTTTCATAGAGTTATTCCCGGATTTATGATTCAGGGAGGTGGCGTAGATAAAAATATGCAGGCTAAGTCTGCTGACCCTATTAAGGGTGAATTTGCATCAAATGGTGTAAAGAATAATTTAAAACATACTAGAGGTGTTCTATCTATGGCTCGTACAATGATTCTTGATAGTGCATCTTCTCAGTTTTTTATTATGCATGCTGATGCACCTCATTTAGATGGACAGTATGCAGCTTTTGGTAAAGTTTTAGAAGGATTAGATGTGATTGATAATATTGTTGATGAGAAGAGAGATTTTAGAGACTGTCCATATAATCCTCAGATTATTAAAGATATTACAATATATTAGGAGAAGAATATGAAGATATTATTAGCAGGAGGAGCTGGCTATATTGGTTCTCATACAGCTTTAGCTCTTATAGAAGCAGGACATGAAGCAATTATTGTTGACAACTATGATAATAGCTGTGAAGAAGCTATATTAAGAGTTGAACAGCTAACAAACACGAAGATTAAGCATTATGAAGCTGATGTAAAAGATAATCAGGCGATGGATAAGATTTTTAAAGAAAATAAGATTGATTGTGTTATCCATTTTGCCGGATTAAAGGCGGTAGGTGAATCTGTTCAAAAGCCTATTGAATATTATCGTAACAATATTGATACAACTCTTTCATTATTAGAAGTTATGAGAGACAATGATGTTCATAATATTGTATTCTCTTCTTCAGCTACTGTTTATGGTGATAATGTATCACCATTATATGAAGATGTTAGAAAAGGTGTATGTACTAATCCATATGGATGGACAAAATGGATGATGGAACAGATTTTATCCGATGCCAGTTCTGCTGATAAAGAATTAAGTGTTATCTTATTACGTTATTTTAATCCGATTGGTGCTCATCCATCAGGAAGAATAGGAGAAGATCCACAAGGTATTCCTAATAATCTGATGCCTTATATTTCTCAGACGGCAGTTGGTAAAAGAGATCATTTAACAATTTTTGGTAATGACTATCCAACTCCTGATGGTACATGCCAGAGAGATTATATTCATGTTATGGATTTAGCTGATGGACATGTTAAGGCTGTTGAATATGCAAAAACAAGAAAAGGAACAGATATTATTAATTTAGGAACCGGAACACCTTATTCTGTATTAGATATTGTACATGCATTTGAAAAAGCCAATAATCTAAAATTAAAATATGAAATGGGTCCTAGACGTGAAGGAGATTTAGCTGTATGCTATAGTAATGCTGATAAAGCATTGAAAGTATTAGGTTGGAAAGCTAAACGTCATTTAGAAGATATGTGTCGGGATTCATGGAACTGGCAAAAGAATAATCCTAATGGCTATAGAGACTAACAGGAGATACCTCCTGTTTTGTTTTTGGATATTTTATCCTAAAATAATCAAAAATATTTATTATTTTTCTAAAAATGTAGATATTAGATAAAAAATCACATATAATTAAAGTGTTGGAGGTTTAAACATGAAGGAAGGAATCCGTAGAGAATACAAAAAACAATATGATGCTTCTACTAAGAAAATTGATATTGTGAATGTACCTGAATTCAATTTTATTATGATTGATGGAATAGGAAATCCAAAAGTTGAAGAATTCAGATTAAAAAGCGAAGCCTTACGCATAATGTCTCAGGAAATAAGAGAATACTTTAAGAAAGAAAAAGATCTTCTTTATTTAATTTCCCCTCTGGAAGGTCTTTGGGATACGTATGATAATTCTCGTTTTGATGTTACAAGAAAGAAAATGATTAAGTTCACTTTAATGATGGCACAGCCTAAATTATTGGATGAGTCAACATTTGAAATCATTAAACAGTCAGCTGCCAATAAGAAAGATAATCCTTATATTGTTGATGTATATCTTAAAAGGTATACAGAAGGTGAATGTGTTCAGATGCTTCATAAAGGAGCATATAATGAAGAAATTCATACAACAACACAGATTATGGAATTTATCACTATTCAGAATATGAAGCTTGTTGGCTTTCATCATGAGGTTTATTTGAATGATCCTGCTAAGGTGCCGGAAGAGAAATTAAAGACTATTGTAAGATATGCAATTAAGGAAAGAAATTAAAGAAACTCGTAAGAGTTTTTTTAATTGGTATTGCTTTATTAATAGAATGTTTTTTAGTAAAATAAAGATTATCAAGGAGGATTATTATGTTATTAGCATCATGGAATGTCAATGGAATCAGAGCCTGTCTGACAAAAGGGTTTGAAGATTCTTTTAAAAAGATTAATGCTGATATATTCGCATTACAGGAAACTAAGGCTCAGGTTGATCAGATTGTTTTAGATTTTCCTGAATATCATGCTTTTTATAACAGTGCAGTAAAAAAAGGATATAGCGGTGTCGCTATACTGACTAAGATTAAGCCTAATCATGTTTATTATGGTATAGATATTAAAGAGCATGATCAGGAAGGAAGAGTATTGACATTAGAATTCGATCATTTTTATTTTGTTGGCTGTTATACACCAAACAGTAAAAGAGAGTTAGCTAGATTAGATTATCGCATGAAATGGGAAGATGATTTCTTAGCTTATCTGGATAAGCTAAATAAAACAAAGCCTGTCATATTATGTGGTGATCTGAATGTTGCTCATCAGGAAATAGACTTAAAGAATCCATCGTCAAATCATAAGAATGCCGGTTTTTCTGATGAAGAAAGAGAAAAAATGACACAGTTATTAAGTCATGGATATATCGATACTTTTCGTTATTTTTATCCTGATCAGACGGACGCTTACTCATGGTGGAGTTATATGTTTAAAGCAAGAGAAAGAAATGCCGGATGGCGTATTGATTATTTTATTACCAGTGAAAGATTAAAAGATAAACTTAAAGATGCCTATATTTACAGTGATATTCTTGGTAGTGATCATTGTCCTGTAGGATTGGAGATCAGCTTATGAAACTGATGATTATTTCTGATATACATGGTTCTTATGATGATTTGAAAAGAGTGATAGATTATTTTGATGAAGAACATCCTGATAAGCTTATTATTTTAGGAGATATTCTTTATCATGGACCAAGAAATGATTTACCTAAAGGATATGCTCCTAAAAAATGTATTCCTTTGTTAAATAAATATAAGGATAAAATTATTGCTGTAAGAGGAAACTGTGATGCTGAAGTTGATCAGATGGTCTTAGATTTCCCAATACGCAGTGATTATTTATTATTAAACTGTGATGGACATAATTTTTTTATAACTCATGGACATTTATATGATGAGAATCATTTTCCTTATTTAAATAAGGGAGATGTTTATATTTATGGACATTATCACATTCCGGTACTAATTAAAGAAAATAATTATTATAAAGTTAATCCTAATTCGATTTCTTTACCTAAAAAGGGAGAGAAGAGTTTTATTATTTACGAAAATGAAACATTTATTCTTTATAATATAGATAAACAAGAAATTAATAGATTAAATATTAAAAAATAAAAAAATCCCGTGAAACATATTTAAAAGTATGGTATTTTTATATATGGAGGGGAGAGTATGCCTAAGTATAAGAAGATTGCAGATAAAATAAGAGATAAAATTATGACGCATGAATATCCTATCGGTACAAAGCTCCCTTATGAGTATGTTTTATGTGTCAATTATCATTGTAATAAAGAAACAATGAAAAAAGCTTTGGATATTCTAGTTAAAGAAGGTCTTATTATTAGAAGAAGAGGAGCAGGCACCTTTATTAAGGATATTAGCTTAGATGATAAGCCGAATTCAATCTTTAACAGAAGTCTGACAAAGAGATTTGAAACAAGTAAGGTTAGCAGTGATGTCATTGAGTTTGAAGTGATTCCCTGTGATGAATTTCTTGCCGGTAAATTACAGATAGAGATAGGAGATTTTGTTTATCATATCATTCGTAATAGATATGTAGATGGTAAACCTTATTTGATTGATATATCTTATATTCCTTTGAATCAGATACCCAATCTGAAGATTCAGATTCTTAAAGGCTCAATCTATGATTATATTTCAAAAGAACTTAATCTTAAGCTTCAAAGCTGTCATATAAGTATTAGCAGTGCCTTATCTACAAGTCTGGAACAGGATTTTCTTGGCTTGAAGGAAAATGAACCTTATATACAGGAAGAACAGGTTGCTTATCTAAGCAATAATACTATCTTTGAATATACATTATCACGTTATCATTATGCACATTATGAATTTCAGACAATTTTTGTGAATGGATAAAGAGTTATTGTGTTCATGGAATTATTAATGTATAATTACTAATTGTTGTAAGAAAGGAAATCTCTATGGAACAGAAATTTAAAGCAAAGCCAAATTTAGCGGTAGGAATTTTTCTAATAGTAGTTATATTATCCAGTATTCTATTTTTGGCGGATTATTTAAATGGTACAAAAAACTTGACATCAGTTCAGATGATTGTTCTGTTTATCTTTGATTTAGCTATACTTTATTATTTTTTAGGATGTCGTCCTTATGCTTATGTGGTAGGAAATAAACAGATTGTTATGAAGAAAAGACTTTATAAAGATAAAATTATTGATTTGATGAAAGCGGAGATTATTACTGATCCGGTTCCAAGACTTGCGGATCTGATTACTCGTCCACATGCGATTGAAATCTATATGGATACAAAAAAGCGTTTTTGTTTCTATCCTCATTCACCACTTGATTTTGTAGGTGCTGTATTATCTGAGAACAAGCGTATTCATTGTAGTGTTTCAGCATATACTGATATTCATCGTTCAATTGAAAAGCGTGAGAGAAAAAGAAGAAAAAAAAGTGAGAAAAATAGTCAGAAAGAAGCTTAAAAAGCTTCTTTTTTTAGGTTGAAATGTAAGCATTTTCAGATTCTTGAAATTAAATTATATTGTTATAATCATTGTATTTTAAAAGTATGGTACTTTTAATGAAAAGGTATTGACTTTTAAATGTAAAAGACATATACTGATTATGTCGAAAATATTTCAAAGGGAGGAAAAATTTTATATGGACGCTTTTGCTGACACATTGGGACGCGTTGGTGCTGCATTTGGTCAAAACAAGTACTTAAATGCTATCAAAAATGCATTCCAGAACTTTATGCCAGCCACTATTACAGGTGCGATTGGTGTATTATGGACAAATGTATTAGTAAACAGTAGCACAGGGTTAGGAGCTCTTTGGAAACCTATTATGGCTTTAGAAGTGCTTAATCCAATCTTTAGTGCTATGCAGTATGCTACTATTTCTTGTATTACTATTGGTGTAACTATGTTATTAGCTCAGGAAATTGCTAATGCAAATGGTGAAACTGGTGCTTATCCTGCATTATTAGGTTTCATTCTTTGGTTAATGGTTACTCCAACATCTGCTAACATCACTTCTTTAGCTATCAGTGGTGTTGATAAGGCAGGTAAGAATATTGGGTTATCTTTAACACAATACATTGATTTTGGTAAGATTGTTAAAGATTTCAATGCTCTTAATCCGGCTTCACCATTAACTGAGGTTAATGGCGGTAACTTCTCATGGAGCGGTATTTTTAGCAGCTATACAGGTGCAACTGGTTTATTCACCGGTTTAATTGTTGCTATTGTCGGTCTTGAAATCTATAACTTATTCCGTAAAAATGATGCATTAAAAATCAAAATGCCTGAACAGGTACCTCCAGGGGTAGCTAAAGCATTCGAGGTTTTAATTCCTACAGCTTTAACTTGTATCGTAATCGGTGCAATCGGATTAATTTGTCAGTTGGTAACTAAGGCTGAATTAAATGCTTTAATTTATAATTCAGTGCAGGCTCCGTTACAAAAATTAGTTGGTGATAATATCATCGCAGTATGTATTATGTATGTTATTATCATGTTATTCTGGTGCGTAGGTATCCATGGTAACAACATGTTAGCAGCTGTTAAAGAACCAATCTTTAGACCATTATTATATGCTAACGTAGCAGCTTATACATCTAAACAGGCAATTCCTAATGTAATGAACTTAACTATGTTACAGATGTTTGCTGAATTCGGTGGTTCAGGTGTTACAATCGGTTTAGTAATCGCTATCTTCATTTTCAGTAGACGTGAAGATAACAGAACTATTGCCGGTATCTCTGTAGTTCCAGGTTTATTCAATATTAATGAAACTATGACATTTGGTATCCCTCTAGTATTGAACCCAATCCTAGACATTCCATTTATCTTTGCTCCGGTTATCACTATGATTGTTGGTTGGATATTAGTTTCTTCAGGATTCTGTCCAAAGATCGTAATAGAAGTACCTTGGACAATGCCACCGGTAATCTTAGGATTCTTAGCTACAGGCGGTAATATTATGGGTGCAATTTCTCAGTTAATTGTTGTTGCAGTTTCTGTAGTTGTATACATCCCATTCCTGATTGCTTATGAATCTTATCAGAACAAGCAGGCAGCAGCTGAATAGAATTGATATAAGAAGAGTGATTTCTCACTCTTCTTTTTTTATTAAGCATCTATAAAAATAATGATAGACGATAGAATAAAATATAGCTATAATAAGCACATATAGAGGGGGATATGAAAATGGAGATGGATGACTTATTAAAAGAATATGGCTGTCTGACCTTTAGTGATGATGTAATGAAGGAAAGAATTCCTAAATCTGCTTACAAAGCTTTTCATGAGTCTTTAGATAAGGGAGAGCCTCTGACTAAGGAATGTGCGACTGTTGTTGCTAATGCTATGAAAATTTGGGCAATTAAAAATGGTGCAACCCATTTTACACACTGGTTTACGCCATTGACCGGCTTAACTGCTGAAAAGCATGATGCTTTTTTAGAACCGAGTGATGGTGGTGCAGTTTTAGAGTTTAGCGGTAAGACACTGAGAAAAGGAGAACCTGATGCTTCTTCTTTTCCAAGTGGTGGGATTCGCTCTACTTTTGAAGCTAGAGGTTATACCAGCTGGGATTGTACATCGTCAGCTTTTGTAAGAAATGGATCATTATATATACCGACATTATTTTGTTCCTATACCGGAGATGCTTTAGATGAAAAAACACCGCTATTAAGAAGCTGTGATGCTTTAGAGAAATCAGCTTTAAGACTTCTTCCAAAACTTGGATTAGATGATGTAAAACATGTCAAAGCAACAGTTGGGGCAGAACAGGAATATTTCCTTGTTCCTGACGAATACTATCAGAAAAGAATGGACTTAAAGCTTACCGGTAGAACTCTTTATGGTGCTATGGCACCAAAAGGGCAGGAATTGGGGGATCATTATTTTGGTTCTTTAAAAAGAAAAGTGAATGCTTTTATGACTGACCTTGATCATGAATTATGGAAATATGGTATTCCTTCAAAAACTAAGCATAATGAGGTAGCTCCTGCTCAGCATGAAGTTGCTTGTGTTTATTCGATTGTGAATATTACTGCTGATAATAATCATTTATTAATGCAGCTTGCTCAAGATATTGCTAAAAAGCACGGCTTAAGATGTTTGCTTCATGAAAAGCCGTTTGCCGGTGTTAATGGCAGCGGTAAGCATAATAACTGGTCTGTATCTACGGATACAGGAATAAACCTTATGAATCCCGGTAAAGACCCTCTTAGCAATATACCATTTTTAGCACAGCTTGCTTGCACTATTAAAGGTATTGATGAGTATGCTGACTTATTAAGATTAACAGCTGCCAGTGCCGGCAATGATCATAGATTGGGTGCTGATGAAGCACCGCCTGCAATTATTTCTATTTTCTTAGGTGAAGAATTAGATGATGTTGTTAGCAATATTATTAATAATTCTCATAATAGTCACTTACCCGGTGAAAGATTTAAGACGGGAGTCAGTGTTATTCCAACCTTCTCTAAAGATACAACTGATCGTAATAGAACATCTCCATTTGCTTTTACAGGTAATAAGTTTGAATTTAGAGCTGTTGGTTCAGCACAGTCTATTTCTAATGCTAATACGATGCTTAATACTATTTTTGCTCAGGAAATGGAAGAAATGAGTGATCTTATTGATTCCGGGATGAGTATTATGGATATTATCAAAAAATTTATTAGCGAACATCAGAGAATTATTTTTAATGGTGATGGTTATTCGCAGCAATGGGAAGAAGAAGCAGCTAAGAGAGGTCTTCCTAATTATAAGAATACTGTAGATGCTGCTAAGGCATTGAGAATTGAAAAGAATATCTCATTATTAGAACATCAGAATATTTATTCTAAGGTAGAAATAGAGTCACGCTATGAGATTATTTTAGATAATTATATTAAAACTATTTCAGTAGAAGCCGGAACTGCTTATAAGATGGCAAAGAGTGAAATATATCCGGCTGTTTTAAGATATATTGGTCAGGTCACTGAGGATGCAAAAGGTTTAGCGGCACTCAATCTTGATAATGAATTTATCTTAAGAGATCTTGTTGATTTAAGTGAACATGCCTCAACAATGAGAGCACAAATGGAAGATTTGTATCAGGAATTAACTTATGCAAAATCATTTGATGAATCAGAAATAGAAAAAGCATCTTTAGCTTATCGAGATCGTGTGATTCCTGCAATGAAAGCATTAAGAAAAACAGCGGATCATTTAGAGACGATAGTAGCTAAGGGAGACTGGCCAATGCCGGATTATATAGATTTAATGTTTGGTCTTTAAGAAAAGAAAGTAACCTTTCTTTTCTTTTTCTATATGATTTGATATAATAGTCACACGGGGTGGTTAACATGAAAATCAGACTATATAAAATAAATGATCTTGAAAAGATAATGAGCCTGTATTATGACACGGTACATAGTATTAATGCGAATGATTATACAGAAGAACAGCTGGATGCTATGGC
The DNA here is from genome assembly GCF_000340375.1 of Eggerthia catenaformis OT 569 = DSM 20559. Classification (GTDB taxonomy): domain Bacteria; phylum Bacillota_I; class Bacilli_A; order Erysipelotrichales; family Coprobacillaceae; genus Eggerthia; species Eggerthia catenaformis. Next base: position 174,003 of record NZ_KB446648.1, read on the forward strand.
ACCTGGTAAACCTAATGTTTATCATTGGGAAACACAGCTTAATAAGAATCATACACTTGTTGCAGTAGATAATCAGGATACTATTATAGGGTTTGGAAATATTGGACAAACCGGCTTTTTAGATCGCTTATATATAGATAAAGATCATGTAAGAGAAGGAATTGCAACCAAGCTTGTGAATGAGCTTGAAAATTATGCAAGAAAGAAAGGCAATGAGAGAATCAATACTATTTCTACAATTTCATCGTTACCATTTTTTGAGAGTTTAGGATATGTCATGTTGGAAGAATATGTAAATGAAATGCGAGGTGTACGTATTGTTCGCTATATTATGGAGAAGACTTTATAGTCTTCTGTTTTTATTTCCATGGAAATAAAAACAGATATTCATAGAGAGAATATCTGTATTATACTATTGTTTATTTCTATTATAATTAATAAGAGATCCGGCCTTAAGAATTTCTTTTTCATTATCAGTCATATCAAGAATATAAAGAGAGATAGGAATGTAGCTGTCTTCTCTAATAATATAGGCAGGAATGTTATCTAAAGAGTTAGCTAGTTTTTCTTTAATATTAGGAACAAAGATATAATCATTTATCTTAAGATTATCCGGCTGTCCTTTAAGATGAAATGGAAGAATTCCCCAGTTAATACAATTAGAGCGATAACGCTTTGTTGCATATTCCTGAGTAATATTAGCTAACCCGCCTAATACTCTTTGACAGCTGGCTGCCTGTTCTCTGGCACTGCCATCTCCCGGCTTATTAGCATAGAGTACAGAACCTATTTCTACTTCTAAAGGATTCAGTGCTTCAAAGCCTTTAATAGATTTTATTATATTAAAGATATTTTCTAAAGACTTGGAAGTATGCCCTAAACATCTCTGCTGTTCTAAATCTCTAATAGATTTAGAACGCTGTACATAGAGAGGATCTCTTCTAGATAAAGTAAATTCAGCTAATCCCAGCGGATTAGAGCGATAGGATGATGTTTCACCGGAAGGGATAAGTTCATCTGTAGTCGTCACTTCATCTTCTATTTTAGAAGCGGTTTTTAAGAGAATATGATCAGTTAGAGCACCTAGCTTAGGCCAGTCTTTAATATTGGGACCATAACGTAATTCTTTTGTATTATCCGGATGATTAAAACCGTTATAAACTCTTGACTGATAACTGCGGTCATTATAGTGATATTCAGGAATATCTCCCCAGATATCAAGATGTTCTGCGGAAGTAAGAATACCTCCATTCGCAGCAGTAGCAGCTATTGACCGGGCATCCATCAAAGCAACAGCACTCATTTGTCCCTGACCGGGCTTAGAACCTTCTCTGTTAGGGAAGTTTCTTGTATTATGTCTTATTGATATGGCATTATTAGCAGGAATATCACCGGCACCAAAACAAGGACCGCAGAAAGCTGAGCGAATTAGAGCACCGCTATCCATTAAATCAGCAAGGAAGCCTTTTCTGTCTAAATCAGTATAAACCGGCTGAGATGATGGATAAATTGATAAATAGAATTCATCATTACCAATAGTTTTTCCTTTAAGAGCATGAGCTGCTTCAACAATGTTAGAATAAGTACCGCCGGAACATCCGCCAATAACTCCCTGTTGAACCATTAGCTTTCCATCAGAAGTGACTTTATCTAATAGAGTAAAATGAGCTTTTCCTTCAGAAACTTTAGCAGCAGCTTTTTCTGTTTCTTTTAAAATAGGAATAAGATTTTCATAAAGTTCATCGATTTCATAAGCATGAGAAGGATGGAAAGGTAAGGCAATCATTGGTTTGATAGTTGATAAATCAACATAAACACAGCCTTCATAATAAGCAATGGAATCAGGGTTTAATGTTTTATAATCAGCTTCGCGATGATGTTCTTTTAAATAATCATGTGTATCCTCATCAGTTCTCCAAATAGAAGAAAGACAGGTTGTTTCTGTTGTCATAACATCAATACCATTGCGATAATCAGTATCTATTGTACTAATACCGGGACCGACAAATTCCATAACTTTATTTTTTACATAGCCGTTTTTAAAGACTTCACGGATAATAGCTAAAGCAATATCATGAGGACCAACCCAAGGATGAGGCTTTCCATCAAGGTATACTGCAATAACATCAGGAAGATCTATATCATAAGTATCCTCTAGAAGCTGCTTCACTAATTCGCCTCCTCCTTCACCAATAGCCATAGTTCCTAAAGCGCCATAGCGTGTATGTGAATCAGAACCTAAGATCATTTTTCCGCATCCGGCAAAGTTTTCTCTCATATATTGATGAATAACTGCAATATGAGGAGGAACATAAATACCTCCATATTTTTTAGCGGCACTTAAGCCAAACAGATGATCATCATCATTGATTGTGCCTCCTACTGCACATAATGAGTTATGACAGCATGTCATAACATAAGGTAATGGAAATTTTTTCATACCGGAAGCTCTCGCAGTCTGAATAATACCTACATAAGTAATATCATGTGATGCCATTGAATCAAATTTTATTCTTAAGTGTTCCATATTGTTACTCATATTATGATTGTTCATAATATGATAAGCAATAGTCCCTTTTTTTGCTTCATTTTTATCATAATGAGACTGACTTTCAGGAATAATAGTATAACCATCTTTAAGAAAAATACCTTCATTATATAATTTAATCATTGTAATCTCCCTTTTTGAAATAGCTAAAATATTTATTTCTTTTATTCACTATAGTATAAAAGAATAATGAAGTAAATGTTTTTATTTCAATACAAAAGACAGGATAACTATCCTGTCTAACTATTTAGTTCTTCCCATAAAAGAAGCTTTTCCTCAAGTTCATTATTTAATTGTTCGATTGTATCCGTACATTCATTATACTTCTTATAATCATTTATAATCTCTTCTTCTCCAAGCAAAGCTTCTTTTTCTTTAATAGTATTTTCTAAAGAAGAAATTTCATTTTCAACTTTCTTCAGCTTGTTTTTTAAAGCCCTATCAGCCTGATTTACTATTTTAGATTGGCTAACAGCTGTCTCTTTCTGTTCAGATTTTATCTTCAAATGCTCTAAATAATAACTATAATTACCATTATATTCATCTACACCATGTTCAGACATATCTAGTATTTTAGTTGCGATTTTATTAATAAAATAACGATCATGAGAAATGAAAAGAATCGTACCGTCAAAGTCCAGCAGAGCATCTTCTAAAACCTCTTTAGACTGTATATCTAAATGATTGGTAGGCTCATCTAAAATAAGAAAGTTTGCTTTATTTAAGAGCAGTTTCATTAAGACTATACGTCCTTTTTCTCCTCCGGAAAGAATATCAATAGTCTTAAATACATCTTCTCCTTTAAAAAGAAATGCGGCACAAATATTTCTTATTTGAGTATTGTTCATTTTAGGGAAAGCATTGCTTATTTCATCAAAGATAGTATTGTTTATATTCAATGAAGAATGTTCTTGATCATAATATCCAATAGTTACTTTTACTCCTAAATGAATATGTCCGCTATCAGGAATAAGATCTTTTAATATTAAATGAAATAAAGTTGTTTTACCTATACCATTAGGACCAAGTAAAGCAATTCTATCATTTCTTTTGACTTCAAAGCTGATATGATCAAATAAAGGATGAGTAAAGCTCATTGAAAGATCCTTAACTTTTAAGACATCATATCCACTTTCTATTTCCGGCTGAAAAGAGATATGAATAGGAGAAGGAAGAGAATTTGGTTTTTCCGTCTTTTGCATTTTTTCCAAGGCTTTTTCTTTTGAATGTGCTCTTTTTAATTGCTTCTCTCGATTAAAAGATTTTAATGTATCAATAGACTGTTGCATCTTTTTTATCTCTTTCTGATTATTTAAATAATGCTTCAAATCGATATCTCTATTATGTTTTTTAATCTGTGCATATTCATTATAATGACAATGATATATTTTTGATTTTCCATTTTCTATTTCCATAATAGAGTCGGTAACCTGATCAATAAAATATCGATCATGTGACACAACAATAATAGCCTTAGGATAAGATTTAAGATAATTTTCAAGCCATTCAATAGCTTCTAAATCTAAATGGTTGGTAGGCTCATCAAGCAGTAGTAAATCAGGTTCACTTAATAATAGTTGACCCAATATAATTCTTGTTTTCTGACCTCCGGATAAGATACTGACCGGCTGATACCAGATATCTTTTTGAAAACCTAAACCATTTAAGATACCCTTAATATTTGATTCAATTGTATATCCATCAGATTCTTCAAACCGGACAGTTAAAGCATCATATTCTTTCATAATAGAGTCTAAATGGTCACTATGAGTCATTTGTGTTTCTAAATAACGCATTCTTTTTTCAATATTCTTTAAATTCTTATAAGGACTTTCTAAAGTCTCATAGATACTTAAAGATAAATCAAAATTATGATCTTGTGACAAATAGCCTATTGTGACATCACCTGCAATGGAAAGAGTACCGCTATCATAAGACTCTTCATTTTGCAGAATCTTTAATAAAGTACTTTTACCGGCACCATTTTCACCAATAACAGCCAGCTTATCTTTTGCTTCTATGTTAAAAGTTATATTTTTTAATACTTCCTGATCACCATAAAGTTTAGTTAATGAAGAACAACTTAATATCATATTTATCACCTTGTTTATTCTAACATATAAAAAAATAAATAAAAACAAGAGAATTTCTTTTGATTTATTGTTTAATTTAATAATTTATGTATAATTGTATACAATATGGGAGGATAAGAATATGCCATCACATAGTTTATTTGAAGTGACAAAACATGGATCACTGGGGAATCAGATATTTAATATCTTGAGAGACCGGATTTTAAATGAAGAATATAATCATGGTGATAAACTTAATGAACTGACTTTAGCTAAAGAGTTCAATATTAGTCGGACACCGGTTAGAGAATCTTTAAAACAGCTGGAATTAGAAGGATTGGTAGAAAGTATTCCGAATAAAGGTGTCTTTGTGAAAGGATTTAAGCCTAGAGATATAGATGATATGTTTGAAGTCAGAAAGATTCTTGAGTCACTTGCAGTAGGGCTTGCGATAGATCGTATCAATGATATTTATCTGGCAAAGATTAAAGATGTTTATGATTTAATGGAGTTTTATACAAAGAAAAAAGATAATGAGAAGATTCATGATTTAAATATTCTTTATCATGAAATGATTTATCAGGCGACACAGTCATCTTATCTGATGCAGGTTTTAAAAGATATTCATTATTATGTTTCGGTAACTACAAGACATTCTTTAAAACAGCATCAGAGAATGGAAACATCACTTAAGGAACATAAGGCAATATTAGATGCGATTATGGATAGGGATAAAGATTTAGCTAAGTCTTTGATTGTCAGTCATATTAATAAATCACAAATGCTTGTACGTAAATATTATGCATCAAAGGAAAAGAAGAGGTAGAATTATGACTAAGATACAAATGAAAACACCATTAGTAGAAATGGATGGAGATGAAATGACAAGAATCCTGTGGAAAGATATTAAGGAGGAATTAATTCTTCCTTTTGTAGATCTTAAAACAGAATATTATGATTTAGGATTAGAAAATAGAGATCTTACGAATGATCAGGTTACAGTAGATGCCGCTTATGCTAATAAGAAATATGGTGTATCAGTGAAGTGTGCAACTATTACGCCTAATGCACAAAGAGTAGAAGAATATCATTTAAAAGAAATGTGGAAATCACCTAATGGAACAATCAGAGCGATATTAGATGGAACAGTATTTAGAAAACCTATTATGATTGATTGTATTAGTCCTATTGTCAGTAAATGGAAAAAACCTATTACTATTGCCCGACATGCCTATGGTGATGTTTATAAATCATCCGAGATTAAAGTTCCCGGGAAAGGTATTGCTAAGTTGGTATTTGAAGGAGAAGATAAGATTGAAAAAGAAATATTTTCTTTTGAAACACCCGGTGTACTACAAGGACAGTATAATACAGATGATTCTATTGAGTCATTCGCAAGAAGCTGCTTTAATTATGCCTTAGATCAAAAACAGGATTTATGGTTTGGGACAAAGGATACTATTTCTAAGATTTATGATCATCGTTTTAAAGATATTTTCCAAGAGATCTATAATAAGGAATACAAAGATCTTTTTGAAAAAGAGGGACTCACTTATTTTTATTCATTAATTGATGATATTACAGCCAGAGTAATGAGAAGTGAAGGCGGATTTATCTGGGCTTGTAAAAATTATGATGGTGATGTTATGAGTGATATGGTATCAACAGCTTTCGGTTCACTTGCAATGATGACAAGTGTCCTTGTTTCTCCGGATGGTCATTATGAATATGAAGCAGCTCATGGTACAGTAACACGTCATTATTATCGTTATTTAAAAGGAGAAAAGACATCAACAAATCCAATCGCAACTATTTTTGCCTGGAGTGGAGCTCTTAGAAAAAGAGGAGAATTAGATAAAATTGATGCTCTTGTCTATTATGCTGATGTGTTAGAAAAAGCATGTCTTCATGTTTTAAATAACGGTATTCTTACGAAGGATTTGGTTTTATTAGCTGAAAATATTGAAGTTAAGGAAGTAAATTCTGAAGATTTCTTAAAAGCTGTTAGAAAAGAAATTGAAGCTTTATTATAAACCTTTCAAAAGAAAGGTTTTTTCATTGCTTGCATTCCTTATTATTTTTTCTTACAATACCTTTAATAAGGAGATCGGTATGCTGAAGGCTAAACATAAGACAGTGAAAGTGGGAGAAGATTATCGTCTGATTGCGATTTCCGATATTCATGGACATCTTGATTTCTTTATAGAATTGCTTGATTCTATTCATTATAAAGTAGGAGAAGATTATTTAGTAATCATAGGTGATTATGTAGAAAAAGGAGATCAGGTCTTAGAAACAATGGCTTTTATTGAAAAGCTATCTCATTATCCCAGAGTTTATATTCTTATGGGTAATTGTGAGTGGGCGATGACCGCCATGCTGACAATCCCTGAGCTGGCTCCTCATATCTCTCATTATTTAAATAAGGTTTCAGCTAATGGGGCAATCAGAACATTAATGCATCAAAAGCATTTAGATTTTAATACTCATTCTTCTTTAAGCATTCAGCATATACTTGAACAAAGTCTTCATACACATTTACAGTTTATAAAACATCTTCCGGTAACTTTAAAATTTAATGATTTTATTTTTGTTCATGCCGGTTTAGAACCAAGAGATAATTATAAAGAATGTGGGCTTTCTTCTTATTTAGAAATGCAGCGATTCTTAGATTATGGTCATCCTTTTAAAGAAACAGTTATTGTCGGTCATATTCCTGTTTCTAATTATAAGAATATTATTAATAATGATATTATTTTTGATTTTAATAAACGTATCATATCTATAGATGGAGGGATAGGCGTTAAGCCGATAGCACAACTTAATGCTTTAATTATTAATAGTATAGATGGAAAAATCAGTTATCAGACTGCAAAATATCAGCCTTTGCCTCAAGGTATATTAAAAAGAGATATAGAAGGAAATCATTTGTTTCATAAAATTTCATTTCCTGACTTTGAAGTAAAGATACTGGAAAAGAAAGAATCTTTCTCATTATGTCAGCAAGTCAACACTCATATGATATTAGATATTAAGAATGAGTACCTTTATCAAAGAGATGGACACTTTTATTGTCTTGATGACTATACAGATCATATGATTTCCGGAAATAAAGGAGATCCTATCAGTATCTTATTAAGATTTAAAGATTATGATTATGTATTGTGTAATGAACAAACCGGATGGGTAGAAGATAAGGATGTGAGAATAAGTGAAAAAAAATAAAAAGAGAAAGAAACTGTTTTTACAGAGAATAATTATGATTCTAATTGCGATATGTATGTTGGGAACAGCTTATTTTATATTAGGAAGAAGAGAAGTACCTGTTGAGGGATATATCAGCTTAGTAAAAGAAGCGGGAGTATTAAAGAAAGCTCCTGATGAAACGAGTCAAACATTACATACATTGCCGGTAGGAACACCTTTGATCGTAGTTGCTCATGTTACTTATTTACATCAGTCTTATGAGAAAATAGGGGCTTATGTAAATGGTCAAAGATTAACCGGATATGTTTTAAAAGATAAACTTAAAAAATATGAATTTGATGAGTCATTTGAAGCTAAGATACAGAAGTTTCCTGAGAGTTATCGTCAGTCACTAAGATATATTCATAGTTTATATAGTCACTGGCATTTTCGTATTATGTATAGTAATCATAGCTTTGAAGATGCAGCTAAAGCTTATCAGAAAAAAGCATTGATTGCTTCTGATAAGAATTCATTAATTGAATCCACAAAGATTATAGAAGGAAAAGTATGGAGAAAAGCAAATATAGATACAGTCAGATATTATCTTGATCCACGTAATCATTTATCAGCTTCACAATCTGTTATGTTTGAACAACAGACATTAAATAAAGAAGAAACTCTTAATGATGCCAGAAAAATGCTGGCTGATACATTTATGACAGGCATGGAACCAACATCAAATAAAAAATGGGAAACATTATATTATCAGGCGGCTCTTAAATATAATATTTCATTATCTAATTTAATCGCCAGAGCAATTGTTGAGCAGGCAGCTAAGGAAACTAAAAGCGGCGGAGCAGGAAATATCGGCGGTCATGCTAGAGGAGATAAGAGCGGTAAGATTTATTATAATATCTTTAATATTGGAGCTAACAGCGGAGCACAGGATGGTATTGATTATGCTAAAAAACAAGGCTGGGATACGAGAGAGAAGGCTATTAATGGCGGAGCCGACTATCTTAGTCGAAAATATATTCAAAGCGGTCAGGATACTTTATATTTACAGCGTTTTGATATTCATTATAAGAATTTGGGAACACATTCCTATATGACTAATATTATGGCACCGGTCAACGAAGCAAAACATATGTTTGATGGCTATATGAATATTAAGAATGAAAATATTACCAGAAGGCTTTTAATTCCGGTATATTTAAATATGCCTAAAAATACAGACTATCCGGATAGAACTGACTTACTGAATAGAATGTCGTTTTATAAATATTATTTCTTTAAAGATATATCGCAGATGAAATTTAAATACCAAAAGAATATAAAATATACAGGTAATCCGGTAACACCTCAATTAAAAGTTTATTCCGGTGTAAATTTATTAAGAGAAAATATAGATTATACAATACGCTATTCTTCTCATACTAAAAAGGGGAAAGTAAATGTTACAGTATTTGGTTTAAATCAGTATTATAATACATATAAATTTACTTATAATATAAATTGATTTGTTTATAATATAAATTATTTTAAATTAATTAAAATATATTTTGTATTATAGATAATTTATGTTAGGATAGGGATACGAGGTGATAAATTCATGAAGAGATACAAATATAAAATTCTTATTTTGACAGGTGCTGCACTTGCTTTATGTATACCAATAAGGTTTTCATCAGTTCATGTAGAAGCTTTAAAAGCTCCATTTGTTGGTATCTTAGAATATAACTTTACTTATAATGTAAAAGAGAAACCATCAAATAATTCAAAGACTCTTTCAACCATTCAATTTGGTCAGTCTTTGGCTTTTCTTGGAGAAGTTAAAGATAGTGATGGGGATACATGGAACTATGTAGAGTATTATAAGAATAATAGAAAATTAAAAGGATATGTTTATAATAAGAAATATTCAAGTGGCTATCGTTTTGGAAAATATCAATATGATGCTGCATTTGAAAAGAAGATTTCATCTTTTCCTGAATCTTATAAATTAAGATTAAGATATATGCATTCTGTCTATCCATTATGGAATTTTATTCCGGTAGAGACAGGTCTTGATTTTAATACTGCAGCTTCACAGTTTCAGAAGTCAGCTTTAATTAGTTCAAATAATTCTCATCTGATTACTTCTCCTAAGGTATTAGAAGGTTCTTCATGGCGAAGAGCTTCTCTAGATACAGTAAAGTATCTGATGGATCCTAGAAATTATTTAGATGCTTATAATGGTATTGTTTTTAATAAACTTTCTTATAATGATTCAGAGGTATTACAGGATGCTAAATCAGTATTAAGTGGCACAGTATTATCAAAATATGCAAATACTTTTTATCAGGCTTCAAGAAAATATGATGTTTCTTTATTTAACTCTTTAACTCGAGCAGCTGTCGAACAGGGTAAAAATGGTGGATTAGGTTATAAAGGCGGTAAAGCATCCGGTGATAAGAGTGGTAAAAAGTATTACAATATCTTTAATATTGGAGCTAATGGCGGAGCACAGGATGGTATTAATTATGCTAAAAAGCAGGGCTGGAATACTGTTGAAAAGAGTATTTATGGAGGTATGGAATATCTGGGAAATAAATACATCAAAGGCGGTCAGTGGTCATTATATTTACAAAGATTTAATGTTAATAAGTCAAGTAAATATAAGATTTATACACATTCGTATATGACGAATATTCATGCTCCAATCACGGAAGCTAAAAAACTGACATATGCTTATTGTGTATCTAGAAATCATTTAGATGAGAAGAAGAAAAATCTTTATATTCCTGTGTATAAGAATATGCCTTATTCAACACAATACCCTGATCATCAGGATAAATATCTAAATTATTCACCGATATCTCTTAATACATCAGCAAGTGTAAAGACCGGCTGGTCTAAAATAAATGGCAGCTGGTATTATTACATTAATGGTAATAAGCAGACCGGCTGGATTAAGGATAAAGGCACATGGTATTATTTAAAATCTAATGGAGTAATGGCTACGGACTGGATTAAATACAAAGGCACATGGTATTATCTAAAATCTAATGGAGCAATGGCTACGGACTGGATTAAATACAAAGATACATGGTATTATCTGGAATCTAATGGAGCAATGGCTACAGGCTGGATTAAGGATAAAGGAGCATGGTATTATTTGGAATCATCAGGAGCAATGTCGGCTAATAAGTGGATTGGGAAATATCATGTTAATGGTAGTGGAAAATGGGATAAAACACGTAAATAAGGCTGATAAGCAGCCTTATTTTTCTATTGTTTTATAAAAAGTATTGCATTTTTATATATTCTAGTGTATATTAATTAAGCAATAATTGAATGCCTCAATAGCTCAGTTGGTTAGAGCATCTGACTGTTAATCAGGGGGTCGTAGGTTCGAGTCCTACTTGAGGCGCCAGTGGCGGATTGGAGAAACGGTTAACTCACATGCCTTTCACGCATGCATTCACGGGTTCGAATCCCGTATCCGTCACCATGATGGGAGCTTAGCTCAGTTGGGAGAGCGTCTGCCTTACAAGCAGAGGGTCAGCGGTTCGAGCCCGTTAGCTCCCACCATTTTTATTTGATGTAGAAATACATCTTTTTTTATTGTTTTAGTAAATTTCCGGTAAACAATTGACTACCTGCTTTTGTATCCATATAATTAGTTTAGATAACTTATTAGAAAGGATATAATATGGCAGCAGAAGTTAAGCGTATTAATAATGTATTGGATGAAATTATTCTAAAAAATGAATATTTAGAAGTTCATACATTAAATTTAGGATGTACAATCACAAAGATACTGGTTAAAGACAAGCATCATAATCTACAAGATGTAGTATTAGGATATGATGATTATAGCGATTATTTAAAGTATGATGGCTATCTGGGAGCATTGGTAGGAAGAGTAGCTAACAGGATAGGAAAGGGACAATTTACTTTGAATAACCGGCAATATCATCTTGCGATTAATAATGGTCCTAATACTCTTCATGGTGGAATTCACGGCTTCTCTTATCGTTTATTTAATTATAAAATTGAAGATGATAGCGTTATCTTTACTTATCTATCACCGGATGGGGAAGAGAATTTTCCGGGTAATTTATTAATGAGGACTACTTATCGTTTAAATAAAGAGACATTAGAAATCTCTTATCAGGCATCCGGTGATCAGGATACGTTGATTAATATTACCAATCATTCTTATTTTAATTTGGATGGTATACCTGATAAAATAGATAATCATTATTTAAAGATTAAGTCATCGGTTATGGCAGAGTCAGATACAAATGGACTGGTAACGGGAACTTTGACTGCTGTGGATGGTACACCTTTTGATTTTCGTCATGAAACAAAGATTAAAGATATGATCTATCAGACTAATAAACAGCTTGAAATAGGGCATGGCTATGATCATCCTTTTATTTTTGATGATTCAAAAGATCAAGTCACTTTGTATAGTGAAAAAACTGGAATAGAGCTCACTGTGAATACAACTTATCCATTGGCTCAGATTTATAGTGCAAACTATCTTGATGGCAGAATAGGAAAGAATAATAAACCATTAAATGCCGGAAGTGCTTTATGTATAGAAACACAGTATATGCCGGATAGTATTCATTTAGAAGAACATTCAAAAACAATATTAAAGAAAGGTCAGTTATATGATGAAAAGACATCATATACATTTAAAACAAGATAATGAACATACAGACATTAATTAAACAGTTAGAATCTCAGAAGCATAATCAGATCTTATTAGATCTTTATGGAGATGCTTCTTTAATTGATTATCAGAATAAGCGTTATATTCAGGCATTAAAAGAATATCAACATTTATATGGTGATGATGATATAGAGATGTATACGGCAGCCGGAAGGAGTGAAGTAGGAGGTAATCATACAGATCATCAGCATGGACGTGTACTGGCAGCAGCTATTAATTTAGATGCGATAGCGGTGGTAAGCAAACAAAAAGATATTATTAAGGTTGTATCAGATGATTTTAATATTAAAGAGATAGATATAAATGATTTAGAAAAAAAGAAGGAAGAAGAAGGAACATCGGCTGCTTTAATTAAAGGTGTTGTTTCAAGATTGAAGGAACTAGGCTATTCTGTTGGCGGATTTAAAGCTTATATTACGAGTGATGTTTTAATTGGTGCAGGACTTTCTTCATCAGCAGCATTTGAAGATCTTATCGGAACTATTATTGATGGATTATATAATAATATGTCTATTGATATGGTGACTATTGCGAAAGCGGGACAATATGCTGAAAATGTTTATTTCGGTAAGCCATGTGGTTTAATGGATCAGTGTGCCTGTGCAGTAGGCGGATTAATTTCTATTGATTTTAAGGATCCTTATTCACCACTGGTAGAACCTATAGATATAGATTTTGGAATATTCCATCATAGTTTATGTATCGTAGATACAAAAGGATCTCATGCTTCACTCACTAATGAGTATGCTGCTATTCCTAGAGAAATGAAATCTATAGCTCATGTCTTTGATGAGGAATATTTAAGAGATGTTGATGAAGAGAAGTTTATGGAAAGAGTTGCTGATCTGAGAATCCAGTGCGGCGATCGTGCTGTTTTAAGAGCTTATCATTTCTTTAAAGAAAATAAACGAGTAGAAAAGCTTGTAGAAGCACTTAAGAAGAAAGATTTTGATTTATTCAAGCATTTTGTTGCCTCATCAGGAAACAGCAGCTACAAATACCTTCAGAATGTCTTTACAACAATAGAACCTCATCATCAGCCTATTTCTATAGGATTAGCTATAAGTGAAGATATATTAGGTGATAAGGGCGTTTGTCGCGTTCATGGCGGAGGTTTTGCCGGTACAATACAGGCTTTTGTGAGTGATAATTATGTACAGATATATCAGAAAGAAATAGAGAAAGTATTTGGTAAGGGAAGCTGTCATGTGCTGAAGATAAGAAAATATGGAGGAAAGAAAATCTTTGATTAAAGCTAATATTTTTGATTTTAACGGTACTCTTTTTATTGATAATGATAAGCATATTAAAGCCTGGAATCGAATTTCTCTTCTATTAAGAAATAAGCCAATAGAAAAAGAGGAATTATATACATATTTTAATGGTGTTCCTAATAAAGAGATTATTTATTTTCTTTCAGGTCAGTGTTTAGATGAAGAAAGGATTCACTATTATTCTTTACTTAAAGAAAAGTATTATCGGGAATATTGTTTAGAGGATCAGAAAAACTTTCATTTGATTAAGGGAGCGGAAGAATATTTAGAAAAGCTTTCTTTACCTCATACTATTGCGAGTGCCTCCATTAAAGAGAATATTGATTTCTTTATTAAATCATTTGATTTAGAAAAGTGGTTCGATAAAGATCTGATTGTTTATGATAATGGAGATTATCATGATAAGAAAGCAATGTTTTTACAGGCTTCTTTGAATCTTCAGGTTCCGATTGAAGATTGTCTGATTTTTGAAGATTCAAAGAGCGGTATTGAAAATGCTTATGCCTGTGGCTGTCGTCATATTATTGTTTTAGATACAGCAGGTAAGGGAGAAGAGTATCTTCATTATCCCGGAGTTATAAAAGTTATTACAGATTTCAGTGAATTATAAAGCAAAAAACATTCAGATTTTTTCTGAATGTTTCAGTGTTTTATAATAGTCTATTAAGCTATTTTCGACTTGAATAAAAGTTTCATGTACCCAATTGAAACGTTCTTCGGGAATATAGCGTCTATAGATTTCTCTGATTTCTTTATGGAATTCATCATGAACTTCTAAAGCTTCAAAACCTTTACTGGTGAGTCTAAGAAAAGTAAAACGTTTATCATTTTCGTAGGTTTCTTTATATAAGAAACCTTTTTTTATAATTGTTTTTACATTTGTAGTAAGAGTACCCAGAGTGATTTTTAATCTTTGAGAAACATTGCTCATGGTTGGAAAAGGTTCTTTTGCGGCCGCTTCAATAACATGTATTTCAGTTAAAGACAGTTCAGGAAATTTACTGTTTTTTAGATAATCTTCCTGAGTCTTCATCGCCAGCTTAAAAACATTTGTTAACACATCCATAAATTCTTCATCACGTGTGTCCATTAATTTATTCATTCTCTCCTTTAAATATTACTTTATAGTAAAACTCTTTGTAATTCAACATATATCTACTCTTTTTGAGATAAAGAGAGCTGATTTAAGATAATATGATGTATTTTCTGATGCTCATCTAGAATTGTAAGGGTACCATCGGTATTTAGATGAAGAAACTGAGTGATTCCATAATTTAAATAAATAACTTTTTTATTTTTGAGATATGAATATTTGTTGATGGTATGAATAATATCATCTAAAGACAATGATTCCAGAAATGTATAATATGCCATAATTTTATTTAGTAAATCTTTTGATGAAATCTGATATTCTAACAGATGATTCAGACTAAGATAAAGGCTATTAGTGATATTAAGACCGGTACCGATGATTGTATATTTATTTAGGGTTTCTGTTAAGATACCGGCTATTTTCCGGTCATTTATAAAGATATCATTAGGCCACTTAACAGTGGCTTTTAAATGATAGAAATGAAGAGTATAAAGAATTGATAAAGCCATTTGCATAGAAGCATGAAAGGCTTCTTTATCTGTCAAATAAGAAAACATCAAATCATTTTCAGAGATCCACTGATGATCTCTTCTTCCTCTTCCTTTTGTCTGAATATCAGTATGTATAATACAGGGAGGGGTTAGCTGATCTAAATGTTCTTTAACATAGTCATTTGTGGATGGAAGACTCTCAAAATGAATATAATTCATTTTATTGTATCGCAAAAGTTAATTCCGCCTTAACTACGATTTTATCATTAACTTTTGCGATTGCCTCTCCAATACCAATATTTTTTCGTTGTCTTACCAGCTTGCATTCTAAGGAAACGACATCGCCCGGAATGACTTGACCTTTAAATTTACAGTTATTGATACCTGCAAAGAAGACAAGCTTACCTTTATTTTCTTGCTGTGATAATATTGCAATACATCCTGTCTGAGCTAAAGCCTCAACAATTAAGACTCCCGGCATCACATGATGTTCGGGAAAATGTCCCATAAATTGCATTTCATTAACACTGATACATTTAATACCTTTGGCATATTCACCGGGTTTGTAATCAGTGATTTTATCTACTAATGCAAAGGGATAGCGATGAGGATTGATAGCTTGAATTTGATTACTATTAAGTTCCATTATTTGTACTCCTTAAAAATAATTGAAGCATTATGACCGCCAAATCCTAATGAGTTACTCATACAATAATGCATGTTTAATGCCTGTCCTTTGTTTGGGGTGATGTTCAAATCACATTCCGGATCTTTTTCCCGATAATTGATTGTAGCCGGGACATAGCTGTTTTCTAATGCCTTGATACAGATTACAGCTTCAATGCCTCCGGCTGCACCTAGGCAATGACCGGTATTTCCTTTTGTAGAACTGATGAACAGTTTTTTAGCATGTTCCTTAAATACTGTTTTTATAGCAGCTGTTTCTCCGGAATCATTTAATAAAGTAGATGTTCCATGAGCATTAATATAATCAATATCATGATAATCAATATCAGCATCTTTTAGGGCATTATCCATTGCATAAGCTCCGCCTTCTCCATTAGGAGAAGGGGCTGTCATATGATAAGCATCACAGCTGACTCCATATCCAATTATTTCTGCATAAATAGGAGCATTTCTTTTTAAGGCATGTTCCAGCTCTTCTAATATAAGAATACCGGCACCTTCTCCCATTACAAATCCATGTCTTTGAGCATCAAAAGGAATAGAAGCACGATTCTTATCATGACTTTCACTTAAAGCCTTCATAGCAGTAAAACCACCAATGCCTAGAGGGGTAATTGAACTTTCACATCCTCCAGCCAGCATAATCTCCAAATAGCCATCTCTAATTATTCTAAAGGCTTCACCGATTGCATTTGTTCCTCCGGCACAGGCGGTTACAGGACAGCTGGCCATACCTTGAGCTTTAATCGCAATCGCAATCTGACCGGATGCCAGATTACTGATAGCCATAGGAATAAAAAAAGGAGAAACACGATCAAAGCCTTTTTCTAAGCCTTTCTGATAATTATCTTCAATAGTCTTTAAGCCGCCAATACCGCTGGATACATTTACACCAAAGCGATGAGTATTAATAATGCTTTCATTGAGTCTTGCATCTTTATAAGCTTCTAAAGATGCAATCATGCCAAGCTGTGTAAATCTATCCATTTTACGTGCTTCTTTAGGATTAAGATAATCCTTTAGATTTAAGTTTTTTACTTCACCGGCCAGCTGTACTTTCATATGATCGGCATCAAATAGAGAGATTGTATCAATACCATTAATACCATTCTTAATACTTTCCCATGTTTCCGCTACATTGTGTCCAATCGCATTAATACTGCCCAATCCTGTTACAACAACTCTTCTTTTCATAATCTCCTCCTACATGGCCATTCCGCCATCAGCTTGTAAGACATGTCCGGTAATATAAGATGCTTCATCACTTGCAAGGAATGCGACAGCATAGGCGATGTCTTCAGGCTTTCCCAATCTTTCTAGTGGAATATGATGAATCATATTTTCCAGATATTCCTGATCTAATTTCTTAGTCATATCTGTTTCAACAAATCCCGGTGCAACAACATTTACTGTAATATGACGACTTCCCAGTTCTTTAGCAAGAGATTTACTCATACCGATAATTCCTGCTTTACTGGCGGCATAGTTTGTCTGACCGGGATTACCAATAATACCGGTTACTGATGATAAAGAAATGATTCTTCCATATTTTTGTTTAATCATTATTTTGCTGGCATATTTCATGCATAGAAATGTTCCTTTTAAATTGGCATCTATAACCTGATTAAAATCCTCTGTTTTAGTACGAATAATCAGATTATCTCTGGTAATACCGGCATTATTGACTAAAATATCAAGTCTTCCAAAATGATCCTTGATCAGCTTAAATATCTCTTTAACATCCTCTTCATTTGAAATATCACCTTTTGCAAGCAGTACCTGAACGCCTAAAGACTCTATTTCTTTTTGTAATTTTAAGGCTATTTCATCATTATTAGAATTTTTTCTATAATTAAGAACAATGTTCGCTCCTTTTGATGCTAGAGTAAGAGCCGTTGCTTTACCTATACCTTTAATACCGCCTGTAATTAAAGCTATTTTACTTGTCAGATCCATAGATTTCCTCCTTACATTTTTCTAACGATTTCATATCTTCAGCTTGAAGTATTTTTACATTTCTATTTATTTTCTTAACAAAGCCGCTTAATACTTTACCCGGACCTATTTCAATAAATGTATCGACTCCCTGATCAATCATATAACGAATAGAATCTTCAAAATAAACAGGACTCATAACCTGCTTTTCTAAAAGCTCAGGAATACTTTCATTTTCTTTTTCTTTTCCTAAAGTATTAAAAACTACAGGCACTCTCATTGGCTTAAAAGTAATAGTTTTAAAATAGTCATGTAATACCTGTGAAGCAGGTAATAACAGTTTGGTATGAAAAGGACCGCTTGTCGCCAGTTTAACGGTTTTTCTAGCACCTTTTTCTAAAGCCAGTTCAGCAGCTTTTTTAACTGCCTGTCTTTCTCCACTAATAACAAGCTGTCCGGGACAGTTATAATTTGTTATAGAGACAACACCTAAAGAAGCGGCTTCATCAACAGCTTCTTCTAAAAGAGAGCGATCTAATCCTAAAATAGCCTGCATTTCACAGTCAATATTTTTAGCGGCTGTTTTCATTGCCCATCCTCTTAATTTTAAGGTATTTATTAAAGTATCAGAGTCAAAAACACCGCTCGCAAAAAGAGCACTGTATTCACCAAGTGATAAACCGCAGACATAATCCGGATAAATATTATATTCATTAAGCATATGAGTAGTCATTACAGCAGCTGCACCCATACATGGCTGGGTATAGGCAGTCTGATTTAAAAGATCATTCTTTTCAAACATGATTTTTTTAAAATTAAAATCCGATGGAGAAAGCTGATCTAGAAAATCATGACAGAATTTATTATTTAAATAAAAATCCTGACCCATTCCCTGATGCTGACTACCTTGACCGGCATAGATAAATCCTATTTTCATATAAAAGCTCCTTTCAATTCATTGATGAGTTCTTTAACGGAAATAATTTTATCAATACGATATCCATTACTTCCGGTAAAGATCAGTCCGTTATCTAAATCTCCATTTACTGCACGAATAAGAGCTTCAGTAATACAGTATGGAGCATGGATGACATCACAGGAAGATATACATCTAAAACAGCGATGAATAGGGATTTTACCTTTTTCAGTTTTTAGAATAAAGACATTTCTCATAGCTCTTCCCGGCATCCCGACAGGTGATGTAACAAGTGTAATATCTTCCTTTTTGGCTTGTATAAAAGCATTTTTATAAATCGGTGAGGCATCACATTCATGAGTTCCTATAAAGCGTGTTCCAATCTGAACACCATCAGCATTAAGCATCATGAAATGTCTGATATCTTTACTGTCAAAAATACCTCCGGCCACAAAGATAGGAATAGATTTGTGATATTTTAAAGCAAATTCTATAATTATTTCTTTTACATCTTTAAGTATTTCTTCTAATGACTGGCAAGTCTGATTTATTAAATCAGTTTTTTTGAATCCCAGATGACCCCCGGCTAGTGATGATTCAATCACTATAAAATCGGCAATACGATGATAATGACGATCCCAGCTTTTTAGGATCAGTCCGGCAGCTTTACCGGAAGAGACGATCGGAGCAATTAAAGTTTCTTTATTAACATACTCCGGCAGCTTTAATGGCAGACCGGCACCTGAGATAATAGCATCTGCACCGCTTTTAACACTTTGCACAACATGATCCTTATAATCACTTAAAGCTGTCATAATATTCATAGCAATTATGCCATTGCCGGAAGCAATCTGTTTAGCTTTTTTAATCTCCTGATCAATAGCTCTTAGATTAGCTTTCTTAGTATTGGTATAAAAGTCTTTTTCTTTAAAACCGATTTGAGCACTGGATATGACACCCATACAGTGATTGAAAGCAACATGACCGGCCAGATTTCCTAATGAAACACCCACTCCCATTCCTCCTTGAATAAGAGGAATCTTCAGTTCGTAAGGACCTATTTTCATAATTGCACCTCTTGGAGCTTCTCTTTTTCTTTTTTGAGGTCATTAAAGAGTTCTTCAATGATTATATTTAATGGACGAATAGAATGAAGCATACCGGCTGTCTGACCGGCCATTAAAGATCCTGTATCAGTATCTCCTTCAATAACAGCTCTAGCCAGTCCTCCTAATGTAAACTTTTCAAGTTCCATTAAATCAGCTCCTTCTTTTTCTTTTTGAATATAAGTCTTTGACATTTTATTTTTTAAAATACGAACCGGTGTACCGGCAATTCTTCCTGTTACAACTGTACCGGTATCTTTTGCTTTAAGAAGTGCTTCTTTATAATTAGGATGAATAGGTGCTTCTTTACTTGAAAGCAGAATTGTTCCTACCTGAAAGCCATCTGCACCTAAAGCTAAGGCGGCTAATGCCTGTTTGCCTGAAGCAATACCGCCGGCAGCAATGACAGGAATAGAGACTGCTTCTTTAACCTGTGGAACAAGAGTTATTGTAGTTAATTCACCTACATGACCGCCTGATTCACATCCTTCGGCAATGACTGCATCAGCACCGGCACGTTCCATTCTTTTTGCCATTGCGACACTGGCAACAACAGGGATTACAGTAATACCTGCCTGTTTCCACATCTTCATGTATTTTCCGGGGTTTCCGGCTCCGGTTGTTACTACTTTAATTCCTTCTTTGACAACAAGTTCTGCCTGTTTATCTGCATCCGGATTTAAAAGCATTAAATTAACACCGAATATTTTATCTGTATAAGTTTTTGCTTCATCAATAGCTGATTTTAACATTTCGAGAGTCATTCCGCCGGAACCTATTAATCCTAGAATACCTGCGTTGGCACACTGAGCTGCAAAATGACCTGTTGCAACTCTTGCCATTCCTCCTTGAATAAGAGGATATTTCAAATTGAATTTTTCATTTAACCACATAATTTTCTCCTACCATTCGACAATGTTCCCGCCATAAGTCAGACCACCGCCAAATCCTATCATCATTAAACGCATTCCCTTTTTTAGAAGTTTTTTCTGATTCATTTCATCAAGAGCTAAGGGAATGCTTGCTCCTGAAGTGTTGCCATATTCCTGTAAGTTTGTATAGAACTTATCCGCCGGAATATGCAGTTTTTTATAAACATGAGCAATAATACGTTTATTAGCTTGATGAATAATAAAATAATCAATATCATTTATATCCAGCTGACTTACATTAAGTAAGTCAATAATACATTTCTCAATTACATGAGTAGCAAAACGGAATACAGCACGTCCCTGCATGGAAAGATATTCTTTAGCATATAAAGCTTCTAAATTTCCCTGAGATCCTGTGATCTGATAAAAAGGACTCTTCTGATATGCTACGACTGCACTGCCTGCTCCATCACCAAATAAGATACATGTTGAACGATCTGTAAAATCTATAATAGATGAGAGCTTTTCTGCTCCTACAATTAATGCATAAGGCTTTTTACTTGAAGATAATAGACTATGTGCGACATGACAGCTATAAACAAATCCTGAACACGCTGCATTCAAATCAAAGGCTAAAATATCTTCCGGTAAGCCGAGTTTTTCTTGAATAAGACAAGCTATTGAAGGAGTATGATAAGGATTTGTGATAGAAGCTGCAATAATGATTCCAATCTTCTTTTTATCAATAGTCTCTATAGCTTTTAAAGATGCTAGAAAGGCTAATTCGACAGTATCTTGATCGGAAGCAAAATGGCGATAAGAAATACCGGTACGACTGGTAATCCATTCATCGTTGGTATCTACCAGCTTACTTAAGTCATCATTGCTGACTCTTTTTTTTGGCACATAGGAACCTGTACTTATGATTTTTAATCCCATAGTTTTCTCCTTTTATTCATAGATTTCACCAATCTTACGATATTTTTTATAACGTTCATTGATAAGCTGGTTTTCTGAAAGTCTAGTTAATCTTTCCAGCTGATCAAAGAGAATATTTCTCATCTTACGATAAGAGTAAGCCGGATTGTTTTGAATACCACCCGGAGCTTCGGGAATAATCTCATCAATAATAGAATATTCTAGAAGATGAGAAGCAGTAAGCTTCATCACTTCACAGGCTTCTTCAATACGTTCTCCTTTAACATCTTTCCATAAGATAGAGGAGAATCCTTCCGGAGATAATACTGAATAGACAGCATTTTCCATCATCGCAATATAATTACCAATAGAAAGTGCTAAAGCACCTCCTGATCCTCCTTCTCCAGCCACAAAGACAATGATTGGTACTTTTAAACTGCTCATCATCATTAAAGATTGACCAATAGCTTCACCAATTCCATTTTCCTCAGCATGAATACCCGGATAAGCACCGGGAGTATCAATAAAGGTAATAACCGGACGATGAAATTTTTCTGCCTGTTTCATTAATCTGATAGCTTTCCGATATCCTTCCGGAGAAGCCATACCAAACTGACATTTCATATTATCTTGAAGATTTCTGGCTTTCTGGTGTCCTATAATAGTTACAGGAATATGATGAAAATAAGCAATTCCGCCTACAATTGCCTGATCATCTTTAAAATATCTATCACCATGCATTTCAAAAAAATCATCAAATAGATTGTCAATATAATCATGAATATGTGGACGTTCTGTTTTACGGGCTAAATAAACATGGTCATAGGCACTTAATGATTGATAAGCTGTCTTTTTATAAGCATTAATAGTTTCTTCAATACGATTAATATCCAGATGATCTTTATAAGCTTCATCATTTTTAATAATAGAAAGCTTCTTTTCCAGTTCTTCTATTTTTATTTCTTTTTCTTTTAAGTTCATGATTAACCTCCATGAATGGTTAAGAGTTTACTCAGTGTATCTCTCATCTGACTTCTTTCAACAATCAGATCAATAAATCCATGATCTAATAAAAATTCAGATGTCTGAAAGCCTTCCGGTAATGCGGTTTTCATTGTACTTTCGACAACTCTTGGACCGGCAAATCCTACTAATGCTCCGGGTTCAGCAATATTAATATCGCCCAGCATCGAAAATGAGGCAGTGACACCGCCAAAAGTAGGATGTGTTAAATAAGAAATATAAAGTAAACCGGCATCTAGATGTCTTTTTAAAGCATTACATGTTTTACTCATCTGCATTAAGGAAAAAATACCCTCCTGCATGCGTGCTCCGCCGCTTGAACTAAAGATAATAAGAGGGTATTTCTTCTTGGTAGCCATTTCAATGCCACGGGTTATTTTTTCTCCAATAACACTACCCATTGAAGCCATCATAAAACGATTATCCATCACAATAACGACAACTTTTGTTTTAGCGATATTTCCTTTTGAAACGATAATACCGTCATTCATGCCGGTTTTCTTTTTAGCAATATCAATTTTATCTTTATATTCCGGAAAGCTTAAAGGATCTTTAGTATCCAGAAAACGATAGTACTCTTTATATTGATGTCCATCGTAGAGCTCATATAAACGCTCCTGACTGTTTATAAAAAGATGATGATGGCATTGAGGACAGACATGAAGATTATCTTTAAGAGTGCTTGTAGGTATGAGTTCTCCACATCCCGGACATTTTGTATAAATGCCTTCAGGTATTTCTTTAGTTTTGGAAAAATCTTTTTTACCCAGATAATCTTTGAATGATTGTAGTTCCTGTTTTCTTCTTTTTAACAGTTTATCCATTTGAGATCATCTCCTCTAAATGATTTTCAATAAATGATGTATCAAACTTTCCTCTAAGATAGTCTTTAGAATAAAGAATATAAAACTCTAATGTCTGAGTTGTATGTGGTCCTTCAATTAGCAATTCACTTAACGCTCTTCTCATACGATGAATAGCTTCTAAGCGAGTAGGTGCATGAACAATAATTTTTGCGAGCATAGAATCATAATGAGGGGATATCTGATAACCCTGATAAATAAAAGAGTCTACACGTACTCCTGGTCCTCCGGGGAAATGTAATGATTGAATCTTAGCAGGACTGGGAGTGAAGTTATGATTAGGATCTTCAGCATTGATACGGCATTCAATCGCATATCCTTGAATATGAATATCATTCTGAGAGTAAGAGAGCTTCATACCAAAAGCAATCCGCAGTTGCTCTTTAATAAGATCAATACCGGTAATCATTTCAGTAACAGGATGTTCTACCTGAATACGTGTGTTCATTTCAATAAAATAAAAATGCTGATTTTCATCTAATACAAATTCGACTGTACCGGCATTTGTATAGTTAGCACTCTTAGCCGCCATAATAGCTGCTTCCCCCATTTGTTTTCTTAATGAATCATTAAGCATACGGCAAGGTGCTTCCTCAATCATTTTCTGATTTCTTCTTTGCAGAGAACAGTCTCTTTCTCCTAAGTGAATAATATGTCCATGTTCATCAGCGAGAATCTGAAATTCAATATGCTTAGGATTTAAAATCAGTTTCTCGGCATACATATCATCATTACCAAAGCAGGCTTTAGCTTCCGCTTTAGCGGTTGTATAAGCTTCGTAAAGCTCTTCTTTAGAGAAAGCTTTACGCATGCCTCTTCCGCCTCCGCCGGCACTGGCTTTGATTAAGAGAGGATAACCGATCGTATCTCCTAATTTTTCCAATTCTTCATAACTGCCAATAGAGCCATCACTGCCGGGAACAACGGGAACATGAGCTTTTATCATCAATTCTCTTGCTTTTGATTTATTGCCTAAGGCATCAATAGTGTCTCCATCAGGCCCAATAAATTTTAAATGACATGATTTAACTAGACGAGCAAATTGGGCATTCTCAGATAAGAATCCAAATCCCGGATGAATAGCTTCACATCCTGTTTCAATTGCAGCTTCAATAATTGCATGCATATTTAAATAACTGTCTGCACTCTGTGGACCGCCGATACAGATTGCCTGATCAGCTAAAGCAACATGCAAAGAGTCTTTATCAGCCGTAGAATAAACTGCTACAGTAGCAATTTGCAGTTCTTTGCATGTACGGATAATACGAACCGCTATTTCACCACGATTCGCAATAAGTATTTTTTTAAACATTTTCTTCAATTATCATTAAAGTCTGATCAAATTCTACAAGATCACCATTTTTTACAGAAATCTGTTTGATAGTACCATCAGTTTCTGCTTTAATCTCATTCATAACTTTCATAGCTTCAATGATACAAAGGGTTGTTCCCTTAGAAACATGATCTCCTGCTTTCACAAACGGCTGAGATTGTGGAGAAGGGGAGTCATAAAATATACCAACCAATGGTGAATGGACCGCAATGCCTGTTTCTTCTTTAACCGGTTCTTTAACAACTTCTACAGGCTGTTTGATAGAAGGCTGAGCAGTAATCACTTCACCCGATGTTTTTTCTAATTCAAGTTTTAAGTCTTTGTATTCGACTTTCATTTTAGTAATGGATGCTTTTTCAAAAGCATCCATTAGTTCTTTGACTGAGTCCATATTGACCTCCTTTTGAAATTCAAAGTATTTAATTAAAAAAATTACTGATGACTTTCAATATAACGGACAATATCTCCAACTGTCACAAGCTTAGCAGCTTCTTCATCAGAAACTTCTACACCAAATTCATCTTCTACTGCCATTACTAATTCCACAGCATCTAATGAATCTGCATCAAGATCTTCTTTTAAAGAAGCTTCCATAGTAACAATATCTTCCTCACAGTTTAATGATTCAACAATTAAGTCTTTTACTTTTTCAAATGTCATAATCTTTTCCTCCTTGACGAGCACATTATATCTGAATATTTTTATTTGTAAAGATTTGAAATTCAAAATATAAATAAGTAGATATAACTAATTTATCATATTTACTAATTATATCAACAATTTGATATACAAAATAATAACAAAAATTTATAGATATTTTTTTATTTTTTTATTCATATAGACAGAAATAATAATTTTAATACAGTCTCCCGGCAAGAAAGGAATAACACAGCTTAAAAGGGCATTTATCAATGGTGATTTAGTCATTAAGATGAAATGAATAGTACCAATTGTATAAATTAAGAGTGAAGCAAATAATAAAGAAAGCATAGCATTCTTCTCTTTTTGATAACACATGTGACTGATGAAATAGCTGGCCGGGATTAAGCTGTATAAATAGCCTCCCGTAATAGTTGGAATTCTGGCAAAGGGTCCTAATATAAGAAAAATAAGAATACTCATAACCGCAAATTTCTTTTCTTGCAGCATAGAAGAGATATAGACACCTAATGTCATAAGTGTGATCGGAATCATTCCCGGCAGGGGAATACTGATGGAGGAGAGGATATAGATCGATCCTCCAAATAATGCAGATATAAGCCACGGCTTGCTTTGATTCATTGTTTTCATCTCCTTTGAGAGCTACTATAGACTAATTTGAATTTCAAATCAACGATTAAAAAAACTATTGTATATTTTGTATACTGGAGTATAATGTTTTTTGGTTTAATAAATTAAACAAAAAGTTTAATTAATAAAACGGAGGGATTATGAATATTGGTCATAAAATCAGAGATTTACGTAAGAAGAATGGTCTGACTTTAGAAGAACTGGCCAGTCGCAGTGAAGTCACCAAGGGCTTCCTCTCACAGCTGGAAAGAGATCTGACATCGCCTAATCTTTCAGCTTTAGAAGATATCTTAGAAGCTTTGGGAACAAGCTTAAAAGCTTTTTTTAATGAAGATGATAAAGAAGAAAAGATTGTTTTTAAAAAGGAAGATGTTTTTATCGATGAGAGGAAGAATGAAATTGTTGAGTGGATTGTTCCTAATGCACAGAAGAATGCTATGGAACCTATTAAATTAACACTTCATGCAGGCTGTAAAACAAGTCTGATGACACATAATGGGGAAGAGTTTGGATATATATTAAAGGGAAGTCTATTGATTGTTTCTGATAATAGAAAGTATCGGGTAAATGCTAAAGAGGCATTTTATTTGTCCGGACATCATAGTCATTATCTCTATAATCCTTTAAAAAGGGATACAGTATTTTTATGGATTACAACTCCTCCTCAATTTTAAGGGGGAATGGAAATGAGCGATAAAAAGAAAATTATTCAATTTAAACATATTGTAAAGAGTTTTGATAATCAGATTGTATTAAAAGGTGTAGATCTGGATATCTATGAAAATGAATTTGTGACATTATTAGGTCCTTCCGGATGTGGTAAAACAACATTATTACGTATATTAGGAGGGTTTTTAGAACCTACCGAAGGGATGGTTATTTTAAATGGAGAGGATATTAAAAATGTTCCTCCTTATAAAAGAGAGTTAAATACTGTTTTTCAAAAATATGCTTTATTTCCGCATATGAATGTTTATGATAATATTGCTTTTGGATTAAAGATAAAGAAAGTTTCAAAAGATATTATTGATCAGAAAGTAATGAGAATGCTTAAGCTTATTGGCTTGGAGGGTTATGAAAAGAAGAATGTAACTCTCTTATCAGGAGGTCAGCAGCAACGTGTTGCGATTGCCAGAGCCTTAGTTAATGAGCCGGCAGTATTATTATTAGATGAACCGTTAGGTGCATTAGATTTGAAGCTAAGAAAAGAAATGCAGTATGAATTAAAAAGAATTCAGCAGGAAGTAGGTATTACATTTATCTTTGTCACTCATGATCAGGAAGAAGCCTTAACAATGAGTGATAAAATTGTGGTTATGAAAGATGGAGAAATACAGCAGGTAGGAACACCGCAGGAAATATATAATGAGCCGGTCAATAAATATGTTGCACAGTTTGTGGGTGAATCAAATATTATTCCCGGACGAATGATTGAAGATAAAAAAGTAAGATTTGATGATATTACTTTTGCATGTGTAGATACAGGTTTTAAGTCTAATGAGAAAGTAGATGTGGTTATTCGTCCTGAAGATATTGATATTGTAGATATTGAAAAAGGTAAGATGACAGGAGAAGTTCTATCTGTTTTATTTAAAGGCGTCCATTATGAAATTATGGTTGAAACGGTTCCCGGAACAACGGTTACTGTAAATATGCATGTTAATAAGAATTATGCAGTCACTAGTGATGATGGTAAGGAAAGTATCAGTGCTAATGATTTCTATCTTGATTTAGAAGATATGGAAGGTATTGAGGATGCATTGATTATTGCTCGTGCGGATGCACAGGCATGGGATAATGAAACAGAAGATAATCTGTCTATTGCTCATATTGATACTAATCTTACGAATGAAATAGGGGAATATCAGGTTACTTTCTCAACTGCTAATGGTACATCAATTACTAAAAAAATCTGGGTTATTAATCAGCGTGTAACTGAAAATAAGAAAGCCAATGAAGCTATTTCGGCATTTAATTTCTTTAAGACAGTGGATGAAATTGAAGAATCTGTTGCTTTAGATACTGATTTAAAGACTTGGGCAAATGCTCAGGCATGGAAACTGACTGATCAGGAAGATGATATTGATTTATATGTGGATTATGACTTTGATCCTGACCATATGAATGAAGGTGTATATAAAGTTACTTTCTCTACTACAGGAAGAGAATTTAAAATTCATACAACGGATTATGTTGAAGAAGGTAAAGAAGTCGGTCTTACATTCTTCCCTGAAGATATTCATGTTATGGAGAAAATGGGATTCTAATGAAGAAATTGAGACAGTTGGTGACTCCTTATATCATTTGGAGTGTGTTAATGCTGCTTTTACCGATGCTGCTTGTAGCAATGTATTCATTGATGCAAACAGGAAACAGTATTATTACTTTTAAAATCACCTTTAATAATTATATTCGTTTCTTTACAGATTCTGATTTCTTGCTGATCTTATGGAGATCTTTAGTTATTGCTTTTAAAACAACAGTTATCTGTCTGATTCTAGGTTATCCGATAGCTTATTATATTTCTAAGACTAAGCCTGAAAAACAGAGGCTGCTGGTGTTATTAATTACTTTACCCATGTGGATTAACATGCTTGTACGTACTTATGCATGGATAGGATTATTATCAAGTGATGGTATTATTACCGGTTTTTTACATCTGCTTGGCTTTAAGCATGTTCAACTCCTTTATACTGAAACAGCGGTATTAATTGGTATGGTTTATAATTTTCTTCCATTTATGATATTACAGATTAATACGGCTTTATCAAAGATGGATAAATCACTTATTGAGGCCAGTCATGATTTAGGGGCTGATCCTAAGGCAACATTTTTAAGGGTTGTTTTTCCGCTATCTATTTCAGGCGTTGTTTCGGGCATTACATTAGTATTCTTGCCGGCAGTAAGTTCCTTCTTTATTCCTAAGCTATTAGGAGGAGGTCAGTATTTTTTGATTGGTAACGTTATTGAAAATCAATTTATTACAGTAGGTGAATGGAATTTCGGTTCCGCTATTTCAATGATCATTGCAGTCATTATGATGCTTTTGATGATGCTTGTAAGAAAAGCGGAGTCCTATGGTGCAGTAAAGGGGGATGAATAAGATGCAGAAAAGAAAGAATTCATTTCTAAAGATTTTACTGGTTTTATCTATTATCTTCTTTTATATGCCTATTCTTTTTATGATGATATTTTCATTTAATAGTACCAAGTCATTAACTCATTTTACCGGGTTTTCATTAAAGTGGTATGAAGCTATGATTAAGAATCATAGTATGATGGAGTCTTTATATATTACAATTATTATTGCAATACTTGCGACATTGATTGCAACAATGATGGGAACTATTACAGCTATTGGTTTATCACAGTCAGGTAAAAAAATTAGACGCTTTATTTCTATAATAGATGATTTTCCCTTAATGAATCCTGATATTGTAACAGCTATTGGCTTTATGCTTTTATTTATTACTTTAAATATATCAAAAGGCTTTATAACATTACTGCTTGCTCATATAGCATTCTGTGTTCCTTATGTTATTTTATCAGTTATGCCTAAAGTAAAATCATTAGATCCTAATTTAGCTGATGCTGCTATGGATCTTGGAGCATCTCCTGCCAGAGCTATTTTTCAGGTGATTGTTCCTCAGATTATGCCGGGTATTATTTCCGGGGCATTAATTGCTTTTACAATGTCATTTGATGATTTTATTATCTCTTATTTTGTAACCGGAAGAGGTATTAAGAATCTGAGTATCATGGTCTATACAATGAGTAAGAGGGTTAATCCGAGTGTCAATGCAATCAATACAGTTATTGTATTACTGATTACAGCAGTTCTTATTATTGTGAATATAAGACCAATGATTAAAGAAAAAAGAATGAATCAGTCAAAAGATCTGGTAATCAAAAAGAGATGGCCGACCTATTTAGGAAGCTTCGTGATTGCATCTGCTTTAATTATTTCATTATTTGGAATTAATAGTGTTTCTAAAAAACCGTTTTCCGGACAGACTCTGCATATTTATATGCCTGGTGAATATATTTCTGAAGATGTGATTACTGAATTTGAAAAGACTACCGGAGCAAAGGTTGTTATGGATAACTTTGAATCTAATGAACAGATGTATATTAAAGTAGCTAATGGAGAATCTTATGATTTATTAATACCTAGTGATTATATGATTCAAAGATGTATACAAGAGAATCTGTTGATGAAAATAGATCGCAGTAAACTGGATGATACATTTAATGTTTTAAATCCATCTATTCTTGATCTTTCATTTGATAGAAAGAATCAGTATTCCATACCCTATTTCTGGGGTAGTGTTGGTATTTGTTATGATAAGAGAAAAGTATCATTAGATGATTTAGAGAAACAAGGATTTAATATCTTTTTGAATACTAAATATAAAGGACAAATTTATTTATATGATTCAGAAAGAGATTCGTTTATGATGGCACTAAAAGCTTTAGGCTATTCTATGAATACTACGAGTAAAAAAGAACTCAATGAAGCATATAACTGGTTGGTTAAGTCAGTTAAAACAATGAGTCCGGAAATTGTAACAGATGAAATTATAGATAATATGGCACATGCCAGAAAAGCATTAGGATTAGTTTACTCAGGAGATGCTGCTTATATTATGGGTCAAAATAAGAATATGGGATTCTATCTTCCTAAGTCAGGTACGAATATTTGGACGGATAGTATGTGTATTCCTAAGAATGCTCGTAATGTAAATTTAGCTTATGAATTTATGAATTATATTACTGAGGAACAGACAGCTATTAAGAATTCAGAATATGTTGGCTATACTTCACCTAATAAAGAAGCCGCTTTACAGCTTTCACAGGGAACATTTAAGGGCAATAATGCTTATATACCAAGAGAGAACTATAAAAATGATGAAGTATTCCAATATAATGAAAAAACAAGAAAAGAAATCGCAAATTTATGGTCCGGGGTTAAAATATCCGCCAGCAATAACTAACAGCCTGTTAGTTACTGTCTGTATTACATTTGATGTTTATGAGTTTTTAGCAGGTATTTGACAAGAGATTCTTTACAAAACGTAGAAATAGGTAAAATGAATCTGCAAACAGATGTTTGACAATGTAAATAAAAGGAGAATAAAAAAATGGATAGTTATTTTGATGGGGGATTAATAGAACTTATATTTTATAGAATATTGGGAATAGCCATAACAATAATAACATTAGGAATATGCTTGCCTTGGGCTTATACATTAATATACAGATGGGAAATTAATCATACAGTAATTAATGGGCATAGGCTTCATTTTGATGGAACAGCTGTTCAGTTATTCGGTAATTGGATTAAATGGCTGATCCTTACTTATATTACATTTGGTATTTATGGATTTTGGGTAGGTATTAAATTAAGACAATGGAAGATTAAGCATACACATTAATAAATATATTAAAAATAAGACCATTAGGCATTTGTCTAATGGTCTGTTTATAAGCACATATGTGCTGATTTATAAATGGTGCGGATGACAGGACTTGAACCTGCACGCCGAAGCACTAGATCCTAAGTCTAGCGTGTCTGCCAGTTTCACCACATCCGCATGGATGGTGACTCGCAGGAGATTCGAACTCCTGACCCTCTGATTAAAAGTCAGATGCTCTACCGACTGAGCTAGCGAGTCACTGCTAAAAAGAACCATTGCTAATATAACATTTATGTATATTCTATGCAAGCTTTTTTTAATAAAAGTGATATTAAGTATAAAGAGTTTTCCTTTGCATAAAAAAGACTTTCTTTTATAATAGGAAAAGGAGGCTATGATTATGAAAATTATGATTGTAGAGGATGATATAACTATTCGGAAAGAGTTAGAAATTTTATTAAAGAGTGCAGATTATGAAGTACTTATTCTTAAGGATTTTGAACATTCCTTAGATTATATCTTAGAGAATAAGCCTGATTTATTATTATTGGATATTCAAATACCTTATTTAAATGGAGAAATGCTTTTAAAGCAGATTAGAAAGCACACACAGATGCCTGTGATTATGGTTACCAGCAAGGATAATGAAGCTGATGAAGTACTCTCTATGAGTTATGGAGCTGATGATTATATTACTAAGCCTTATAATCCTACTTTATTGTTACTTAGAATACAGGCTGTCTTAAAGAGAACTGCTACTAAACAGGATTCTTATTATCATGATATTTATGTAGATCTTAATAAAGGAATATTAAGTACTTCTAATAAAGAGGTTATTCTGACAAAGAATGAAATGATTATTTTTAATTATATGTTTAATCATTTAGGTCATATTGTAACAAGAGATGAGCTGATGACTGATTTATGGGATAATAAAGAATATGTAAGTGATAATACCTTAACTGTGAATATCTCCAGATTAAGAAATAAATTAAATGAATTGGGATATAAGGATTCTATTGTAACAAGAAAAGGACAGGGTTATTTATTATTATGAGCTATTTAAAAGATCATTTATGTCATATAGGTGCTATTATCATTTTAATGATATTAGAATATTTTATGGGCAGAGTATTTTTTATTGATGAATCTTATTTAATAGCACAGATAGTATTAACGCTTATTGTATTTACCGGTATGATACTTTATGACTATTTTAGAAAGATTCCTTATTATCATAAGTTTGAAGAAAGACTACAGGAATTGGATCAGAAATATTTAATTATTGAGACAATGCAAGAACCTTCATTTTATGAAGGGAAGATCATGTATCATTCTTTATATCAGATTAATAAATCAATGAATGAAAAGATATATGATTATTTTAGAGAAGTACAGGACTTTAAGGAATATATAGAGGTGTGGATTCACGAAGTGAAGACACCTATTTCCAGTCTTTCTTTAATGTTTCATAATTTAGGGAATATGAGAGCTGTTTATCAGCTTAAGAAAATAGAGAACTATACACAGCAGGTTCTTTATTATTTAAGAAGTCAAAGTACAACACAGGATTATATTATTAGGGAAGTATCATTAGATGAATGTGTTAATCATGTATTAGTAAAGAATAAAGATGAATTACTGGGATATCATTTTCAGTTAAAGATAGATCATTTATCATCATCGGTGATGAGTGATAATAAATGGCTTGAATTTATTATTAATCAGATTATTTCTAATTCTATGAAATATAGAAGTGATTTTCCTTATATTAAAATAAGCTGTAAAGAAGATGCTCAGCAGACTGTTTTAAGCATTTATGATAATGGGATAGGTATTAAGTCAAGTGATCTGCCTTTAATTTTTAATAAGTCATATACAGGTATGAATGGACATATAGAAACTAAAGCTACAGGGATGGGACTATTTATTGTTAAGAAATTATGTGATGCTTTAGGACATGAGATAAAGATTGAATCAAAAGAGAATCAATATACATTAGTTAGTATTATATTTCATAAAAATGATTATTATGTGACAAAATTGTAAGATTAAATCATATTAAACAAACGACTTGCTTTATCAATTACTATAGACTAGGTGATGAAAGAGAGGAAATAACTATGAATATTTTAAAAGTGGAACACATTGAAAAATATTATGGAAACAAATCAAATATCACTAAAGCTATAGATGATCTTTCTATGAATGTAGAAAAAGGTGAGTTTGTAGCAATTATGGGAGCAAGCGGTTCGGGAAAGACAACTTTATTAAATTGTATTTCTACTATTGATCGAGTGACAAGCGGACATATTTATGTGAATGGATTAGATATTACTTCTTTAAGAGATAAGCAGCTTGCTTCTTTTAGAAGAAGAGAACTGGGATTTATTTTTCAGGATTTTAATCTGATTGATACTTTAACAGGATATGAAAATATCTCACTGGCTTTATCTATTTCTCATCAGGAAAAAGAGATGAAAGAAAAGATAGAAAAACTGGCACAAGAATTGGATATTAAAGATGTTTTAAATAAGTATCCTTATGAGATGAGTGGCGGACAGAAACAGAGAGTTGCCGCGCAGAGAGCCTTGATTACTGCACCGGCACTTATCTTAGCTGATGAACCGACAGGATCATTAGATTCCAAGTCATCTAAATTTTTATTAGAAAAAATGAATTTTTTAAATAAAGAACATGATGCAACAATTTTAATGGTTACTCATGATGCTTTAAGTGCCTCTTATGCCTCTAGAGTTATTTTTATCAAAGATGGAAAAGTTTTCCATGAAATCTATAAAGGAGAAGATGATAGGAAAACATTTTTCAATAAGATCATTGATGTTGAAACATTACTGGGCGGTGATTTAAATGATTTTTAAATTAGCTTATCGCAATATCCGAAAAAGTATCAAAGATTATGGTGTTTATTTCTTTACTGTTGCTTTAGGTGTTGCTATTTTCTATGTTTTTAATGCAATAGAAACACAAACTGCTATGATGAAGATTTCATCAGATCAAAGAGAAATTATTCGTCTGATTGTTGCTGTTCTTTCAGGAGTCAGTGTGTTTGTATCAATGGTTTTAGGTTTCTTAATTATCTATGCCAATCAGTTTTTAATTAAACGCAGAAAAAAAGAATTTGGAATCTATTTGATTTTAGGAATGACTAAACAGAAAGTCTCTTTTATTCTCTTTTTAGAAACACTTATGGTAGGTACATTGTCTTTAGTAACAGGGTTATTATTAGGAAGTGCTCTTTCTCAGATTATGGGAATTGCTGTTGCAAATATGTTTATTGCGGATGTAAAGAAATTTGCTTTTGTTTTTTCTAT
Source organism: Eggerthia catenaformis OT 569 = DSM 20559 (assembly GCF_000340375.1). Classification (GTDB taxonomy): domain Bacteria; phylum Bacillota_I; class Bacilli_A; order Erysipelotrichales; family Coprobacillaceae; genus Eggerthia; species Eggerthia catenaformis. Next base: position 209,091 of record NZ_KB446648.1, read on the forward strand.
GAAAGCTATGATAAAGACTATACTCTATTTTGGTGTACTATATTTACTGGTAATGATTTTTAATACATTATCCATTTCATCATCTAAGATTATTACATTATTATGTAAACAGGAAAATGAAAAAATAAGATTTAAAAATCCTATTATTTCAGCTCTTCTTTTAATTGCCGGCATTATTTGTTCTATCAGTGCTTATTATATGGTTGTTGATTCAAAAACCTTTTTTAAAATATTAAGATTAGGATCAAATTACGGTGAAGGTATACTTATTCCAATCGGATTAGGAATCATTGCAACTTTCCTTATTTTTTATTCAGGAACTACAATTGTTTTAACTATACTAAAACATACTAAAAGATATAATAGAAGATTAAATATATTTACTTTTAAGCAGCTATCTTCTCAGATGAATACCATGGTTGTTTCAATGTCTATTATCTGTATTTCTTTATTTATTACTATCTGTATGCTTTCTACCGCAATGACAATCAGACAAACTTTAAATGATCAGGCATCCGGCAAATCACCGGCTGATTACTGTGCTATTTTTTATACCAGGGATAAGAAAGATAGGAACATTCCCGAGCTATTGAAAAAAGCGGGATTTGATATTGATAAACAGTCAAAGGAATATATATATATAAAAGCATTCATTGCTTCTCAAAATGATATGAGCTACAAGGCTTTACTTGGTGATAAATATAAAAATTATGAAAAAGAATTAGAAACTATTAATAATGCCGGATGGTCAATGATGAGTATTAGTGACTACAATAAAGTAGCAAAAATATATCATCATAAACAGTATACACTTAATAATGAATATATGATCTTAACAGATTATGATATACCTGCCAGCTATCAGAATAAGGGATTAAAAGATAAGCCATCATTAACTATCAACGGCTATAAATTAGCTTCTAAATATAATTCTTGTCAGAATGGCTTTGTAAGTATGGATAAAGGTACAAATCCGGGTATTCTGATTGTTCCTGATTATGTAGTTTCGAAGATGAAGCCTTATACAAAACTGCTGATTGGTAATTATCATTCATCAGATAATAGAAAAACAGAGGATCAGTTTAAAAAATCTATAGATTCAATGATAACTAATAATCCCGAAGGTATCGGCGGTTATTTGCTTCGAAGCAAAATAGAAAATCAGCTTTCATCTGTAGGCTTATCTTTGCTGGCAACTTTTATCGGCTTATATATAGGAATTGTTTTCCTGATTTCTTCAGCAGCTATTCTGGCTTTAAAAGCATTATCTCATACCGGTGATTCATTAAATCGCTATGAAATACTTAAAAGATTAGGTGCGGATGATATGATGCTTAGGCACTCTCTATTTAAACAGATATTTATTCTGTTTATGATTCCGCTTATTTTAGCAATTATTCATTCAGTTGCCGGGATAAAATTCAGTATGTTCTTATTAACATCTACTGCATTAGTAAGTGCAAAATATCTCTTAAGCAGTACGCTTATGATTGGAGCACTATTCCTAATGATTTATGGTGGATATTTCTTTGTGACTTATCGTATGAGTCTGCATATGTTAAGGGAATCTAGTTAAACTAGATTCCTTTTACTTAATGAGATAATAAATAAACCTAACCATATACCTAAAGGAACACTATACATGATAAGAAAAATATAGCCTATCTTTAGAATCTTAAAGCAAATAATTATTATAACAGTAAATATTATTATATGAATAGGTACCGTTTTTTTGAGATAAGAAGAATCTTGTTTTCCTATCAGCCATAAATAAATAGGAATAAATAATAGTAGTCCTAAAGGTATCATATAAGTTTTCTGGATGATATCACTTGCAAGTATTCTTCTAAGATATATACCTGTTTTGGCAACAAGAGTATAATTAATGCTCATTGTCAGTATGCCCATATATGGTAAAACGAAATGAAGAGGCTTAGAGATATTAAAAGTCTTTTGATCTGATAAATATGACTGAATAAAAGTAAAGATAAATAGACTGCCCCAGACACTAACAGCCGGTGAAAAAATAATATTACAGTGATCAATATAACCAATGAACTTTAATCCGACCATAATTAATATGATAAAAATAAAAAAATGAATCAGATTATTTCTTCTGATTGTTTGCTTATCTAGATAAGCATTGCTTTTTATATAAAGATAGATAGGTATAGATAGACATATACCGGCTATTAATCCTAATACTATAACAGTTAATTCATAATTTAAAATACTATGTGTCTGATGTCCATTATTATACCAAAGATAATAACGAATGATAATATAATGAAAAATAGTAATTAAACAATAACCGATATAAGGCATAGTATAATGAGAATATTTTTTCATAATAGTCATCTCTCCTATGAAGATAATGTTCTAAAAAATGAGTGAGTATCAAAATATATTGTGTCCTTACCGTAATCCCATTTACATATTAATTGAAATGAACAAGAAAAATCTACACTAGAATAATTAATACTATCAATTGTTAATTTTAATGATAATTTGACTATTATTATTTAATGCAGTTAAAAGGGCTTTATATAAGTAGTCATTTTGCTTTTTGGCATTAGTAAGTTTTAATGAGCCACTGATTATAAATAAGAAACTTAATAATACTATAACAATTTTTTTAAACATATACTTTATCACTCCTTTTTTTATCGATGAATTGTTAAAATGTGGGATTTAATTGTACATTTTGAATCACCTTTCTTTTCTATTATATTATATGATGAACAACTTATATTTATCTTAATATTATCATAGTATGAAACCGATTTCAATATAAAAGCTAATTTTTTATCAAGAAACTATTTAATAGTCTATTAGTTTATTTTTATAAACAATTATTCTATACTGTAAAAAAGGAGATTGGCTATGGAAATAAAGATCTATGATTATTTACATCAGGATGTTAAGAATATTAGAGAACAGGTATTTATAGAAGAGCAGGGATTTAATGAAGAGTTTGATGATATTGATCAAGCCTGTTTCTTTTTAGTTGTTTATGAAAATAAGTTGCCTTTAGGAACCCTAAGATATTTTAAAGAGAATGATAAATGGTATATTGGCAGGGTAGCAGTTAAAAAAGAAGCGAGAGGAAAACACTTGGGAAGTCTTTTAATGGATAAAGCAGAATCTTTATTAAAGCATCAAACAGATAAGATTTATTTAGAGGCACAGGTAAGAGCTTCTCATTTTTATGAGAGTTTGGGTTATAGGAAGACAGATCAAACTCATGATGATGAAGGGGTTTTACATGTATTAATGTATAAGGAAATATAAAAATCCTCTTAGGGCTTATAGATAGTGATTTTTATGTCAATAGTAACATCAAGATTATTAAGTGTATCTAAGATATAACGCTTATCTTTCTTGATATGATAGTAATGAGGTGTCATCTTTAAGAGATTAAGAGTATCTTCTTTATTACCGATAGATATTTTCTTTATAAAATCATAGCTTTCTAATATGTTAAAGGGCTGTCTGATAAATTTATCAGATTTATTTATAATTTCATCATAAATAAGATGTTTTATTTCAAGAAGATGGTTTCTGTTAGCTGTAACATGTATCATATAGCCATCTTTTTTTAGTGTTCTTTTTATTTCATCACTATTCACAACTGTAAATAATGCCATAATAACATCCAATGAATGATCGGTAATCGGAATATTCTTACTATTAGCAACCATCCAGGTAATGTCTTTGTCATATCTTGTTGCCATATCAATAGCTGTCTTAGAGATATCTAAAGCATAATAATGATGTGTATTTCCTAATATTTCTTTTGCTTTCTTGCTGTAGTATCCTTCTCCGCATCCGAGATCTAATAGATTTAATGGATGAGAGGTATGCTGTTTTATATAACGAGTACATTCTAATAATATAGGATCATAGTATCCTTTGTTTAAAAAAGCTCTTCTGGATATCAATGATTCTTTAGAATCACCCGGATGATTTGTAGATTTATCAGGATTTAATAAGAGATTAATATAACCTCTTTTTGCTATATCATAACTATGATGATTCATACATTGATATGTTTTATCAGTCTTTTTCAATTCTAAATGACATTTAGGACATGCTATACTCATAAGATACCTCTTTTTTTGATACATTATAGCATATTTCCATTTTAATGGAAATCAGGTATAATACTTGTGGGTGATACGTATGAGATTATTTAAGAAGCATAAAATAGATTATAATCTTCAGTTTAAAGAACAATATAAATCATTGAATAAAATACATCAGCAGTCATTAGATGAACCTGATTATAAAATTAAAGCATCATTATTACAATTATGTATTGTAAAGTATCAGCAGTTATTAGATTTAATAGATAAGGGAGCTTCTTTCGATAGACATCATATTGAAACATTAAAAAAATCATGTGAGAGAGAATATAAAGAAGTTAAAGAGATTAATGAAAATATATAATACTAAAATTAAAGAGTTATGTTTAGATTTAATTGATAAAGAAGATTTAACAATCTTATGGAATATAGAAGAGTTTGAGGAAAAGATTAACTCTTATTCATTAGATTATTATGAAGAATCTTATTTAATGGTAGAGGCTTTAAAAGCAGGAGCAGCAGATCAGCTTATTTTAAATAGACATATTTCTATTAAAGATCAGGTGGATTATTTACATACTTATCATTCTATGGATGAAAATGATGCTTTGTTTATAGTAGCTATGATGAATGATATTATTTATCATATAGACTGGAATATAGAGATTATTAATTTAGAAGAAGCTTATCAGTATGCTCTAGAGAGAGATAGTATTAAAGATTTAAGAGTGATTGCTTTTGCTTATTATGATGGTTTAGGTGTTATTCAGGATTATGAAAGAGCTTATGAACTGTTTTTAAAATTAGAGTATTTAGGTGATGATGAAAGCTATTATTATTTAGGTATGATGAATGAATTAGGTTTAGGAACACCTGTTAATAAAAAACAGGCTATTGATTTTTATCGAAAGGGTGCTTCTTTATCAGAGAATGAATGCCTTTATGCATTAGGAAAGATAGAAATGAATCAGGGAAATGTGAATGATTCTGTTGAATATCTAAGTGATAGTGAAGATCCTAGAGCTTATTATTTATTAGGAGAGTATTATCGAAAGAATAATGATTTTTTTAAAGCTTATACATTTTATAAGAAAGGATCGGTATTCTTTCATAAAGAATGTCTTTATAAATTGGGATATTGTTATCAGTATGGAAGCGGAACGGTTATTAATAAGGATAAGGCTATTCAATGTTATAGCTATGCTTATTATTTAGGTGATAGATCCTCGGCTGAAGCATTAGTATATATGCTTGAGGGTATTAATGAAGATCACCGTTATAGTAAAGAATTATTGAATCAGTTAAGAGGACAGTATGAAATTATATAAAAAAGGAAGTCAGGAATCCTATACTTTGGGTGTTTTTCCAACAATAGAACTATTGGAAAGAAAACCTCAGATAGTAAAAAGAGTAGTTGTAGATAGTACTATTACAGAAAATAGAGGATATCCTAAAATTAAGGAATTGTGTAATCTGTATCATATCCCTTTAACGGTACATAATCAGACGATTGCTAAGCTATCCCCTAAAGATAATTGTTTTGCAGTAGGTATATTTAATGTTTATGAAGATGCTTTGATGGATGATAATCATGTTGTCTTAGTTAATCCAATGGATATGGGGAATTTAGGGACTATTATCCGGACAATGACCGGCTTTGAATATTTTAATCTGGCAATTATTGAACCTGCCTGTGATTATTTTAATCCAAAAGTTATCAGAGCCAGCATGGGATCATTATTCTCAATACATATTCAAAGATTTAAAAGTTTTGATGATTATTATAGGAAATATCCTAATCATGAATTTTACCCTTTTATGCTCAAAGGAGCAAAAAATATTCATGATCTTCAAACAAATAAAAAACATTCATTGATTTTTGGAAATGAGAGTAAAGGATTGGATGATTCTTATTTAAAAATAGGTCAGTCTGTATTTATTCCTCATTCTCATTTGATTGATTCTTTAAATTTATCTCAGTCAATAGGAATAGGTTTATATCATTTCTCTAAAGATAAATTTAAAGATAAGAAGATATTGTAAAAGCTTTTTAGTAGGATGTAGAAGAAGTTTGTTAGACGAATACGATATATTCTCTTCTAATGGAAATAGAAAGATGGTATGGATGATGGAACTTGATATTGGCAACAGGATAAAGAAAAGGATCTGACTCAAAAATAGAGAACTCTTATCCTGATATTACCGGGATGAATGTTTGCTGTATTTTTTGATTATTGGCTGAAAGGAGAAAGCAAATGGATAATAAGCATTTAAAAAAGAGTATGAATACTGTTAAAAGAAATGATAGAAAATCAAAACTGATGATTATCTTATCTTATTTAATAATATGGGTATTTTCAATGATTGTCTTTTGGTTTTTTACAAGTGATACTGATGTTTTGGGATTTTGTTTGCTATATTTATGGATTATTTTTCCTGTTACATCATTTGTCTTATCTGTTATTATAGGTAAGAATGATTATTGGGGGCATAAGAAATGGTTGGTAAGTTTATTTTTCGGTATTATGTATATGTTGGCAGAATATGGAACTTTCAGTATGGCCAATAACATTTCTTCTAAGCATCTTAATGAACCTGAATGGGGAATGATATTAATAATGGGGAGTATTTCTATTATTGGCTTGTTTATTGGAGACTTTTTTTATCGAATGAGGAATAAGACTGATAATTTCTAAAAATATTACTGTAATACTTTAAAACATGGCTAAAAAAGTGTATGATGAACTCATAAAGAAAGAAAAAGGAGAGATTAAAATGGGATTAGTATCAGCAACAGAAATGTTAAAGAAAGCTAAAGCCGGTCATTACGGTGTAGCACAGTTTAACATCAATAATTTGGAATGGACAAAAGCTATTTTACTTGAATGTGAAGAATTAAAGGCTCCGGTAATTTTAGGTGTATCTGAGGGTGCAGCTAAATATATGACCGGCTTTAAGACAGTTGTTGCGATGGTTAGTGCGATGGTTGATTCATTAAATATTACTGTACCGGTTGCTTTGCATCTGGATCATGGAACTTATGAAGGATCTAAGGCTGCATTAGAAGCCGGATTCTCTTCAATTATGTTTGATGGGTCTCATTATGGAATTGAAGAAAACGTAGAAAAGACTAAGGAAATTGTAGCATTATGTCATGCTAAAGGTGTTTCAGTAGAAGCAGAAGTTGGCGGCATCGGCGGTGAAGAAGATGGTGTTGTTTCAACTGGTGAATGTGCAGATCCAAATGAATGTGCACAGGTAGCGGCTTTAGGTGTTGATTTCTTAGCTTGCGGTATTGGAAATATCCATGGTAAGTATCCTGCAAATTGGGCCGGATTACAGTTTGATGTATTAGCAGCTATTCAGGAAAAGGTAGGAGATTTGCCATTAGTATTACATGGCGGTTCCGGTATTCCTGATGAACAGGTTAAGAAAGCTATTAATTTAGGTGTATCTAAGGTTAATGTTAATACTGAATTGCAGCTAGTATTTGCAGCAGCTACTAGAAAGTATATTGAAGAAGGCAAAGATCAGCAGGGTAAAGGATATGATCCTCGTAAATTATTAAATCCTGGATTTGAAGCTATTAGAGCCGGTGTAAAAGATCGTTTAACTTGCTTTGGTTCAATTGGAAAAGCTTAATAAGTAATTTAAGGAATCGGATAATCCGGTTCCTTTTTATTGTACATTAAATTACCCTATTATATAATAGGTTTATAGAAAAGGAGATGTTAGTATGATGATATCATCTAAAGGACGTTATGCTCTTAGAGTTATGATAGACTTAGCAGAGCATGATCCGCAAAGATATATACCTCTTAAAGAAATAGCGCAAAGACAGAATATTAGTGAAAAATATCTTGAAATAATCATTAAATCATTATCAAAGAATCATTTTGTAGAAGGACTAAGAGGGAAAGGGGGAGGATATCGTTTAGTGAGAAAACCGGAAACATATACAATCGCAAGTATCTTAGAAATTAGTGAGGGAACGTTAGCTCCGGTATCTTGTTTATCTGATGATTCTCAAACATTACCTATCTGGGAAGGATTATATAAGGTTGTTAAAGACTATTTAGAAAATATTACATTAGATGAATTAACGGAAGCCGGACATATAGGGAATGATTATATTATTTAATAGTAAATTCATCTGTTTATATTGGATAAATATTTTTATCATTTTATTTGCATAAGAAATAACAGAGGTATATGATTACATATATAAACATATAAACCTATTTGTTTTTAGGGTAATAAAGGAGAAATACTATGTCAAATATTTATACAAGTGCAGATCAGTTAATTGGGCATACACCATTATTAGAATTAACACATTTAGAAAAGAAATATCATTTAAAGGCAAAGTTGCTGGCAAAGTTGGAATATTTTAATCCGGCAGGGAGTGTTAAAGATAGAATCGCAAAGAAGATGCTTGATGATGCAGAAGCTCAGGGATTAATTGATAGTGATACAGTGATTATTGAACCTACATCAGGGAATACAGGAATTGGTCTTGCCAGTGTAGCTGCAGCAAGAGGATATCATTTAATTATTGTAATGCCGGAAACAATGTCTATTGAAAGAAGACAGCTTATGAAGGCTTATGGAGCAGAGTTGGTTTTATCAGATGGGGCTACCGGTATGAGCGGTGCTATTCATAAAGCTAATGAATTGGCTGAAAAATATCCTAATCATTTTATTCCGGGACAGTTTGATAATCCGTCAAATGCTGCTGCTCATTATGAGAGTACCGGTCCGGAGATATTTGAAGATACTGATGGTCAGGTTGATTTCCTGGTAGCCGGTATTGGGACCGGAGGAACTATTACCGGTACAGGTAGTTATTTAAAAGAAAAGAAGCCGGGTATTCAGGTTATTGCAGTAGAACCGGAGGGCTCTCCTGTTTTATCACAGGGACATGGAGGACCGCATAAGATACAGGGAATCGGTGCAGGATTTGTACCTAAGGTATTAAATACAGATGTTTATGATGAAATTATTACTGTTTCTAATGATGATGCTTTCCAGCTGGGAAGAGAGATCGGACAGCATGAGGGAGTACTTGTTGGTATTTCATCAGGTGCAGCGGTTAAAGCAGCTATTGAAGTGGCATCAAGAGAAGAAAATGAAGGTAAGATGATTGTTGTTATTTTACCGGATACAGGAGATAGATATCTTTCTACACCATTGTTTGAAATATAAGAAAACTCATCATTTGATGAGTTTCTTATATAGTAAGTAAGGGAGAACTTATGAATAGAAAAGAGCGTACATATAAATTATTGAATAATTTGAATATAAGTTATCGTTTATGTGATCATGAGTCTATAGATACTATGGAAGGATTAAAAAAGATAGAAGATCTATTAGCTGTCTCTATCTGTAAGAATCTTTTATTGTGTAATCGTCAGCAGACATCTTTTTATTTATTGATGATGCCGGGTGATAAGAAGTTTAAAACAAAAGAATTATCCCATCAGATTTATTCCTCTCGCTTATCATTTTCTGATAATGAGCATATGCTTGAATACTTAGATATATTGCCGGGCAGTTTAAGTGTATTAGGATTAATGAATGATCAAGAGAATCATGTTCAATTATTAATTGATGAAGATATCCTAAAAAAAGATTATATAGGCGTACATCCTTGTGATAATACCAGTACTTTAAAGATAAGAATAGAAGATATTATTGAAGTATTCTTACCTTATGTAAAGCATAATTATCAGATTGTTCATTTGCTAGGGGAATAAATAAAAAGGTCAATGACATTAATGGTCATTGATCCTTTTTAGTTTTCCGGATTTTCTTTTACATAATCCTCTAAATCACTGATAGCCTGTTTTAATCTTTTAATTGTTTCTTCTTTACCTAGGATATGAGCGATTTCTACTGATCCTCCCGGAGTAAAGGCTTTATTAGATAAAGCAACACGAATAGGCCACATAATACGTCCATTCTTTAATTCCTGTTCTTTAGCAAGATTTATTTGCATATTCATCATGCCTTCATCATCACTATAATCTTCCCATGCTTCCATTGCAGGTAATGATAATTTTAAGGCTTCTAATGAATTATATGGATTTGTTTTCATCTTTTTATGAGTATAGATATTGGCATCAAAAGGAAGACATTCATTGATAAAATCTACAAACTCTTTTATATCTTCTTTATTCACTCTTTCTAAGCGAGGCTGTAATACTAATGAAACTTCTTTTAGATCCGCTTCTCTAGTAATGGTTTTTGGATAAAGATGCTTTATAGTATCATGGAATGTATCTAAAGACATCTTTCTAAGATAGACACCATTCATCCATTTAAGTTTAGTTTTATCAAAGATAGCAGGTGCTTTAGAAATACGATCTATTTCAAATTGTTTGATTAAATCATCTAAAGATAAGATTTCTTCATCCATAGGAGCCCATCCTAATAAAGCTATATAATTAATAATCGCTTCAGAAAGAAATCCTTCTGCTTTAAGATCTTGAAAAGAAGCATCACCATTTCTTTTAGAAAGTTTATGCTGTTCATCTTTCATAACAGGAGGAAGATGAATATATCTGGGAGGATCCCAGTTAAATGCTTTATATAAGAGATTATATTTAGGAGTAGAAGAAAGATATTCATTTCCTCTGACGACATCTGTAATACCCATTAAATGATCATCAACAACATTCGCAAAGTTATATGTTGGATAGCCATCACTTTTAAGTAATACATTATCATCTAAGGTATCACAAGGGACTTCAATATGACCATAAATCAGATCATCAAATGAAGCAGTTCCTGATTCAGGGATAGTCTGCCTAATAACATATTCTTCTCCGGCATCTAATTTGGCTTGAATTTCTTCTTTACTCAGATAACGATCCGGATCTCTCATTTCAAATGTCTGAGTATCTGATGTTTCTTTTTTAGAGAAAGAATAATGAGCTGCTCCAAGTTCAATAAGCTTTAAAGCATATTCTTTATAAATAGGTAAACGTTCTGATTGTACATAAGGACCGGTATCGCCCGGTTTATCGGGTCCTTCATCATAATGTAATCCGGTTTCATTTAATACATCATAAATAATCTGAACAGCACCATCTACTTCTCTGTTTTGATCAGTATCTTCAATTCTTAAAAGAAAATCTCCATTTTGATGTTTAGCAATTAAATAACAATATAAAGCAGTACGCAAATTCCCTATATGCATATAACCTGTAGGACTAGGAGCAAATCTTGTTCTGATTTTATTCATTTTCTTCTTTACATCTCCTTTGTTTTGTGTATAATAAACATTGTTGTTGGGGTATAGCCAAGCGGTAAGGCAGCAGACTCTGAATCTGCCATTTCACTGGTTCGAATCCAGTTACCCCAGCCATTTTTTATATAATGACATTTTAAAAAGAAAGCTTGGCTTTCTTTTTTCTTTTTTTTGGTAGTCCGTAGGGGGTTCGAACCCCTGAATGCTTGGATGAGAACCAAGTGTGTTGACCACTTCACCAACGGACCATGTGGTGTTAGTATAGCACAATTCATAGATAAGTAAAATATTAGTTTTAAAAAAAGGCGGATATATTTTGATTTTTTTTATGAATCTATTATAATTGGAATAAGTACGAGGGTCACATTCTATGAATGTTTTGATATATTAGGAGAAATAAGATGGCAAAAGAAGTAATTGCGATTGAGGGTGGACATAAATTAAAAGGAACTGTAAGAATCAGTGGAGCTAAGAATGCAACAGTAGCTTTGATTCCTTCGGTTGTTTTAGCACAGGAGCCGGTGGAAATATGCGGTGTTCCGGAAATATCGGATGTTGAAGCCTTAGTAATTTTATTGAGAGAATTGAATTGTGAAGTGGAGTTAGAGGGTGATACTTTAAGAGTAGATCCTACACATATGAAAAATAATCCTTTAACTAGTGAAGCAGTAGATAAATTAAGGGCTTCATATTATTTTATGGGAGCATTATTGGGTAAATATGGGGAAGTAACAATTAAGATGCCTGGCGGATGTTATCTTGGACCACGCCCTATTGATCTTCATTTAAAGGGATTTGAAGCATTAGGAGCTGTTATTGAATATCATAATGAAACAGGAGAATATCATTTAAAAGCGGATAATCTTGAGGGTGCTCATATTTATTTGGATTTTGCGAGTGTTGGAGCTACTATTAATATTATGTTGGCAGCAGTAAAAGCAAATGGAAGAACAATTATTGAAAATGCTGCTAAAGAACCGGAAATTATTGATGTAGCTAATCTTTTAACTAAAATGGGAGCTAAAATAAGAGGCGTTGGGACTGATACTATTACTATAGAAGGTGTTGATTATATGGGGGGTGCTAATCATGAGATTATTCCTGATCGTATCGAAGCGGGAACATTTCTGATTATTGCTGCTGCTATCGGAACAATGGTTTTAGTGCAAAATGTGATACCACAGCATCTGGATGCCTTGCTTTCTAAATTAAGAGAGATGGGGGTTGGTATGGAAATTATCGGTGATACTATTTTAGTATTTGGCGGACTTGATAATTTTAAACCAATAAGAGTAAAAACACAGATTTATCCGGGCTTTGCAACTGATTTACAGCAGCCTCTTACAAGTTTATTAACACAGGCCTATGGACAGTCAAAAGTCACTGATACTATTTATACAGCACGCTTTAAGCATTGTGAACAGTTAAATAGAATGGGTGCTGATATCACTTTAGGTGATGCTTGTTGTTATATTAATGGGAAGACACCATTACATGGAGCACGTGTAGAAGCCACTGACTTAAGATGTGGTGCGGCCTTAGTTGTAGCAGGATTAATGGCAGAGGGTGTTACTGAGATAAGTAATGTTTACCATATTGATAGAGGATATGATAGTATTGATCGTAAGCTGATTGCCTTAGGTGCTCAGATTTCACGTTATATGGTAGAAGACTGATAAAATAATTTTAAAAACTATTGTATTATTAAATTATTAGTGCTATTATACTAGAGCAACTTACTTTGGAGTAGCATATATTTCAAGGCGGAAGGAGAGACAACTATGAAACAGGGAATTCATCCTAATTACAAGAAGGTAAAAGTTGTTTGCACATCTTGCGGTACTGAATTTGAAACAGGTTCAGTGTTAGATGAGATTCGTGTAGACACTTGTTCAAACTGCCATCCATTTTATACCGGTAAACAGAGATTTGCGAGTGCAGATGGAAGAGTAGAGAAGTTCAATAAAAAATATGGTCTTAAGTAAGACTTCAAGGAGCTTAGGCTCCTTTTTTTACAATTTAAATGAAAAGAAAATTGGTTATCAGACTGTCTATTATTTGCAAGAGAGAGTTATTCAGACAGCTGTTTTAGAGAAATATAAAGATAATTAGATAAGAAAGGTATTTATATTATTAAGGTTTGTGGAGAAAAGAGTCAGTATTAAAAAAGAGGCAATGCCTCTTTTATAGTTTTCTATACATTTCAGCAATAATATCAGCAGTCTCATCTAATCCAAAATCGCTATTAATAGTTAAATCAAAGTTTTTTAGATGTCCCCATTTATTAGTAGTATAGTAGTTATAATAGTTAGAACGCTTCTTATCCATAGAGATAATCTTTTTCTTAGCATCTCCTTCATCTTCATGATACTCTTCAGATACTCTTCTCATACGAGATTCTAATGGTGCATGAATAAATACCTTTAAAACATTATCAAAATCTTCAAGAATATAGTCAGCACAGCCATTAACAATAATACATGATTCATTAGAAGCAAGATGTCTAATAACTTTAGATTGAGTCGCAAAGACTTGATCATTTAAAGGCATTTGAAAGCTTCCACCTACCATAGAATATAAGAATCCTGAACTTCTTTCCTGAGCAGCACGTCTGATAGTATCAATATTAAAACCTAATTCCTGAGCAGCTAAGTCAATAATCTGATTATCATAGTAAACAAGATCTAACTTTTCAGCTGTTTTTTGGGCAATAATTCTTCCTCCAGAGCCATACTCTCTAGCAATTGTAATGATTTTAGTCATGTCTATACCTCCTGCTTTTCTTTATTTTATCACAAAATAAGAGAAAAAGTCTTATTTTTATATAATTGCATCAAAAATATTTCATGATATAATGCACATATTAGGAGAAATATATGAAATATCATATTTTAGCAAGCGGATCAAAAGGTAATGCAGCCTTTATATATGAGAATAATACAGGTGTATTAATAGATTGTGGTATTACCAGAAAACAGCTGTTATTTAAACTTGATGAATTAGGGTATAGTCAGGATGATATCAGTTATGTTTTATTAACGCATGATCATAATGATCATAATAAGAATATTGGTATCTTTGATAAAGATATTGTTTATACTGCAAAAGGCAATATTAAAGAATTAGATCAGGAACATGAGCTTATACCTTATCAGGAATATCAGATGGGTCATTTTCATATTTTTGTATTAAAATTATCTCATGATGCAACAAATACTGTAGGATTTGTGATAAGAGGAGAAGAATCTTTTCTTTATATGACGGATACAGGATATGTTTCTAGGAAGAATAGACAGTATATTCAGGATTTGAATTATTATGTGATTGAAGCAAATCATGATATAGAAATGCTGATGAATACAAGGAGACCTTTATTCTTGAAAAATAGGATATTAGGAGATTTAGGACATCTCAATAATGAATATAGTGCTCGCTTAATGAATGAGATTATGGGAGAGAATACGAAAGAAATTATCTTAGCTCATTTATCACAGGAAGCTAATACAAAGGAATTAGCTTTACATACTTATTATGATGTTTTTGATGAGCTTCATAATTCTTTTGATAAAAAGAAAATTAGATGTGCAGACCAGTTTAAAATATTAACAGGTGGAAGAAATGACAATTAAGCTAATATGTGTAGGCAAGATCAAAGAGAAATATTTAAAAGCAGGAATTGAGGAGTATCAAAAGAGATTATCGGCTTATTGTAAGCTTAAAATTATAGAAGTAGCTGATGAAAAGATACCTGATAATCCTTCTTTATCACAGCAAATCATGATTAAGAATAAAGAAGGAGAAAAGATATTAAAATATATTAAAGATAATAAAGATTATATGATCCTCATGGATGTTAAAAGCAAAACCTATGATTCTGTTCAATTCTCAGAAATGATAGAAAATCAAATGATTAACGGTTATAGTACAATTGTTTTTGTGATTGGCGGATCATTAGGTCATAGTGAAGAACTATATCATAGAGCACAAATAAAAGTATCTGTTAGTCCGATGACATTTCCTCACCAACTTTTTAGACTTATGCTTGTTGAACAAATTTATCGTAGTTTTAAAATCATTAATCATGAAACATATCATAAATAAAAAGGAAGCTTTTACTTCCTTTTTATTGTCGTTTATCTACTTTTTTAGCAAGATAATTTCCTGCAAGCTGGAATATTTGTACAATAATTATAACCACAATAATAGCTGCCAGCATAACTTCTTTAACATATCTTAAATAACCATATCTAATCGCAACATCACCTAAGCCTCCGGCTCCAACCATGCCTGCCATAGCTACATAGCCGATGATTGAAGAAAAGACAATGGTTGTTCCAAGTACAAGAGATGATCTTGATTCAACAAGCAATACTTTCATTACAATCTGCCATGTTGAAGCACCCATTGCCTGAGCCGCTTCAATAACGCCGGGATCTACTTCTTTTAAAGACTGTTCAATCATACGAGCTATAAATGGAATAGCACTTACCGTTAAAGGCACAATAGCGCCTTTAACACCGATACTGGTATAAACAAGAGCTTTAGTGAAAGGAATCATCCATACTAGTAAAATCACAAATGGTATGGATCTAAATATGTTGACAATAATATCCAGTATAGTATAAACAGCTTTATTAGGCTTTAAACCATTCTTATCAGTTAAAGTAAGAATAATGCCTAATGGAAGACCGAAAGCATATCCTAAGATTGTACTGACAGCAACCATAATTAGCGTATTTCCTGTTTCAGGAATTATAAGTTGTAATATTTCATAAAAATTCATTACTGATTAACCTCCTTTACTGAAAGACCTCTTTCTTTAAGAAAAGCAATCATTTCAGATGGATCACCTTCACCAAAGTCAACAATCATATCTCCCATAGCTGAACCATGTACATCTCTTGTATTTGCATAGAGAATATTAACGGGTTTTTTAAATTTTAAGATTAAATTTGCGATAACCGGTTCAAATGAAGACTGTTCATTAAATACAATACGATACTGAACATTGGATTTTAATTCATCAGTAGTTCTTATATCATCGGATAAAATCAGTCTTTTTCCCACCTTACTTTGGGGATTCTTAAAGATTTCTTCAACAGTTCCTGTTTCCTGAACAGTTCCATCTTCCATGATTGCAACATTTTTACAGATATCCTGAATAACGGACATCTGATGAGTAATAATAACTATGGTGATACCCATTTCTTCATTAATCTTTGATAATAAAGCTAAGATAGAAGATGTTGTTGCAGGATCTAAGGCACTTGTAGCTTCATCACAAAGCAGTATTTCCGGATCACATGCTAAAGCACGAGCAATCGCAACTCTTTGCTTCTGTCCTCCTGAAAGCATAGCAGGATAGCTTTTTGCCTTATCTTCAAGACCAACGATCTTTAAGTAATCAATAGCTTTCTTATAGGCATCATTTTTACTGATACCTGATATTCTTAATGGAAAGCATACATTATCAATAACAGTTTTTTGCATGAGTAAGTTAAAGTTCTGAAAAATCATTGTAATTTTTTTTCGCTCTGCTCTTAATTCTTTCTCTGTTAAGTTTTTTAAATGAATTCCCTGAATAATGACATCACCATAAGTGGGTTTCTCTAAGAAGTTTAGACATCTGACAAGAGTACTTTTGCCGGCACCGCTCATACCGATGATTCCAAAGATATCTCCTTTTTCTATTTCTAAATTAACATTTTTAAGTGCTTCTACTTTTCCTTGTGTACTATAAAAGTGTTTAGATAGATTTTTAATTTCTATTTCTGCCATAAAATCCCTCCTATTAAAAATGTATAACGGTTTTCCCTTATATAAATATGCATAAATCTTATCTTATTAACTTTTCTTTTTCAACTATTTTATCTTGTATTGACAAATTATTTCTCTTTGTAGTATTATTCTTTATATGCTCAAGTGGTGGAATGGTAGACACGCTAGTTTCAGGTACTAGTGACTTATGTCGTGTGGGTTCAAATCCCATCTTGAGCACCATCTTAAAAATACCTTGATTTAATCAAGGTTTTTTAATTATTAGTTCTTTTTTATGATATAGTACAGAATATATTATTGGATATATGTAAGTGCTTTATTTTAGAGTTGATAGAATGCCTAAATGAGCGTAAAATAATAAATAGAATATTTTAAGTTTTATGTATAGAAAAGGAGATAAATGAATAATGGGTATTCTTGACAAATTAATAGAAAAAGCAAAGAGTGATAAGAAGACTATTGTTTTGCCTGAAACAATGGATAAAAGGACATTTGAGGCTGCTGAAAAAGTATTAAAAGAAGGAATTGCTGATATTATTCTTATTGGAGCAAAAGAAGAGATTGAAGAAAATAGTACAGGTTTTGATATTAGTCAGGCGGTTATTGTGGATCCTTTTACTGATCCTAATAAGCAGAAGTATATTGATAAATTTGTAGAATTACGCGCCAGTAAAGGATTAACTGCTGAAGATGCAAAAAAACAGATGGAACAGGATTATATGTATTATGCCTGTCTCATGTGTAAATGCGGTGATGCTGATGGAGTAGTATCAGGAGCATGTCATTCTACAGGGAATACTATCAGACCGGCTTTACAGCTTTTAAAGACAAAACCGGGTGTTAAGAGTGTTTCAGGTTTCTTTTTAATGGAAGTTCCTAACTGTACCCTAGGGGATAATGGTTTGTTTGTTTTTGCTGATTGTGCAGTAAATGTTGATTTTGATTCTGAAAAATTAGCTGAAATTGCTGCTTTATCAGCACAGTCATTTGAATTATTTGTTGGTCATAAAGCTAAGGCGGCATTACTTTCTTATTCTACAAAAGGAAGTGCAAAGCATAGTGATGTGGATAAAGTATCTGAAGCGGTAAGGATTGCTCATGAAAAGTATCCTGATATTGAATTGGATGGAGAAATGCAACTTGATGCTGCTTTAGATTTGACAGTTGCTCAATTAAAGGCTCCTGATTCTGCTGTTGCAGGACACGCTAATACACTTATTTTTCCAAGTCTAGAGGCGGGCAATATTGGCTATAAGCTTGTTCAGAGACTTGCTAAGGCAAATGCTTATGGACCGGTTTTACAAGGTTTAGCTATGCCGGTTAATGATTTGTCAAGAGGATGTTATGCTGATGATATTGTTGGTGTTGTAGCAATAACGGCTGTACAGGCACAACTGGGTAAGACTGCTTAGCAGTCTTTTTTATCAAGTTATATGTAGATGATTTGAATATAAAACTTTAAAATTTTTTTGAAATATGATAAAATAGTTTCATAAAGGAGAAAAACTATGATATTAGAAGCAAGAGGAATTGTTAAAGCGTTTAATAAAAAAGAAATACTCCATTCCATTAATTTTCAAGTTGAAAGCGGTAAAGCAATGGGTTTTTTAGGTAGGAATGGAGCAGGGAAAACAACAACTTTTCGCTGTTTGATGAATGTTTTTAATCAAGATTCAGGGAAGTTTTTACTTGATGGTAAACTTCTTGATTTAAAAAAGCATCGCATTGGTTATCTTCCTGAAGAAAGAGGCATGTATGGAAAAATCACTGTTAAGGATCAGCTTATGTATTTTTCTATACTAAAAGGTGCCGATAAAAAAGAAGCTGAACAGGAAGCTTTGTATTGGATTTCATATTTTAACTTAGATGAATATAAAAATAAAAAACTGGAAACATTATCGAAAGGAAATCAGCAAAAGATTCAGATTGCTCAGGCTTTCTTGAATGATCCGGATATTATTATTCTTGATGAGCCATTCTCAGGACTTGATCCTGTAAATGCACAGGTGTTTAAAGATACTATTCGCAGTATGGTAGATAAGGAAAAACTGGTTATATTTTCATCTCATCAGATGGCCTATGTAGAGGAAATGTGTGATCAGATTATACTTATTAATAAAGGAGAGATTATTGTCAGCGGTGATCTTGAAGCTATTAAGAAAGAAGAAGGCGGCCATAAGATTGCATTAGAAACAAATGATGATGCTTCAACAGAATCTTTTCTTAAGACAATTGATGCTGTTTATTCTAAACGGGCTCAGCGCTATATTATTGAAAAGCATCCAAAATATACTTATCAACAAATGATGACAATACTGGTAGATAAATTAGATTCTATTATTTCTATTGGACAGTATAGACCAAGTCTTCAGGATATATTTGTAAGCAAGGCAGGTGGAGAATAATGAAAAACATAGGAACTATTTTTAGGTTTGAGTTTGTTCAGCAGTTTAAAAAGAAGGCTGTTATTGTGACAACTGTTATTTTGTCATTGATAGCTTTTGCCTTGCCTTTAATACCTGTTGTAGTTAATAAGATAGCAGAAAGTAATAAAATTGAAGAAAAGACTCAGACAATTAGTGATTCAGTAGAAGGCGGCTTTGTTTTTGATAATGAGGCATTACAGAAGCAGCTTCCTGTTGCAAAGAAACACCTTTATGCAAATGTAGAAGATTTAAATAAAGCAGTTAAGAAAGGTAAAGAACCTGTTGGATATGTTATTCATAGTATTAATTCTTATACAACGGTTTATAATGATAAAGGTCTTCGAGATAATGGTAAATCAGAAGCTCTTGAGTCTATTTTAAAGCAGCTGGTTATTGAGGCTAAGCTTCAGGAAAAGAAAATAAATCGCAAAGATTATCAGGAACTTCAATCTGTACAGATTCAATCTGATTTTAAGATTCTTGGGAGAGATACTGCTACACAGTATTTAATGGCTTATATATTTATGATACTCATGTATACTGTTATTATTTTCTATGGTCAGACTGTAGCAACTGCTGTTGCTAGAGAAAAAGATAATCGCACAATGGAATTACTGATTACAACAGCTGATCCGAAAGAACTTATTGTTGGTAAAGTATTAGCTATTACTTTATCGTCAGTAGCACAGTTTGCTATTATTATTGCATCATTTGCAGCTTCCTTTATGATTTTCTCATCAATGTATCCTGCAGGATTATTAAGTGCATTAAAAATGATGATGAATTTCTCATTGTTGGGAATGTATATTCTATATTTTATATTAGGATTATTCTTGTATATGTTTATATTCTCTGCCTTAGGTTCTGTTGTGTCAAAACTGGAAGATCTTGCAAGTGCGATAATGCCGGTTACTTTCTTGTTTGTTGCAGCATATATTATTTCAACGTTTGCTCTCCAAGGACAGAGTGGTCCGATATTGGTAATAGGTTCATGGATCCCATTTTTCTCAGTTATGGTCATGCCTATTCGATATGCACTTACAAGTGTTTCATTATTTGAGATTCTGGGCTCAACAGCATTTATTATTGTCTTTATCTGTCTGTTTGCTTATATTTCTATCCGTATTTATCGCTGGGGAACATTAAATTATGGCAATAAGACAAATTTCTTTAAGGTTTGTAAAGAAGTATTTTTTAATAAATAAGGAGCGGATAACCGCTCCTTTAAATTTCTTTAAACTTATGTAATACAATAGTGTTTGTTTTTAAAGACTCCTGAACATCAATAACTCTTTGGTTGGTTGATCCTCTAAATTTTAATTTAAGGTCTTTGAGATCTTCAATAAAGGGACCGTCTATTAAAACATCAACATATTTTAAAGCATTTTTTCTATTTCTTAATAATATCTCATATAGATAAGATGAATATAACCAGATTGTTTTATTAGGACATTGTTCTCTAATATCTTTAAGCAGCTGATCTATTACTTCAGTATTTTCTGGAGACATGGGTTCACCGCCGAGTAAGGTAAAACCATCGATATGGGGTTTGTTAATTAAATCAATAAGCTGTTTTTTAATACTGTCAGTAAAGACTTCACCTCTATTAAAATCCCATGTTTCTTCATTAAAACAGCCAGGACAATGAATATGACATCCTTGTGTGTAGAGAGAGACTCTAATACCTTCACCATTTGCTATATCTATATCTCTTATTTGTGCGTAATGCATATCTGACTCCTAAAGAAAAACCCTTTAAAGGGCTTTTCTTATTTTGTGTTGTAGATACGATTGTCCAGATGAACAAATCGCTCTTGTATTTCCTGTGTACGTCCTTTATTCCAGAAGTTATCCCCTAAATAACCGCATGTTCTGCGACAAACATTTAATGTCTTATGATTTCTGTTGCCACAGTTTGGACAATACCATTCACCTTGATCATCTAATAGAATTTCTCCATCAAAGCCACATTTCTGGCAATAGTCACTCTTTGTATTGATTTCAGCATATTGGATAGTATCATACATATAATTGATTAAAGACTTCATTGCTTCAAAGTTATTTGTCATATTAGTAACTTCTACATATGAGATAGCTCCGCCGGAAGAAATAGTCTGGAATTTAGCTTCAAAACCAAGCTTTTTAAAAGCATCAATATGTTCTCTGACATTAACATGATAAGAGTTTGTGATATAATCCTTGTCAGTAATGCCGGGAATAGAACCGAATCTTTTCTTTAAAGTTCTAGCAAACTTATATGTTGTAGACTCCGCCGGTGTACCATACAAAGCAAATCCAAGTCCTGATTCCGCTTTCCAGTCATCACATGCTTTTCTTAATCTAAGCATAATCTTTTCGGCAAGCTCCTCACCGGCACCTTGAGTATGTGTTGTTCCAAGTAGGGCAACAACACATTCATAAAGACCGATATAACCTAATGATAAGGTAGAATAACCGTTCATTAGAAGCTTATCGATTGTTTCACCTGGCTTTAATCTGGCAATAGCGCCATATTGCCAATGAATAGGTGAAACATCTGATAATGTACTCTTTAGATTTTCGTGTCTTAGCATTAAAGCTTCATGACATAAATCAAGTCTTTCATCAAGAATCTGCCAGAAATCATCAAGATTCTTTTTAGCAGATAAGCCAACATCTGTTAAATTTAATGTCACAACACCTTGGTTGAAACGTCCGTATAATTTATAATGATCGTCAGCATCTTTCCAAGGAGACAAGAAAGAACGGCATCCCATTGGACCAAAAACATTTCCTTCATAATTCTGTTTCAATATTTTAGCTGATAGGAAATCAGGCATCATACGTTTAGATACACATTTTACAGCCAAGTCAGTTAAAGATCTGTATTCACTATCATCAGGAACATTATTTTCATCTAAGACATAAAGAAGCTTAGGGAATGCAGGCGTAATATAAGCACCTACCGGATTTTTCATGCCGGTATATCTTTGTCTTAAGATTTCTTCAATCAGCATACCTGTTTCTTTTACATAATCCGGTTCTTCATTTAAATACATGAAAACACTTAAGAAAGGGGCTTGACCATTAGTAGTGGAAAAAGTATTAATCTGATACTGAATAGTCTGTACACCTGCTTTAATTTCATCTTTTAATCTTGAATGAGCAATTTTTTCAATCTGCTCATTTGTATATTCAATTCCTACTGATTGACCTTCATCAATAATGGATTTCTTATGCTTTTCATAAGAAATTCTTACAAACGGAGAAAGATGAGCGATAGAAATTGTCTGTCCTCCATATTGTCCGCAGGCAACCTGCTGAACAATCTGAGTAGCAATAGTAGCAGCGGTCTGGAATGATTTAGGACTTTCTATCAGCTTGCCATTAATAACCGTGCCATTTTGTAGCATATCTTTGAGATTCACGAAGCAGCAATTAAACATCTTTTGGATAAAGTAGTCCATATCATGAAAATGAATAAGTCCTTCATCATGAGCTTGAACAATTTTAGGAGGAAGTAAAAGTCTGCGACAGTAATCTTTTGAGAATTCGCCGGCAATTAAATCTCTTTGAGTTGCTAAAACAGCAGCATCCTTATTAGAATTTTCATCCATAGCTTCTTTATTTGTCTGTTTAATAATGCCGTAGATTTCTTTATCGATAGTATTTTCTTCTCTTTGGAATTCTCTGACTTTACGATAACCCTCATAAGCTTTAGCTGTCAGCATTTCTCCTTTATCAATCAGTTTTTCAAATACCTGACCTTCAATACGATAAATATCAACCTGATTAGCTCCGGAACTTTTATGCCAGTTTTCTATTTCAACCGCAATTTGATGAGCTGTCTCTTCATGGACAATACCACTACCATACCTCATTGCTTTTAAAATAGCCTGTTCTATTTTTTGACCATCAAATTCAACAAGACTGCGATCTCTCTTAATGACTTTCATCCTGTTTTCCTCCTTCACGTGTATTATTTTTATTGTTTTTGAATGTAGATATATTATTACAAAAATTAGTTGACTTTTCAACTAGTTTTTGTAATGAAATAAAAAAAGATAATTTTCATATTTTATTAAGAATGTATATATACTAATAAAATTTATATATTATAAAAAAATGAAGTTTAAATTCTAAAAATTGACAAATTTTTTATTTATGAGTAAAATTTTAGCAAGAATATAAAGGGGTGATGATATGAATCATGAACCGATCAAGATGCATCAGTCATCAGAAGACTATTTAGAAGCTATTCTTATGATTACAAAAGAAAAGGGTACTTGTCGTTCTGTCGATGTTGCAAATAAGCTGGGTTTTAGAAAATCCAGCGTTTCAGTCGCAATGGCTAAACTTGCTGCTGAGGGGTTTATTGAGAAGAAAGATTCCGGTGAATTGTTTTTAACAGAGAAGGGTCTGGCTATTAGTACAGATATTTTAGAAAGACATGAGTTTTTTATGAATTGGCTAATGGATATGGGCGTTGAAGAATCAGTTGCTTATGAAGATGCCTGCTGTATGGAGCATGCAATGTCAGCAGACAGCTTTCGTAAAATTAAGGAGTTTGTGAAAGGAAAGTAGATCTCCGATCTACTTTTTAATAGTTATGAAAACAGTTAAATTATATGAACAGAATGCTTATCAGAAAGAATTTTATGCCAAGATTATTGATATTATAGATTGTAAAATAGTTCTTGATCAGACGCTCTTTTTTCCGGAAGGAGGAGGGCAATCCTGTGATCAGGGAACGATTAGTGGTCTACCTGTTATCGATGTGCAGATTGAAGAGGGAATTATTTATCATACCGTTAAAGATCATTCATTGCATTTGGGGGAGACTATTAAAGGAATTATTGACTTTGATATTAGATTTTCTAACATGCAGAATCACAGCAGTGAACATATACTCTCCGGTCTTGTAAAAAGATTGTTTGGGTTTGATAATATCGGATTTCATTTAGGAAGAGAAGATATGACTGCTGATTTTAATGGCTTTTTCTCAAGAGAGGATATTCTGATGCTTGAAAACAAAGTTAATGAAGTTATTTTTCAAAATAAAAAGATTAGAGCCTTTTATCCTGAGGATCCTTCTCTTCTTGATTATCGCAGTAAAAAGGAACTGAATGAACCGGTTCGCCTAGTAGAAATAGAAGATATCGATTTATGTGCCTGCTGTGCTCCTCACGTTTTAAGAACGGGTGAAATAGGACAGTTTAAAATTCTTAAGACAATGAATATGAAGAAAGGAACTCGTTTCTTCATAGCCGGGGGGAAACGTGCCTTAGAAAGTGCTCAGAAAGATTATCAGCTGTTAGTCAAACTTTATCATCTGCTTTCAGCTAATGATCAGACTTTATTAAGCTATGTACAAGGTCTTTTAAATACAAACAAAGAACTATCAGAAAAATATCATAGCCTGCAAAGAGAAATGCTTTTTGAAAGACTTAAAAGAAATAGCTGTTTATTTATTGATGAACTAGCTCCTCATCTGCAAAGAGAATTAGTGGATGAACATTATAATATAACACATTCTTTAACAGCTATTTTTGTAGGAAATGATCATCGGGGATATCGTTTTATTATAAAAGGAAATGATTTATCAGAGCTGCTGTCTCTTTTAAAAGAGAAAGGTGCTAAAGGAGGAGGCAGTAAGCTAATGGTGCAAGGTTTTTTAGATATCTCTGAAAATGAATTAAAAGAAGCTCTATCAAGCTTCTTTTAAAGGTTTTCTCTTTTTTCTTATCAGCATAATTATAGCTCCGATGACACCTATTATAACTATCCCACCTGCAATATAGTAATAATAACGATAATCGTTGGCTGATGAAGATATTTCAATAGTTTGTATTTGATTATTTGAATCTTTTGATAGTTCATCAAGCAAATCAATAGTTACAGTATTTCCACTAACTTTACCAATATTTGTTTTTGGTGATGATGGCATAGTAATAGTAATAATCATTTGAACACCTAGTTTTTTTAGTTGGCCAAAAGAGTAATTATAGGTCTTCATAGCGTCATTAAAATCTTTATTGTTTAAAGAGTCGGTTAAATCTTTTACAGGGATGGATAAAGATATACGTCCATCTTTTTTAACTGCTTTGAGAGAAGATTTATTATTGTTCGATACGGCTGATATACCTATATAATTTGTACCATCTTTATCTTTTTTAGAGATTTCTTTAATAGTAACATTTTCATTCTGATATTGCTCTTTAAGACTTTTAAGATAAGATTCTTTTGTCTGCTGAGCAGTCTTAATTAAATCTTCTGAAACAAGTATCTCGGTAGCTAGAGAAGTATTTCCGTTTTTATCAACGGTTATTGACATATTGAATTTCATACAGCCACTTAATAAAAGGGTACATAAGCTAAGTAATAGGATATTTTTTATTTTTTTCATTTTTATTCCTTCTTTCTTTATCCAAAAGCTATTAAATGCTCAAAAGGTAAAAGTTCCTTTAAATACCGACTAAAGTTTTTGTTATTAACAAGTGGACCTCCATCTAACGATCCATTGTACCATTGATAGCCTTCATCAGTATTTAAAATCAGTTCCCATTGGTCATTGATTAAGGTTGCACTTATCGGAACGGTTTTTGTAAAACTGGATACTATAAAATTAAAAAGTTCATCGATGTGATCGATGTGTGTGCTTTCTTCTTTATTTTTAATGAGTTTATGATCAAAAATATATCTTTGCAAGCTAACATCTCCATTAGATGAGAAAGAGAGAATTTGCTGAGCATCTTCACAAGAAGTTGGTATATTTTTTAATGAAATTGTATTGGAAATAAGTGTTGCACTTAGTATTTTCATAATTCCCTCCTCATGTTTATTATAGGAGGAAGATCTATGATTTTCAATAAAATAAGAGCTAAAAAGGATTTTTGTTTTTATTTTGTCCTTTACAAGATTGTTTTTTTAAGATATACTCTCTAGTGTTAAAGATGGCGGCTGTGGTGAAGTGGTTAACACACCGGATTGTGGCTCCGGCATTCGTGGGTTCGAACCCCATCAGCCGCCCCATTGAAATAAGAGTGAGCACTATTCATAATGAATAGTGCTCTTATTATTAAGAAAGAATAAAGTGTTCTTTCTTTTTAAGTGAGAAAACACTTTATTTTCCGGGTATAAATAAGTAAGGAGGATTTTTATGAGCAAGTACCCGGTATACTTACAAGATGATGAGACATCGTGCGGTGTTTATTGTATTAAGATGATACTTAAGTATTATGGAGTGAATGAAGATGCTATAAATATAAAAAGGAAAGTCAGACCTGATAGTTCCGGCAGTACGATAAAAGGCATGATTGAAGCATTGCATTCTTATAATATTGAATCAATGGCTTATAAAGCATCTTTAGATGATATAGAGGAGACATTATCTTTGCCTTGTATTCTTCATTGTATCCAAGGAGAATTAGGACATTATGTAGTTTTATATGAAATTAAAAAAGAACAGTATATAATCGGTGATCCGTCAATTGGCATTGTGAAATATAGTCGAGAAGAACTGTCGGATATTTATAGTCAGAATGTAATCAGTATTAATCATTTAGGAAGATATTATGATTATAGTGAGAGAACCTATGGGTCATTTTTGAAAGGTCTTTATAAGCTTTATAAAAGGGAAATACATCAAATGATAAAGGTTTCTTTACTGATTGCGGTTATTAGCTACATTATTACAGGATTGTATTCTTTTATGATTGATTTTATTCATACGGATTCGCCGATAGTTATGAGTTTAATTGTGTGTATGTCTTATTTTCTTTTGAATGTGATGAAAATTCTTCTGGAACGTACAAAGGAAAAGAATTCTATACTTTTTCATCGCTCTCTAGATAAAGAGTATGTCTATCAAAGTGCTAAGGGTATTTTAGATCTTCCTGAAGATTGTTTTTATCAGGATATTGGAATGATTCATTCAAAAATTATCTCTTTATATGATTTATCCGGCTATACAATAGAATTCTTTAAGGCGGTTTTTATTGATTTATTGGTAATAATTGTGCTGATGGCAGGGATGTGTCTGATCTGTTTATCTTTGGCGGGTCTGATTCTTTTAGATATTTTGCTGATTATTTTATATGTTAAATATAAAAGCAAGGATATTCTTTCTTTTTATAAACATTTTCTTCAGGCTCATAATTGTCATAGTCAGAAGCTTTTGAGTTTTATTGGGCATCGCAATTTGGGTAGAGTTTATCTTGGCAAAGCAAAATATATTAAGGATTATGATATGGTTTATGAAAAAGAGGCTAATGCTAAAGAAGATCAGAGGATGTTGATTTTAAAGATGTCTATGAGCATTGAAATGTTAAGTTTGATAGGAACAGTAATGATTTTAGTGATGGGATTGTATTTGTATCGGCATCGTCTTTTATCGATGGGACATATTTTTATGTTTTATATGCTTCATAGTTTGATGATTCCATCTGTAATGAACAGCATGTCAGTCTTTGTTCAATTTAAACAATCTGCTGTTTTGTATGAGCACTATAAGGAGTTTTTAGAAAGAGAAGCTTTAAAGGAAGAGATTATTGAAGAGAAGGTAAAAGATATTTATTTAAATAATGTCAGCTTTTCTTATGGATATCATCAGAAGGTGCTCAGCCATTTTGATTTGCATATTAATCAGTCTTTATTTGTTGTTGGTGCTAACGGATCAGGGAAGTCTACTTTTTTGCGTTTAATTAATGGTGAAGATACTCATTTTAAGGGAAAGATTCTGATTAATAATCAGGATATTACAACTATTAAAAATTCTTCTTTGCATCAAAGGATAGCTTATATTCATCAGGATGGGTTTATTGAAGGGACTGTTTTTGATAATCTAATGTGCGAGGATATAAATAAAATAGAGAAGATCAGTCATGTTCTTGATTATCCGGAATTATTTACACAGCTTGAAATATCTTTAAAAGAAGATGGAAGTCCCTTATCTGCCGGAGCGCAGCAGCTCCTTATTTTAGCAAGAGCTTTGTTGCATGACTGTGATGTTTATTTACTGGATGAAGCGTTTAGTCATGTTGATTTTAAGAAAGCTAAGCGCATCATTAGGAGCATTAAGGAGCATTATCCTGATAAATTGTTTATTATTGTGACTCATCGTAATAATTTGATGAACAAGGGGGATACTTATGTTATAATTGAAACAGGAAAAGTAAAGGATATCAGGGTTAGAAGATAATGAACATTGATTTTGTTTATGAAAATGAAATAGAAGATTTTAAAGAAGACTATAGTCAGGACTTTTATAGTATTATTGAAACAGCACTCAATCTGCTGGATATTCATGATGATGTGGAAGTGAGTGCTATCTTAACTGATGATCAGAGAATTCATCAGATTAATAAGGAATATAGGGATATTGATTACAGTACCGATGTTATTAGTTTTGCAATGGAAGATAATGACTCTTTCTTTGTGGAGGGAATGCCAAGGAGTCTTGGTGATATATTTATTTCTGTGGATCATGCAAAAGCACAGGCAACTGAATATGGGCATAGTTTAAGAAGAGAAATGTGTTTTCTATTTACTCATGGGTTATGTCATTTGCTTGGATATGATCATATGACATTAGAAGATGAGAAAATTATGTTTGCTTTGCAAGATAGAATTTTAGATTATTTAGATATTAGAAGAGGGTGATGGTATGGATTACCGGTATTTAGTGGATGAAGCATTTAAAGCATCTAAGCATGCTTATATTCCTTATTCTCATTTTCCTGTAGGAGCTTGTATAGAATTAAAGGACGGAACATTTATACATGGCTGTAATATTGAAAATGCTGCTTATGGAACAACAATGTGTGCTGAACGTAACGCGGTTTTTGGAGCTTATTGTAGAGGTTATCATAAAGAAGATATTAAAGCACTTGCGATTGTGGGCGAAGGACCAAAGCTTATTTCTCCCTGTGGTGCCTGCCGCCAGGCTTTAGCAGAACTTCTTGATCCTTTAACACCTGTTATTTTGGGGTCTCATGATTACTATGAAGTGACAAATATGAAAGAACTTATGCCAAGAATGTTTTTAGGGGAGGATTTGTATGTATAAATCTGGATTTGTGAGTATTGTCGGAAGACCTAATGCAGGGAAAAGTACACTTTTGAATCAGATTTTAGGAACTAAGCTGGTTATTACTTCTGCTACTGCTCAGACAACACGTAATAGTGTACAAGGAATTTATACTGATGATGATGCTCAGATTGTGTTTTTAGATACACCGGGTATTCATAAGCCGCAGGATGGCTTAGGTTCTTTTATGAATAGTAATGCTCTTAATAGTATTCAGGATATGGATCTTGTTTTGTTTGTTGCTCCGGCTGATGAGATAATAGGAAAAGGAGATCGTTTTATTGTCAGTCGTTTAGAGAATGCTGATTGTCCGGTTTTTCTTTTGCTTAACAAGAGCGATCTTTTAACGAAAGAGGAATTAGCAAAAAAGATATTGGAATGGCAGAAGTTATTTTCTTTTAATCAGATTATCCCGATTAGTGCTTTACATGGTGACAATGTTGACGAGTTATTGAAGGCAGTAAAAGAATTACTTCCTGAAGGTGAAGCGGTTTATCCTAAGGATATGATTACAGATCATCCCGAGCAATTCATTCTTTCTGAATTTATCAGAGAGAGGATTCTTTATTTTACTAGAGAAGAAGTTCCTCATAATGTTGCGATTGTAGTAGAAGACTGGAAAGAAACGGAACATGATATTTCTATTATGGCAGCTATTGTGGTAGACCGTAAGTCACAAAAAGGTATTATCATTGGTAAACAAGGGACGATGATTAAGAAAATACGTGAACAGTCAAGAAGGCAGATGACCAGGTTTGTAGGAAAAACAGTTCATTTAGAGCTTTTTGTGAAAGTGGAAAGTAACTGGCGTAATAAGGCAAAGTATCTAAAAGAGTTCGGTTATAATCAGGATGACTACTCTTAGTGAAACAAAGGGTATTGTTTTAAAGACAATGCCTTATAAAGAAGCCGATAAGCTGGTTACGGTTTATTCTTACGATTATGGGAAGATTACTTTGGTTGCTAAAGGGACAAAAAAACTTACCAGTAAGAATGCTCCCAGTATTCAAAGTCTGACATATAGTGAATTTATCATTAACCTTAAAAAAGGACTCTGTCCTTTGATTAAAGGAACAGCTCTTAATTATTATCGGCATATTAAGGATTCCATTGAATATGAAATTGTAGCTGATTATCTTTTAGAATACTATTATCGTTATGTTGAAGAAAATAGTCCATCAAAGGTAGCTTATCAGTTTTTAGAGACAATGCTTTCAGCGCTGGATGAAGGTTATTCTTATCTGACTGTTTATGCATTGATTAACTGTTATATTCTTAAAACTAATGGTGTGTCATTATTTGTGGATGGCTGTACTGTCTGTAAAAACAGCCATGTTCATGCTTTTAGTGCTGATAAAGGTGGGTTTGTTTGTTATCGGCATACTTTAGGAGAAGATAAAGTTTTAATGCCAATAGCTTTAAAAGCATTGAGGCATATCTATAAATGTCCGCCGGAAAGAATACATGAGCTTCATTTAGGAAATGAAGTGAAGGATATTCTGCCTATATTAGATTATTATATTGATGAATACTGTGGTATCCATTTAAAAGCAAAAATATTTATTCAGACTATATTATAAAAAGGAGCAGCATTATGAAGCGTGAAGATAGTTATACATCAAGACTTCGTACTCATGTACATTTTATGATTTATGAGCCGAAAGTTATTTTGAGAGTTAAAGCAGTTGTGATTATTGAACATGATTTAACTGAAAATCTTTCTCATTATGATGCCTTAGCTTCTTATTTACTGAATCAGGGATATGTTGTTGTGGTGAGTGATTTGCCGGGACATGGACAATCACTTATTGATTTTGAACAAGGTTATTTTGGTAAAGAAGAAACTTTGCCAAGACTGGTTGAAGATTTGCATCACCTGCATCATCTTATTTTTGAGGATTATAATGATGTACCTTATTTTTTTCTGGGAGTAGGGTTAGGAGCAAGTTTGATTCGTCTTTATGCTTCTGTTTATGGAGAATATATACAGGGAATGATTCTTGTTTCTAGTTTAGCTAAGCTTAATAATCATGCATCTAAATCATTAATTCTTAAAATTATGGGAAAAGTCAAAGGTGATAAATATCATCCAAATATCAAGTATTTAAAAATAAATAAGCATCATAAGGATATCGGATTACATCCTTTTAGTTATACGGTTAAAGGCTATAAAGATATTTATCGTATTATTACTACCGCTAATACTCAAAAAACCATTGTTTCAACACCAAAGCATTTACAGATTTTATTGCTTGGGGGAAAGAATGATTTGATGATACATCGGGGAAAAGATACTGAAGATATTGCTCGCAGTTATCAGAGTATTGGTGTAGAAGATGTGACTGTATGTCTTTATCCGGAAGGTGGACATCAGCTATTAAAGAGTGAGAAGAAAAGGAAAGTATTTAAGGATATACTTGATTTTCTTAATCAACGTACCTATCTTTAATACACTTATTGTTGGTTGACAATTAACCACTATAAGTGTATTAATAATGATATTTGAAATAGATTGACTTAGCTTACTAATGCTAGGTTTTTTTATTTATAATAGGAGGAATTATGGTAAAGATAGAAATGGAAAAACTAATTGCCCATGCAAAAAGTCAGGGATTCGTTTACCAAGGTTCAGAAATATATGATGGACTTGCGAATACATGGGACTATGGACCTTTAGGAGTTCAATTAAAGAATAATATTAAGAATGCATGGTGGAAGAGATTCATTCAGGAGTCTATATATAATGTCGGTATTGATTCAGCTATTTTTATGAATCCAAAAGTTTGGATGGCTAGCGGACATATTGGTAATTTTAATGATCCTTTAATTGACTGTAAGCAGTGTAAGACAAGACATCGTGCTGATAAGCTGATTGAAGACTTTGATAGCGAAGTTCATGCTGATGGCATGACGCCTGAGGAATTGATGGCCTATATTAAAGAGCATAATGTACCTTGTCCTCATTGTGGAAGTCATGATTTTACTGATATTAGAAAATTTGAATTAATGTTTGAAACATCTATGGGTGTTGTTTCAGATGCTAAGAATACTGTTTATTTGCGTCCTGAAACAGCTCAGGGCATCTTTGTGAATTTCAAGAATGTTCAGAGAACATCTAGAAAGAAAGTGCCTTTTGGGATTGGACAAATAGGTAAGTCATTTAGAAATGAGATTACACCCGGTAATTTCATTTTCCGTACAAGAGAATTTGAACAGATGGAATTGGAATTCTTCACTAAGCCGGATACTGATTTAGAGTGGTTTGAATATTGGCGTAGTGAGTGTATGAAGTTTTTGACTGATATTGGCTTAAAACCGGAAAATTTACGTTTTAGAGATCATGATCAAAAAGAATTATCTTTCTATTCTAAAGCAACGACAGATATTGAATTCTTATATCCTTTTGGATGGGGAGAATTATGGGGAATTGCTGATAGAACGGATTATGATTTAAAGAGGCATATGGAATATTCTAAAAAGGATTTATCTTATCTTGATCCTAATACAAATGAAAAGTATGTTCCTTTTGTGGTTGAACCTTCTGTAGGTGCCGATCGTTTGTTTTTATCAGTTATTGCTGATGCTTATGATGAAGAGGACTTAGAAAATGATAGCCGTATTGTTATGCATTTTCACCCTGCTTTAGCACCTGTTAAAGCCGCTATTCTTCCTCTTACTAAAAAACAGTCTAATGAAGCAGAAGCTATATATAGAGATTTATGTAAGGATTTTAATTGTGAATATGATGCTGCCGGCAAAATTGGCAAGCGTTATAGAAGACAGGATGCAATCGGTACACCATTATGTATCACAATAGATTTTGATACTGCATCTGATCAGTCCGTGACTGTTCGTGACCGCGATACAATGGAACAGGTGAGAATATCAATAAGTGAACTTAAAGATTATATTTCTAAGAAGATCTCATTTGAATAAGGAGTGATTCTATGGCGAGAATTCCTCAGGAAAAAATTGATGAAATAAGAAATAGTGTCAATATTGTTGATGTTATGGGGCAGTATCTTTCACTTACCAAAAAGGGAAGAAATTATGTTGCTATATGTCCATTTCATCAGGATACACATCCTTCATTATCTATTTCAGAATCAAAACAGATTTATATGTGTTTTGTGTGTCATAATGGTGGTAATGTTTTTAAGTTCTTGCAGGAATATCTTCATATTTCTTATCTTGAGTCTGTTAAAGAAGTTGCTTTGTTAGGTCATGTGGATATAACAGGGTATCATTTAGATGCACCGGTTTTCCGGGTAAATGATAAATTAAAGCCTTATTATGATATGCATGAGGAAGCATTTAAAATCTATTCTTATTATTTACAAACAAAATTAGGCATACTTGCTATGGACTATCTAAAAGGCAGAGGCTTTGATGATGAAGTTATTAAAATGTTTGGAATAGGTTATGCGCCTGTGAAGTCTATTCTTTACGAAGCATTTACTAAGCTTGGTTATCAACCTGTTGAAATGGAAAATTCAGGTCTTGTTATTGAATCATCTAGACATTATGACAGATTTAGTGATCGTATTATGTTTCCATTACATAATTCAAATGGTCAGGTGGTTGGCTTTTCCGGAAGAATTTATAAAGCTAATGATGAAGGCGCTAAGTATATGAACTCTCCGGAATCGGATATTTTTATTAAAGGAGATATGCTTTATAATTATCATCGTGCTTTAAAGCCGGCGAGAGATGCAGGTTTTGTTTATCTTAATGAAGGATTTATGGATGTAATCGCAATGCATCGAGCAGGTTATGATAATGTGATTGCTTTGATGGGAACAGCTCTTACAAATGGACATCTACAGCTTTTAAGACGTATGACAAAGAAGATTGTCATTTGTTTAGATGGTGATAATGCCGGACAGAATGCTGCAATGAAAGCAACAGATTTCTTATCATCTCATGGCTTTACGGTAAGAATTATCTTATTACCTGAAGGAAAAGATCCGGATGAGATTTATATGGAAGATGGGAAAAATGCTTTGGACAGAGTTCTTTCAGATGAATTAACACCATTTGATTTTCTTTTAACTTATGAATCAAGTCATTTAGATTTAAGAAATTATGATGATCGCAGTCAGCTGTTTGATAAGGGCATTGCTGCTATTAATCTGATAGATGATGATAAGCAGAGAGATGACAGTATTAGAAAACTATCATCTTTGACGCAATTTTCAAGAGATCTTATTGTAAGACGTATTAAAGCGAAAGAATCTAAAAAGCGAGAACCATCTTATTCTGACGTTGCCTATCAGATTAGGGAGACTCAGACTATTGTGGATAAATATCTGATAGCTGAAAAAAATTTAATTTTTTATATGCTTAATGATCGCAATACAGCTATGCTTTATCAAAGCAAGGCAGGATTTATGTATAATGACAGTTATCGTATACTGGCAAGCTATATTGTGGATTATTATCGTCATCATAATATTATGGAAGAAGCAGATTTGATAGATAGAATACTTAATGATCGTATCAATGATCAAAAAAAGAATATTCTGATTTCTCTTTTAACAGAAATTGCATCAATGAAATTGCCTTTGCCCGCTTCATCACAGCAGCAGGCTATTGATGACTATATTAGAACTATTTCATTGAATGCGGTTAAGTTAAAAAAACAGCAGCTTTTAGAACAGTTTAAGCATGTTTTGGATCCACAGATGCAAGCTGAAATTGTTCAGGAAATAAATAATCTTAAAAAGGAGGCAAAATAATGAGCCCAAAGAAAAGTAATAAAGTAGTAACTCTAGATGATATTAAAGAAATGGTATTGGAAAATGCAAAATCAAATGAGGGAAGACTTTCATCAGATACTTTGGATGAATTCTTTGCAAAATTTGATCTTGATGATGAATCGATTGAGGATCTGACAAATTTTATTAATGATCATCCTGATATTACATTAGAAGATAGCAGTTTAGATGAATTAAGTGATGATGATATTTTGATTGAAGAAGATCCGCTGGATGATTTAGATCTTGATTTGGATGTTGACGATACAGATGATACGCCTAATATGGACTTTGATGCCGGATTGGATCTTGATGATACTTTTTCAATGATTGAAGAATCATCAAAAGAAGATGATAGTGATCAGCTTGGCAGTAATGTAAAGATTAATGATCCGGTTAAAATGTATCTAAAAGAAATAGGAACAGTTGATCTTCTTACTCAGGAGCAGGAAGTAGAATTAGCCATGAAGATTAAAGATGGTGATGATAATGCTAAAAAGAGGCTTGCGGCTGCAAATCTGAGACTTGTTGTTTCTATTGCAAAAAGATATGTAGGAAGAGGGATGCTTTTCCTTGATTTGATTCAAGAAGGAAATATGGGGTTAATTAAAGCGGTAGAAAAATTTGATTATACAAAGGGCTTTAAGTTCTCCACTTATGCTACTTGGTGGATTAGACAGGCTATTACCAGAGCAATAGCTGATCAGGCACGAACAATTCGCATTCCTGTCCATATGGTTGAAACAATTAATAAGCTGACAAGAATTCAAAGACAGCTTATTCAGGAATTAGGAAGAGAACCAACAGCTGAAGAAATTGCTGATAAAATGGAAGGTATGACACCTGAAAAAGTCAGAGATATTCAGAAAATATCTTTGGAACCTGTTTCTTTGGAAACTCCTATCGGCGAAGAAGATGATTCTCATTTAGGAGATTTTTTAGAAGATGAAGGGGCAATGAGTCCTGATGATTATGCATCTAATGAACTATTAAAAGATGAATTAAATGAAGTATTGCTGGAATTGACGGATCGTGAAGAAAAAGTGTTAAGATTACGTTTTGGGATAGATGATGGACGAACAAGAACATTGGAAGAAGTTGGTAAAGAATTCAATGTGACTAGAGAAAGAATCAGACAAATAGAAGCTAAGGCATTAAGAAAGCTTAAACATCCATCACGTTCTAAACGATTAAAGGATTTTCTTGATAGATAATGTATTTACATTCTATTCGACTAAAGAAAATTGCTCAATTAATTCAAAAACATAAAAACGGAGAAATTTTGGCAGATATTGGCACTGATCATGCGTATCTGCCTTGTTTTCTATTAACTGAAGGATCAATTAGTCAGGCATATGCCTGCGATGCTGCAAAAGGACCATTGGGCAATTCAGAAGAAACCATTAATAAAGAACATCTTCAAGGAAAAGTTATCCCGTTGCTTGGAGATGGATTAGATCCAATCAGTGATAAAAAAACGGATATGATTTCTATTTGCGGTATGGGAGGACTTCTCATAACAGAAATTCTAAATAAACATCAGGAACAGCTTAATAATCATTTGTTTATTTTACAGGCTAATACTGCTATAGATTTACTTAGAAGCTATCTGAATAAGCATCATCTTGAAATAATAGATGAAGAGATGGTAAAAGAAGGAAAGCATATTTATGAAATGATAATCGCAAGGCAAGGGAAACAAATATTATCAGATGAAGATATTCTTTTTGGTCCTGTACTAAGAAGAAAGAAAGAATTACTTTTTATAGAAAAATGGCAAAGACAATTAAATATTCAAAAAAAGATTCTTAAGTCATTATCTGATAAGCATCCAAAATATTTAGAAGTAAAGACCCTTGCTGAGATGATAGAAAAGGAGCTAATGTTATGAAGGTTAAAGAAGTTATAGAAATCATAGAACAGCGTTATCCGCTTTCTTTGCAAGAAGAATGGGATCATTCCGGATTTCAGTGTGGAGACAGAGAACAGGAAGTTAAAAAGATTATGATAGCTTTAGATTGTGATAAACGGACTATTAAAGAAGCTGTTGAAAACGAATGTAATCTTTTAATTACGCACCATCCTCTTCTGTTTAAAGAAATATCATTAGATGCTCAGACATCTACAGGAGAAATGATTTCTCTTGCAATAAAAAATAGTCTTTCTATTTATTCATCACATACTCCATTGGATAAAGTAGATATGAATGAATGGCTGATTGAAAAGCTTCCGGTCAAAGATGTTTCTTCTCCTAATGAGTTTGTCAGATCAGCAAGATTAATAACTCCTCTTGGTTTAAAGGATTTCTTAAAACTTGTAAAAGAAACTTATTCTGTGGAAATAATTAAGTATGCCGGCTTAAAAAAAGAAATTCAGACTATATCTATCTGTGGTGGAAGTGGCAGTGAATTTTTCTTAGAAACAGATACAGATGCCTATATTACAGGTGATACAAAGTACCATATCGGAGAAGAAGCATATAATACAAATAAGCTTTTGATAGATGTAGGACATCATATTGAGAAAATTATGGTTCCTAAATTAAAAGCTTATCTTCAAGAAAGAATCTCAGTTGAGATTATTGAAAGCCATTCCCCTGATTATTATAAATTCTATTTATAAAGCAGTAAAAAATCACTTATCTTTATTCAATAAGGATAAGTGATTTTATTATAAGATATTTGAGTAATCAACATTTGGTTTGTTGTGTGTTTGTAGATCATTCCATTCAAATTGTTTTAAAAAATCAATAACCTGATTTGTAAGCGAAGTAGGTGTAGAAGCACCGCTAGAAACAGCTGCATGATGTTTATGTTCAAGCCATTCAATTTTTAAGTCTTCAATTGATTCAATCATATAGGTTTCTTTTCCTGCTTTGTTTTTAGCAATAGAAGCAAGCTTTGCGGTATTATTTGAATGCGGATCGCCAACTATAAATACTATATCAATATCAGGATCCATTTTTGAAATAGCCTCTTGTCTTATTCGAGTAGCATTACAGATTTCTTGCTCAACAATTAAGTTTGGCAGTATCTTTTTAGCATATTCACATAACTCATAGACATCAAATAAAGACATTGTAGTCTGAGAGGTTATTAAATACTTTATGTTCGGGTTTAATGATAATAAATCTTTCTTTTCCGTAATCAAATGCATATGATCAGAATCAATCATCATTGCTCCTTCACTTTCAGGATGATTCTTTTTACCAATATAAAGAATTTCATAGCCTTCAAGCAGTCTTTGCTTAATCAGGTCATGAGTTTTGATGACATCTAAGCAAGAAGCATCAATAATATTAAGGCCTTTTTCTTTAGCCTTAGTCATAACCTGTTCTCCTGCTCCATGAGCGGTGATTATAACGGTTCCTTGATTAATAGAATCAAGTAATTCCATTCTTGTTTTAGAAGCGTCTTCAACAGTAACAGCACCAAGTTCTTTTAATGCATTCACAATATATTCATTATGAACAATCATACCTAATATATATAGAGGTCTTTGTGAACTATTGGCTGCTTTCCTGACTATATTAATAGCTCTGACAACACCCTTACAATAACCGCGAGGGGTAATTCCGGTGACTTTCATATATACTCTCCTTCCATATTAAGATACACATTTTTTCTAGTATCTGCAAGTAAAGACAATATACTTATTTGATATTGTTTTTGATTTTTTTGATAATTATGATATAATCAATGAGCTTTTAAAGGAGGCGAGAATATGAGTTTATTTAACAATTATCAATTTCAGGATTTCGTGAATCAAACAATCCATCATATGCACTTTGATAAACCTACAAAAATACAAGAGAAAGTCATTCCTTTGATAAAGAAGAAGAGAGATATTATTGGTATTTCTCAAACAGGAACAGGAAAAACACATGCTTTTTTATTTCCTATTATGAATTTGATTGATACATCAAAAGATTATGTACAGGCAGTTATTGCGGCTCCAACAAGAGAGCTTGCTTCACAAATTTATGAAAATGCAAAAGTATTCAAAAAATATAATAAAAATCTGAGAGTCTCTTTGATCATTGGTGGCAGTGATAAGCAAAAGACTATTTCAAAATTAAATCATCAACCTCATATAGTTATTGGAACACCGGGAAGAATTAAGGATCTCTCTTTGAATGAACAGGCTTTAATGATTACAACAGCTGATATTTTTGTGATTGATGAAGCAGATATGACACTGGATTTTGGTTATTTAGAAGACTTAGATGCTGTGCTGGGTAAAATGAAAGATGATCTTCAGATGCTTGTCTTTTCAGCAACAATACCACAGGAATTACAGGTATTCTTAAGAAAATATATGAAAAACCCAAAGCTTATTCAGATAGATGAAAAAGAAGTATCAAGCACTCATATTAATCATTATCTTATCTCTACTAAACATAAAGACCGCTATGAGATTCTCACCTCAATCATGAATATGATTGATCCTTATATCTGTATTGTCTTCTGTAATACCAGATCAGAAGCTTCAAATCTTGCTCGCAAACTGTATGATGATGGTTATAAAGTTGGAGAAATTCATGGTGATTTAGAACCGCGTGAAAGAAAACAGGTGATGAGACGTATTCATAATAATGAATATCAATATATTATTGCAACTGATATTGCTGCCAGAGGTATTGATATAGACGGTGTCAGTCATGTTATTAATATGGAGTTTCCAAAGGAAAAGGATTTTTATATTCATCGTTCAGGAAGATGTGGAAGAGGTAAATATATCGGTGAGTGCTATTCTATGTATGATACAAGTAATCAGGCAATGGTTGAATCTTTGGAGAAAAAAGGTATTCATTTTCTTTTAAAAGATGTCAAGAATAATACTTTAACTGATGCCGGAGAACGTTTAAAAAGAAAAAGCAGAATACATCAGCCCAATGCATTAGAAAAAGAAGTTGCTAAAATTATTAGGAAACCTGTTAAAGTAAAGCCCGGCTATAAAAAGAAACGTAAGAAAGAAGTCGCTAAACTTTATTCTAAGAGGAAAAGAGAAATCATCAGAGAAGATATAAAACGTCAAAGAAAAGAAAGATATAAAGAAGCACAAAGGCAAAAAAATCAGGAGAGAGATGACACATGGAATTATTAATAGGGTCACATGTCTCATTAACCGGTAAAGACATGCTTCTTGGCAGTGTCAAAGAAGCATTGTCATATAATGCCAATACATTCATGTTTTATACCGGAGCACCTCAGAATACTAAAAGAAAGCCTGTTTCCCGGATGAAAATTCAGGAAGCTCTTGCACTTATGAAAGAAAATGGAATAGATAAGAATAATATAGTTGTTCATGCCCCTTATATTATTAATCTTGCTAATACTTTAAAGAAAGAGACTTATGAACTGGCGGTTTCTTTTCTCAGAGAAGAAATACAAAGAGTAGAAGAAATAGGAATGAGAAGGCTGGTTCTTCATCCGGGTTCACATGTCAAGGCAGGGGAGGAAGCCGGCATAAACTCTATCATTTCGGGACTTAATGATGTTTTAACAGAAAATCAGAATGTTGTTGTATGTCTGGAAACAATGGCAGGAAAGGGCAGTGAATTAGGTATTTCTATTGATCAGCTGGCTTATATTATTGATCATGTTTTTTATAAGGATAAACTTGGTATTTGTTTAGATACTTGTCACTTGAATGATGCCGGTTATGATTTATCATTGTTTGATGAAATTTTAGATGAGATTGATCAAAAAATAGGACTTGATAAAGTTCTTGTTGTTCATGTCAATGATTCAAAAAATCCTAGAGGTGCTCATAAAGATAGACATGAGAATATTGGTTATGGAACGATTGGCTTTGATATCTTAAATGCAATCGTCCATAATAAACGCTTAGAAAATGTACCTAAAATACTGGAAACGCCTTATATTGATAATAAAGCTCCTTATAAGGAAGAAATTCAAATGTTTAGAACACAGATATTTAATTCTGATCTCAAAAAGATGAGCTAGCAAGCTCATCTTTTTATTTTAGAAGACTTTTTTGCAGTATAGTATTTGTCAGATAAAGCAAAAATATTATTTTTTTAAGGCTCTTAGAAATTTAATCTGAGTTTTTCATCTACAACAATATTATTTAATAATAGAATTTACTTAAATTCATTAGGGCTGATGATATTAAGACAATGAGATTGGATCATTTAAAATACTGCTTTCGCAGTATTTAGAAAAAACAATCCAGATTTTTATCTAAGAATACTTTCCGGTAATCCTGTAAATCTTCCGGATATAAAGCTTTTACATTTTTAAATTCATATTTTCTATTGAGAAGCTGATACTTTTTTTCACCCATTTGATGAAAAGGAAGCAATTGAACTTTCTGAAGACCAAGATTACTTATTAAATCAGCCAATCCCTTAGCATCTTCTAAAGAGGCATTAAAATGAGGAATAACCGGAATTCTAGGAAGAATATTTAAATGTTGTTCAATAGCCCATGTAAGATTCTCAATAATAAGTTCATTATAAACATGAGTACCTAGAAAATGTTTTTTACTATCATAATGTTTAATATCGAAAAGTAATAAATCAAACAATACTGCCAGTTCTTTAAAAGTCTCTTTATGAATATATCCTGTTGTTTCAATGGCTGTATGCAGACCAAATGATTTTAATACAGGGATCAGCTCTTTAAGAAAAGCCGGTTGACTCATGCCTTCACCGCCGGAAATTGTAATACCTCCATCAGATTCTTCATAGAAATCTTTATCCTGTAAGCATACTTTAACAACATCTTCAACACTCATATACGCACCTTCATTAGTTAAAGCATGAGTAGGACAGATTTTCACACAGTCGAGATTACCATCAAACTTTGAATAATCTACAACTATTCTATTATTTTCATGTGTTAATGCTCCGCTTTTACAGGCTTTTACACATGACTGACAGTGAATGCACTTATCAGCATCATAAAGCAGCTGAATATTATAATCCTGAGATTCAGGATTAGCACACCATAAGCATCTTAATGGACATCCTTTTAGAAAAACTGTGGTACGAATACCGGGACCATCATGAATACTAAATTTTTGAATATTAAATATATTACCCTTCATATTATCATCACCAGTTATATGGTAACATTAGAAACTAAAAAAGTAAATAAAAAGTTTCAAATGAAACTATTTAATATTTTTAATAATAAATATTGACCTTATATTCACTTGATGATATGATAAAATTGTAAAAATAATTAATAATTACTTTCAAATGAAACTAAGGAGAAGATAAAATGGAAAATACTCAGCACTTTGGTCAATTGACAGAGAGAATGCAGGCTTTTAGAGAAGAAGTATTAGATGAAAAGCCTTATATTGATGCTCAGAGAGCAGTACTTGCAACAGAGGTGTATAAACAACATAGAAATCAGCCAAGAGTGATGTTAAGAGCATTAATGCTAAAAAAGATATTAGAAAATATGGATCTTTATATTGAAGATAAAACATTAATTGTGGGCAATCAGGCAACAAAGAATTGTAATGCTCCGATATTTCCTGAGTATACAATGGAATTTGTAATGAATGAATTAGATTTGTTTGAAAAAAGAGATGGTGATGTATTTTATATTACTGAGGAAACAAAAAGACAGTTACGAGAGATTGCACCTTTCTGGGAAAATAATAATTTAAGAGCAAGAGGAGCGGCCTTGCTTCCTGAAGAAGTAGATGTTTTTATGGAAACGGGATTCTTTGGGATGGAAGGAAAACTAAATGCCGGTGATGCTCATTTAGCTGTTAATTATCAGAAAGTATTAGAATATGGATTAGAAGGCTATGAAAAAAGAGCTAGAGCGTTAAAAAAGGATTTAGACTTGACAGATCCGGATTCTATTGATAAGAATATTTTCTATAAAGCAGTTCTTATTACTATTGAAGCAGTTAAAACTTATGCTGATCGTTTTGCTAAGCTTGCTTTAGAAGAAGCTTCTCAAGCATTAGGACAACGTAAAAAAGAGCTTCTGGAAATTGCTGATATTTGTTCTAAAGTTCCTTATCAAAAAGCTTCTTCATTTAAAGAAGCTGTACAATCGGTATGGTTTATTCAGCTGATTCTCCAGATTGAATCTAATGGGCATTCTTTATCATATGGACGTTTTGACCAGTATATGTATCCTTATTATAAGAAGGATATTGAATTAGGTAAGATTACTAAAGAAGAAGCTATTGAATTACTTGGTAATCTATGGATTAAAACATTAACTATTAATAAGGTTAGATCTCAGTCACATACACTATCAAGTGCCGGATCACCAATGTACCAGAATGTCACTATTGGCGGTCAAACTAGAGATAAGAAAGATGCTGTTAATGAGTTATCATTTGCAGTATTACAGTCTGTTGCTCAGACAAGACTGACTCAGCCTAATCTGACAGTCAGATATCATGCAAATCTTAATAAGCATTTCTTTGATGAATGTATTGAAGTTATGAAGCTTGGATTTGGTATGCCGGCTTTAAATAATGATGAAATTATTATTCCTTCATTTATTGATTTTGGTGTAAAAGAAGAAGATGCTTATGATTATTCAGCAATTGGCTGTGTAGAAACAGCTATTCCCGGTAAATGGGGATATCGATGTACAGGAATGAGTTATATGAATTTTCCTCGTATTCTTCTTGCTGCAATGAATAATGGTGTTGATATGACAACAGGTAAGAGATTTACTAAAGGCTATGGATACTTTAAAGATATGACATCCTATGAAGAATTACTTGCTGTATGGGATAAAACAGTTAGAGAGTTGACACGTTATAGTGTTATTGTCGAGAATGCGATTGATAAAGCCAGTGAAAGAGATGTTCCGGATATTTTATGTTCAACATTAACCGATGATTGCTTAGGCAGAGGAAAGACTATTAAAGAAGGTGGAGCTGTCTATGACTTCATTTCCGGATTACAAGTTGGTATTGCTAATATGGCAGACAGTTTAGCTGCTATTAAAAAACTTGTATTTGATGAAAAGAAACTGACTCCATCACAGTTATGGGATGCTATCATAGATGATTTTACAAGTGAAGACAGTCAGAAGATTCAGAACATGTTAATTAATGATGCTCCTAAAT
Source organism: Eggerthia catenaformis OT 569 = DSM 20559 (assembly GCF_000340375.1). Classification (GTDB taxonomy): domain Bacteria; phylum Bacillota_I; class Bacilli_A; order Erysipelotrichales; family Coprobacillaceae; genus Eggerthia; species Eggerthia catenaformis. Next base: position 253,535 of record NZ_KB446648.1, read on the forward strand.
ATGGTAATGATAATGATGATGTAGATCAGCTTGTTGTGGCAGCTTATGATTCTTATTTGGATGAAATTAAGAAGTATCCGAATACGAGATATAATAGAGGACCAATTGGCGGTATTAGATATGGAGGAACATCATCTATATCAGCTAATGTTGGTCAGGGGATGGGAACTATGGCAACTCCTGATGGAAGAAAAGCACATGAACCATTGGCCGAAGGATGTTCACCGGCTCATAATACTGATAAAAATGGACCAACTGCTGTATTTAAATCAGTGTCTAAGCTAAGAACAGAAAAAATAACGGGAGGTGTTCTGTTAAATCAGAAAATGACGCCATCAATGCTTTCAACAGAAGAGAATAAACAAAAACTGGAAATGTTGATACGTACATTCTTTAATAGATTGCATGGTTATCATGTTCAATATAATATTGTTTCTAAAGAAACATTATTAGATGCACAAGCTCATCCGGAAAAGCATAAAGATTTAATTGTGCGAGTAGCAGGTTATTCAGCATTCTTTAATGTCTTATCAAAAGCAACACAAGATGATATTATTGGAAGGACAGAACAGTCATTATAGGAGGAAAAGATATGGAATTTATTTTGGATACAATTGACTTAGAAGAAATAAAAGATGGAGTGGATCATATGCCGATTACCGGTATTACATCAAATCCGACAATTGTTAAAAAAACATCACCAAAAGATTTTTTTGAACACATGAGAACAATTAGAAAAGTGATAGGGAGAGAAAGAAGTCTGCATATCCAGCTGGTTGCTTTAAAATCAGAGGATATGATCAAAGAAGCATATCGTCTTTTTAAAGAAGTAGATGAAGATGTTTATGTAAAGATTCCAACGACATATGAAGGTGTTAAAGCAATGAAGCTTCTTAAAGAAGAAGGAAGGAATGTAACTGCAACAGCTGTTTATACAACTATGCAGGCTTATATGGCATTAGAAGCAGGTGCTGATTATATTGCTCCGTATTTTAATAGAATCTCTAACCTTGGCGGGAATCCTACAGAATTGATTGCTGATGTTACAACACAGATTGTAGAAGGAGGATATGACTGTAAGATCTTAGCGGCAAGTTTTCATGCTTTAGGACAGGTAGAGGCAGCGTTTGGAGCAGGAGCAGAAAGTGTAACAGCTCCTTATGAGATACTAAAAACAATCTTTAATAACCCAAATATATCAAATGCGGTAGATACATTTAATAAAGACTGGTATTCTGTCTATGGAGAAAACAAAAGTATATTAGACTTATAAAAAGAATCATACAATGATTCTTTTTATTAGAAATAAATAATAATGACAAAGATCAGATAGATTCTATTCCGGTGCTTATTTCAGCAGTATTAGAAGTTAAAGATATTTCTAAATATAATAAGATAATTTATACGATTATTCTTAGAAAAAACTGCCAAGAAGAGTGTTATTTAGAAGATTATTATATTATTCAATGCCTGTATTCTTTCTACAACTACTCGTTTTGAGAGCAGTATAACTGTTTTGATAGAACTTTCTTTAATATTAATAAGATTATTAAATCTCTTTATTTCTTTTGATTGTTATTTTAACCGGACTTATATTTCTATACCATATAGAATATGAGAGGAATCAGTCTATTAAACTTTTTAATAATTATGTTAAATATTATCAATATAAGGATCCTATTTATTGAAGTATTGTTGATGAATAATATTAGATTGATTATACTTTCTATTTTATAGACAGAGTACATTTTTATTTTCTTAATCCAACTATTTTAGATAAGCTAAAAAAGAAATAATCAACTTTTTCTAATCTAGAAAGATTAATAAAATAATAAAAAGATACTGATAGAATGAAAAAAAGGAGGAGTGATTCATGGATCAGTATCTTTATTTTCCAATACATCTTAGTCATATTGAACATCTTTCTCAGTTTACTGAATTAATAGAACACTACAAACAGGATTTAAAAATTGTTCTTCCTAAGAATATTACTTTAAATTTTAAAGAAAATCATCATAAAAGAACCATACATGCTAATGATTTTTATATTATTAATCAGAATATCTCTTATAAATTTTATCCTAATTATAAAAAGAAAGCATATTATGGTCTTATTTTGTTTATTAATGAATACTATATTAATGAAAATTTGCGTTATGCTCATCAGTATACTATCAGACAGCCAAATGATCATTTTAGAGAACTAATCTTTGATGAAATTAATAAGATTATCAGTATTTATCATAAGAATGATGAATTTATAATATTTAGATTAAAAGAACATGTAGATAGGCTTCTTTATCACTTATATTCAAAGTATGGAGAAAAAAAGGAAGAAAGCTCACAGATTAAAAAAGAAGAGATTATAGATGAAGTTATTAATTTTTTGAATATTTATTATAAAGAAGATCTTTCATTATCACAGTTAGCTTATCTTTTTAATATTTCTAAAAGCTACTTGTCTTTTCTTTTTAAAGAAAAGACAGAGCTGACAATGAAACAGTATTTAACGAATATTAGAATTTTATATGCAGCTTTAGAATTAAATCAAAGTCAGCATACAATTTTAGAGACAGCTTTAAATAATGGTTTTAAGTCACTAAAGACATTCAACACAAGATTTAAAGCTTATTATCATATGACACCTAGCGAATATAGAAAATACAGTGGACAAAATGACTAATAAGAATAGATAAACCGGCGTGATTTGAAAACGCTTTCTCATTATAATATAAGAAAAGGAGGAAGTGTTATGAGAGTAAAGAAACTATTTGCAGAGATGATAGCTTTTCTTATGGTATTAGCTACATCATCGCAGCTTGCTTTTGCAAGCAATGTCTTAACCGGTACGCAGAAAGCATATGTTGAAGGAGATGACTGGGGAGCAGCTGTTACAGGAACAGTCATTCATTTCAATAAACGTATTGACTGGCGTTCAGTGGCTAAAAAGGATTTTTCTGTTGTTGAAAATAGTCAGGACGTAACAGATAAATCACGTAAAGTTATTGCTGCCTATACTTCAGATTCATATGGCAGAAAAGTACGTTATAATTCTTATTATGTAACAGTCAGATTATATAGTTCTCCTAGAGACGGTAGTGCATTCCACTGGAATGCTACGGCATTTCGTAATGAATGGGTAAAGAATTATTCACTGAAAGTACAGCTGACTTCCGGTAATACACTAACAAGTAACGGTAGAAGGTATAGCTTATTAAATGTAACTCCATCTATTGATATGATGACTGACCGGATCATACCTCAACTTGATTACTGGGATTTAGATTTGACTTATAAAGCATCTGATGGAACACAGTATCGTTATGCACAGTATGTTCCTAAGAGAGATAATAAAAAGAATGCTTTAGTAATCTGGCTTCATGGCGGTGGAGAAGGCGGAACTGATACAACAATTCCATTACTTGCGAATAAAGTTACTGCATATTCAAGTAAAAAGTTCCAGTCATATTTTAAAGGTGCTTATATTCTTGTTCCTCAGACACCAACATTCTGGATGGAATCAGTAAATGGCGGTTCTACTACAGGACAAACAGCTGCTAAGTTTGAAAAGAGTCTCTTTGAGTTTATTAAGAAATATGTTAAAAATCATAAGGATATTGATCCAAATAGAGTTATTATTGGCGGATGTTCAAACGGCGGATATATGACAATGAATCTGATTATGAAACATCCAAAATATTTTGCCGCTGCTTATCCAATTTGTGAAGGATATGCTGATAAGTATATTACAAACAAGCAACTGAAAAAGATTGTTAATATGCCTATCTGGTTTACTTATGCTAAGACTGATACAACATTAGATCCTAAGATCTATTCAGAACCAACAATTAAGAGATTAAAGAAGTTGGGTGCCGGAAATATTCATGTATCAGCATATAAAGATGTTCATGACACAACAGGACGTTTCTATGGCATAGAAGGAAATCCGACAGTATTATCAGATACTAAGACATCAGTCCCATATGAATATTCAGGGCATTGGTCATGGATTTATTATGATAATAATAAGAATCATGAAGGATGGTTAAACTGTTGGAAATGGATGTCTAGACAAAGAGCACATCATTAATAATAAAAAGCTTTCCTAGTTATATTGATATGTACCCAGAATTCTGGACACATATTTATGAGCTAGGCTGAACACATGGATGTTATCCTGTATTTTACAGGTGGCATCCATTTTGTTTTCGCCTGAATTCTTTTGTTGTTATAATAATCTATATACTCTGCAACAGCCTTCGAGAATTCTTCAAAAGAAGAATAGTCCTTTTCATGACCATAATACATCTCGTTTTTTAACCTTCCAAAGAATGACTCCATAATACAATTATCATAGCAATTCCCTTTTCGTGACATTGATTGGATAATTCCGTGTTCCTGTAAAATATTTCTGAAATAAGCATGTTGATATTGCCAACCTTGATCCGAATGAAATATAAGATCTTCAACATTGGGAAACTTATCTAAAGCTCTATCCAGCATTCTTACTATCTGTTCAAGATTTGGAGTAGTTGATAAATCATATGAAACAATCTCGTTTGTATTCATGTCTAGTACCGGCGATATATAACACTTTCCCCATGAAAAATTGAACTGAGATATATCTGTTGTCCATTTCTGTAATGGTGCAGTTGTTGTGAAATCTCTATCTATTATGTTATCTGCAATCTTTCCAACTTTGCCTTTGTATGAGTGATATTTTTGCTTTGGACGTTTTCCGGACAAGCTGGCTTCATGCATAAGACGCTGAACTCGCTTATGGTTTATCTTGTGTCCACGATTTACAAGTTCTTGATGAACTCGTCTTACTCCGTATCTACGTTTGTTCTCTTCAAAAATACTTTTGATTTCTTCTAGTAATTCTTGATTACGTTCAGCAACAACATCTTTTCTGTTAAGTTCAAAATAATAGGTAGATTTAGCCATAGGCACAGCTTTAAGGAGATACTTTAATTTGTATCCATTCTTGCGGAGTTCTTTGATGATTGCTGCTTTTTCGCCTTGAGTCGCGCAGCTTCCTTTTCTTCTCTCAAGGCGATCTCTTTTTTTATTACTTCTATTTCTGCTTTCATATATTCGTTTTCAGCTCTTAATCTGATTAATTCTTCATATTCAGATTCATTTGGTTTTGGTGGTTTTCTAGTACCTATTTTTTTCATATCCGGATTCTTTGATTTTCGACCTTTCTTTTTATTGATAAGTCCATTATAACCAAAAATCTTATATTTGCGAACCCACTGATATAACATACCATCACTAATTCCAGCATTAAATGCCACTGATTTGTATGATTCACCTGCAATCACTTTAGCCACAAGTTCAAGTTTAGCTTCCGGAGTCCAATTTTTGTTGTGAGCCTTATGGCGAAGAGCATCCGATCCGTTTGCCTCTTCAATTCGAACCCATTCTCTAACCTTATTTCGAAAGATTTTGGTATCGATCCCCTCAGGAGTATCAGGATAAATTCCTTGATAATACATTTCAACACATTTTTTCTTAAATTCATAGCTATAACGCATAAAAATACCCTCCTTACTGATTGTCCAGTAAAGAGGGTACATATCATATACTAGTGAAAGCTTTTTAAATATATTAATATTCAGTTGTTTTATATTTAATTAAATACTGATAATAGAGAATCATATGAAGATAAAAATGAGGCATAAAAAAGTAATTAATCATAGTTGTGTAAATAATACCCAGTATGGTAGAAAAATAAGCAGGAAGATAAATTTGAATGACACCTATAAAGATAGCGAAAATAATAGGAAAAATAAGAGATTTTAAGGCAATGCTAAACAATGTTCCTGTTTCATTTTTTGTGAGTGCCCATGATCTTTTTAAAAGACTGATTGCATTATGATCACCTAATTTAAATAAATAAGGAAATACAGATAATCTTAATATGATATAAATAATAACAACAATACTAAAAACAGTAAAAGGAATCATTAGTAAAATAATACTTTCAAAGCTATTAAATAATAAACCTAAAAATATAGGGGTTAAAATACAGAAAACAGGACAAACAGTAATAATAAAAGCAAGAAAGTAAACAGCAAGAAGATCTGTGAAATGATCACGTATTTCTATTAAATAATCTTTCCTGTTTTTTGAATTGGATTCAATAATATCGGTACCATGACTATAAGCTGCATAGCCAAAGGGCATTACAAGTATTTCAAGGATAATAAAGATAATTGAAAAAAGAATATTTTCAGTATTATTCTTTCTATAAAAAATAATACCAGGTAAATACTGGATAAGGGCACAAATGATAAGGGTTGTCAGAAAACTGATTCTAATACTCTGATTAGATAATAATTCTGAAGCTTTTCTTTTTAGCTGATCAAAATTCATAATAATCTCCTAAGATTCAATAATTGTTATAGTTTTTGATAAAAAATAATCTTTGTATTCATTAGAAATAAATTTATCAGTAATAATTTTAGAAATTCTTGATAAAGCAATAAGATTAACAGTTCCCTGTAAACCGAACTTTTCACTTTCTGTAACGATAATAACTTCTTTTGCTTGTTTAGACATATCTTTTACAGTTTCACTTCTTAAATAATCTTTGCCTGTAAATCCTGACTGCTTTGTAAAGCCATCAGTACCAATAAATAATTTATCAACAAAGAAATGTGATACATTTTCTCTAGTAAGAGGTCCTACCATTACCTGTGATTCTTTTTGGTATTGTCCTCCTAAAAGAATAAGAGAAAGACTTTCTTTTCTAACATAATCACAAATAAAAGCCGAATTAGTAATAATAGTAATATCTTTACGATGAACAGCTAATGCTTTAGCAACCAATGCACAGCAAGATCCGGATTCAATCATTACAGTTTCACCATCTTTTACATTTTCAATAGCTTTTAAAGCAATCATCTGTTTTTCATTATAATGATAAGCAAGTCTGGTATTCAGATCATCATTATTATTAAGTCTGGCAAAACCATGCTCTCTAATAATCATATTCTCAGCTTCTAAAAAAGTAAGATCTTTTCTGATTGTCACCTGAGAAACTTTAAAGAGTTCAGCAAGTCTGACTACTTCTACTTTTTGATGCTTTAGTAAATATTCTAATATTTTAGTTTGTCTCTGATTCATATTTCCCACCTATCGTTAGAGTAGCATAGTTAATTATAAAATACAAATATTACTTTCATCTGTAATTAGATTCTCTTTTGAAGTTAGAAAAAGAAATAACGATAGTAAAGAAAATTAAAACCTGATATACTGTTAATCATATAGAAGATAATAGGTTATTAAAGGTAAGGAATTTAATAGAAAATTTTTAATTTTTATCAATGTCTTTATATTTATGTGGCTTTATCCCATGAAAAATATAATAAAGAGATAGCGTAATTATCAGATCATTTGTTGCAGCTAATATTTGTTTCTAAAATTTTTCTTTATTTAAAAGGATGTTTAGATAATAAGAAATTCCAATACAAATTAAATATCACCGACTATTGCAGTGGATCCATAAAATTGGATATTACAATAGCCGGTGATTTATTAGTAAGAGACTCTTTCTTTTACCAGCTTTAGTATTTCTTTTTGCAGTTCTTCAAGCATATGCTCTTCTTTAACACGTCTGATAATTTCGCCATTCTTGATCAGAAGCCCTTCACCAACTCCGCCGGCAATGCCAATATCAGCATTTTTAGCTTCTCCCGGACCATTAACAGCACATCCCATAATTGCTACAGTTATATCTGTATGGACGTTTTCTTCCAGCCATTTTTCCATTTTTTGAGCAATAGGGATCATATTATATTGAATACGACCACAGGTAGGACAGGAAACAAGAGTTGGAATATTATGAATAAGATTAAGCTCTTTTAATAAGATTTTAGCAACTCTTATTTCTTCTACAGGTTCATCGCTTAAAGATACTCTGATTGTGTCACCAATACCTTGATATAAGAGAGTACCAATACCTAAGGCACTTTTTACTGTACCGCCTAATGCGGTTCCTGCTTCAGTGACTCCTATATGTAAAGGATAAGGGAATGTTTCACTGGCAAGCTTATAAGCTTCAATAGTCAAAAGTGTATGTGATGATTTTAAAGAAATCACAATATCATGAAAATCTAAATCTTCAAGTATCTTAACATGTCTTTGAGCACTTTCAACCATACCTTGAGCCGTTGGCTTACCATATTTATTAAGGATATCTTTTTCTAATGATCCGCCATTAACACCTATTCTAATAGGAATATGCTTTTCTTTACATGCTTCAACAACAGCTTTTGTTTTTTCTACCGAACCAATATTACCGGGATTAATTCTAATTTTATCAATTCCTGATTGGATGGCAGTTAAAGCAAGACGGTAATCAAAATGAATATCAGCAATCAAAGGAATAGAAATCTGTTCCTTAATATCTTTAATAGCTTTAGCATCTATCTGATCAAATACAGCTACCCTGACTAATTCACATCCTGCTTTTTCTAAAGCATGAATTTGTCTGACTGTTGCTTCTATGTCCTTAGTTTTAGTATTACACATACTTTGAATGACTACATGATCATTACCGCCGATAGTCAATGGTCCAACATGAACACTGCGTGTCTGATTTCTAAGCATACTAGTCCTCCATAAGTTCTTCAAATGTATTTAATAATTCTTCAAAATAATGAAAAGCATCATCATAGATACTATCCTCTAATGGATCAATACCTGCTTTTTTTAGTAATTCAACAGGTGTCATGCTGCCTCCACTCTTTAAGAAAGATAAATAATTCTCTATTTGATGTTCTGTTTTATTTCTGATTCGGGAAACTATTGCTAAAGCGGCAGTCATACCTAAAGTATATTTATAAACATAATAATTGTAATAAAAATGAGGAATATAAAAACATGAATGACCGGCTAAGTTATCTAATTCTACTGCTTCGCCATAATAATCTTTATTTAAAGAAGCATAAAGGTCAGTAATACGAGAAGCGTTCATTGGTTCATGATTGCTTGCCCACTTATGTAATGTATCTTCAAACTCTGCATACATAGGCTGTCTAAAGATAAGACCGACACAATTTTCTAAGAATTCATAGATATAATATGCTTTTTCTTTTTTAGAAGAAGCATGATCAAGCATATAATTAATTAATAATGTTTCATTAACTGTAGAAGCTACCTCAGCAACAAAGATACGATAATCACTATTAGCCGGATCTTGATATTTGCTTGAAAGGTAAGTATGGGCACTATGTCCTAATTCGTGAATCATGGTACTTAAAGAATCATATTCACCAATAAAATTTAGTAAAATATAAGGTCTTGTATCATAGCATCCGCTGCTATAACCGCCAATTCTTTTTCCTTTAGTAGGATAAAAATCTATCCATCTTTCTTGTCTTGCCTGTTTGATAATATTTATATATTCCTCTCCATACACACTAACAACATCTAAGATAATATCCCAGCATTCTTCAACTGTATATTTCTTAGTAATATCATCTGTTAGCGGAACATTTAAATCATAATTATGTAAGGTATCGAGCTTTAATATTTTCTTTTTTAAGACATTATAACGATGGAATAAAGGACGATACTGTTTATTAGCTTTTTCTAATATTTTATAGAATAATGCTTCCGGGACATCATCATTCCATTGAGAAGCGGATAAGGGAGTAGGAAACTTTCTCACATCTGCATAGAATGCATCTTTATTCATTTGACCGGAAAGCATAGCGGCAAAGACATTTTCATATTTTTTATATTCTTTAAAAAAATTATGATAAGCCATTTCTCTTACTTTGGGATCTTTATTTTTTAAGAATTCACTTAATGTTGCACTATTTAATGTTTTCTTTTCTCCATCCACAAGAACATCTTCATAATCTAAACGAAAAGCCTCAAAAACATTTTCAGCAGTATTACTGATAGAAGAAACCTTGCTTAATAGAGTTTCCATCTCCTGTGATAGAAGGTGTTTTTCTTCTCTTAGAATATTTTCAATGTTAAATTGATAGACTTTTAATTGATCATCTGTTAAGTAGTCTTTAACCTGTTCTTTATTTTTAATAATCTCTAATTCGACAAAATCTAATGCATTAGAAACCTGCTGAGAAAAAGCTAATATTGAAGACAATAAATACTGATATGTCTGATTTTCAGGTTCAACATCAGTATTTAAATGTGCATAGACATATGTTTTATTAAGTAGACGAGATAAATGAACAGATTCCTGATTAAACTTTAAAAAATTTTCTTTTGTATCTGTAAAGCTATCTTTCATATCAGTTAATACTTTTAATATATTTTTTGCTTTATTTAAGTCTTTATCAAATTCTTTCTGATTTTTATAGATAAGTGATAAATCCCATTTATATTGTAATTCAACTTCATTTCTTTCCATAATAAAAACCTCCTGGAATCATTTTATTATTCTATGAGTTTAAAGTCAAAAAGAAAACTCCATTAGCTTAGCCAATAGAGTTAATTTTCTTTTGTAATCTTGATTTTTGTCTGCTTGCATAGTTTTTATGATGAATACCTTTAGATACTGATGAATCTAACTTACTTACACAAGAATTATAAGCTTTTAATGCTTCTTCTTTATTACCGGCTTCTATTGCAGCAAGAACTTTTTTAATTTCAGTTTTTAATGCAGATTTAAATGCAGCATTTATTAAATGTTTTTTATAATCGTTTTTATAGCGTTTAATCTGCTGTTTCATATGTGCCATTTTTTTCACCTTATCCTTTCATTTACCGAACCATAATACCAAAAAGAACACATGAATGCAATAGTTTTTTATCACATAGTATTAAGAATGTGTATAGGATAAAGATTAATATGAAGAAAATAAAATGAATAATGAAAGAAAAAGAAATTACTATGTAGAGACTATCGAAAATGACGTTTTATATGTTTTATCAGAATGAAGATATATTATACTAGTAAATAATAAGGTTATAAAAAGACTTCAAGAATTCTAAAGCCAGTTGCGACAGTAATTTTTTGTTTTATAGAGAATAAATACAAAAAATATTTTTATCACATAATATTAAGAATATGATATAATAATTAAGCAGGAAAGCGAGTGAAAATAATGAATGAAAGAATAGTATTTATGGGAACGGCTTCTTTTTCTTTGGAAGTATTAAAAATGCTTTTAGAAGAGAATTATAATATTGTGGGAGTTGTGACTCAGCCTGATCGTTATGTTGGACGTAAGAAAATATTAACGATGTCGGAAGTGAAACAGCTGGCAATAGCACATGATATTCCGGTGATTCAGCCATCACGAATCAAAAATGATTTTGATGAAGTTTTAGCTTTAAAGCCTGATCTTATTATTACAGCTGCTTATGGACAGATTGTTCCTAAGGAAATATTAGAAGCTCCTCAATTAGGATGTATTAATGTACATGCTTCATTGCTTCCTAAACTAAGAGGAGGAGCACCTGTCCATTATGCTATTATTAACGGTGAAGATAAAACAGGAGTAACAATCATGTATATGGCTGAAAAAATGGATGCCGGAGATATTATTTCACAAGAGATAGTCTCTATTGAAGAAGATGATAATACAGGTATTTTATATGACAGATTATCACATGTAGGAGCTAGATTATTATCAAGAACTCTACCGTCTATCTTAAAAGGAACAAATAATCGTTATGCACAGGATGAAAGATATGTTACTTATGCACCTATTATCAAAAGAGAAGATGAACGATTAGACTGGAATCAACCGGTTAAAGCTATTTATAATAGAGTAAGGGGAACAGTACCATGGCCTGTCAGTTATACGGTTTATCATGGAACGATTGTGAAAATATGGGGCGGTAAGATTCATCATTGTCAGAATGCAATAATTCATCATGGGCATGAAGCAAATGGTACCATTATTAAGTTATTTAAAGATGCTATCGGTGTCAAGGTAATGGATGGCGTTTATTTAATTACAGAATTACAGATAGCAGGTAAAAAGCGAATGACTGTTAAAGATTACATGAATGGTCAATGTATGTTTGAAACAGGAGAAGTTTTTGGAGAATTGTTATGAGAGTAGTAGATATTATTGAAAAGAAGAAATGTAATGAAGAATTATCAAGAGAGGAGATTCATTTCTTAATTGACGGATATACCAAAGGGTCTATTCCTGATTATCAGATGAGTGCTTTTATGATGGCTGTTTATTTTAATGGTATGTCATCACTGGAAACAGCCATCTTAACTCAGGAGATGCTTCATAGCGGTGATGTTTTAGATTTAAGTGCTATTAAAGGTATTAAAGTTGATAAACATTCTACCGGAGGTGTTGGGGATAAGACATCTATTGCGGTAGGACCTATCGTAGCAGCATGCGGTATTCCGGTCGCAAAAATGAGCGGACGTGGTCTGGGGCATACCGGAGGTACCCTTGATAAACTGGAATCTATACCGGGATTAAGTGTTTCAGTAAGTGAAGAAGATTTTATTCAGCAGGTTAATAATATTAAAATTGCGATTATCGGACAGACCGGAAGTTTAGATCCTGCGGACAAGAAGATGTATGCACTAAGAGATGTGACAGGTACGGTTAATTCTATTCCTTTAATTGCTTCATCTATTATGTCAAAAAAACTGGCGGCCGGAACTGATGCTATTTTATTAGATGTAAAATATGGTGATGGAGCTTTTATGAAAACGGTAGAAGAAGCAAAAACATTAGCAAAAACGATGATTTCTATTGGTTCTCATCTTGGCAAAGATACCAGAGCAACGATTTCCAATATGAATCAGCCTTTAGGAAATGCGATTGGCAATTCATTAGAAGTTAAGGAAGCTATTGAAACATTAAAAGGAAATGGACCGACAGATTTCAGAGAGTTATGTTATGAAGCTGCATCAACAATGCTTCTCATGGCTAAAAAGGTTTCTTCCTTAGAAGAAGCTCAAAAAATGGTTCGGGAAGTTATTGATAATGGGAAAGCTTTAGAATCTCTTGCTTTAATGGTTCAGTCACAGGGAGGAGCTTCGGAATATATCAGACATCCTGAATTATTTGCGGAAGCTAAAGAAAAGATTGAAGTTTATAGTAAAGAGGAAGGATACATTTCTTCATTAGAAGCCTTGTCGTTAGGTCTTGTTTCTATGAAATTAGGAGGAGGACGTGCTAAAATTGAAGATCAGATAGATTATAGTGTTGGTCTTGTTCTCCATAAAAAGATAGGAGATTATGTAAAAAAGGGAGATTCTTTACTAACGGTTCATACCAATAACGGATTAAAAGAAGAACTTAGAAAAGAAATTTTAGACGCTTATCGTTTTTCTAAAGAGAAAGTGGAAAGACCAAAATTAATTGAAGCTCTGCTGACAGCTGAGGATTTAAAATAAGTTTGTATACTGGTGAAATTATAAATTTCATCAGTTTTTTCTTTTATAGCAGAAGGAGTAGTGATATACTATTGATAGTTAGAATAAACTAACTTTTAAGGAGGAAACTTATGGATAGTCAAACAACTAAAAAATCCTTATTATCTTGGATAACTGAATATTCAGCATCTAAGAAGAATTATTATATTTCCAGTGTGATTTTTGCTTTTTTAGGGGTCATATGCTCACTTATACCTTATTATTTTACGGGCAGAATCATTGAAAAACTGATTAACGGGGTTAATCAATTATCCGGTTATCAAATGGATATTATTAATATTTTTATTTTCTGGACATTACGTATTATTTTTCATTCTTTTTCTACAGCTCTTTCTCATAAAGCAACTTTTACAGTTCTTGCGAATATCAGAAAAGCTTTATTGATTAAGTTAATGAAAGTACCCTTAGGTGATGTTATGAGTATCTCATCAGGATCTTTAAAAAATATTATTGTAGAAAGAGTAGATTCAATGGAAACGACTCTTGCCCATATTGTACCTGAGTTCACTGCTAATTTAGCAGCACCTTTTCTGTTGTTTATTTATATTTGTACAATCAGCTGGAAACTGGCTTTAGCTTCTTTAATAACTTTACCTGTTGCTTTCTTATGTATGGCGGCAGTAATGAAAGATTCAGCAGAAAGATGGGAAAATTGTGTCGTAAAAACTAAAAACCTTAATGATACAGCTGTTGAATATATTAATGGTATTGAAGTGATCAAAGCTTTTGGGAAAAGCGAATCATCCTATGAGAGCTTTACCAAAGCAGCTAAAGAAGGTGCCTACTGTTTTATTGACTGGATGAAAGCAACTATTATTTATTTTACTGCTGCTATGGCGATCGCTCCTGCTACATTGCTGGCGGTTATACCTGTTGGGGGAATTATGTATCTCAATGGTCATTTAGCATCTACAGAATTTATTGTTGTGATTATTCTTGCGATGAGTTTGATGACTCCGTTAATTACTGTAATGTCTTATGGCGATGATCTTACTAAGGCAAATACAATATTTGAAGAAATAGATGGTATATTAAAAATGAAAGATCTTAGTCGTCCGATGCAATCTCTTGATTATCCTAAAGATACGTCTATTTCTTTAAAAGATATTCATTTCTCATATTTAAAGGATAAAGAAATACTACATGGTATTGATATTGAAATAAAACCTAATACTGTTAATGCTTTTGTTGGCCCCAGCGGCTCAGGCAAGTCTACAATCGCAAGACTGATTGCTTCATTGTGGGATGCTGATTCCGGAATAATTGAAATTGGCGGTGTTAATATTAAAAATATGAGTTTAGAAGATTATAATCGGCAGATTGCTTATGTTTCTCAGAATAATTATCTTTTCAATACAACTATTAGAGAAAATATTCGTATGGGAAATAAAAATGCCGGTGATGAAGAAGTTGAAGAAGCAGCAAAAAAATGTGGTTGCCATGAGTTTATAATGAGTCTTGAAAGTGGCTATGAAACATTGGTAGGAAATAGCGGCGGACATCTTTCCGGTGGTGAACGTCAAAGAATCAGTATTGCGAGAGCAATGCTTAAAGATGCGCCTATTATTATTCTGGATGAAGCAACTGCCTATACAGATCCTGAAAATGAAGCTCTTATTCAAAGGTCTCTGGCTCGGATAACTTCAGGAAAAACATTGATTGTGATTGCACATAGATTATCTACTATTAGAGATGCTTCACAGATTATTGTTATTAATAATGGTCAGGTTGATAGTAGAGGTACGCATGAAGAACTTTTAGCAATGAATGGGCTTTATAAGAAAATGTGGCTTGCTCATATTGATGGTAAAGATAGCGATGAGGAGGTTTATCATGATTAAGATATTAAAGAAATTCTTTGTGTTTTCCGGTCCGGAAAATCGTAAAAAATTGCAATTATCATTGTTTTTAAATGCGATTGAAGCATTTGCACTGGCATTAAGAATTCCTGCTATTTATTTAATAGCTGATGGTATGATTAATAAAACACTAACATTACAGACTGTTTTATTTTCTTTTGGATTACTTGTTTTGGGTATTGTGATTCAAATGATAATCTCCGGTAAATCTAAAATGCTTCAAACAGAAGCAGGTTATTTGACATGTGCTTCAAAACGTATGGAAATTGCTTTACATTTACGTTATTTACCTATGGGCTATTTTAATAAAAACTCTCTAGGTTCTATTACCAGTATTACAACCAATACAATGGAAGGCTTAGCTGATATTGCTACACGTGTGGTCATGATGACAACACAAGGGATTATTAATGCATCTTTGATTGCTGTATACCTTTTGTTTTTTGATTGGCGTATTGGTATAATTACAGTTATTGGAATTATCTTCTTCTTTATTACAAATTCACTTATACAAAGAAAATCTGAAGCTCTTTCTCATAAGAAAGTAGAAGCTGATACAAAAATTGTTGAAGAAGTCTTAGAATATATTCAAGGTATTGCTGAAATCAAAAACTATAACATTGGCAGAAGCAATGAAAAAGCTAACCGAGCTATTGATCGTGCAAGTAATATTAATATTGAAATGGAAATGGCTTTTGTTCCTTTAATCAGCTTACAGAATTGGCTAATTAAGATGTGCAGTATCGCAATTCTCTGTTCTTCACTATATTTCTATTTAAATCATACAATGACTCTTTCTGTTGCTGTAGTTATGATTATATCATCGTTTATGATCTTCAATGCCTTAGATTCTGCCGGAGGCTATTCTGCTTTGCTACGAGTTACTGATCTTTCTATGAATAGAGCTAATGAGATTTTAGAATTGAAGCCTATGGATATTAACGGACAGAATATAATTCCCGAATCTTATGATATTGCTATGGAAAATGTTGATTTCTCATATCATACTAAAAAGATTATTAATAATATCAATCTTTCTATTAAAGAACATACAACAGCTGCTTTTGTTGGTCCCAGCGGCGGCGGTAAAACTACTTTATGTCATCTGGCTGCTCGTTTCTGGGATGTTAATCAAGGACGTGTAACACTTGATCATAGAAATGTTAAGAATTATAGCATGGATTCATTGATGAAAAATTATAGCTTTGTTTTCCAGAATGTTTATCTATTCCATGATACAATCGCAAATAATATTAAATTCGGACAAGATGATGCCGATACGGAAGACGTTATCAGGGCAGCAAAAAAAGCCAGATGTCATGAATTTATCATGTCACTTCCTCAAGGATATGATACAGTTATTGGTGAGGGAGGAGACAGTCTCTCGGGCGGTGAGAAACAAAGATTGTCTATTGCTCGAGCAATTATGAAAGATGCTCCTATCATTATCTTAGATGAAGCAACAGCCAATGTAGACCCTGAAAATGAAAAAGAGCTTATTGAAGCAATCTATGAACTCACTAAAGAGAAAACAATTCTTATGATCGCCCATCGTCTTAAAACTGTTCGTCATGCAGATTGTATCTTTGTGATTGATAAAGGACAAATTATTCAAAAAGGCACACATGAAGAACTGATTAAGGAAGAAGGTCTTTATAAGAAATTTATAGAATCGCGTGTAGAAGCGATTAGCTGGAAAATTCAATAATCAAAAAAAGAGAATTCGTACGAATTCTCTTTTTTAGCAGTACCTTAATAGATATTTTTTGACAAGTATATTTTTAAAGAGTATTTTTAGAAAAGAGAGGATTATGAATATGGATGATAAAAAAAATAAAGTAAAATTCTCATTAAAAGAACTTTTAAGACTGATTAGAAGAACACATCCTAAATATTTATTATTTATCATAGGTCTTATCTGCCTGATTATTTCATCAGCTATACAGGTTTATGTTCCAAAAATAGCATCTTCTTTAGTTAATCAGTTTCAAAAAGGAGTAGATAAAGAATTATTGATCCGGGTAGTAGGATTGTTTTTAGTATCAGCATTGTTTTCAGGAATAGGAGGTACAGTATTAGGAATCTTTGGTGAACGGATTATCAGAAATTTAAGAATAGAACTTTGGCATCAATTGATCTTATTAAGGATTCCTTACTTTGACAGTATTAAGTCAGGAGAATTGACAAGTAGAGTAACTAATGATACAAGTCAGATTAAACAGCTTGTTTCATCAACATTTCCTCATACAATTGCCAGTGTTATTACTGTAGTAGGGACTGTCTATATGATGTTTCTTATGGATTGGAAGATGAGTTTATTAATGGTTATTACTGTTCCCTCAGTACTCTTAATCTTTATTCCTATTATTAGATTTGGTATAAAAATCAGTCATGCCAGACAAGATGCGATGAGCCGTTTTAATGGCATCATTACAGAAACACTTAATGAAATCAGATTGGTTAAAACTTCTAATGCAGAAAAACAGGCACAGGAAAGTGCTGATAAGGAGACTGGAAATCTTTATCGACTAGGTAGAAAAGAGGCTATTTTTGATGCTGCTATGCAACCAATTATGACTCTGGCTATGATGTCTATGATGTTTGGATTATTAGCTTATGGGATGGCACGTATAGCCAAAGGAGAAATGTCGATTGGTATACTGATGAGTTTTCTTATGTATCTTTTTAATCTGATGGGAGCTATGCCAATGATAGGAACTCTTTTTTCAGAACTGGCAAAAGCTGCCGGTTCCACAAGCAGAGTTGTAGAACTGTTAAAAACAGAAAATGAGGATTATATATCAGGGAAAATAATTGATATTAAAGGACTTTCATTAAAAGCAGAATATATTCATTTTTATTACCAAGATGATCCTTCTCAGCTTATTTTAAAAGATATTTCATTTGAAGTTAAGCCTAATGAAGTGATTGCTTTTGCCGGTCCCAGCGGTGGCGGTAAATCAACGATATTCAGTCTTATTGAACGTTTTTATCAACCTGTTAATGGAGTTATTAAACTGGGAGATTATAATATAGAAGGTATTAATCTTTCTTATTATCGTTCTCAGATCGGCTTTGTTTCACAAGATTCAGCGATTATGGCTGGAACAGTTCGTGATAATCTTACTTATGGCTTAGAAGGATATTATAGTGACAAACAGCTTTGGGATGTTTTAGAAATGGCTTATGCAAAGACATTTGTAGAAGAAATGCCTAATCAGTTGGAAACTGAAGTCGGTGAACGAGGAAGCAAAATATCAGGAGGGCAAAAGCAAAGGTTAGCTATCGCAAGAGCATTCTTAAGGAATCCTAAAATTCTCATGCTTGATGAAGCAACAGCAAACCT
Source organism: Eggerthia catenaformis OT 569 = DSM 20559 (assembly GCF_000340375.1). GTDB lineage: Bacteria > Bacillota_I > Bacilli_A > Erysipelotrichales > Coprobacillaceae > Eggerthia > Eggerthia catenaformis. The sequence goes on from NZ_KB446648.1 coordinate 272,142, forward strand.
TGATTCAGAATCAGAAGCAATGGTTCAAAAAGCCTTAGAAAAATTGATGAAAGGCCGAACGGTTTTAGTGATTGCTCATCGTTTATCTACTATTGTAGATAGTGATCGAATCTATTTTATAGAAAAAGGTATGATTACCGGCAGCGGAAATCATTTAGAATTGGTTAAGAGTCATAAGACTTATGCAAAGTATGTTGCTGAACAGTTTAAATCAGATACTTTTAAAGAAAGAGAGGCTATATGATAAAAATAGAAGATATCTTAAAGAAGATTGAGTCTTTAGAAGAAAATAGAGAAACAGCAGCTAAAAAAGGGAAACAATTAAGCTATTATCTTATAGGCATCTATGGAATCATAGTCATTCTATTAATTATGACAATAAAAAATCTGTTTGCATTAACTTTTTTACTGGTAGCCACATTAATTGGATTACTGTTGATATGTGGATGGATTATCTTTCTTATCGGCAGAAAACAGGATCAGCAGTTTATTGATGCTATGAATCAGGCTGTTTATGCTTATCATGATAATCATGATGCTTCTTTACTATTGAATCAATTAATGCAGATACAAACTCTTTCAGCTAATGAAAATGCGATTGATTTATGGAAGATTAATATTATGGAATCTTTATTAGCATTAGAAGCCTATGATGAGGTTTCTGTTATTATGGAACTTACTCATCCTGAGAATAAAAATCTCATTAAAGAAAAAGAAGGTATTCTAAAACAATTAAATAAGAAATAATCTCAGTTTAATTCATTTGACATTCATTCTTTTCATGTTAATAATAGTCAATTAAGAAAGAGGGATAAAAATGAGTATTATTACAAAAATATTAGCTATCTTAGTCGCTTGTGAGTTTTTATATATTATGTATTTAGAAACAATCGCAACATCTTCATTAAAGACATCACAGGTCTTTAATATGAGCCAAAAAGAACTTCAAAGAGATTCTGTGAATGTTCTTTTTAAAAAATCAGGGAATCTATAATGGATTAATCTCTGTGTTGATTATCTTATCTGTCTTTATCTTTGCTGATAAGATAATGATGATGTCATTAATGGGCTATATTATAGCTGTAGCTTTATATGGAAGTATTACAAGTCAGCCTAAAATTTTGTTTGTGCAAGGCGGTCTTGCTATACTGACTCTTATATCATGTTTATATTGTTAGTATTAGATAATATCCTGATACTTTGAATCTTTCATTTGTCTTCGTTTATTAAGAGATTATTTAAGTTGATATTCTTGTTTAAAAGCTTTTTTCAATTATTGCACTTTTAATGAAAGTCATAAGATGATTTTGATATAATCTAGCAAAGGAGTAAAGAAAATGAAATACTTATTTTTTGATATTGATGGAACTTTGATTGGAAAGTCACGTCAGATTACCAGAAAAACATTGGATAAGCTTTTTGAAATAAAGAATAAAGGGCATCATATCTTTATCTGTACAGGCAGAGCACCTACAAGCATTAATGGAGGATCTTTAGAAGATGTACCCTCTGATGGCTTTATTGCGAGTGCAGGAGGCTATATTAAGATAGGAGATACGATGATATTTAGAAATAGTATTGATCCTCATATCTTACAGGAAGTTTTAACCTTATTTGTGAATCATCATGTTCTTTATGCTTTAGAAACTGAAAAAGCTATTTACCAGAGTCCGGGAGTGAACGAATTCTTTGATATGAAACATCATAGAGAATTTGGTGAAAATGTAGAATTACAAAGATTTTTTGAATTAAAGAGAAGAGCAGAAAATAGATTGTCTATTAATGATTTTAATATTAATAAGACAACAGTTGCTAAGGTACAGTTTATTGCGGTTAATAAATTTGAATTCTTAGATATTGTAAAATATTTAAGTGCTTATTTTAATATTGTCACGTTTTCATCACCTGATGATGATTTTATTAATGGAGAACTGATATTAAGATCATGTACAAAGGCTCATGGCGTTAAAAGAATTCTTGATTATCTTCATGGAGATATAGAAGAGACAATTGGCTTTGGTGACAGTATGAATGATTATCAGATGCTTGAAATATGTCACACATCAGTTGTTTCAAAAAAAGCACCTAGCAAAGTAAAAGCACTAGGAACATACTTCTTTAATGATCCGGATCAGGATGGTATCGCTGAAATACTGGAACAATTAAATATATAAATAAAAATATAGTCGAACTATTTATTTTATGATAGAATATTCTTAGGAGGAATAATTATGAAATATGAGATTAAAGGAAGTCCGTTTCCTGCAGTATTACTTAATCTAAATCAGGGAGAGTCTATGCTTTCAGATAGCGGAGCAATGGCTTGGATGACGCCCGGGATTCAGATGGAAACGACATCTAATGGCGGTGTAGGAAAGGCTTTGGGTCGTGCTTTTTCCGGAGAAACATTATTTATTAATAAATATACTGCTATGGCTGATGGTCAGATTGCTTTTTCTTCAAGTTTTCCCGGAGAAATTAGAGCTGTTCAGTTGCAGCCGGGACAAGGAATTGTGTTACAGAAATCTGCATTTTTAGCTTCTACAACTGGTGTTTCAAGAGAAGTGTTCTTCTCAAGAAAATTCAGTACCGGATTATTTGGCGGTGAAGGATTTATTATGAGCAGATATATTGGTCCGGGATTATTATTCTTAGAGATTGATGGAACGGCTGTTGAATATGATTTGGCTGCCGGTCAGCAGATGATTATTGATAGCGGTTATTTAGCTGCTATGAGCGATACTTGTAAAATGGATATACAAAGAATAAAAGGTATGAAGAATATCTTCTTAGGTGGAGAAGGATTATTCAATACGGTAGTAACCGGACCGGGGCATATCATTATTCAGACGATGCCTATCAGCTCTCTTGCCGGTACAATTGGCAGATATATACCGGGCGGTAAATAAACTTTCCTAATATTAGGAAAGTTTTTTGCTTTTGGTTTTATTTATACTATAATAATCATGAAAGGAAGTATTCTATGAATAAATATATAATTGATCCAATTGATTTAACAGTTGATGAGATTGACGATTTAGTCTTACTTGCAAATGATATTAAGAAAGATAGAACTCGCTATCAGGATATCTGTAATCATAAGATTATGGCTACGCTTTTCTTTGAACCAAGTACACGTACAAGACTTTCTTTTGAAAGTGCGATGCTTTCATTGGGAGGGCAGGTTTTAGGTTTTAGTGAAGCCGCTTCTTCAAGCTCAACTAAAGGAGAAACAGTCAGAGATACAATACAGGTTGTTTCAGGATACTGTGATATTATTGCTATGAGACATCCTTTAGAAGGAGCACCAATGGTTGCGAGTGAGAAATGTGAAGTTCCTTTAATTAATGCCGGTGATGGAGGACATAATCATCCTACTCAGACACTTACTGATTTATTAACTATCCAAAATGAAAAAGGACGCTTAAATCATATGACAATAGGTTTCTGCGGAGATTTAAAATTTGGTAGAACAGTTCATTCGCTTTTAAAAGCTATGTCAAGATATGAAAACGTTAAGTTTATTTTTATTTCTCCCAAAGAATTAAGGATCCCGGAATATTTAAAAGAAGATCTTTTAGAGCCAATGAATATTCAATATAAAGAAGTAGAAACACTAGAAGAAGTAATCGGTGAATTAGATGTTCTCTATATGACAAGAGTACAGAAAGAAAGATTCTTTAATGAAGAAGACTATATTAGACTCAAAGATACTTATATTCTTGATTTAAAGAAACTGCAAGTTGCAAAGAAAGATTTGTCTATCCTTCATCCTTTACCGCGTGTTAATGAAATACAGACTGAAGTGGATGAAGATCCGAGAGCCTGTTATTTTAAACAGACAAAGAATGGACGTTTTATAAGAATGGCTTTAATATTAAGCTTATTAGGATTAGATCATGAGGTAGAAAGATTATGAAAATAGATAGTATTGTGAATGGTATTGTGATTGATCATATTCCGGCAGGCAAGGTTATGGAAGTCTATGATGCTTTAGAATTAGATAAGCTGAATTGTTCAATTGCGATCTTAAAGAATGTTAAGAGTCAGAAAATGGGATCAAAAGATATCTTAAAAATAGATCATGAAATAGATATTAATCTTGATGTATTAGGTTATATAGATCCAAGTATTACAGTTTCATTTATAAAAGATCAGAAAACACAAAAAAAGATGCATCTTAATCTTCCTCGAATGATTATTAATATAGAAAAATGTAAGAATCCTCGATGCATTACTTCTAAAGAACATCATTTGGATCAGAAATTCTATCTGGCAAATGCTTCTAAACGTATATATCGCTGTTACTATTGTGATAGCAGAATAGAGAAAACCAAGTAATTTTATGGAAAAATCATTAAATAAAAAATATATTCTTATTCAGGTACTATTTTATAGTACCTATTGTATGCTTTTAGGCTTTTCATCTAATTATTTTAAAGGAATTGGTATTGAAGCAGGGCTTATAGGTATGATTCTTTCATTAGGAAATTTAGCCTCTACTTTGATTCAGCCTCCTCTTGCTGCATTAGTAGATAAGAAACATATTTCTATTGGTTCATTATTAATAACTCTCATGGGAATATCATCCATAGCTGCATTAGCACTTTATTTATTTCATCAGATTTATATTTTGGCTGCTTTTCTATTTATTCTGATGATTGCTTTAGTTCATGGCTTTATTCCTCTTGCTAATTCATTAGCTTTTAGTTATCAGAAACAGAATATTCATCTATCATTTGGATTAGCCAGGGGAGCAGGAAGCTTTTCATATGCAATCACATCATTATTATTAGGCTATATCATCCAGCTAACAGATGTCAGATATCTTCCTTTATATTATATGATGATCTTCCTAACCATTATTCCGGTGATTAAATCATTTACTATTAAAATTGATAATCCGGAAAAAAAAGAACTCAAGAAAGTGAATTTTTTTAGTAAATATCATTACTTTATGATCTTTTTAATAGGATTTATTTTGGTTTTTATACCTCATATTATCATTAATAATTTTATGATTTATGAAATTGATTATTTACATGGAACATCAAGCCAGATGGGACAGGCAGTATTTATAGCAGCCTTTGTAGAATTACCGGCTATGAGTTTATTTGAAAGAATTTCTAAGACAATTAAAATAACTGCCTTATTAAAAATATCAGCAGTGATGTTTACAGTTAAGCATATACTTACATTTTTTGCTTCTTCTATTACAGTATTGTATCTGGCTCAGTTTTTACAAATTTTTGCATATGCACTATTTATTCCTGCTTCAGTCTATTATGTTAATGCATTATTTGATAAAGAAGATACGACACAGGGACAGTCACTTGTTCCTACAGCAACGACTGTTGCAGGAACAATCGCTTCCCTGTCAGGAGGCTTTATGATCCAGAAACTTAATATTCATACAACATTAATGATAGGGATGATATTAAGTATAATAGGAACAATTATTATGATTATGAATATAAGGGAGAGAGCATGAAAGAACCAAAGATAATAGTATTAGACATAGATGGAACACTTTATAATGATTATAAAGAAATAATGCCTCTTACTAAAGAGGCATTGATGAAAGCGCAAAAACAAGGATGTATCCTTGTTTTAGCTTCCGGTAGACCGGCTAGCGGTCTTTATTACATTGCTTCAGAATTAGAAATGGAAAAATATTATGGACTTCTTCTTTGCTTTAATGGAAGTCAGATCATTGATTTAACGAATCAGGAGATTTTATTTAATGCTCCAATGACTATAGAAAAAGCAAAGAAAGTCTTACATCATGTTAAAAAGTTTGATGTTAATCCAATGGTTTATAAAGAAAATAATCTTTATGTAGAAGACAGGAATGCTTATATGGCAGACCATGAAGCAAAACTGGCCGGATTAAATATGATTGAGGTAGATAATTTAGAAGCATATTTAGACTGGGAAACAAATAAAGTACTGACCAGCGGGCAGCCGGAATATCTCCGAAAAGTCTATTCTCAAATGAAAGAACCATTTGATGATTTAAACTGTATGTTTACTGCACCTTTCTATTATGAATATACTATGTTAGGGATAGATAAAGCAAAAGGTTTAGATATAGCTTTACAAAAAATCGGATATAATGCATCAGACTGTATTTCTTTTGGTGATGCACAAAATGATATAAGTGTTATTCGTTATGCTTCTATTGGAGTAGCTATGGGAAATGCATCAGATGATGTTAAAAAAGAAGCCGATGAGATTACCTTAGATAACAATCATGAAGGTATTTATCATATGTTAAAAAAATACATATCATTTATTTAATTATAAACAATAAAAATCATAGACTTACTATTATGCTTTTTAGACATAATAAATATATATAATATAATGACTGATTATTATAATTTTTTTATCATTGATAGAAAAGAGACACACTAAAAAAATAGAGGTACGAGATAAGAGTAGTGACAGGAGCATTTATTAATGCTTCTTAAAAAAATTCAATTAGTTTAGAGTATAGAAAAGCTTTAGGTTCTTCTATATTTTGTATGATGTAAAGCATATATTCTATTAGAACGATATATATATAAGTTTTGTGCTTTTTATATAAAAAATCCAAAAAAAGTGCTTTAATACTGGATTTTTTTAATTGATTATGATAAATATGATAATATCAATTTCTTTTTGAATTGTATGACTATATTTAAAGAAATTTTAATAAGGGATTATAGTGTTTTTATTATTAACGAGAGGGGAAAATGATAATGAAAAGGATAAGCCGGATTGTTTTTTTATTTGTTTTACTGACAGGCATGTGTCTGGGCATGAACAATGCCAGTGCTAAAGAAAAAGCATCAGCAAAAGAAGGTTATATTGATATTAAAGTCAATAAGAAGTGGGAAGGGAAAGAACAAGAGAAGTGTACAGTATATTTACTAAAAAACGGTAAAAAGACTTCCACAAAGGTAGAATTATCAAAGAATAATAATTGGTCTGATACATTTAAGGATTTGCCTCAGTATGATAATACTGGAAAAGAAATTGAGTATACTGTTGAGGAAGAACATTTAGATCATTATAAGGCAGCTTATAAGACAGTTAAGAAAGAGACTAAGAAATACTGGGTTATGATGAATGGTCCACAGGAAATTAAGCCTAATAAAGAGTATGTGATTATGGCACAGGATTGGGGACAGGCATTATATTTTAATAATCCAAATACCTATTATATGCTTAAATCTTCAAATGAAGGGCAAGAAGTAGGATTAAAAAGAATAGAGAAGACAAATCTTTTATTTAAAGGTCCTAAATCCAAGAATGGCGGAGAGGCTCTTATCTTTGGGGGAAAGAGCTATCCTGAATATTTAAATCCGGATAATGAATATACAAAAGCTATTAACAATAATCTGATTTGGATGACTAAAAAAGATGATAAAAAAGGAAAATGGACATTACAGAATAAGGACAATTCCTTATATATGACTCTTAGAGGAGATAATGCATGGTATAGGAATTATGCTTTTATAAGTTCAGATAAAGATGGTTGGAAGCCGGAGGAGAATAAGAATTATTCAAGAAATTTATCAATAACTGATGGTAATGATGGTATGGTAAGAATCTCAAGCCGGCAGCAATGGGGAGGATTTAACGGACTATATTGGGATGCATTACAGTATAGCTATTTAGATCTTACTGCCTATTATCAGAAGATGTCTGCTACAAATCGATTTGATGCAGCTGCTCATTATAAGTTTTTTACTCCAATCACAAAAACAACAAAAGAGATCACAATTACTAACTCTGAATGTATTGATATTAAGGGAACAAAGATATGGGATGATGAAAACGATAAGGACAAGAAGAGACCTGACAATATCACCGTTCATCTGTTTGCGAATGGAAATAAGATCAAGAGCATAAAAGTGTCTCAAAAGGATAACTGGAAGTATACATTCAATGACCTTGATAAATATAGGAATGGTAAGGAAATTAAGTATACCATTCAGGAAGAAAAAGTAGCGGATTATGAGACGAAGATTAGCGGTTATAATATCACGAATACTCATAAGCCAAGAAAGCCTAAGATACCGGAGCCTTCTAAGAAGGAGACACCAAAGAAGCCGGAGACGGGTGATGGCAACAGTCTGGCAGGATATATGGCAATAATGACAGGAACGCTGCTTGCATCACTGATACTTCTTAAGAAGAAAAAATTCAATTAGTTTAATGAGTATAGAAGAGCTTTGAGCTCTTCTATATTTGTTTATAAGATAAAGTATATTTTATTAGTATGATATATAAATTTTTAAATTTTTGTATAAAAAAATTTAAAAAAACACTTTATTACTAGATTTTTTTAATTAGTTATGGTAAATATATTAATATTAATAATTATTTGATGTTTATATTATGGATTAATAATAATCATATCTATGGAACTTTAATCTGTTTTTATTTGTCTGTAATTATTAATGGAAAAGGAGAATATTAATGAACATAAAAAGACGATTAAATTTATTTTTCTCGACTATACTTGCACTGAGTATGATTATGCAAGGCTTTTTAGTTTCTGTTTCTGCTGCTGATGTAAGTGAAAAAACAGATGTCAAAATCACAAATTTTGACATTCTGAAAAAGGGAACTCAGACACCGGCAGGATCAGTAGGGATTGCGGATGAATTTGATATTAAATTCAAATGGGATGCATCAATGTATAAAAATACTTTGAAAAAGGGAGATTATTTTACAATTACACTTCCTGATGAAATGAAATTCCCAACTAATCATTCTGCTACAAATTTCAATCTTAAGGATGATGAAGGAAATATTGTTGCGACTGCGGCTGTTTCACCAAAGGAAACAGGGGGCGGAACAATAAAAGTTACTTTTACTGATTATGTTAATAATCGCTATAATATTAAAGGAAATCTTTATCTTCGAGCTTCTTTTGTAAAAACAAAAGTTAAAGAAGATCAGGAGAATAGTTTTACTGTTTCTATTAATGGAAAAAAGGTAACTAAAAAGGTCAATGTAACCGGACCGGGGAATGTAGGTAATGAATCATTATCTAAATATGCTTATACACCGGATAATCAGATTGATAGAGTACGTTGGAGTGTACGTATTAATTTTAGAAAAATGAATCTCCAAAATGCGGTTATTAAAGATAAATTAAATCCATCAAGTCAGAAATACCATACTAATGATGGAACATTTGTTTTAAGAGAAGTTGAATATGATAAAAAAGGTAATGTACAGAAGGTAATTAAAACATATTCTACAGATGAACTAAAAAATTCCGGTATGCTTACTTTTAATGATGCTCAAAATGAGTTTACGCTTAAATTAGGAAATGCGGGAAAGAAAAGTTATAAGTTAAATTATGAGACAACATATGTTGAAGGAATGGTTTTAAAAAACTATATAGAGCTTACAAATTTAGATTTTCATGCAAAAGATGAATTTAGTTTTCAATCTGCTTCTTCAGGAGGACAGGGTCAAGGAGATCTTAACAGTAAAATAAAGATTATTAAGATTGATGCTGATAATAATCAGACTAAATTAAAAGGTGCTGTCTTTAAGATTACAAGTAAAGCAGATGGAAAAAGTTTTGAATTAACAACGGATGCTAATGGAGAAGCTATTTCTGAAAAACTTATTGCCGGTCAGTATACAATTGAAGAGGTAGCACCACCTAAAGGTTTTAATAAGAATGGTAATAAATATACTGTTACAGTTACTACCGGAGGAGCTGCTATTCAGACTGTTACAAATGAACGTATTAAGACAAATATAGAAGTTACTAAAACATGGGTAGGACCTAAAAAAGATTCAGTAACAGTTAAATTATTTGAAAATGATAAACCGACAAACAAGACTTTGGTTTTAAAAGCTTCTGAAAATTATAAAGGTAAGTTTGAAGGATTACCAAAATATGATTTAGAGGGTAATGAAATTAAGTATACTATTAAGGAAGACGTTCCTGAAGGTTATAGTGAGAATATTACCGGAAATGCTCAAACAGGATTTATAATCACTAATACAAATACAGAAAAGACAGAAGTCAAAGTGAATAAGAAATGGGTAGGACCAAAAAAGGATTTTGTGAAGGTTAAGCTTTTAGCTGATGGTCACGAAGTTCCGGGAAAAACATTGACATTGAATGAAGCCGGAAACTGGGAAGGAAAGTTCACTGAATTAAAAAAATACAATAATGATGGCTCTAAGATTAAGTATACAGTGAAGGAAGATGTTCCAGAAGGCTATACTGAAAATATTAAAGAAAACAGTGAAAACAATTTTACAATTACTAATACAAACATAGAGAAGATTTCCATTCCTGTTATCAAGAAATGGGTAGGACCGGAATTAAGCTCTGTAGTTATTAAATTAAAAGCTGATGGACAGGTCAAGGAAACACATACATTCAAGGCTGATGAAAACTGGAGTTATACATTCAAAAATTTAGATAAGTATAGAGCAGACGGTACTGAGATTGAATATACAATCGAAGAAGAACATGTGAATAACTATACTTCTAGTATAGAAAAGTCATCAAGCGGAGCAGGATATATTGTTACAAACACTAATGTTGAAAAAATTTCTATTTGTGGTAAAAAGACATGGGATGATGCTAATGATCAAGACGGTAAGAGACCGACTCAGATCACAGTCAACCTGCTTAAGAACGGAACGAAGTTCAAGAGCGTTACGGTAAAGGCAGATGCTAATGGAAATTGGAAGTA
>NZ_KB446648.1:283603-316401 GCF_000340375.1 Eggerthia catenaformis OT 569 = DSM 20559
GAAAAGGTAGAGGGCTACGAAACAAAAGTAGAAGGCTACAACATCAAGAATACGCATACACTTGAAAAGACGGAGCTTAAGGTCACAAAGACATGGGATGATGAAAACGATAAGGATAAGATCAGACCTGCAAGCATTACTGTTCGCTTATATGCTAACGGAAAAGAGAAGGAAAGCATCGTGCTTGACAAGAGCAACGGATGGACATATGCATGGAAGAACCTTGACAAGTATGAGAACGGTAAGGAGATCAGGTATACGGTTACTGAGGATAAGGTCAAGGGCTATGAGAGTGAGATTGACAGCAGCAATGCAAAGGATATTAAGATCAAGAACACGCATAAGCCGGAGAAGCCTAAGACTCCAGACACGGGAGATCATTCAGACATCATGATGCAGATGATCATGATGATGGGATCACTTCTTGGAATAGCTCTTATCACAAGAAAGAAAATTAAAGCTTAATATTATTAAAAACATAGTTGAACATATTGTTCTTCTATGTTTTTTTAATTGAGTAAATGTAATGGACTATGGTCAGTAATAAGGAACAGATTTATAAAATATTACTATATTCTTATAAGAGAATGATGTGTATGGTATGTTCTATTCCTAATGACTTTATTGAAACTATTATAGAAATAGCCTCTTATCATCAATACTATTACTTTAATTGTTTTTATTAGATTAGTTTTTCATTAAATTTATCATTTATATATTTTTAAAATACGGGTGTACTATACATAGCTTAATTATTAACATTCTTTTTATCTATTTCTCTCAATTGAATATAGGCATATTTGATGAGTTCTTATTAATAGTTTTTTTATTTTAAAGCTATAAAAAATAATCATTTATTTTTACTTGAATTGATATTTAAAACAATTATAATGTAAGGTACCTAAATATTAGGTAGCTAACAAAGAGGTGCATTATGAAAATAGATATTAAGCTGACAGAGTATATTAGAAGTGCGGGGCGCTTTATATATGACAATACCGGAAGAAAAGCAGGTCAAAAGCGTGCTTTATATATGCTTGCTAAACACTCTATGATGACACAGAGAGAATTACAGGACTATCTTGATATTAAAGCAAGTTCAATGAGTGAAATTCTATGTAAGCTGGAAGCAGAAGATTTTTTAGTTAGAAAAAGATCAAAAAATGATCTGAGACAAATTAATCTGACACTTACCGAATCAGGTATAAATCAGATGATGAATAATAAAAAGAATTATGAAAAGATGATTGCATATTTATATAAGGACTTTAGTAAGGAAGAGAAAGAAACTTTATGTAAGTTATTAGAAAAGCTTAATAATAACTGGAATGAATTAAAAGATGATGTTAAGTTTCGGAAAATGACAGAAAGGAAAGAATGATATAATGATTAAAACATTGGTAAAAAGTTTACGTGAATTTAAAAAAGATTCTATTAAAACACCGCTTATTGTATCAGGAGAGGTTGTTATGGAATGTCTTATTCCTTTTGTGATTGCCAGACTCGTTAATTTGTTACAACGCGGTCAGGCAACTATGGATGTATTGATCAAATATGGTGGGATATTATTATTACTGGCTTTATTATCATTATTCTTTGGGGCATGGGCCGGTATTACAGCAGCTAATGCCAGTGCCGGGTTCGGTAAAAATCTGAGAAGAGATTTATTTGAATCAGTAAGTAATTTTTCATTTGAAAATATTGATAAATTTTCAGCTTCTTCTTTGGTTACCAGAATGACTACCGATATTACTAATGTACAGATGGCTTTTATGATGGTTATCAGAGTAGCTGTCAGAGCACCGTTAATGATTATATTTTCATTTACAATGGCAGTGCTTATGGGAGGAAGACTGGCACTTATATTCTTATTCAGTATTCCTTTTTTAGGGATTGGCTTAGCTATTATTATTAGGAAATCCTTACCTCTGTTCAGGGCAGTATTTAATAAATATGATACGCTTAATGCTTCTGTTCAGGAGAATATTAACGGAATTAGAGTTGTAAAGTCTTTTGTAAGAGAAAAATATGAAATTGATAAATTTGATCGGGCAGTAGAGGATGTGAGACAGGATTTTACAAAGGCTGAAAAAATATTAGCTTTAAATACACCTATGATGCAATTTGCATTATATACGGTTATGGTATTCACGTTGTCATTCGGGTCATATCTTGTGATCACAACTCGAGGGATCGATTTAAATGTCGGACAATTATCTTCGCTGCTTACTTATTCATTTCAGGTTTTAATATCATTAATGATGCTTTCTATGGTTTTTGTTATGATAACAATATCTACAGAATCAGCAGAACGTATAGTTGCCGTATTGATTGAAAAGAGCTCCATAGTGAACCCTGAGTATCCGATTTATGAGGTAGCTAATGGTGATATTTCATTTAAGAATGTATCCTTTAAATATTCCAGGAAGGCGGAGCGTTATGCCTTGGAAAATATAAATATAGATATTAAAAGCGGGCAAACTATCGGCATTGTTGGAGGAACAGGGTCTTCTAAATCATCACTAATTCAGCTTATTTCTCGTTTGTATGACACAACTGAAGGAGATGTTTATGTAGGAGACAGAAATGTTAAAGAGTATGATCTGGTCACATTAAGAGATCAGGTGGCTGTTGTTTTACAGAAAAATGTTTTATTCTCAGGAACTATTAAGGATAACCTTAGATGGGGAAATAAAGAGGCTACTGATGAGGAAATCAGAGAAGCATGTCATTTAGCCTGTGCTGATGAGTTTATTGATTTAATGCCTAAGGGCTACGATACGTATATAGAGCAGGGAGGAAGTAATGTATCAGGAGGACAGAAGCAACGGTTATGTATTGCCAGAGCATTATTAAAGAAACCTAAAATCTTAATCTTAGATGATTCAACAAGTGCTGTTGATACAAAAACGGATGCAAAAATAAGAGATGGTCTTAGAAGGTTTATTCCTGCAACAACAAAGATTATTATTGCTCAAAGAATAGCATCAGTAGAGGATGCTGATCAGATTATTGTTATGAGTAAGGGAACAATTAATGCAATAGGGACACATGAAGAATTATTAAAAACAAATGAGATATATAAAGAAGTCTATACTTCACAAAACAAGGTTGGTGATAATGATGGCAAGTAATAAATCAAAGCTTTCTTTAGTTAAGAAAGGAACATTTAAAAGATTACTGAAAATGATGCTCTCATTCTTTCCGATTCTTATTCCTTCAGTATTATTATTAATATTAATTAATGCGGTTATTTCAGCAATACCGGCTGTTTTTCAGCAAAATATTATTGCAATCATTGAACAGACTTTAAAGACTCATGGCTCATGGGCTACTGCTTCCGGTAAAATATTTGGTTATTTGGCAGTTCTTATATTATTGTATGTACTGTCATTACTGGCATCATTTGGCTACACCAGATTAATGGCTGTTATTACTCAGGGAGCACTTGCTAAATTTAGAAAAGTTATTTTTGAGAAGATGGAAACTCTACCTATCAGATATTTTGATACCAATGCTCATGGGGATATCATGTCTACCTATACAAATGATATAGATGCCTTACGACAGATGGTTTCTCAGTCATTCCCACAGCTAACATCAACATTTATCGTTTTAATAACACTGGCATGTATTATGATGTATTATTCCTTTAATCTCTTTATGGTTGTTGTCTTAGGACTTATTCTAATGCTTATTGTAACAAAGGAATTAGGTGAACGTTCAGCAAAGTACTTTGTAAAGCAGCAGGTGACCCTGGGAGAAACAGAAGGGTATATAGAAGAAATGATGAACGGACAGAAGGTTATTAAAGTTTTTAATCATGAGCAGGAATCTTTAGAGGGCTTTGATAAGGTGAATGATGCATGGTTTGAATCAAGCAGAAGAGCGAATACCTATTCTAATATATTAGGTCCTATTCTTCATAATATGTCTAATATTTTATATGTTATTGTGGCTATTACGGGAGGAATCTTATTATTAGTAAAAGCTCCTAATATGTCTATTTCGGGAATGGCTTTAAGTATTTCTATCGTTGTACCATTCCTAAATATGACAAAGCAGTTTACCGGCAGTATTGGACAAGTTTCTCAACAGATTAATTCAGTTATTATGGGACTTGCCGGAGCGACCCGTATTTTTAATTTGCTTGATCAGGAAAGTGAAGAAGATAACGGCTATGTAACGTTGGTCAATGTAAGGGAAGAAAACGGCAAGCTTGTAGAAACGAGTGAAAGAACTGAAAAATGGGCATGGAAGTATCCTCATGCTGACGGCACAATAACTCTTTCTAAAATGGAAGGAGATGTTCAGTTGGAACATGTAGATTTTGCTTATAATCCGGATAAGATGATTCTTCATGATATATCTGTTTTTGCTAAGCCTGGACAGAAAGTTGCTTTTGTAGGTGCAACGGGAGCAGGTAAAACAACTATTACTAATTTAATTAATAGATTTTATGATATTAAAGATGGCAAGATCAGATATGATGGTATTAATATAGATAAGATTAAAAAATCGGATTTAAGAAGATCATTAGGTATTGTTTTACAGGATACTAATCTGTTCACAGGAACTGTCATGGATAATATTAGATATGGATATTTAGAAGCTGGTGATGCAGAATGTCAGGCGGCTGCCAAACTGGTAGGAGCTCATGATTTTATTACTAGACTTCCTGAAGGATATAATACAAAACTTGATAATAATGGTTCTAACTTATCTCAGGGGCAGCGTCAGCTGATTGCGATTGCCAGAGCAGCAGTTGCAAATCCTCCGGTGATGATCTTAGATGAAGCAACTTCATCTATTGATACAAGAACAGAAGCTATTGTACAAAGAGGTATGGATGCTTTAATGTATGGACGTACAGTCTTTGTGATTGCACATAGATTATCTACTGTTCAAAACAGTGATGTTATTATGGTTTTAGATCAGGGAAGAATTATTGAAAGAGGAAATCATAAGGATCTTATCAAACAAAAAGGACAGTATTATCAGTTATATACCGGAGCTTTTGAATTAGAATAATGAGAATCCCTTTATCAAATGATAAAGGGATTTGGTCTTTCTTTGATATAAATGTGGGATAGTCCCTTATTATAGAGGATAAGTATTATGAAAAAATTATGATCAGTCCTTCTTGAAGGTTTATGAATGTCTGATTAATAAGATATTATATAAAATCAGAAAGAAAGAGGAGATTAATATGCTTATTTTCTGACTAACAGGATATAAGCATATTTCTTATGATAAAACATTGACTTATGATGATTTTTTTTAAAAACATTCCTCATTTTAAGCCTAATAGAAAATTAGTGAGAGGGAAAACATATTGAAAAGACATTAAGAACTCCACAGACTCTTGAAGAGTATATCTATCTTTGTGATGATTCTCTTCACTCTGTTTTAAAAGAAGTTTACCAAGTGATTTCAGATAAGATGAATGGAGCAGCAGAAAAAATATCATGGGGTATGTCAACATGAATATCATTCATTTTGTTGCTAAAAACATTTAGGTATTTATCTCGGAGTGAAAGCGATTGATCATTTTTCTTTGAAATTAAAAAAATATTGCTTCAGTAAGGGAGCTATACAGTTTCCCTATCATAAAATATCTTTAGATTTGATTAAAGAGAATAATTAAAATCCTTGTACTAGTACAAGGATTTTAATTTGTTTATTCAGTGGACAGTGTTTTATCTTTCAGAAAATAGTAGTGATATCGTCTGTTTCTACAATAAGTACGCACAACAGCCTGCCAGTCAGAATGTCTTGTAAATTCAACAATATAAATTTCTAAGCCATTATTCTTGGCATTCTGGAAATAGTTCTTATAATTAGCTGAAACAGCTGTATCCTGTTTAATGGTTTTATGATTCTTTTCATCAAAAATAGTAAATACTTCTTCTTTAAAAATACCATGAATTAATTCATGAACTTCAATAGGTTGGCTAGAAGGATCAGATTTTGTTCCTTCTGCTTTTTTTTGACCTTCTTCTTCAGCTTTGATTTTCTGCTGCTTTAAGCGAGTCAGATAAGTTTCTACATATGTCTGTCCATCAGTCACAATAACTTCTAGATTGTTTTGATAGAATATTTCTAATAGATTGGTAATAGAATTATAAATAGTTTCATTGTTTTTAACTTTATAAAGATCTAAACCGGATAAATAGACTCCAAAGAAACCTTTATCTTTTAGCATATAAGCATCTTTTGTAATATGTTGAATCCATTGTTTATGAGTAATATCTATATAATTTGTTCCTTTAATTTTTGTATATTTCTTATCTGAACTTTTTGAAAGAGAATAGGCAGTATAAAGCTTTTTTGTATTCTTATTATAGAGCTGCTGAGTTTCTTCTTTTGTGAGTGAAGTCCCTTTAGAAATAATAAGTGTATTATAATGATATTTAAGATTTAAGACTTGTTTTAAAGGCATTCCTGTTAATAAGCCATAATTTTTTTTATCTAGAGTCTTTGTTTTTTTAGTTACTTCTTTTTTGACTGTTTCTTTTGTTTTCTTAACTGACTGACATCCCGTGAGCAGTAAGAGTAACACTAAGCATAGAGATAAAATTTGATTTTTTTTCATATCTTTGCCTCACTTCAACCACAAGAATACCATAAAATAATAAAAATGCAAATAAGATAATAGATGTGATATAATAAGACAGGTGATTAAAATGAAAGAAAAGAAAAAAATAGATATTAAGAAAGAATTATTAGACTACTTAAAAGTTATTCTTATTACTGTAGTAATTACTTATTCAATATTATACTTTATTCAAATCTCTAGAGTAGTAGGAGATTCTATGGAACCTAATTATCACAACAATAATATTGTTTTAGTAAATAAGAAGTTCTATAGCTATAGTAATGTTAAATATGGAGATGTTGTTGTTGCGGAAACTGCTTTTGGTGATAAAAAGGAACAAATCATTAAAAGAGTTATTGGTAAAGAAGGAGATACTATTGCCTGTGTTAAAGGATATATCTATCGTAATAAACAGAAGCTTAATGAGACATATATTAAAGAGAAGATGGAAGATAATGACTGGAGTTATAAAGTAGGTAAAGGTCAAGTATTTGTAATGGGTGATAATCGTAATAATTCTTCTGACTCTAGAGTATTGGGAGCTTTAGATTTTAAGGAAGCAATTGTTGGCAAAGTCTTTTTTAAATTTTTTTAATGATTTAGAATGTTTGTAAGAAAACAAGCCGCATTTACTGCTTTTAAGCAAAGAACTTTGATATACTATATAAACTCTTGCAGCCGGAAGTTTTACTGTAAGGAATGTGTGAGTAGTAAAATAGTAGTATTTTATACTAAATATTTTAGTGACTAAAGATTGAATTATTGAATACAGGGATATAAAATAAATGCTGAACTCTTTATAACAAAAACCTTATTGCAGACAAAAAAGTACTTGACAAAACGCTTCATCGTATAAAAAGCAAGAGGTCTTAAAATAAAAGGGCTTACAAATGAAATTATTTTGCATTATATATTTATTTATGCTTATAATAAGCTACAGGAAGAGGAGGCGAACCTATGGCTTATAAATTTATTATGACTAGAGGAAATGCTATTTTAAATTTCTCTGAAGAATATTGTCAAAGCAGATGTGAATTGATTGAAAGTGAATCTTTTTTTAGGGTATTACGTAAGTTTGTGAGAGATAATGCCAGAAGAGAGACTAGACTTTATACTTATTTGCATAATGTACAGAGTGATGATATTACAGTGGCAAATGATTTAAGAGATATCTTTAGACTGTTATTGATTATGACACCAAAGGAAGTATCAGTAACTAAGCCTGAATTAAAAGAATATTTACAAGATGATGAGATGATTGAAAAGATGGTAGAAGATCTTTATGCTTTCTGGCGAAAGCTGCAAAGATATGCTATTGTCTTTAATGATAGAAGAAGAGAAGGCGGTTATCAGAATGTAGGGTTTGTAGAAGCTCAGACTAAATTTGAAGCTCTGGTTTTAAAGACATATCGATCTATTGAAGAAACAGCACTTGGAAAGAGAAACAAGGTTTATCGACAGACAACATTGGGTGTTAATGCCGGCTTAGCTGTTACTCAGATACGTTCTACTTTACCTTATGAATATAGATGTCTTGATAATATTCCTTTTATTCAGAATGTTGTGATTCATCCGCCTTTCATTGCTTATTCAAAGAGAAATAAACGTGATGGAGTATTTCCTGAGATTAATTATAATCCTATTGAAGATATGCGTTTTGAAGCAGAACAATGGTTCTGTTATCCGGCTAAAATAGGTGATCAGTTATGCTTTGTTTATTTTAATAGAAAATATATGGCACAGGGAGTTACTTTATGTAACTTGTTTGATTTAGCTGATGAAGAAGAATATAGAAATAGAAAACCGGATTTAATTTATGTGTATGGCTATGAAGATGGACAGAAGAATCAGTCATTCTATCAAGACGACAAGAATGATATGATGGTTGCTTTATTATCTTCAAATGATGAATTTGATTATTTTGGATATATGAAAAAAATGTGTCTGACTCTCCATAATGTTAGACAGATTAATAAAGGGAATCTTCCTATTCATGGAGCTATGGTACAGATGAAACTTCATAATAGAGATAATATGAATATTGTAGTTATGGGAGATAGCGGAGCAGGAAAGAGTGAAACAATTGAGCAGATTAAATCACTTGGTGCTGCTTATATTGAGGATATTAAAACAATTTATGATGATATGGGGTTATTATCTTATGATCCGGATACGAAAGAGGTTAAATCATCAGGAACTGAAATAGGTGCTTTTGTCAGGTTAGATGATTTAGATGCCGGCTATTCATTTAAAGAATTAGACAGATCAGTATTTATGAATCCTGATAAAAAGAATGCCAGAGTTGTTATTCCAATCACCAACTATGAAGATGTTGTTGCTAAGCATCATGTAGATATGTTCTTGTATGCTAATAACTATGAAGATACCGGTGAGGCAGTTGAATTTTTTGATAATGCAGATGATGCCTTAAAAGTATTTAGAGCAGGTCAGAGAATGGCTAAAGGAACAACAACTGAACTTGGTTTGGTAGGATCTTATTTTGCAAATCCATTTGGACCGGTACAAAGACAGGAACAGACTGAACCATTGTTGCAAAGCTATTTTAAATCAATGTTTGAACAAGGAATTAAGGTAGGACAGCTACATACAAGATTAGGTATACCCGGTAATGAACATACCGGACCTAAAGAAGCGGCACTTGCTATATTAAAGCTTATCACCGGTGATACTCAGTTAAAAGAATTTCACTTAGTTGATGATGAGGGATAAAGAAATCTTATAATTTATTAAAAAAAGATAATCAGATAAATAATATGTACCTTAAATTCCGGATATATATTATAAATTAAACGGGATACATGGATGTTTCTCTGTATTTTACAGGAGGCATCCATTTTTTGTATGAGTTTTCTTGCTATTATGATGATTTATAACCTTTATCAAGCAGTTTTTTCTGAATAATACCTTGTTTTTTATCTATCCTAAGTTTAAGCTTAGTGTAAAGCTATACGAAAAGATTCTTTTCCTATCTATTTCTATAAAAGATTTGGAGGAAGTTTGACAGTAGAAAATATCTTAAAAGTGGTATCGTAAGAAATTCGTTATATGATACAATAGTGAAAAGAATGTAGTATGGTTTAATTCAGAAGAAGAGGCTAAAAAAGCCGGATACAGACGTGCTAAAAGATAAAAAATGATTAAAAGATGATAGAAATATCATCTTTTTTATTTCATCATTGGAAAATGACTTGAGTAATGAAAATATTATTTTGGTAATATTTATATTATATAATTAGTTATAAAGATAATGAGTGTAGAATTATGAGTTATGAAAAACTGTTTGGACCTATGAAAATAGGAAAGATGGAAGTAAAGATTAGCCATGTCTCCAATGGGGATAAATTCAGCATTTACGAATAAACGTAAGGATGAGCAGGAGATTTATTTAAGTTGGATACAATTAAAGAAGGATATTATGCTGCCAGCAGTATAGATTAAAAAGGTGTGGATATTATCCACACCTTTAATATAATCCTTGAGCAATCATTGCCGCCGCAACTTTTTCAAAGCCGGCAATATTACCGCCTTTAATTAAGTCATAGCCTAAGCCGTATTTTTTAGCTGCAGCTACTGAAGAAGCAACAATATCTTTCATAATCTGATGTAATTTAGTATCAACTTCTTCTTCTGTCCAGTTATATCGCATAGAATTTTGTGACATTTCCAAAGCACTGACAGCAACACCTCCGGCATTGCATGCTTTGGCAGGTCCTAAAATAATTTTCTGTGATAAGAAGTAATTTACACCTTCAGGAGTTGTTGGCATATTAGCAGCTTCAAAGACATATTTAACGCCACTAGCAACTAAAGATTTTGCATCATCTTCATTGATTTCATTCTGTGTTGCTGATGGGAAAGCCATATCTGCTTTTACTTTACCCCAAGGTTTTTCATTCGGATGGAATTCTGCTCCAAATTTATCAGCATAGTCTTTGAGCTTAACTTCATTTTTATTTCTGATCTTTAATAGGAAGTTAAATTTTTCTTCTGTATTAACACCATCTTTGTCATAAACATAGCCATCTCTGCCGGAAATAGTGACAACTCTAGCACCATATTCAGTTGCTTTTTGAGCAATACCCCAAGCAACATTTCCATAACCTGACATTACAATTGTTTTTCCTTTAAATGAATCATTAAAATGTTCTAATACTTCATTAGCATAATAAACAGCTCCATATCCGGTAGCTTCCGGTCTAATTAATGAACCGCCAAATGGCATACCTTTACCGGTTAAGACACCATTGTTCCAGCTGTTTGTAATTCTTTTATATTGACCGTAAAGATAGCCGATTTCTCTGCCGCCAACACCAATATCACCGGCAGGTACATCTATATCAGGACCAATATGACGATATAATTCAGTCATAAAACTCTGACAGAATCTCATGATTTCCGCATCACTTTTATCCTGAGGATCAAAATCAGAACCACCTTTACCTCCGCCGATTGGTAAAGTAGTTAATGAATTTTTAAAAATCTGTTCAAATCCTAAGAATTTAATAATTCCTAAGTTTACACTAGGATGGAATCTTAAACCACCCTTATAAGGACCGATAGCACTATTAAACTGTACTCTGAATCCTCTATTTACATGTACTTTTCCATTATCATCTACCCATGGGACTCTAAACATAATCTGTCTTTCAGGTTCAGTGATTCTTTCAAGCAAAGCCATCTTTTCATATTCAGGGTGTGCTTCAAAGACAGGTTCTAAGCTTTTTAATACTTCGGTTGCAGCTTCAATAAACTCTGGCTGATCAGCATTCTTTTCTTTTAATTCCTCTAATACTTTTTCAACGTATTTCATCTTGAATTCCTCCTATATGACCTTCATTATAACCATTCTTTTTTAAAAAGAAAGAAAAAATTATTAAAAAAATAAAAAAAAATCATACATTTGTCAACACTAAAATATTAAAACTGATTATCTAATAATTATAATAGAATGAATAGAGAATTCTGAGAATCAAGAAGTAGTTCCTTATGATAAGTATTTACCGTCAAGACATTTTATAAAGGAGTTGAAACCTCTTGAAATTAATAGAAACAGCAAGCTTATCTATAAGAGAGAGAATCATCTTATAAGACTTAAATAAGAAGCAGAATATAGAGTGATTTTTTAATGTTTTATAATAATTGTGATATAATAGTAAAAATTATTTAGAACGTATTTTATGAGAATAAAGTTATGATTATTAATAGGATTAGAAGACATAGTAAATATATTTTTTTATTCATCTCTGTACTTTGGATGATATTTACAGGATCACTTTTGTTTATACAAAACAGGACTAAATATATTATCTTAATGAATTTCTTAGACTTACATTTAAGATCGGTTGATTTAGTTTATATTTTCACTATAATAATTGCTTTATGGTGTATATATGGACTGAGAATGGCTTGGAAAAAGTATTCTAAGAAAATAATAAAAATCATTATTATAATCGGATGGATAGGTTTAATATTAGCCTTTTTATTCGGATCATTTGTTGTGCTGTTAAATCATAGTGTTACAAGATATCATGAATTTTCTTCTCCTGATAAAAAATATACCTTAATAGTAAGAGAATCATCATTTTTATTGCTTTCTGAGATAAGTCTTTATGAAAGAAAAAATCCGTTTTTTATAGAGAAAATAAAAAATAGTACTGTCGGAACAGATGATGGCTATACTCCTATTTCTCAGGGCAGTTATTGGATTAAGTGGAATAAAAATACAGTAACACTGGCTATCGATGGTAATTGGAATAATCAAAGCTGGACAACTATCAAAGTTATCTTTGAAAAGAATAAACATAAATCCGAAATCGGTACGATTTATCCAAAAGGAAAACCATCTTATATAACTGATGATTCCGGTAAGAAGAAAGCTAATCAAAGCAATGCTGCTGATAAAAAAATACAAGATAAATTAAATAATCTTTCTGTAGATAACGTAATAAAAATTCCTAATTCAGAATTTGGAATTATTCAGGTTGATCAGGCAATGTCAAGAGTACAATGGTTTTTTGTGAAAATTTCTGAGAATAAAAAGGTTTTTATTTCAGAACTTCCGGATACTAAGCCAAATGTTAATGCCAAAATGAATGTAAAAGGAGTAATATTTATAACATTTAAAGATATTAATGGGAATACAAGTAAATATAAATCTGCTGATCAAGGTAAGAGTTGGATTAAAATCAGAAACTGACTATAAACAATATCTATATTTTATGTTATAATATATCTATATTTTAATTACAGGGGAGGATTAAAGATGGCAAGAAAAAGAAGTTGGACCGGTATTATATTTGGTATTATCTGGTTTTTAATGGCTTTATTTGTGCTTATAAACTATTTATCAGGAAATCTTGGAAGCTTTTATGTTCCGAGAATATTAATGATATTTTATGATATTTTCGGAATAATTCCCGGAGCTATCATTCAATTAGTATTAAGCGGATTACTGGTATTCTTTAGTGCAGTACCAAGAAGAAAGTAAATTTAAAAAGGGGGCGTAATTTTGACTGAAAAATTAGTACATCGCCTGGAGGATAGACAGCAGGTTTTTGTTTTTGTCTTAGTAGGGATATTGTGTATTATTATACCTGACGTATTAATAGATTATGTTCCCTATATTGTAGGAATATTATTTATTATAGATGCTGCTGTTAATTTATATGCTTATTATTTTAAAAAAGCCAAGGTAGCAGTAGGAAAAAGCATTATTCTGCTTATTTTATCGGTAGTCTTAATGATTCAGCAGGAAAACTCTATTACTGTATTAAGTATTATGTGGGCATTACTTACCTTAGAAGAATGTGCTCAAGGGATTGATGAATTTATTCAAAATAAATCTTTTAATCTCTTTAGAGGAGGCTGGATGATTATTTCTATTCTACTGTCAATTGCTTTAATGTATGATCCTAATCATCATCTTACATTTCATATGATTGTATTAGGATTTGAAATGATTGCAAATGCATTTATTAAGACTCATCATTTATATAAGATTGGTAAATATGAGATATAAAAAGGTCTGCATTAAAATAATGCAGACCTTTAATTATTACTTATTAGTCATTAATTTATAGATTGTAACAGCAAGCACTGCTCCAAGCAAAGGAGCAATAATAAACAACCATACCTGATTTAGAGCAGTACCTAAGCCGGCTAATTTTAAAATAATAGCCGGAGCTAAGGAACGGGCAGGATTAACGGATGTTCCTGTGAGAGCTATGCCAAAGAAATGAACAAGCGTTAAGACGCTACCGATTGCTAATCCTCCTGTAGAAGAATAGTTTTCTTTTTTAGAAACTGATAATACTACAAATACAAAGATGCCTGTAAGGATAATTTCAGTTAAAAAAGCACCAATGAGTGTAATATTCATTAAGCTGGCTTTCTCAAAGCCATTAGCTCCAAGTCCTACAGTTTTAAGTTCAGCATTTGGAATATTACTGATTAAAGCAAATAAAAGAGCACTGGCGCTTAATGCTCCTAATAGCTGAGAAAACATATATAAGAACATATCTTTTAAAGAAATTCTGTTGTCAAAGTACATAGCTAAAGAAACTGCCGGATTAACATGACCTCCTGAAATATGTCCAATACTATAATAAACAGCTACAATTGTTAGTCCAAAGACTATCGGTACGGTTAATATAAGTAAAGCATTGGCAGAAGCTCCTGAATATAAGACTGCGGATCCGGTACCAAAGAATACTAGAATAAATGTACCAATAAATTCAGCTAGATAAGCTCGTAAATTAAAATCTTTCATAATATTTCTCCTTTTTTGTATTGTAACATTTCACTTTTCTTTGTCAAATAGCTATGATACAATTTATCCGGTGATATTTATGAAGAAGAAATATAGAGAAATGCGACATACAATAGTTATGAGTATTCTGCTTATTGCTCTTTTAAGTGCAACAGTTTATGGAGTATATGTAGGATCTAAAGCAAAACTGATAGCCGGACTGGCAGCATCAGTTATTTGTACACTTCTGTTATTGTTTGCATCACAAATTATTATAGATGATACATACTTAGTAACTTATGATTATTACATATTTATTAATATTCCTAGAATGATTTATTATCGGGATATTAAAGAAATTAAACAAATAAATAGACATTGTTTAGATATTTATTATAAGAATAAGCATGTTAAGATGTATGTTTTTAATAGTAATCAGGTATTAAAAGACTATAATGAAATAAGAAATAAAAAAAGCTCAGTTTGAGCTTTTTTTATAACTCTGCTTCGGTATTCTGTTCATACATCTGTTTGAGATTCTTTCTCCAGATAAAATCTTTGTAGATAAAATCACAGATAGCGGCTGTTGGGATCGCAAGTAAGATACCCCATACGCCAAACATACGGCTGCCAACAATAATAAAGATTAAAATCATGATAGAAGAAACTCCTAAAGTATCTCCAAATAAGACCGGCTTAATCAGATAGCCATCAAATGTTTGTAAGATAATAGTAAAGATAATAAACCAGAAAGCCATTAATGGATTGACTAAAAGAAGAATAAATCCGCCAATAATAGCACCTACTATTGGTCCGAATGTAGGTGCCAGATTTGTAACACCTACAATAACTGATACTAAAGCAGTAAAAGGCATATGCATTATTGTCATAAAGAGAAAATTAATGCAGCCAATAATAAAGCCATCTAATAAATCACATAAGATATAGCGAATAAAGATACGATTAACTCTTCTCCAGAATTCAGCAACAGCATTATATTTATTTGGCTTTAAGACAGCTTTTAAGAATGCTCTTAAACTTCTTTGAAGATTAGAAGCATAAATTAAAAAGTAAATAGCGAGAATAAAAGCTATCACAAGATTAAATAAACTGACTCCAATATTAACGGAAGTACTGATAATATTATTAATATTTCTAGGAATCATACCGGCAATCTGTTTTAGGGCATCTCCTCCGGCATTTGTCAGATAAGAAATATCAATATTATATTCTTTAGCGATAGAGGCAAGATTAGCTAGCCATAATTGTAAAGAATGAGAGTAGCTGTCAAAGTTAGAAAACAATCCGACAATTGATTTTACAATAGGTGGAATTAATGCAAAGCCTAATATTGTAAGAGCCAGTATAATTAAAATAAATGTTGTAAAGACTGAGAGACTTCTACTATGTTTTCCTTTAAATACTTTTTTTTCAAAAAAAGCAACTCCGGGATCTAAGATATAGGCAATAATCAAACCATAAATAACAGGAGAAATAAACCTGAAAATATGGGATAATCCCAGTAGAATCATATCAAAATGATTGATTATAGAATAAAATGTAATTGCGATACATAAAGCAATACTATAGCTTACCCAGTTTTTATTGAGCCATTCTTTTTTAAATTTCATAAAAGACTCCTTTCTAAGTATTGGTATTATAACATTTACAATGAATAATATACAAGAAAATAAGAGTAAACCTGCCACCTAATTATCAGCAGCAGGGTTACTCTTATTGATTAAAGCGTGAAAGGAATTGTTTTGTACGTTCTTTCTGAGGGTGATTAAAGATCTGATCAGGTGTTCCTTTTTCACAGACATAGCCTTTATCCATAAAATAAATGATATCACTTACTTCAGAAGCAAACTGCATTTCATGAGTAACAATGGCCATTGTCAGTCCATGTTTAGCCAGTCCTTTAATAACATCCAGAACATCACCAACCATTTCCGGATCAAGAGCACTTGTGGGTTCATCAAATAACAAGACATCAGGATTCATACATAAGCTGCGAGCAATAGCAACTCTTTGTTTTTGACCGCCTGAAAGAGTGATTACAGAAGCATTAGAAAATTGCTCCATGCCTACTTTTCTAAGATTATCTAAAGCAATTTTTTTTGCTTCATCTTTACTTTTCTTTAAAACTTTTATTTGAGCAATGACACAGTTATCGAGAACGCTTTTATTAACAAAAAGATTGAAAGACTGAAATACCATACCTACTTTACTGCGATATTCATTGACTTTCATTGAGCTTTTTAAGATATTAGTACCACGATAAAGAATTTCGCCATCACTGGGAATCTCTAAAAGATTAATACATCTTAATAAAGTAGATTTTCCGCTGCCTGATGACCCGATAATTGTAACAACCTGTCCTTTATCAATAGTAAGATTCACATCATGAAGGACATCTAGCTGACCAAATGATTTTTTTAAATGATTAATTTCAATAACATGTTCCATGATTCCCTCCTATGCACAATGATCCATAATTGTAGCAGTATCAGTATGATTTAATTTCTTTTCAATCCTATTTAATATAAATGTAGCAGCAGATGTTAAAAGCAGATACATAATAGCTACTAACATATAAACTTCAGTAAATCTCATTGTACTTCCGGCAATACTTGTTGCCTGGAAATAAAGTTCACTGACTGCAATCGCATTCAGCATACAGCTGTCTTTAATATTAACGATTAACTGATTGCCAATAGATGGAAAAGTATTCTTAATAGCCTGTGGAAAGATGACAGATATCAGAGTCTGAAAATTTGTCATACCTAAAGATTTTGCTGCTTCTTTTTGACCATTATCAATAGATTGAATACCGGATCTGATGATTTCAGCCATATAGGCAGCTGTATTAATGGAAATAATAATCATACCGGCTGTTAAAGATGTCCAGTGAAAAAATGGCTTTAATAGATAATAAAGAAAGACTGCCTGTACCATCATTGGTGTTCCTCTAAAAACCCAGACATAGAGTGAAGTGATCAGATGTCCCAGTTTTTTAAAGAATTTGACAGCCGGTGAATCAAGAGGATCAATTTCTAATGAATGAATAGCTCCGATGATAAGACCTAATATTAAACCGGCAGTTGTGCCGACAATTGCAAAAGCTAATGTCATATAGATGCCATATGTAAATAATGGCCATGATTCTATTAAAGTTTTAAAAGCAAATTTAAAATCAATACTCATAATTTATCCTCTAGTTTGTTGAAGGTGCACGATTAACAGCATCTTCCATAATCTTTAAACGTTCTTTTTGAGAAATACTATCTAAAGCTTTTTGAATTTGTTTAAAATTATCAGATCCTCTTGTTCCTTCTTTTAAGCCGATAGATACTGATGTATCAATATCAAATCCTTTATTTTTATCAAAATGGACAATAGCCAGATTCTTATTAGCTTTAACAATCCCATTCGCAACAGGAAGCTCAGCAGGAACCGCATCAGCATCTTTATTCTGTAAAGCTAATACAAGTTCAGGATAAGTAGCTTTTGGAGTCTGATGCTTAACACCTTTAATCTGATCAATAACAGTATCATAATTGGTATTCTTCTGTCCCATGACTTTTTGACCTGTGAATTGCTGAATACTCTTATAAGAAGCTTGTGGACTATCTTTACGTACAATCATAACCATTTCAGACTGATAATAAGGAGTGGTAAAGTCTACACCTTTTTCTCTTTCTTTATTAGCTGTCATACCGGCAATAATAGCATCAATTTCTCCGCTATTTAAGGCACTGGATAAACCATCCCAGCTAATTTTCTTGATAACAAGTTTTTTACCTAAAGCTTTAGCGATTTTCTGACTCATTACAACATCATAGCCGTCAGCATACCCTGCTCCGCCTTCTAAAGGAACAGATGTATCTGTCTTTTTAGAAGTCTGCCAGTTAAAAGGCTGATAAGCTGCTTCCATACCAACCGTAAATGTTTCTTCTTTCTTATTAGCCAAACCACATCCTGCTAAGCTTAATGCCAGTAATACTGCTAAAGCCAATCTCATAAATTTCATAATTTTTCCTCCTTTAAACAAAAAATAACTATGCGTTAACATAGTCAATGTTCCATGATAACGCCTCTTCTTACGAAGGAGTGAATAGGGTATTTCCCTAGACCCCAAGAAAATAATCACCATTATTTTCTTTCGGCGATGGTTACCTTTCTCTCAGTTCATAGAATGTCTTCTCCCTAAGATACTCTGATGCATCGCTGCCTTTATCTTTTATTTGTTTATAGCCATGATTATATACTTATCACTATTGTTGTCAATAGAAAAAATAAAAAAGCATATGCTTAAAACATATGCACTAGAATAAATGCTCAACTGTCTGACCATCATCATCTACTTCAAGAATTTCTGTTTCAGTGACTTCAATATGCTGTCGATAAAGAGAAATATTGATAATACGATCTAAAAAAGCATAGATAAAAGCTGTTAAAGGGACGGCAATCAAAACTCCAAAGAAACCGAATAATCGTCCAAATACAGTAATTCCCAGTAATACAAATAAGCCACTGATACCGACTGATTTACCAACTACTCTTGGATAGACAATATTTCCTTCAAACTGCTGAAGTGAAACAAAGACAATCACAAATAAGAGAAGCTTATCATAAGCAGCGGCAGAAACTAGAATAGAGCCAATCACTAAGGTAAAAAAGCTTCCAAACATTGGTATAAAGCTAAATATAAAAGCAATTAAGCCAATGATTTCCGGGAAAGGAATACTTAGTATTCTCATAGCAATATAGACAATAGTCATAAATATTGTTGCTTCCAACAACTGTCCGCTGACAAACTTAGTAAAATAATGATGTGCTTCAGCAGCTATCTGAAATATATGTATCGCTCTGTCTTTTTTGAAGATATACAATACTATTTTTCTTAACTGCATAGTATGCTTTTCTTTGCTTGATAATAGATATAGAGACATAAAGAATGCTGTTACACTGGTAACAATTGTATCACTGATTGAACTGATCACACCGGATAAGCTTTTAGATGTCGTTGATGTCAGATTAAGAATATTAACAAGAAATTCATTGATATTAATAGAATTAAAGAAGTTTTGCACATCACTGTAAGTAACCTTAAAGTTTAAATTAAACCGGGTAGATATCTTATTCATAAAGCCGGCCAAACGAGAAATATAATTAGTCATATTATTAATGATCAGACCAATGCTTTCCGCAATTCTAGGAGTAATAAAAGATGTAAAGACGATAATAATCGCAATAAAAATAATAATTGTTCCGGCTATCGCAAAGCCGCGAGAATTCTTTTTAAGAAACTTTAATTCTTTTCTATCTGAATTTTTTAATATCAGCTCTTCTATCTTTTTCATTGGTATATTCATAATAAAACCAATTATAATTGCAATATAGAAGGGTGTACCTAGAGAAAGAATATATCCTATTACATTTAAAACGGACTGAAGATTGTAAACAACAAAAGATAATAGAACCGCAAATAGGATGTAAACAAATATCTTATCTTTAGGTAAATACTGTTTATGTTTGTCCATCAGAGTCACCTCTTTATTATCATAACATAAAGTGAGCAATAATAAAATAATCAAGGTTTATTGAAATAAAATTGTATGCTATAATAAGAAAAAGGAAGGTTATGAATATGAAACTGACACGAAAAGCATCTGTATTATTATTTTGCAGTGTAATAGTTTTAGTTGTTTTAATCAGTTATCTGCTGATTCCTAAAGTCACTCCTGAAAAGAAAACTGCTGAATATCAGTATGAGATGCTTTTAGAGAATATGGATATAAAAGCATCAGGGGAAATCATTACCGGCAGTAATGCGTCAGCTAAATATATTGCTTATAAGATCACTGTCAGTCAGGGTGAATTAATGGGAGGATATAAGCTTTCTAAAACTCAGACATTTGTAAAGACAGTTCAGCTGACAGCTCCTAAGAATAATGAAATGATTGATAATAAGCAGGCTACGCATATGGCCTATTCTTTTTTGCTGACAGGTGATATTATTCAGGTTACAAATAAGGATACTAAAGAAAAGGAAATCATAATAGAGAATGGTTCTGTCAGCTTTGCTCGTATTCCTTTTATTCTTTCTGATAAACAGGATCAAGCTTTTATTAAGGGAGCAAAGTCTTCTAAGACAAAAAAAGTCAGTTATGCACGTTTAAAACTGGCAATCAAGGATCCATTATTGCGTAAAACAATGATTGATATCTAATCATTGTTTTTTAAGGAGGAAATATGACAGAAATAAAAAAAATAAATACAATTATTATCAATAAGATATTAATACATATGCTTGATTTTGAGCATGATACTATTCATTTAAGTGATGAGTTTGTTAAGTTGAATGATACAACATGGCAATATTATCATAAGAAAACAGAAAAAGCATTGTATAATACTCAGCTTAAGGAAGTTATTGTACCAAGTCTTCATGAATTATTATTAAGAGGTGCTAAAATGATGGAAAGCGAAGAAGAATTCAAGAGAGGAGCAAAGGCTATCTCGGAAAGATTCTTTGGACTGGGAAGACATATTGAAGCGATGAGCAATGCTAATATGTTTTATGTTGATTGTTATCAGGATGGCGTTCACATGCTGGCTTGTTTAAAAGTTAATTATAAGTATGTTCCTGTTACGATTGTTGAAGATCATAATGTACGTATTTCTAAAAAACAGGTTTTACCTCCAACAGGAAATAATATTGATGAAGCTGTTCTTATTGATTTAGATCATCAGAAAATCTTTATTTTAGAAAAAAAATATCTGATTGACGGTAAGATGAGTTTTTATTTAAATGAGCAATGGATTAAGGGTGAAGAGAAATTGACTGATCGACAGAAATTTAATACGATGAAGAAAGTTGTTCAAAGAGTAGATGATGCTTACCATCCTAATAATCAGATAGAGTCAATGCCTGTATTAAAACAAGAATTAGCTGATAGACTGATGAATCACGATCCTATTAAACCCATAGAAATTGTTAAAAAAGTCATGTCTGCAAATGAAGAGGCCAGTGAAGAATCTGAGCTGATGCTTAAAGATATGGGTATCGGTGAAGAAGATGTTATTAAGAGTATTCAGATTAATAAAATGTTTGATAAATGTAAAATAGTAACTGATAATGAGATTGAAATTACTATGCCTATAGAAGATTATATCAATGAAATGAATATTGAAAAAGTTCATAATTCTAATGGAACAATAAATATTATTTTAAAGAATATTAATGAAATTATTATAAAATAATAAAACTTTTCTGTGAAAGCGGTTGAAATAGTGCAATTTCAACGTTTTTATTGTATAATAGAAAATAGGTGAAAGGAGTAACATACTTATGTTAGATGATTTCTTAATTCAATTATATCATGAAGGGAATTGCTTAGAGGCTTATAAATTATTCGGTGCACATCCGGAAAATAATAATGGAGTGCCGGGAGTACGTTTTACTGTTTATGCTCCCAATGCCAGAAGTGTTCAGGTTGTTGGTGATTTTAATCAATGGAATGGTGATAATTATTATATGGAGCGTTATTATGATGGCGGTATCTGGACCTTGTTTATTAAAGATTTAGAGGAATATGATATTTATAAGTATCGTATTGAAACACCATCAGGGGCTAAAGTGGATAGAAGTGATCCATATGCTTTTTTCAGTGAGCTGCGTCCTGCTACAGCATCAAAGGTATTTGATCTTGACGGCTATAAATGGCATGATAAGAGATGGATGAATAAACGTACTAAAAACTTTGATAAGAATATGAATATCTATGAAGTAAATCTTGGATCTTGGAAAATAAAAAAAGAGTTTACAGATAATGCTGATGGAGAGTTCTTTTCTTATGAAGAAATGGCGGATCAGCTGATTCCTTACGTTAAATCACTAGGATTTACTCATATTGAGCTGATGCCATTAAATGAATTTCCATTTGATGGTTCTTGGGGTTATCAGGCGACAGGCTATTTTTCAGCAACAAGCCGCTACGGGAATCCTCATCAATTAATGTATTTTATTGAACAATGCCATAAGAATGATATTGGTGTTATCATGGATATGGTTTTGGCTCATTTCGTAAAGGATGGTCATGGCTTACATATGTTTGATGGCGGATGTGTTTATGAATATGGTGACTTTGAAAGAAGATATTCAGAATGGGATTCCGTTTATTTTGACTGCGGGAAGGAAGAGATTCGTTCATTCTTAATGAGTGCTGTTCATTTTTGGGCGGAGATGTTCCATATAGATGGTTTCAGGTTTGATGCTGTCAGCAATATGCTTTATTGGCGAGGGAATAAGCTTATTGGTCAAAATGATGGAGCTATTGAATTATTAAAGAGAATGAATAACCGTATGAATGAGCTTTATCCATCTGTCATGATGATTGCTGAAGATTCAACGGATTTCCCATATGTTACTAAGCCTGTTAAAGATGGCGGTATCGGCTTTGATTATAAATGGGATATGGGATGGATGAATGATACTTTACGTTATTTTAAGGAAGATCCTGTTTATCGTCAGTATGATCATAATCTATTAACTTTCTCAATGATGTATTATTATAGTGAAAAGTTTATTTTACCTTTCTCACATGATGAAGTTGTTCATTCTAAGGGAACGATTTTAGATAAGATGTGGGGAAATAATGATCAGAAATTCGCTCAGGTTAAGGCTTTATATATTTATATGATGACTCATCCGGGTAAAAAGCTTAATTTCATGGGAAATGAACTGGCTGAATATAAAGAATGGGATGAAAGAAAAGCTTTAGGATGGAAGATTTTAGATTATCCGCAACATAATTCTTTTCATCAATTCTTTAAAGATTTAAATAAAATACTTGCAGAATATCCTTCTTTATGGAAATATGATTATAATCCTGATGGATTTAAATGGCTGGTTGTTGATGATAATCTGCAAAGTGTATTTTCTTATGCGAGGTTTGATGATCATGGCAATGCTATTGTGGTCGTATGTAACTTTATCGGCAATTCACATGAAGATTATACGATTCCTGTACCGTTTGCCGGCAGCTATAAAGAAATTCTTAATAGTGATAAAGATATTTATACCGGAGGAAATTATACGAATACGAGAGCTATTCGTTCTAAAAAAGGTCAATGTCTTAATGAAGAAAATAGTATTAAGATAAAACTGGCGCCTTTCTCCGCTTGTATCTTTGAATATAAGAAACCGGAGATAAAGAAAAGAATTGTAAAAAAGAAAAAATAATTGGGGGAAATTTAGATGTTTAAAACGAAAGAAGAGTTCAAATACGAGTTCTCTAAAAGGATCATCGAGCAGTATGGAAGAACAGTAGAGGAATCCCATATTACTGAAAAGATGATGATTCTTGAGTCTATGGTTAGAGATTATGCATCAGTAAACTGGGCCATGACTAAGATGCAGGTTAGAAATAATCATCAGAAGCAGGTGCATTATTTTTCTATGGAGTTCTTGATTGGACGACTCCTTGTTAACAACATGATGAATTTAGGAATTTATGATATCGCAAAAGAGGGATTAGCTGATTATGATATTAATATTCATGAATTAGAAGAATTGGAATCTGATGCCGGATTAGGAAATGGCGGTCTGGGGAGATTGGCTGCCTGTTTTATGGATTCACTGGCTTCTTTATCTTATCCTGCTTTTGGTCATACGATTCGTTATGAATATGGATTCTTTGAACAGAAGATTGAAGATGGCTATCAGATTGAATTACCTGATCAGTGGCTAAGATTAGGTAATATCTGGGAGGTTAGAAAGCCAAAGCATGCCTGTGAAGTTAAATTCTGGGGACGTGTTGAGTGGGACGGTCAGAAACAGAAATGGCGTCATGTGAATGCGGAATGTATACGTGCAGTTCCTTATGATGTTCCTATTGTTGGTAACAATACTACTGTTACGAATACGTTAAGATTATGGAAGCCTGAACCAAGTGATCATTTTCCTAAGGGGAAAAATTTTAGATTATATTTACAGGAAGTCAATGATATTTGTCAGAATCTTTACCCGGATGATTCAACACCGGCAGGAAAGTTTTTAAGATTAAAACAGCAGTATTTCTTTGTGGCTGCAGGGCTAAACTCTATTGTTAGAGCACATCTAAGAATCTATCCTGACTTATCTAATTTCCATGAAAAGAATGTTATTCAGTTAAATGATACACATCCTGTTTTAGTTATTCCTGAACTAATGAGAATACTTATTGATGATTATAATTATGAATGGGATGATGCATGGCATATTGTTACCAATACCTGTGCCTATACAAATCATACTATTTTAGCAGAAGCATTGGAGAAATGGCCGATTGATATGATGCAGAATTTACTGCCTCGAGTTTATCAGATTGTTGATGAAATTCATAAGAGATTTAACGGCTATGTAAAGATGCAGACAAATAATGATGAGAGAATATTAAATCGTGTTATGATCTTAAAAGATGGACAGGTGTATATGGCTCATATGGCTATTGCCGGAAGCTTTAGTGTTAATGGTGTAGCATTATTACATAGTAATATTTTAAAAGATCGTGAGATGAAAGATTTTTCTGATATTTTTCCGGGTAAATTTAATAATAAGACGAATGGTATTACTCATCGTCGCTGGCTGGTTTATAGCAATCCGGAGTTAACTGAGTTATTAAAGAATACTATTGGGAAAGAATGGATTGCTCATCCTGAAAGATTATCAGACTTAAGAAGATATATTGATGATTCAATTCTGCAAAACAAGTTCCTGAATGTAAAATATCAAAGAAAAATTGATTTAGCTAATTATATTAAGGAGCATAATGGGATAGAGGTAGATGTAAACAGTATTTTTGATATTCAGGTAAAGAGACTTCATGCTTATAAGAGACAGCTGTTAAATGTTATGCATATTATTTATCTGTATCAGAGGATGAAACAAGATCCTTCATTTAGAATTTATCCTCATACTTATATTTTTGGAGCTAAAGCCGCACCTTCTTACTATTTTGCTAAAAAAGTTATTAAGCTGATTAATAGTGTTGCTGATGTGGTTAATAATGATCCTGATACAAATAAGTATTTAAAAGTTGTATTTATTGCAAACTATGGGGTTACTATTGCTGAACATATTATTCCTGCAGCTGATGTTTCAGAACAAATTTCATTGGCAGGTAAAGAAGCATCAGGAACTTCTAATATGAAGTTTATGATGAATGGTGCTATTACATTGGGAACATTAGATGGTGCTAATGTTGAAATAGCTGAACGTGTAGGGGATAAGAATGCTGTTATCTTTGGCTTAAAGGTTGATGAAATTAATCGAATTAAAGACAGTCATTCGTACCATGCTTGGGATTACTATAATAATGATATGAGAATCAGAAAAGTTGTAGATTCATTAACTGATGGATCATGGGGACAGTCCAGAGAAGAATTCAGACTGATCTTTGATGAATTAATGGGTCATAATGATGAATATCTATTACTAGCCGATTTTGATAGTTATGTAAAAGCACAGGAAAGAATTAATGATCTTTATCAAAATAAAGAACTTTGGGCACATATGTGTTTGAGGAATATTGCTGAAAGTGGCTATTTTTCAAGTGATCGAACAATTGAGGAATATGTTCAGGATATCTGGCATTTAGAAAGGGTTAAAAAGTAATGGATGAATTTGATATTATTACTATTGAAGATGGACAGGGTGTTGAGAAGGATGTTGAATTGATTTTCTCATATACGGATGAAGAAACTGCAAGAACATATTATTTGTATGCAGATAATACAGATGATCAAAATAAGGAAGTTAATTCTTATGTCTTTTATCGTGATCCTGATTCACCGGAGGATGAACTTTATGCGATTGAGACAGATGAAGAGTATGATCGTATTATAGAAGTCTTTGATACTGCTTTTAATAGTATTGAACAGGTTGATTAAGTATGTAAGAGTCCTAATAATGGGTTAGGACTCTTTTTTAACTGTAATCATACAGTATTTTTTGGATTTATATCAATAAATTTCAAAACATAAAAATATAGGGTATTAATATATAAATTTCCTGCTAATTATGATAAGATAGTGGTGCATGGAGGGATGTAGTATGCAGTCAGATTTTATACGCATGTACGCCACAGCAGTGTCCTTTGATGAAATCAAAGTATACTTATCAAGTAACTACTATAACGGTATATCAAGTAAGTTTTATATCAAAGAGCTTCATTCCAATCAATCTGCTTTATTACAGGGTGATGCCCATGATGAAGAGAATGGATTTAAAACTTATCTTTTACATACAAAAATAGAATTAGAAAAAAGATATGTAGTGACAGATGCTTATGGATTAACATGTTTTCTTGATTTAAGTCCATTAACACTAACTGAGGAATTTGATCAAAGATACTATTATGATGGTGATGATTTAGGATCACAGTATTCAAAACATTCGACAATATTTAAAGTATGGTCTCCTTTATCTACATCTGTGATTCTTAAATTAAAAAAGGGATCGGATGTACAGTTATATTCAATGACTAGAAATGATAAAGGTGTTTTTGGCTGTAAAGTAAAGAAAGATTTAGAAGGATACCGTTATGTCTATATCATAGAGAATAATACATCTATTATAGAAACCTGTGATCCTTATGCTTATGCCTCTACCAGCAATATGAAGAGTTCAATTGTTGTAGATTTAAAAAAGTTGGAAAGAAAAAAATCTTCTTTACCATTATTAAAGCATAGTACGGATGCTATTATATATGAATTGGGAGTAAGAGACTTTTCTGTAGATGCTTATGGTAAACTAAGACATAAAGGAAAGTTTTTAGCTTTCTGTGAAGAAGGCAATGTAACAGAGATGGGATATTTAAGCGGTATTGATTATTTAAAGGACTTAGGTATTACTCATGTGCAGTTGATGCCTATTAATGATTTTGCAACTGTCGATGAAGATCTTCCTTATGAATTATATAACTGGGGCTATGATCCGGCACAATATAATACAACTGAAGGAAGCTATGTTACGCTTCCTAATGATGGTTATAGACGTGTCAATGAATGTCAGAAAATGATTGAGAGTCTTCATAAGAATGGTTTAAGAGTTATTTTAGATGTTGTTTATAATCATATGCATGATGTTAATCAGAATGCTTTGGAAAAAACAGTTCCTTATTATTTCTTTAGAAGAGACGAGAATGGTTATCGTACTAATGGAACATGGTGTGGTAATGATTTTAATACAACAGCGAAGATGTGCCGTAAATATATCTTGGATATGTGTAAAAGATGGCAAGTTCTTTATGGAGCAGACGGTTTTAGAATGGATCTGATGGGTATTATTGATATTGACACGGTTAATGCTATTTATAGACAGGGAAAAGCTATTGATCCATCATTCCTATTATATGGAGAAGGATGGAATATGGGAACATTACCTGAAAATCAGAAAGCCATTATTGAGAATAATCAGTTATTACCGGGCGTGGGCTTCTTTAATAATTATTTTAGGGATACTTTAAGAGGTAATAATCAGCTGGAAAGAAAAGGGTATATTTCCGGTGATACTTATAAGACAAATGAAGCTATTATTGCATTATGTGATTATGGGAAATTCTCTTCTATTGAACAAAATCTTAATTATCTGGAATGTCATGATAATGCTACTAATTATGACAAACTGCTTGTGTCCAATGCTGAAGAAAATGAATTGTGTCGACAAAGGAGATGCATGATAGGAACCGCAATGATTTTATTAGCTCAGGGAATGCCGTTTTTACATGCCGGTCAGGAATTCTTTGATACTAAAGGCGGGAATGCCAATTCATATAATGCCGGTGATAATGTGAATAAGTTTGACTGGGGCAGAAAAGATCAGTATCTTGATCAGATTGAATTTGTAAAGATGCTTATTAGACTTAGAAAAGATAATCCATGCTTTAGACATTATGATTATCAAGAAATGAGAGATCATATTCGGATTAATAATATTAATCATCGTATGATTGAATATATTCTGACTCAGGATAATGGTCAGTATAAAGAAATAAGAGTTTATTTTAATCCTTCATATGATTATATTTCTGTTCAGATAGGTTCTGATTTTAAAGTAATGTATAGTATGGAACAGGAGGAGATTACAGATGGTTCATTAACAGTTAAAGGTGTTTCAATGGCTATCTGTGTCAGATAAAATGAAATTAATAGTAGGACTTGGAAATCCCGGCAGAAAATATCAGCATACCAGACATAATACAGGTTTTATGATTATAGATATGTTATCAGAAAAACTAAATCAGCCTATTGAGACAAAGAAGTTTCAAGGTCTGTATACAAAATTTAAATATCATGGTGAGGATATTGTTTTATTAAAACCGGAAACCTATATGAATGAATCAGGCGTATGTGTACAGGCTATGATGAATTATTTTAAGATCGATCCTGATGACTTATTAGTTATCTATGATGATTTGGATATGCTTCCGGGGTCAATCAGACTTAGAGAAAAAGGGGGATCCGGAGGTCATAATGGGATGAAGAGTATTATTGCTCATATAGGAACTCAGGATTTTAAGCGTATTCGTATCGGTATTGGAAAAGATAAGAATTATCAGACAGCTGATTGGGTATTAGGACATTTTTCGATACCGGAAATGGAACTGATGCTTCAAAGCGGTCATAAAGCGGTAAATGCTGTGATGTGTTATTTAGATTATGATTTTTCCAAAGCTATGAATCTGTATAATTAAGAGAAGATATGAATAAAATTTTAGATGTTTTAAAAGATAATCCGGCCTTAAAACAAATGTTATCGGGTAAAGGCGAGATTGTAACAAACAATATAAATGACGAAGCTTACCTGATTGCCGGTGCATTTATAAAAAAACCAAAACAGATTATTATTATTAAGCAGAACCAGTATCAGGCTCTGCATCTTTACTATGCTCTTAAAGGATTGTTAAAGGATGTCTGCTACTATCCCAGTGATGAATCACTAAGAGTAGAAGCAGTCGCATATTCTTATGAATTATTAGGAGAAAGAATGAATAGTCTCTATCTTCTTTCTCTTAATCAGCCGGTTATCTGTATTGCTCATACCCATTCAGTTATACGATATATTACTCCTCTCAATTTATTTAAAGAATCTATTATTCATCTAAAAGTTCATCAGATTATTGAACCATTAGAATTAAGACAGCAATTGCTTCGTTTAGGCTATCAGATAACTCAGCGTGTAGACTCTCCGTTCTATATGTCTAGAAGAGGCGGTGTTATTGATGTTTACTCTATTCAATACGAACATCCTGTGCGTATTGAATTCTTTGATAATGAAATTGAAACCATTTCATTTTTTTATTCAGATACACAAAGACGTAGTGAGAAAATAGATGAAGTAACATTGCTGCCGGCTACTGAAATGCTTTATGATCATAAGAATGTTGATTCCGTTATTAAGAAAATCAAAGAATTAAAAGAGGCTATGCATCTTGAAAAAGAATATCAGGATGAATTAGATGAAAATATTGCTTTGGATATTGAAGCATTAAAATCACATGATTATTCTCTTCGTTTATATCAGTATCTCTCTTTATTTGAACATAAGGCGAATCTATTAGATTATGCTAAAGGAGCTATGATCATTACTTCGGGAATAGAGACTATTCATAATGCTTTTAAAAGATTTACGGAAGAATCTTTTTTCTATTTTCATGAAATACAGGAAATAGGGGAGATGGTTAAGGGATTAGATCTTTATTATGATATTCATGAAATTACTTCTTGTAGAGATATTAATTTTACTGAATTTAAGTTAAAAGATAATCAGATAGAATTCCTGACTCAGCCTGTCACTATTTCTATGATTAATAATCATACTTTCTTAACTCAGCTAAAAGATTATGCTGTTTTTAATAAAGTTCTTATCTGTCTGAATGAAAAGAGACATATAGATTCTTTAATTAGATTATTTGAAGAACATCAGATTAAGTATACTTTAGTTACTAATGATTCTCATATTTATAAAAATACGATTAATATCTATTTTGGGAATCTTCCTTCAGGGATACAGTTTGTTCATGAAAGATTGGTTTTACTCACAAGTCATGAATTATTTACTGCACCCATAAAGAGGAAAGGTTACATCAAATATAAGAATGCTTCTGTTATTAAGGATTATAATGAGCTGAATATTGGAGATTATGTTGTTCATGATACCAATGGTATTGGACAGTATATGGGTATCAAGACTTTAGAAGTTCAGGGTATTCATAAAGACTTTCTTTATATTGCTTATAAAGGTAATGATGTTTTATATGTACCTGTAGAAAACTTCAGACTGATTAGAAAATATTCATCAAGAGATGGAAAAGTTCCTCATGTTCATGAATTATCCGGGACTAAATGGGCTAAAGAAAAGGCAAGAGTAAGAGCAAAGGTTGATGGCTTAGCTGATGATCTGATTGCCTTATATGCTCAAAGAATGGCTCAGCCGGGATTTGCTTTTAAAGAGGATAATGAGATTCAGATGACTTTTGAACAGCAGTTTGGCTATGAGTTGACATTAGATCAGCAAAGAGCTATTGATGAAATTAAAACAGATATGGAAAAACCAAGACCAATGGATCGCTTATTATGTGGAGATGTCGGCTTTGGAAAAACAGAAGTAGCAATTAGAGCTTGTATGAAAGCAATTCTTTCTAATAAGCAATGTGCTTTTCTATGTCCAACAACTATTCTTTCTTCTCAACATTATCGAGTTATGAAGAAGAGATTTGCAGATTTTCCTGTTACTATTGCACTACTGAACCGCTTTACTTCGTCTAAAACAAAAAAAGAAATTCTGAATGACTTAAAGAATGGGAAGATAGATCTTTTAATAGGAACGCATCGTATTCTTTCTAAAGATGTTGTATTTAAAGATTTAGGATTATTATGTATTGATGAGGAACAAAGATTCGGTGTCAGACAGAAAGAAAAGATTAAGGAATATAGAAAGACAATTGATGTATTGACATTAACGGCTACACCTATTCCTAGAACTCTTCAGATGTCATTAATGGGAATCAGAGGATTATCTCAGATAGAAACACCGCCATTAAACAGATTACCTGTTCAGACTTATGTTTCTGAATATTCACCACCATTAGTTAAACAGGTTATTGAAAGAGAACTGGCAAGAGATGGACAGATTTTTTATCTTCATAATCGGACAGATAATATTTATGAAACAGCTTCTCAGATTCAGAGTCTTGTTCCTGATGCTCGTATCGGTGTTGGACATGGACAAATGAAAAAAGAAGAATTAGAAGATGTTATGCAGGAATTTGTAGATCATCAGTATGATATTCTTGTTTGTACCACAATTATTGAAACAGGAATTGATATTCCTAATGCAAATACAATTCTTGTTGAAGATGCTGATCACTTTGGCTTAGCACAGCTTTATCAGATTAAAGGTCGTGTTGGAAGAAGTGAAAGATTGGCTTATGCTTATCTTCTCTATCGTAAAAATAAGATTATGAATGAAGAAGCAGTGAAGCGGTTAAAAGCAATTAAAGAATTTACGCAGTTAGGAAGCGGTTATAAGATAGCAATGAGAGACTTATCAATTAGAGGATCAGGAGATATTCTGGGAGGAGAACAGGCAGGATTTATTGACAGTGTAGGATTTGATATGTATATGAAAATATTACAGGAAGCTATCCTGGAAAAACAAGGTCAATCAATTGAAGAGGAAGACATTCCTGTCAGCAATGTAAAAGTTAATGGCTATATCCCAAATAATTATTTAGAAAGTGATATGGAGAAATTAGAGCTCTATCAGCGTATTTATAAAGCTAATAAAATGACTCAGATCAATCTTGTAGAAAGAGAACTTAGAGATCTTTATGGAGAACTTCCCAGAGAAATAGAGAATATTATAATTAAGAGACGCTTTGAAATACTTTCTCATAATAAAAAAATCAGAGCAATAGATGATAATGCTGAAGGAATGACTATTCATTTTACTCATGAATTCAGTAAGAAAACTAATGGAGAATATCTTTTCCGATGTGCTCATAAATATTTTCATAAACCTAAATTTGCTTATGCATCAAGTGAAATATCTATAGAAATAGCTTTTTCACCTGAATATATTCATCAGATAGTCTTATTTTTACAGGATGTTTTAAAAATATAAGTATTAAGGACACGATAAAAATCGTGTCCTTTTCTAATATAAGACTGATGGTAGTGTTATATATTTTATAAATGACAGAATAAAATAGATGCTTTATTTAAATGTTAAAAAGATAAGGAATATATCAAAATAATAAAATTTAAGCGACTGATCGTAAATAAATGTAGACTTTAAATAACATCTTATGGTATTATGGATTAAATGAGGATATTATATTTTTTGTCGTGAAATTAAATGATTTTGGCAGATGTATAGTATTT
>NZ_KB446648.1:316501-319162 GCF_000340375.1 Eggerthia catenaformis OT 569 = DSM 20559
AAAGTCTGCGTTTATTTACAGGTAAAAGGGGAGGAGAGATGAGTAGGGTAATAAATAATACATCGAGAGCTCTTTTCAAGAGAATGCTTGGCAAGAATTATATTGAAAAAGTGGAACTAACTAAAGACGGGTTTACTGCTTTTATGACAGATGGAGAAAAGATCCCATTATATTTTAAGGATATTAGAGGAGTAAGAACAGGCTTCTATTTTGATGAGAATATGCCGTGTCGTATCGTAACGATATTGATGAACAGCAATAAGAAGTATGGCA
Source organism: Eggerthia catenaformis OT 569 = DSM 20559 (assembly GCF_000340375.1). Taxonomy (GTDB): domain Bacteria; phylum Bacillota_I; class Bacilli_A; order Erysipelotrichales; family Coprobacillaceae; genus Eggerthia; species Eggerthia catenaformis. The sequence continues at coordinate 316,775 of NZ_KB446648.1, forward strand.
TGGGTGTCTCTTCCGGGAGAGAGGAAGTGGATTTACTGCTTAGACATTATGCAAGATACCAACTAGGAGGAGATATCCCGGAGGATATAGATGATATTAATGTTGTTTTGCAGTATGGAGTCTCCGGCTACAGTATTCGATTAGAGAAAGGGTACCTGATTGAAGCAAGAAGCGGTCATAGGGATTTATATCCGCTGAATACGATTGAGTATTACAGAATTGATAAGATATCAGATACAATAGATGTTAAGTTTAGGGATAGGGGAGAATTTATTACCTTAAATATAGCATGTGTGACAAATATCTGGCTGGTTCTTCAGATTCTGGAAAAGTTTGCCGGAAGGCGGGATTAATTAATACGGGAATTAAGAGTTTAAAGATGAAGAGGACAGTATCTAATTATTGTCTATGAGAATAATTGTTAATACATTGAGAGAAGAAATGAAAGGAGATGCAGGATATGATTACTAGAGAGTAGGAGAATATTCTCTTAGAGGTCAGTAATAAAGAAGAAAATAGAATTATAATCAGAAGAAGGAGGAGAATTATATCTATGAAGAGGATTGCTTTAAAAAAAGCAGCAGCTTTTGGGATGTCATTACTGATGGTTTTGTCGGTGATTTCGAGAAATACAATCAGTACATTTGCAATTGACTCGAATAAAGGAATTGAGATGTCAGTTGATAGGACAAAATTGGATAAGAGTGTTGCTGATGCAAAAAGCTCCGGTGTCAAGGTGACAAAAGGAGCAGACATTGATAAAGGTACCGCAAAAACAAAAGCAGAATTAAATGCTAAGAAAGCTGAAATCATAGCTGATTATAACCAGCAAATACAGGAATTAAATAATGCTAAGCTGGCAATGGATAAATATAATGAGGATAAGAAAGCTTATGATGAAGCAAAGAAGAAATATGATGAGGCATTAGCAAAGTATACAATCGCTAAGAAAAAGTATGATGATGCGATGATTGAGTATAATAAAGCGATGGAAGAACTTGAGAAGAAGAAAAAAGAAGATGGATATCTGGAAGAGCCTAATCCACAGACGCTTCTTTTTAACTCAGAACCGAATGCTAGACCCTCAGTTAATACAAAAACTTATCGAAGTACTGACTGGGTGAATGCCGTTGAACAAATGGGTTATCCTAAGGGAAGTGAAATCTATAATATTGCCTTAAAATATAATAGATATTCACTTGATGAGGGGGCTTACCGTGTTTTCTTAGAGAAAGACAAGACGGTAACTGCCTATTACTCTAATTTGCAAAAATCCTATTTTAATGGGAAAAAGATTATCAGAATAGAATATAAATTTACTTTGAGGAAACTCACAGGGGGAAAGAATAAGATTCCTGCGATCCTTTATTATGATCCTACAAAGACAATCAATTACAGTGATTTGGGAGAAAATGCCGAAATTGAAATGGAGACTGTCTTTTACGGGGAAGATAATAAGCCAATCGATATGACTGGTGCATTGGTTAGTTTTTCTTCTCTAAATCGTGATTATGATAAAGGCGTGGATAGAAGTGAGTATGTTCGAGATTTTAACGGAAAGCTCCTTCAAATCCACGGTTCATCTATAAGAGATAATGGTAATGGAGTTGCCATATCAAGCACACGGTCAAACGAGCATGTTAAAAACGGTTCAAGATTTGAAGTTGTGGCTTGGGATACACCTAATTCACCCAATAAATGGTATGGGGCTATTGTAGGAAAAACTATAGGGAAAACTATTAAAGTTACCTTTGGAGCGAAAAATAGAAAAGCAATATGGTTTTCATTTAACTCTGACATCAAAGCTTTGGGTGTTCCAGTTAAGCCAGTAGAACCTGAAAAGCCAACACCACCTAAAGAGCCACAGAAACCGGATGGTAAGGTTGCTTATCATTATAATAGACTTTTCTATCAGCCATCTGTTGAAAAGAAAGTAAATGATCAAAATAATACAGATATAAATAATGGTACTGTTCAAACAGGTTCTGTTGTAAAATTTGTATTAAATACATCAGATTTTCCTGCTGGACATGAGAAAATTGAATCGCTTGTATTCAAGGATACGTTACCAAGCGGTTATGAGGTTAATGTAGAAGGTACAAAACAGGCAAGTCCTGATTATGACATTACTTACAATGCTGCTACAAGGCTGATGACATTTACGGCCAAAGCAGGACTGATAAATAGGATAAATAGTGATTTGAATAAGGATGCCGAAGTACCTGCACCAGTTATTACCGGAAAGGTTACTAAAGAAGGAACAACTTATAAAAATGATTTTGATTTAACTATTAATAATGATTATACAATTAAGTCAAAACCGGTAAAGGTACATACACCAACTAAACCTAAGAAAGAAGTGTTTAAAGGTACTACAACAACAAATAT
>NZ_KB446648.1:319262-465356 GCF_000340375.1 Eggerthia catenaformis OT 569 = DSM 20559
CCTGAAAAACCAACACCAGATAAACCTGAAACAGGTGATAACAGCAATATTATGCTCTATACACTTATGCTTCTCACATCCGGTGGGGTATTTGGAGCTATTGAATTTATAAGGATGAGAAGAAGATTGAGAGAAAATTAATACTAATCCTTTAGGTTCAGATGTAGTTTCTATATAAAAATTAAGGAAGATTCTTAAGAATCTTCCTTTTTTAATGCTATATCATGTAAATAAAAACAGAGATAAATATCTCTGTTAGTACTTTTCTATATAATCTTCACCAATGATCTTGTAACTGTATTGATTAGAAGTCAGATCTTTAATCTGATCTAAGAAAGAAGGATTCTTTAAATAAATCTGATAATGAACATGAGTATCATAAGAGATAGAGAGTAAAGGAAGATTGGCAGTATGGATCATATACTCAATTTTTTTAGAAAAATGGTAATCAGTATTAATCTGATAGAGTTTTACCAATTCTTTTTCAACAATCTCCGCTTTTTTTAATGCATCAGCAACACTATTTGTGTAAGCTCTGGTTAGTCCTCCTGCTCCTAACTTAATACCGCCAAAATACCTGGTCACTATTACTAGAATATTTGTCAGTTCCTGTCTTTTTAAAACATTTAGCATAGGTAATCCTGCTGTACCGCTTGGCTCTCCATCATCATCAGCTTTTTCATGAGTACCTATAATATAAGCTTTGCAGTTATGTGAGGCATCATTTTTAGAATACTTATTAATAAGATGTTCTATATCTTCTAAATGATTACAAGGGATAAGATGGGTTATAAATTCGGATTTTTTAATAGTCCGGCTGTATCTGGTATAATTTTTAACTGATTTCATTATGAGATTCCTTTCATATATTATTTTACATGCTTTAAAAAATCTCACAATGAAAAATTTGTAAATATGAATAAATTGTCCTATAATAAGGCAAAGGGAGGAAAAAGGTTAATATGAATAAGATAGCTATATTTACAGATAGTGGATGTCAGATCGAAATCAGAGATGAACATGAAGGAATATATATAGCTCCACTATCTATAACAATGCGTGGTCATGCATATTTAGATCAGATTGAAACCACAAGTCTTAATGTATTTGAAGAGATGGAAAAAGAAGACCAGATTGTATTAACGTCACAGCCTCCTTTAGGAGAAATGATCTCTGTATTACAGGATATTAAGAGAGATGGATATCATGAAGTGATAGGTATTAGTATTGCCTCAGGCTTATCATCTACAATTGCTTCAATGAAAGCTGCTGCTAGAGAAACCGGATTGCCAATCACATTAATTGATTCTCATGCAACCGCAAGAATACAGAGAGTCTTAGTAGAAACTGCTAAAAAACTAATAGAACAGAATAAAACTGCTCAAGAAATAAAAGAAATTTTAGATCAAATGGTTCAATCATCAGGTACTATTATTATGGTTCCTAATCTTGAACATTTAAGAAAAGGCGGACGTATTACTCCGGCTGTTGCTATGCTGGCAGGACTATTAAAGATTATTCCGGTGATGGAATTAAATCATGAACTGGGAGGCAAGATCGATACATTATGTAAGGTACGTACAATGAAAAAAGCTATTAAAGTACCTATTGATCGAATGATAGAGTTAGGAGTAAACAATCAAGACTATAAATTTGCGATTGAACATGTTCTTGCGAATGAGACAGCTTTAACTATGAAAGACTATTTAGAATCACAACTGGGAGAATGTGATGTTATTGTAAGAGAATTGCCTGCTGTTGTTGGTGCTCATATGGGTATTGGTGGAGTTGGTGTTCAATTTATAAAAGATTATCAGGAATAGATGGATTTTCCATCTATTTTTTGTTATTGTATAGATAGTCCTTTATTTAGGTCTTAGTCATGGTTAAAATACGACATTATCTGTTGTTTTCTGATATTCTTATATCAGAAAAGGAGAGATGATATATGTTAAAAAACTATTTAAACTTAATGTTTATTAATTTAGAGGATGCTAAGGATTATATCTACAGTATTGATAAAGAAGGTTATAATAAAAAACTTGAGCAGTGCTTTACTATGAAGCAGTTAAAGCTTATGATTCAAAAAAAGCATCAGCATTATCTTAATCTGGGCATAAAGCATCTCTATAGTACAGATAATTTTGATGACTTGGAAAATGATTTAATCATGATGAATTATTTCTTTTCACAGGAAAGAGAATTTGACTATATTAAAATTCATCTGAAAGACGAATTATTAAAAATTGAGGATAAAATCAATTTATATAGAATATTAAGACATCTAGTGAACATTGATACAAAAACAATTATTGAGACCCTTTATCATAAAAGCTACATTAATGAAGAACAGGCAGCTTATTTTTCACTTATTGAAAATCAAATAGAAAAAGCTTATTATTATCTCTATGCAATGAATGATCAGCCGCATGATAAAGTTTTAGATTTATATTCTTCTTATGATTTAATTGGGACTTATAAATTATTAAGACATTATCATCAGAATCATAAAATGTATGAGGTATCTTATAGTTAGGAGAAATATGGGAAATAAAATCTATTATTTATTAAAAATACTGATAGAACATCATCATTTAACATCTTATCAGATTATTCAGATTTTAGAGTCTGATTATTCACTTACAAGCAATAAAAAAGAAATCATCAAACTCGTTAAGATTATTAATGATTTCTTTTTGTTGCTTATGCAAAAGAAATATATTCTTTCTAAAAAAAGCTATGGGTATTATGTTATAGAAGGATTTTTTGAAGATGGACAGATACAACTGTTATTGGATTCAGTTATCTTTAATAAAGATGCATCTTATCAGGATAAGAAATTATTAATAGATAAGATAAGACAGTTATCATCTCTGATTCAGCTTAATAGATTAACTGTGAATCATGTCGAATCATCACAGAATCATTCTCTGTTATTAAATTTATCTAATATTATTCATGCAATTGATCAGAATAAGAATATTTCTTTTAAATATGTTGATTATAAGATAGAAAATCATCATCCTATAGAAGTATCCTCTAAGGATTATTTGGTATCTCCTTATAAGATTATCATTGATAATAATCATTATTATCTGATTGGTTACTACCATAAGAGAAAAGATATGCTTTCCACTTATCGTATTGATCGTATGAGAAGAGTAATGAGCGCTTCCAGAAGTCATTATATAGATATTACTGAACAGTATGATTTAGATGAATATATTAAGTCTTTTAATATGTTTATTAATGGGAAAGAAACAGACTTTGTTTTCATTTTTCATGAATCTCTTATGAGAGAAACTGTTTCCAGATTTGGTGAGAGTATTAATCTGACTAAGTTAAAAGATCATTATTATAAAGCAATAGTATCTGATTTAAAAATAACTGCGGGATTAAAGTTTTGGGCTATGATGATGGGCAGTAAATTACAGGTTATTGCTCCTGATAGTTTAAGAGAAGATATTGTTAGAGAATTAAAGGAGAGTATTGCTCACTATGAATAATTCATAAATGATTATACTTACATCATATGAATGAAATTATAAAAACTGATAAATGTGATTGGGAGAATCACATAAAAAGGATTAAGTCCTGTCTTACAGGATTTAATCCTTTATTTCTCTTTTAAGAATCCTTTAGCTTTAAGCAGTTCAGCACATAAGAGTGCACCGCCGGCAGCTCCTCTGATAGTGTTATGAGAAAGACCTATGAACTTCCAATCATAAATTTTATCTTGTCTGAGTCTTCCTACAGAAATACCAAATCCATTTTCATAATTGACATCTAAAGATACCTGTGGTCTGTTGTCTTCTTCCAGATATTGAATAAACTGTTTAGGGGCATGAGGAAGATGTAAGTCCTGTGGTGTACCTTTAAAGTTGATTAGTTTCTCTATTAATTCTTGTTTTGATGGATTCTTTCTAAACTTAACAAATACGGCAGCTGTGTGTCCATAGAGAACAGGAACTCTGATACATTGAGAAGTAATAGTAATTGTTTTTTCATCTAAAGGAACAATGACTTTTTTCTGATGGTCAATATGACCCCAAATTCTTAGCGGTTCTTGCTCAGATTTCTCTTCTTCACCGCCAATAAATGGAATAATATTATTATTCATTTCAGGCCAGTCTTTAAAGTTTTTGCCTGCTCCGCTAATAGCCTGATAGGTTGTTACAACAACTTCATAGGGTTCAAATTCTTTCCATGCGGTGAGGACCGGTGTATAAGATTGAATAGAACAATTAGGCTTTACAGCAATAAAACCGTTTTTTGTCTGTAATCTTTCTTTCTGGTATTGAATGATATCTGTAGCATAATCATTAATTTCAGGAATAATCATTGGTACATCAGGTGTCCAGCGATGAGCACTATTATTTGATATAACAGGTGTTTCAGCCTTTGCATAAGCTTCTTCAATAGCCATGATTTCATCTTTACTCATATCAACAGCGGAAAAGACAAAGTCTACCTGAGAAGCCATTGTATCTATATCATTCACATCTAATAAGACAAGATTTTTAACTGCTTCAGGAATAGACATATCCATTTTCCATCTCCCTTTAACAGCTTCATTATATGTCTTACCGGCATTTTTAGGACTGGCAGCAATAGCCTTTATTTCAAAATAGGGATGATTCTCTAAGAGAACAATAAATCTCTGACCGACCATTCCTGTTGCTCCAAGAATACCTACTTTTAGTTTTCTATTCATAATAGCCTCCTAGCTTCTTACTTTGAAATATTGATATTCCGTATCTTTTAATAATTCTTTTAGCTCTTTAAGATCATATTCTTCTGTAATATAGATATGCTCTTTTTCTATAACTAAATAGGACTCATATCTAATATTAAGCATTTGATTGGTGCGAATATAATACTGAGATCTTGTGATTGGCTTAATCTTATCAGTAACAGGATAATCATGTGACCATATTTCTTTATTATGAGTTTTTATAATATCACTTACAACAGCACTTGCGGTTACATAGCGTCCTGCACCTTTACCATAATAAAGAACATTTTCTAAATAATCAGTTGTGATTTCAACAACATTATAAGCCCCCATAACATTTCCAACAATATCAGTTAAGGGAATAAGAGTAGGTGAAACATCAATGCCAATACTATCTTCATATAATTCACTTTTAGCAATCAGCTTAATGCGATAGCCAAGCTTTTTAGCATAATCCATATCTTTTTTAGTAACAGAACGGATACCTCTTGTTGTAATCAGATCAAAGTCAAAATGCTTATGATAAGCATTCATTGCTAATATCTTAATCTTATGGGCTGCATCAATGCCATCCAGATCCAATGAAGCATTGGCTTCTACAAAACCTAAATCATTAGCGATTTTTAAAGCTTCATCAAAATCAAGATTATCTGTTTCCATTAAAGAAAGAATAAAGTTTGTTGTTCCATTAAGAATACCCTCTATTTTACTGATATTATTTGCAATCAGATCTTCTTTTTCACTGACTACAACAGGTATTCCTCCGCCGACACTGGCTTCATAAAAAATATGAACACCATTCTCATAAGCTGTTTCAAATATTTCTTTTCCTTCATGAGCAAGTAAAGCTTTATTTGCAGTCACAACATGCTTTTTATTATTTAAAGCTTCTAGAATAATAGATTTTGCGATTGTTGTTCCGCCTATCAGCTCCACAACAACATTAACTTCAGGATCATTGATAACTTGATGATAATCAGCAGTGTAGATAATATCCGGACTAAGACTCACTTTTTCTAAGGCACAGCCATATTTGACTCTGACTTCTTCATTTATTGTTTTTTCTAATCTTGTCTTTTCTTTTGTTAAGATATCGGCTACTCCAAATCCGACTGTTCCCAGCCCTATTATACCAATAACCATACGAGTCCTCCTATTCTATGATACTTAAACTTATCATGTGTCAATTATTTTGTCAATTCATTAAGAAATCACTGTAATATATCATTAATACATTCATTAACTGAATGGATAATCATATCAGCTTTCTTCTTTAATTCCTTAGGAGAATAATTAAAACAATAAGCCATTGAAGCGGCATCAAGCATTGTTATATCATTCCAGCTATCACCAATCGCAATAGTTTTTTGACTCATATAGTATTTTTCCATAAATTTTAAACCATTGCCCTTAGAACAGTTTACAGGAGCAACATCAACATGCTCATTATTTTGAAAAGCAATCATATAATCTTGATAGTAAGTATTAATATAATCGCAGCATAATTTAGCTTCTTTAAGTTCAGAAGATTTAAAATGAAAATTAAAATCAGTGACTTCTTCAATCTTCAGATCATTTAAAGAATCAATTTTTGTACCCATATCCGGAGGAAGTTTTTTATTTGTTCCACAGACATATACCTTATTATCAGAAGAAATAGAAATCCAAGCATTTATTTTCTGATTAATTTCCTTAACAAAATGATAAGGAATTGTTTTTTCAAAAATAATATGCTGATGCTTATCTAGAATCATAGCTCCTGAACAGGTAATATAGAAGTCATAGGAAATATCATAGCCAATACTTGGTATTGTAATGCCATTAAGCTGTCGTCCGGTACAGACTCCAAACTTATGTCCGGTATTCTGAAATCTTTTAATAGCTTCCAGATCTTCTTGATGAAATGAGCCATTAAAATATAGGGTATTGTCAAAATCACTTGCAAGTAAATACATAATAATCCTCCATTACTTATTTATTATAGGACAAACTCTGTTAATATTATAGTCTAATTGATATAATAATCATATAAATCAAGTATATTAAAGAAAATCAAGGGGATAAGCGGTTTCAAATGCTTGAATTTTAATAAAATAAGAGTAGTATTGACTCTTAGATAAGGGGTGAATGATATGGATAAACTCATTAACGATATTATCTCTTTAGATCATCAGTGCAGTCAGGCAGTTGAAGAGGCTAAAAAGCAGAAAGCTGAATCAAAGGCTAATATGAATAAGCGAAAGAAAGAAATCTATAATGAATTTGTAGCTGAATATCAAAAGAGACTGGATAAAAAGAAAGCGGAGCTAGAAGCATCTATTGCTTCTACAAAAGCAAAAAATGAAGAAACTTATAAAGAACAGCTAAATAGTCTTTCTATATATTATAATGAGCATAAAAATGAGTGGATTAAGACTATGGTAGAAAGATGTAAGCAGTAAGATGGGACTTTCAGATAAAGCCATACTCGCAAAAGCAAGAGCTATGTATGGTCATCATTTAGATGGTGCAGATTATAATCAGCTTTTGGAAAGAAGAAGCATCGCTGATGTTGTGGCATATTTAAGATCTGATACAGATTATGCAAAAGTATTTGAGGGAATCAGAGAAGATATTCATCGTGGACGATTAGAGGCTATTTTAAATGAGGAATCTTTTTTTAGAGTTAGTCGGATGATTCGTTATGCTCCTAAAAAAGAACAGTCTTTTTATTCTTTAGGTATTACTAAGAATGAAATAGAGATTATTCTTCATCGTATTAGAAGCTTAATGAATAATCGATTAGATGACTTTCATCTTTCTTTTCCGGGATACTTAAAGAAATATGCTTCGTTTCCGGTAGAAAGATTATTAGAAGTAAGAAGTCTTGAAGATCTTTATTATTTATTAGAAAAGACACGGTATCAGAGTGTTTTAAAGATGGTCTGTATGCAAAAAAGTTTTAACATGAATACTCTTGAATTAGAGCTTAAACGGGCTTTTTATGATACTTATATAGAAACTATTAATCATCTCTACAAGGGTAAACAGAGAGCTGAATTACTAACAATGATAGAAACACAGCTGGAGCTGGAGAATATTACTAAGATCTATCGCTTGAAGAAATATTTTCAGACAAATGATCAGGATATTAAGAGTGTTCTTTTATTAGATCATTCGAGAATGAGCAAGAAGATGATAAATGATTTAATCAGTAGTAAAGATGCTGATGAATTATTGGTAAAGCTTGCTAAGTCGCCTTATAAGCTTTATGTTGATGATAATGAATATGTTTATATTGAGTACTATACACAGAAGATTGTTTATAATCTTGCCAGAAGGCATATGAGATTTTCTTCTCAGTCACCGCTTGTTTATATGACTTATGTTTTTATTCATGCTATGGAAACAGAAAATTTAAAGCATATTATTGAAGGACTTAGATATGGAGAAAGTCCTGATGAAATAAGAAAATTATTAATCTATTAGGAAGGAGAGACACATGTCAATCGCAAAACTAGAGCTTTTAGAAATAGAGTTTCCTGTTGAAAGTGCAGATACTATTTTATCGAAGCTTATTAAAAGTGAAATATTTCATCCAGAACCGGCATCAAAGTTTTCTGATAGTGTTAAGGATGTTAAGGTATTAAGCACCAGTAATCCTTATCATGAATTGATTGTTAAATTAGAAGATGCCGCAAAGAAGTATCATATCAGTTTTAATAAAGATGCTATTGCTGATAAGGATATGGATGTTAGCAGTGCTGCTGATTTTTATGAACAATTCAGTACACGAATAGAAACAATTAATGATACTAGAGAAAAACTTTCTGAAATGATTGAAGAGAATAAAGAAACTATTAAGAATATCAGTTATATGAAAGGTTCTGATATTAATTTTGATCAGCTTTTCACTACTAAATATCTTCAGGTGAGATTCGGCAGGTTGCCGCAGGCTAATTTAAGTAAACTGGAATATTATAAATCACAGGAGTTCTTATATAGAGTTTTTTCTGAAGGTAGTGAAGATGCTTATATTTTATATGTAACAAGCCGTATCAAAGCCCCTGAAATTGATAATATTTTTTCTTCATTATTCTTTGAACGTATTCGTGTTCCTGAGTTTGTTCATGGTACAGTTGAAGATGCTATTGAAGAACTGAATAAAGAAAACCGGACAGGTATTGATTATATAGGTGTATTAAATCAAAGAAGTAGAGATCATATTAATCAGAATATTGCAGAATTATCAATTATTTATAATACTTGTCAGATTCTGGATGATATTACAGAAGCTAAGAAATATGTAGTTGTTTTTGGCAAGAGTGCTGCTGTCTATGGTTTTGCTGAAGTAGCCGATGCTACAAAAATAAAGAATGAGTTTGAACAGATGAATATGGTTCATGTAGATTTAACACCGCCGCAAGGTGATTATCGCTTAAAGCCTCCATCTCAATTAAAGAATAACTGGTTTTCAAAACCTTTTGGTATGTTTGTAGAGATGTATGGTGTTCCTGCTTATACTGATATGGATCCTACAAATTTTGTTGCGATTACCTACTGTCTTTTATTTGGTATTATGTTTGGCGATGCAGGACAGGGACTGGTTCTGATTATCGTTGGGTTCTTAGCTAGTCATTTTAAACAGATGAAGCTGGGAGAAATTGGTATGAGAATTGGTATATTCTCAATAATCTTTGGCATATTCTTTGGTTCAGTATTTGGCAGTGAAAAGATTTTAGTGCCATTTTTTACACCAATGGATGCTAAAAATACTATGACATTGCTAGGGACAGCTATTGGGATTGGAGCAGTTCTGATTATTGTCTCAATTATCTTCAATACTTATACAAATATAAAAAAGAAGAATATTGGTGAATATGCTTTTTCACAGAATGGCTTATCAGGATTAGTTTTTTATGTCTGTATCCTTTTATTTGTGATGAATGCTTTATTAGGATTGAAGCTTCATTTAGGAGTGCTGTTTGTCTTAATCGGCTTACTGCTTCCGGTAGTATTAATGTTTTTAAAAGAACCATTAACTCGTAAGATTAAAGGATATCCAATGTTTCCGGAAGGATTTGGATCATTCTTTACAGAAGGATTCTTTGAATTATTTGATGTCCTGCTTACATTTATTACTAATACTATGTCATTTTTAAGAGTAGGCGGATTTGTATTATCTCATGCCGGTATGATGCTTGTTGTTTATACTTTGGCGGAAATGGTTATTAAGCCATTAGGATTACCCGGATATTTTATAATATTAATGATAGGAAATATCTTTGTGATGGTATTGGAAGGTCTGATTGTGGGTATTCAGGTTTTAAGATTAGAGTTTTATGAAATGTTCTCTCGTTATTATGAAGGTAACGGAAGACCATTTGTAAGTATGAAAAAAAGATTAGAGAGATAGGAGAAAAATTATGTTAACATTTATTTTACCAGCAGTTGTAGTTATTGTATTTACATTACCTTTAGTAAAGGTCTTTAAGGGAAAGGTTTCTAAAGATTCTGCTAAGCATCGTTTAGCTTTACATGTTTCAGGATTCTTTGGAGCAGTTGCTTTAGTATTATTTATGTCATTATCATCATCACCGGTATTTGCCGCTGAAGCAAGTATTGCCGGTACATTAGCTCAGGGATTAGGATTTATTGCTGCTGCCCTGGCTACCGGTATGAGTGCTTTAGGTGCAGGTATTGCAGTTGCCAGTGCGGCTCCTGCTGCTATTGGGGCTTTCTCTGAAAATTCAGAGAATTTTGGGAGATCACTGATTTTTGTTGCCTTAGGTGAAGGTGTTGCTATCTATGGTTTGTTAATCTCTATTCTGATTATTAATGCATTATAGGAGACAGACATGAAGTTTTATCTCATCAGCGATAACATTGATACTTTAACCGGTTTAAGATTAGCGGGAATAGAAGGTCAGGTTGTTCATACTAGGGCAGAATTCTTAACTCTTTTAGAAGATAAGATGAAAGATGAATCACTGGCAATTATTCTAGTAACTACCAAGCTGATTGAATTAGCGCCTAATGTTATTTCTGAAATTAAATTAAAACAGCCTAAGCCATTAATCACTGAAATTCCTGATCGTCATGGAGAATCAAAGATTGGAGAAGCTATTGATAGATATGTTTCTCAGGCTATTGGGGTTAAGTTATAGGAGTCATATATGGATAGTGAAAAAATATTTATGACTATGAGTGAAGAAATTAAAAATGAATCTCAGCAGACAATTAATGATATTTTAGCAGAAGTAAAAAGTATTGAGGATCAGGCAATGGCTTCTATTAAAATGGAAGCTAAGAAGAATGCGGATATGCGCTTGAAACAGGAGCTTGATGATATTCATTCACAGGCTGCTTCTGAGATTTCTGAACTTAATAGTCAAAGAATGAAGAAATTAATTAGAAAAAGAGATGAATATGTGGAAAGTATTTTTGCTGAAGTATTAAAAGAATTAAAATTATTTACAGAGAGTAAAGATTATCGAGCATATTTAGAAAATAAAGCGAAACAAGCCGGTAAATCTCAATTTATGAATGCAGTTATTTATGTTAGGGAAGAAGATTTGCAGTATACTGATCTTATTAAGAAGGCATATGGTCGTAATGTGCTACTGCAATCAAGTGAGAATATTCATATTGGCGGAATGATTATAGAAGATCAGCAGTCTGATTTAGTTCTTGATGAAACATTAGAATTTGCTTTAAAAACGCAGAAAGAATGGTTTAACAAGAATTCCGGACTGGTGATTAGATAGGGGGATAAGATATGAATGATGTTGTTTATTCAATCAATGGACCCGTTGTAAAAGTAAGAGATACAGATGCATTTTCAATGATGGAAATGGTCTATGTAGGAAATACACGATTGATGGGTGAGGTTATTTCAGTCAATGCTCATGAAACAACAATACAGGTTTATGAGTCAACAACAGGATTAAAGCCGGGAGAACCTGTTTATTCAACCGGACATCCTATTTCACTCACCTTAGGTCCCGGTATCTTAAGAAATATCTTTGATGGTGTAGAAAGACCCTTAAAGTCTATCGCAAAAGAGAGTGGAGATTTTATTCCTACCGGCAGTCATGTAGATTCTTTAGATAAAGAGAAATTGTGGGATGTGACAATTACTGTTAAGCCCGGTGATTATTTAAAGGGTGGAGATATTTATGCAACTGTTCCGGAAACCGGTTTGATTACTCATAAATGTATGGTTCCTCCTTATATGAAAGGAACTGTTAAAGAAATAAAATCAAACGGTCTTTATAAGATTGATGATACAGTAGTAATACTTGAAACAATGGATGGAGATCAGGAACTATCCTTATGTCAGAAATGGCCTATTAAAAATGCCAGACCGGTTAATAAAAGACTTCCTATTTCAATGCCTTTGGTAACAGGACAACGAGTATTAGATACTTTATTTCCGATTGCTAAGGGGGGAACAGCTGCTATTCCCGGCGGTTTTGGAACAGGCAAGACAATGACTCAGCATCAGATTGCAAAATGGTGTGATGCCGATATTATTATTTATATTGGATGTGGTGAAAGAGGGAATGAGATGACTCAGGTTCTGGAAGAATTTTCAGAACTGATTGATCCTAAAAGCAATAAGCCGTTAGTAGATAGAACAGTTCTTATTGCGAATACATCAAATATGCCGGTAGCAGCCAGAGAAGCTTCTATTTATACCGGTGTAACTTTAGCAGAATATTATCGTGATATGGGATATCATTGTGCTATTATGGCTGATTCTACTTCAAGATGGGCGGAAGCATTAAGAGAAATTTCAGGACGATTAGAGGAAATGCCGGCAGAAGAAGGTTTTCCGGCTTATCTTCCATCAAGACTTGCTGCTTTTTATGAGAGAGCAGGATATACTGAGAATCTTAATGATACCAAAGGATCAGTTACTATTATTGGAGCAGTTTCACCTCAAGGATCTGATTTTTCTGAACCGGTTACTCAGAATACAAAAAGATTTGTTCGTACCTTCTGGGCACTGGATAAAGCTTTAGCCTATGCCAGACATTATTTTGCGATTAACTGGACACAGTCTTATTCAGAATATATTCCTGATGTTGAAAGATGGTATATAAAGAATGTAGATCCTCAGTTTATGAATGATAGACAGGAATTATCTTCTATTCTGGCTGAAGAATCTAAGCTTATGGAAATTGTTCAATTAATGGGATCAGACGTTTTACCAGATGATCAGAAACTAATCATTGAGATTGCCAGAGTGATTAGAGTAGGATATCTTCAGCAGAATGCATTTCATAAAGATGATACTTATGTACCATTAGATAAGCAGTTTAAGATGATGGAAGTCATTCTTTATCTTTATAAGAAAGCTAATGAAGTTGTAGCAGAAGGCAAACCGATGCGTACTGTTATTGAAACAGGTATTTTTGATGAAGTAGTAAAAATGAAATATGATGTACCTAATGATCATTTAGAATTATTTAATGATTATTATACAAAGATTGATAAGATCTGTGCATCGATAGAATAGGAGGAATAATATGACTTTACAATATGTCGGATTAAATGATATTAATGGTTCATTAGTCGTATTAGACCATGTTAAAGATGCATCATACGATGAAATGGTAGAATTAACATTACAGGATGGCTCAGCACGTTCAGGTCGTATTGTAGAAATAGATGGAGAAAGAGCGGTTATTCAGGTTTTTGAAGGAACCAATACACTATCTTTAAAAAATACGAAAACACGTTTATTAGGACATCCCATGGAATTACCTGTTTCAATGGAAATATTAGGAAGAGTTTTTAATGGAGCCGGGAAGCCTATTGATGGTTTAGGAGATATTTATGCGACAGAAAGCAAAGATATTAACGGTTTGCCATTAAATCCTGTATCACGTGTTTATCCACGTAACTATATCAATACGGGTATTTCTTCTATTGATGCCTTAACAACATTAATTAGAGGGCAGAAACTGCCAATCTTTTCCGGATCGGGATTGCCTCATAATCAATTGGCTGTTCAGATTGTTAAGCAGGCACAGATTGCTGATAGTGATCAGGGCTTTGCGGTTGTTTTTGCAGCGATGGGAGTAACTCATGATGTTTCTAATTATTTTAGAAAATCATTTGAAGAAGCAGGTATTATGGATCATGTAGTCATGTTTTTAAATCTAGCAAATGATCCTATTATTGAACGTATTCTTACACCAAGATGTGCTCTAACAGCTGCTGAATATTTAGCATTCCAGCATGATATGCATGTCTTAGTTATTTATACGGATGTGACAAGCTACTGTGAAGCAGTACGTGAATTTTCATCTTCTAAAGGAGAAATCCCGGCGAGAAAAGGCTATCCCGGATATCTTTATTCAGATTTAGCATCATTATATGAAAGAGCCGGAATAGCTAAAGGAGCAAAAGGCTCTGTAACTCAGATTCCTATTCTGACAATGCCAAATAATGATATAACTCATCCGGTTCCTGATTTAACCGGATATATTACAGAAGGACAGATTACTTTAGATCCGGAATTAAGTCAGTTGGGAATTTTCCCACCGGTTAATGTGTTGCCTTCACTTTCACGATTAATGAAAGATGGTATTGGTGAAGGCTATACCAGAGGTGATCATCAGGATTTAGCTAATCAGTTATTTGCTGCTTATGCTCATGTTCAGGATGTTAAGGCTTTAACATCTGTTATTGGGGAAGATGAATTATCAGAAACGGATAAAAAGTTTATGACATTTGGACGTCTTTTTGAACAGCATTTTCTTAATCAGGGTTCTGATACTAATAGATCAATTAATGAAACACTTGATTTAGGATGGACATTATTATCTGTCTTACCGAGAAATGCATTAGATCGAGTAGATGATCAGTTATTAGATCAGTACTATGATCATCAGAAAGCAGTCAATCTGTTTGGCTTAAAAGAAGATTTTGTGATTAGAGAATTACAGGAAGCAGTGAAATAATGGCTAAACAGGTTACACCTACAAAAACAAATCTTATTGCGGCTAAAAAGTCATTAGAATTAGCAGCGATGGGATATGATCTTTTGGATAAAAAAAGAAATGTTTTAATTAAGGAAATGATGGGATTGATTGATGATGTTAAACTTATTCGTGATCAGATTACAAACTCTTATCAGAAAGCTTATAATGCATTACAGGATGCTAATATATCATTAGGTATTATTTCTGATATTGTTCAGGATGTTCCTATTGATAAGGGTATTAAAGTACGTTATCGTTCTGTTATGGGGGTAGAGTTGCCACGTATAGAATATGAAAAAGAATGCTTAGATATAGTTTATGGATTTGAAGAAGCAAATTCTAAAGTAGACTACGCTTATGTTTGCTTTAGTGAGGTAAAAGAATTAACTGTTAAGTTAGCTGAGGTAGAAAATTCAGTCTATCGATTAGCAAATGCGATTAGACAGACTCAGACTCGAGCAAATGCATTAAAGAATATCTCTATCCCAAATTTTCAGAAAACAGTGAAACTGATTTCCGAATCTTTAGAAGAAAAAGAAAGAGAATCATTCTCAACACAAAAAGTAATTAAATCACAAAAGGCACATACTTAGTTATGTGCTTTATTGCTTATCAAGGAGGAAGTTTATGACTTTAGAAGATATTATGAAGACAATTAAAGAAGATTCAAGAAATGAAGCGTATACTAAAAAAGGAATTTCTCCTATTCTTCAGATTAATGAAACAGCTGAGATTCTAATTATTGGTCAGGCACCGGGAAAAAAGACAGAAGAAGCAGGGATTCCCTTTAATGATCGATCAGGAGAAAATTTGATGAAGTGGATGGGAATTGATAAAAAAACATTTTATTCTGATAAAATAGCTATTATGCCAATGGATTTTTATTATCCGGGTAAAGCTAAAACAGGAGATTTACCGCCCAGATCATTTATTGCCAAGGAGTATCATTGTCAGTTATTGGCTTTGATGTCTCATATAAAGCTTATTATGCTAATTGGAAATTATGCTATTAAATATTATTTGAAAGATGACAGAAAAAAGAATCTGACAGAAACTGTCAGATCCTATCAGGAATATCTTCCTGAGTATTTTCCTCTTATTCATCCCAGTCCTTTAAATTTCCGATGGCATATAAGAAACCCCTGGTTTGAAAGTGAAGTTTTGCCGGAACTGCAAAAAAGAATCAGGGAAATAGTATAAGCTTATTTCATTTTTATAGAAATAAGCAGAAAATATAGAATAAAAGCTAATATCATGAAAATAGATATAATAACTGATGGTGTAATATAATCAACAGAAGCAAATCTTGCAATACCAATGACTGAAGGAATAAAAGAAGCAAGAACTGCATTAAGATTCATAATGGAGTAATTCATCGCAAAATGAAGATCACCGAATAACTTTCTGATAATAGAAGGAATATTAGATGCAGTACCGCCAAAACCAATCATCAGTAATGAATTTCCCAGAATAAATAAGACTATTGAATGAATAAATAAGCTAAAGACTATGAATAAACCGGAACTTATTAGAAATAATCCATCTAATATAACAGCTCTTTTCATCCCGATCTTATCAAAAAGAATTCCCCAAGTAATTCTTCCTGTCGCATTAAAAACAGAATTAGTAGAAATGATAATTGCTGCAAATTTAGCAGTCATTTTAAAATCTTCCTGGATCATGGGAGATGCATGATTGATTAAGGCACTGCCGGTACCGCCGGCAAATACAACAGCTAAAAATAAGAAATAGAAATGAGGTGTTTTTATCATTTCTTTTGTCTGATAGTCCTTAGAAATACCACGATTTTGATTTTTTATAGCAGGTAATGTATCTAAGTCCTGAGGTGTAGGTTTCTGAACCTGATAGCTGCCAAAAAAGATAACGATAAAAGAAACTATACCAATAATGTGAAAAGCAATTTGAACATTAAAATAACTGATCAAAAGAGTAATAATAGGTCCTAAAAGAGCACTGGATAAGGCATAACCAACTAAGAGAGTACCATTAATAGTAGCCGTCTTTTCAGGAAACCATAAAGGAATACATGAGAGCAGAGTATTATAGCTCATGCCGCATCCGATTCCGCAGCCGAAACTGTATGTAATGAGAATTAAAGGATATTGACTGGCAAAGCCGGCTAAGAAAAAGCCGCTTCCTAGAAATATTGCTGATAACTTAACAATCTTTGAGAAAGATATTTTTTCTGATAACTTTCCGGCTACAATAGCACCTATTGAAAAGAATATTAATTCTCCGGTAAAAGCTAAAGATGTCATAGAACGATTCCATCCATAGGCTTTTTCCAGTGGTACAACAAATAAGCTCCAGGCGAAGGGAAGTCCTACAAATAATAAAACAATAAATGCATTAAGTAAGTAAAGTTTTCTTTTTTTCATAATATCACCATCTTTTATTATATCTTATAGATTTATAAAAAACATATAATTTCATATTTGTAAAATAAATATGTTATAATTCTAAAAAACATAAGGAGAATAGTATGCTTAGTACAGAAAGATTAATATTAAGACCATTTAAAAAAGAAGATGCTATGAGTTTGTATGAATATGCCGGTGACTTAGATATCGGTCCTATAGCCGGCTGGCCGCCTCATCAAAGCATAGAGCAAAGTTTGGATATTATTGAAAAGGTTTTAACCGGGAAAGAATGTTATGCGATATGTGATAAATCTGATAAAGCTATCGGTTCAATTGAATTAAAATTGAATGGTTATACTGATATGACTGATAAAGAGGATGAATGTGAGTTAGGATATTGGATCGGTAAGCCTTATTGGAATAAGGGGTATGTGACTGAAGCCGCTAAAGAGCTGATTCGTCATGGATTTGAAGATTTACATATGAATATTATATGGTGCGGTTATTATGAAGGAAATATAAAATCAAAGAGAGTTCAGGAGAAACTGGGGTTTGTTTTTCATCATACTTGTAATCATGTACCTGTACCGGCAATGAATGAAGTCAGAATAGGACATACTCAATTTCTTACTAAAGAGGATTGGCTAAAGGCATATTATGATGACCTTGCTAAGATAATAGAATAATTGAATTTGCAGCTTCTAATTCTAATAGCCTCTTCTTTAATTCAAGACCATAGGCATAGCCGGTTAATGAGCCATCAGAGCCAATCACTCGATGACAGGGAATAATGATCATTATCGGATTATTGTGAACAGCACCACCTACCGCTCTTGCTGATTGAGGATGACCAATCATAGAAGCAATTTCTTGATAAGAAACAGTATGACCGTATGGAATGCTTAATAAAGCATTCCATACTTTCTTTTGAAAAGCAGTTCCTTCTAATAATAGAGGAATATCAAAGGACTTTCTTTGATGGTAAAAATATTCCTTTAATTCAGAGTAAACATGATGACTAAAATCATTAAGAATATTCTTATCATCAATATCATTAACTAGAGATAATGATATCAGTTTATCATGACAGTAACAAATTTTAAAATATTGATCTTTAAACCGGTAATAAGCATACATCATTTACATCCACCCCTTTTTCTTTATTATAAGATAGAACTTGTAAGTTGAAAATGAATAAGTTAAACTAATTGAAAGGTGATAACAATGAAAATCTATTATGAAATACATGGTGAAGGATTTCCTGTTTTCTTATTACATGGCAATCAGGAAAATAGAAAGATATATGATCAGCTGATTCATGATCTTAAGGGGTATCAGCTGATTGCGGTAGATACAAGATATCATGGTAAATCAGTGAAGGAAGGAGAATTATCTTTGCATCAGTTTGCTTTAGATATTAAAGAATTAGCTGATGAATTATCATTTGATGAATATGATATTATTGGATTCAGTGATGGAGCTAATATTGGATTAACGCTCTCGTTATTAGATCAAAGATTAAAGCATATGGTGCTTATGTCTCCTAATTCTTCTCCTAAAGGATTAAAAGGGTATATAAGATTTATGATACATTTGAATGTCTTACTCTCTATTCCTTTTACTTTTTATAATAAGAAAGCAAAAAGAATCAGAAGACTTAATCAGTTTATGTTAAAAGAGCCTCATTTTACACAAGATGAACTGGAACATATTATGATCCCTGTTTTACTATTATCAGGAGAAAGAGATATGATAAAAAAGGAAGATATAGATTATCTTTCATCTTCATTAAAATATTGTGTTTCAAAATGTTTAAACAGTACTCATTTTTTATTAGAGGATGCTTATAAGGAAGTATTGAAAGAAATTAGAGGATTTTTATATGCGTGCCATCAAAATTAAAAATATTGTTTTTGGAGAAGGAAATATTAAAATCTGTCTTCCGGTTATCCAAAGCAATAAAGAAGATATATTAAAAACAATAGATTATTATGAAACCTTAAATGGATGGGATCTTATTGAAATAAGATTAGATTATCTCAAAGCTCTTTCCGATAGTCTTTCTATTTTAAAAGATATACAGGAACATACAAATCATGTCATATTGGCTACTGTTCGTACTTGTCATGAAGGAGGAGAAGCCGATATGACAGATCAGGAATATGAGTATTTATTAAGCAATATTATTCAGAATCAGCTATGTGACATCATTGATTTAGAGATTAGTCATCATAAGCCTTCTTTAATGAGGCTGATTGAGCTTGCTCATGTTCATCATATTAAGACAATTATCAGTTCTCATAATTTCTATAAAACTCCTTCTTATAGTGAATTAGAAGAACTATTAAAAATAATGGAATTATTAGAGGGAGATATTCTTAAGCTGGCAGTGATGCCTCAATGTAAAGAAGATGTAACACGATTTATGCATTTTTCTTCAGTTATGTCTTCTAAATTAGAAAAGCCTTTAATTACTATGTCTATGGGAAGACTTGGTATGATTTCTAGAATTGCCTGTAAGATTACCGGTTCTGTTATGACTTTTGCTTCTGCGGGCAAGTCAAGTGCTCCGGGACAGATAGATCTGGAAACAGTAAAAAAGCTTTTAGATATATTCTCTGAAAAATAATTTCATAAAATCATTAATATCTGTTAACGCTTTCACAAATGTATGTTATTTTTCTTATAAAGTATTAATCAAACAAAAAAGCACGATTTCAGTATCGTGTCTTTTTTATTTGATAAAGATGTAATAGTTCCAAGCAATGATAGACTCGCAGTATTAACAATATCATCTTTTATCTTAGCATTATAATATATCTTAGAGTTGTTTTTAGCAGTTCTTATATAAGAAGAGAATAAATAATATAAAACAGTTCTTTGACAATAATATATATGCATATTTTCATAATTTTTTAAAGCTTATGCTATAATAAGGTTGATAAATCGAAAACTTTGAAGTTGGTAGTATTAAAACGGAATGATAACATTTAATACCATCCTAGTTTATAAGTGGGATCTAAGGCTTAAGCTTTAAAATACGATAAAAGATTCGTGGAAGAGATAATAGGGAATTTGGAGAGGAGAGCACAATGAAAGAGTATATGAGTAATTTTAATGAAGAAAAATTAAAAGAGGCATTTAAAATAAGAGATGCTTATATAAAGGGAGAGATTTCTTTGGATTTTGCGAATGCTCAGATGAAAGCTCATATAGGCAGACTAACACCCGCTGAGCTGGCATATATGGAGCAGCATTTTCAGGAAAAAGTGGAAGATGAATGTATTTCTGAAAAGATTGATGAAATGCTGGCTATTTATGATGGGGTTATTATTGAAGAACAAAAGTTTTCAGATTTATTGAATGGTCATCCGATTAAGAATTATGTAGATGAAAATATCGCTATTAGAGATGTGATAAAAGAATTGGATAGTTTGCTGACAAAGAAATACATTAAAAATCAATGGGATGAGGCGTTTGAAAAATTAAATCAGTTCAAAATACATCTCAGCAGGAAACAAAATCAGCTATACACGCTTCTTGAAAAAAAGGGATTTGATAGACCGACAGAGACGATGTGGTTATATGATAATGAAATTAGAGATAAAATAACGAGTATAACTGAAATGTCCAAAGATGATAATGGTAGACAGGATATTAAAGAACATTTTGATAGTTTTAAAGAATTGATACTTGATTTGATGGAAAAGGAAGAGACTATTTTATATCCTACTTCCCTGGAACTGATTAATGATGATGAGTTTAGAGAAATGATTTCAGGAGATAAGGAAATTGGATATTGTCTAATAAGTCCAAAAGATGATTATGAAAATAGCTTTACTCAGTTACATAGAGAAGAACAAAAACTGAATAAAAATGGATTCAGCGGGTTTAAAGATGAGTTATCACAGTTGCTGTCTAAGTATGGAGTTCAAGGTGGCTGGACAGAAGATACACCTATGAATGTAAAGCAGGGGATTCTGAGTCTAAATCAGATTAATTTAATGTTTCAGCATCTTCCTGTAGATATATCCTATGTAGATGAAAATGAGCTGGTAGCATTTTATAGTGATACAAAACATAGAGTATTTCCAAGAAGTAAAGGTGTAATTGGTAGAGATGTAAAGAATTGTCATCCTAAAAATTCAGTAAAAACTGTAGAAGAAATTATTGAAAAATTCCGAAGCGGCGAGCAGGATAAGGTAGAATTCTGGATCAATAAGCCGGAAGTATTCATATATATTTTGTATCTTGCAGTAAGAGATGAAAACGGTCATTTCAAAGGTGTCATGGAAATGATGCAGGATTGTACACATATAAGAAGTCTACAAGGAAGCCAGACTCTTTTAGATTGGGATACTGAGAATAAAAAAGAGAATGCAAATGATTCAGACACAATAGCAAGCGATAACCAAGTAGAAAATACTGAAAAAATCACACTACTAAAACCTGATATGAAAATAGCACCGATTTTAGATGCATATCCAACTTTAAAAGATTATATGATTGCAAAATCTGATAAGTTTAAAATGATGAATTCTCCGATGTTTAAATTCGTTAGAAAAACAGCTACAGTTGATGATGTTTCAAAAAGAACAGGATTTTCTCTTGATGTTTTACAAAGAGAGTTCACGAAATTTCTTGAAGAATTAAGAGATAATCAAAAAAATGTATAAACGAAATGGAGGAAGTGTTATGACAAAAGTAGCAGAAGATTTAGGAGTCGTATTACAGGGAAGCAACTATACGGTAGTTAAAAAAGCAGGGAAAAAAGGTGATACGGTAGAAAAGCATAATCATCCTGATGTCAATGTTTTGTTCACTGTTGTAAAAGGACATATGGAGGTCACAATTGCAGAAAAAGAGGTATTTCATGTAGTTCCGGGACAGATACTATCTTTTGATGGCAGTAGTACTATAAGTACAAAGTTTATTGAAGACAGTGAATTTTTCGTAACACTGATTCTAAAGAAATTATAAATTTTGCTTGATATTTAAGAAGAAAACAAAAGTTATGAGTGTATTGCGATAGAAGCAGCAGATCAAAATAGATCTGCTGTTTTAACTTAGTAATCTTTTGAATAAAAATAAAGCGGAATAATATTTTTTCATTTACTGATTGTTTTATTGTTTGGGTTTTAAAAAAGGTTATAATAAAAAAGAAAAGGAGGATAGAGATATGGCTTTACCAAAAGATTTTTTATGGGGCGGCGCTTTAGCTGCTCATCAGTTTGAAGGCGGTGTTTTAGAAACATCAAAAGGGTTATCAGTAGCAGATGTTATGACTGCCGGAACAAGGGATACACCTAGAGTTATTACAGATGGTGTTAAAGAAGGATTATATTATCCTAATCATATAGGTATTGATTTCTATCATCATTATAAAGAAGATATAGCTTTATTTGCTGAGATGGGATTTAAATGCTTTAGAACATCTATTGCCTGGACTAGAATTTTTCCTAAAGGTGATGAAGAATTACCTGATGAAGAAGGATTAAAATTCTATGATGATGTTTTTGATGAATTATTAAAATATCATATAGAACCTGTTATTACTTTATCTCATTTTGAAATGCCTTATTATCTGGCAAAAGAATATGGAGGATTCTTAAATAGAAAGACAATAGATTTCTTTGTTAAGTTTGCCGGAGTATGTTTTGAAAGATATAAAGATAAAGTAAAATACTGGATGACATTTAATGAAATTAATAATCAGATGAATTATGTCAATGATATCTTTGGCTGGACAAACAGCGGTGTTCATTTTGGTGATTATGATGATCCGGAAAAAGCAATGTATCAATGTGGATTATATGAATTAGTAGCTAGTGCAAAAGCTGTCAAAGCAAGTAGAGAAATTAATCCTGATTTTAAAATTGGTAATATGATAGCAATGGTTCCTTATTATCCATTTTCATGCAGACCATCTGATCAGGTTTTAGCACAGCAGATGATGCATCAGAGATATTTCTGGAGTGATACTCAGGTAAGAGGGCATATTCCTAATTATGCTTTAAAAATGTTTGAACAAAAGGGATGGGATATGGATTTGACTGAGGAAGATAAAAAGGCTTTAGAAGAAGGAACAGTTGATTATATCGGTTTCTCTTATTATATGACTAATACGGTAGATTCTACTGCATTTAAAGATGTTTCTAAGTCTAATGATGGTTCATCTGCTCATTCAGTAGATAATCCTTATATTAAAGTATCAGATTGGGGATGGGGTATTGATCCTGAAGGATTAAGATATGCCTTAAATGCCTTCTATGAAAGATATGAGATTCCTTTATTTATTGTAGAGAATGGCTTTGGAGCAATTGATATTAAAGAAGCAGATGGTTCATGTCATGATCCATATCGTATTGATTATTTAAGAGAACATATTAAAGCTATGAAACAGGCAGTAGAAGAAGACGGAGTAGATTTAATGGGATATACCCCATGGGGATGTATCGACTGTGTATCATTTACTACCGGTGAAATGAAAAAGAGATATGGATTTATTTATGTCGATAGAAATAATGATGGCAGCGGAACACTGACGCGTTCTAAGAAGGACTCTTTTGATTGGTATAAGAAAGTAATAGCCGGTAATGGGGAAGAATTATAAGATATGGACAAACAAAATTATAAAAATGAGAAATATCAAGTCTTTTCAATGTTTGATAAGAAATGGGCATTAGCCACTGCCGGTACCATTGATAACTTTAATACATGTACGATCGGTTGGGGAAGCCTGGGAGATATTTGGCGAGGAATCAATAGAGGAAGACCTGTTGTAACTATTTATGTAAATCCGTTAAGATATACCAGTGAATATCTACTAAATAATGATTATTTTACAGTCAGCTTTTTTCCGAAAGAATATAAAAAGGATTTAGTTTATTTAGGCAGGCACAGCGGCAGGGATGAGGACAAGGTCTCTCATACATCATTAACACCTTTATCCTTAGCACAGGGGGTTACATTTAAAGAAGCAAAGCTGACATTTGTATGTAGAAAAATATATTGGGATCAGTTTTCTTTAGAGCATCTTGATCCGGAGATTGTATCAGATATTTATTTGGATAAACCTCCCCATTATGAATTTATTGGTGAGGTTATTGAGGTTATATAATAAAAAGAAGTAGTATTATGAGGTGAGACCTCCAAAAGTTAGACTTTTTTTGAGACGGTTTCGACTGTCTCTTTTTTAGGCAGTTAGAAGGTTAAGTCGGACTTATCTTTTATTGATAGTTCTATGACAGACGATGCTTATTTTTGTATGTACTACTCAAAAACGATAGAAAGAAATCTATGATGCTCAAATAGGCTCCGCACAACCACATATTTATCCTCAACGGATAGTTTTAATGTCGATATGTACCTAAATTTCAATGACATTAGCAAGTATACATTTGTAATAACTCCTATTTTTGAAATGATTCCGTATTGCGGAAAATTCATGATTCGGACGACTGCTTTCGGGCTTATCTCTATCTATACCATGGCAGTCATGCAGAGGGAGGAAAGATCTTTATAAAAAGAATTGACACAATGTCAACCAAAGACGACATGAATGTGAGATTGGAGATAGGAAATGTTTAAAGGAACACCGGAATTGATAACACAGCGAAGAGAAGAAATTATAAATGCCTGTGAGCAACTATATCAGACAATGAGTTTCCGAGAAATTACACTGAAAGAGATAGGGAACGTTACCATCCGGATGATCAGAGGTATACTCATTTAAGAGATATTGCTGATATTTAGTACAATATAAAGAGGAATTTAAAATGATTAATGAGAAGAAAGACTTAGAAGATATTATTGGCTTGAGTTTAGACAAGTTATATGAAAAAGATATATATTTAATAAAAGCAGGAGAGAATATTAAAAAACCTATAAATGCTGATGTTCTCCATAATTCAGAACGATCTATAGTGCACATGTTTGCTTATTATTTTGAAGAACTATATAAAGAGAAATACAAGGATCATAATTTGAATATAGATGTAGAATATAATAGAAATTTGTATGATATAAAGAGACTTGGCGAGGATTGCATAATTCCTGATTTTATTTTTCACGAAAGAGGAAAAAACAAAAATAATATATTAGTCATAGAATTTAAAACATGGTGGAATAGTGAGCAAGCTGAAGATAAAGAAAAAATAAAGAAATTGTGTGAAGAAAAAGAATATCAATATCAATATGGTGCTTCTATTATCTTTGGAAAAAGCAGGGAAGAAGTAGACATAAAATGGTATCCATTTGATGAGTAGATACATAATAAAAAGGATATTAATTAATATACAAAAAGAGATCGGAATAGTATAATGTATCCAAAAGGAGCTTACTATGCCAAAACAGATACAAACAATGACTTTTGATAATAAAACATATGAAATTATTGGTATTTTTGAATATGAAGAAAAAGAATATATTGCTTTACTAACAAATGATAAGAAAGAAGATGTTTATCTTTTTGAATATTATCAAGAAAATAATCATTATGAATTGTTTGATATTCCTGATGATATATTTGATGATGTTGCTGAAGAATTTGAATTTATAGTTGAGAATCAGTTATTTGACTAGTAGTGTTTGGATAAAAAAGATAATAAAGACTGGAATATAATTGGACTGAGAGTTATTTGTTTGATGGAAGCATTACTATATTTTAGAAAGAATAATAGGATGAAATCAAAACTGAAAATAGTATCAGTTCTTGTCTTATCTTTAGGTAGTTTACAGTTATAAATACTCAAACTTCTAAGTCTAAAAAAACGGATACAAGTGATCGTAATGTATTCCTGTTATGGATATCACTAATGGGTATTTTGTTATTAGGAACGATAGTTCTGAGATATCATTAGTTCACCTTTAAGGTGAACTTTTTTATGAGATAAAATTGAGACGAACTTGAGACGACATCAAAGAATAAAATACCTATAATAAATATAGGTGATAGAATGGAATGTCCGAGATGCAAGAATACAGATAAGAAGTATTTTTATCGGCTTAATAATCGTTATTATTGTCGTAAATGTATTCCATTTCAAAGAGTTTTTATAGATGATTTATTAGAAAAAAGAATAGAAAAGACAGAATCAAAACCAGTTAGTTATCATTTAAGTTTTTATTTATCCCAAAGACAGCAGGTAATCTCAGATAAGCTTGCAGATAATTTTAGACAGCATAAAAACAGTCTGGTATTAGCAGTCTGCGGCAGTGGGAAAACAGAAATGTGCTTTGAAGTCATATGTCAAGCTTTAAATAATAAGCAGAGAGTCTGTTTTACAATTCCTCGTGCTGCTCTTGCGAAAGAGCTTTATCAGAGATTTAAAGAATGTTTTGAAGGTATAGATATAGGACTGATTTATGGCGGATTCAAGCAGAATGAAAATTCGGCTTTTGTGATATGTACAACACATCAGCTTTATCGTTTTCTATCAATTCCCTTTGATCTTATTCTGCTTGATGAAGCTGATGCTTTCCCGTTTTATAGAAATGAAGTATTGAATGAGATATTTAATCAGTGTGGCAGACAGTCAATTAAAATGAGTGCCACACTGACACAGGAAGACATTGGTACAAATGAGGTTCTGATGATGAATAAAAGATATCATAATCATCAGCTTCCCGTGCCAAAGATCATAAGGATACCTGATAGTCTTGATATATTAGTCATTTATTATCTTGTTAGAAAGTGTAAGAGGAAACATCAGCCCTTATTATTGTATGTGCCCCTTAAAAAAGATGTTCCTATTTATACTGGAAAGCTAAAGAAAATCTTTAAAGCAGAAGGTGTTTCATCTCTATCACCTCATATTAATGACTCATTAAATCGTTTGAAGCAGGGAGATATAGATTGTCTCATAACAACAACAGTACTGGAAAGAGGAATCACAATTGATAATGTTCAGGTAGCTGTATTACATGCTGCACATAGCCTGTATGATGAAAGAACATTAATGCAGATTGCCGGAAGAGTAGGCAGGAATCCACGGCATCCGGATGGTTTTGTTTATTTTATTGATCATTCTATAACAAAGGAGATGAAACAGTGTATTTCAACAATCAGATATCTCAATACTGTCTCATATGCCATAAACCGGTAAGAAAAATACCATCTCTTTATCATCTGATTCATCAAGTATGCATATGCCCCGGTTGCATTAATAAACTTGAATTTATTCATTATCATGGCAGTTTTGAAGGCATACCTATTCATATTATTTATCGTTATAATGACTTTTTTAAGAAATTATTGTTTCAGTATAAAGGACAATATGATTATGCTTTAAAAGATGTCTTTTTACAGTTGGATTATTCCCGGCTGAAAAGAAAATATAAACATTTCTCTATAGTTATTGCTCCTAGTGATAAAGAAACAAGTAAGATTAGAGGATTTATTCCTAACAAAGAAATTGTTTCTTTATTTGCTTCTGATATCTTTATGGGACTTTATAAAAATAAGCCACACAAACAAGCCCTATTAGATTTCAAAGAGCGAGGAAGCATCAAGAATGTTATAGAGATGAAAGGAGGGGAGAATCTTTATCATAAAAAAGTGCTTCTTTTTGATGATGTAATTACTTCAGGAAGCACTTTATCAAAATGCTTAGAATTAGTAAGAGATAAGCATCCTGAAGAAATTGAAATCTTAATTTTAGCAACAAAAGTGTTTGATAAGATAAATAAGTAAGCATAAGAATCTTCCTTATGTTTATTTTTTGATAGAAATGTTAGATATATGGTGTTTGATTTTAATTGGACTTATGCTATAATACACTTGTTTTATTGCGAGAGGAGAATGTTCATGCCTAAAAAGAAAGCAGAAATTAAAAAAAGAGTAAAAAAACAAATCGCAAAAGAAGGTTCTGAACATCAGAAACTTAACCTTGATGCTGAAATCGTAGATTTAGGCGATCATAGGGGTGACGATATTGTTGTTGAAACATTTGATAATGTTATTTCCCAGAAAGAACCGCTTCCTTTTTCTACAAAGCCTCAAAAAGAAAAAAAAGGATTAGCTAGAGCGGTTAAGGGACTTTTCTCACAAGACAGTTCAATTGTTAGAAAATTAGAAAAACAAGCTCAAGAAGTTTTAGCAATGGAAGAAGAGGTTGCTAGTTTCAGTGATGAAGAATTGGCTGCACAGACAGATTTCTTTAAAGAAAGATTGGATAAAGGTGAAATTTTAGATGATATATTAGTAGAAGCATTTGCAGTTGTCAGAGAAGCAGCTTATCGTGTTTTAGGGCTAAAAGCTTTTAAGGTACAGCTGATGGGCGGTATTGCTTTACATCATGGTGATATTGCAGAAATGAAAACAGGTGAAGGTAAGACTTTGACATCTGTATTCCCTGTATATTTAAATGCCTTAGAAGGTAAAGGTGTTCATGTTGTTACGGTCAATGACTATCTGGCAGGACGTGACTGTGAAGAGAATGGTAAAGTATTTAAGTTCTTAGGTTTAACAGTAGGCTTAAATAAGAGAGAGCTAGATGCGAATGATAAGAGAAAAGCGCATAACTGCGATGTTACTTATACAACAAATGCAGAATTAGGATTTGATTATCTGCGTGATAATATGGTAACAAGTTTTGATGAAAAAGTTTTAAGACCTTTACATTTTGCTTTAGTCGATGAGGTTGACTCAATTTTGATTGATGAATCTAGAACTCCATTGATTATTAGCGGAGGCAAGAAAAAGACAGCAGCTATGTATGTTTCAGCTGATGTTTTTGTAAAAGGCTTAAAGAATAAAGAAGATTATGAAGTAGATGTAGAAAGCAAATCTGTAACACTCACAAACGAAGGTATTGATAAAGCTGAAAAAGCATTTAAAGTAGATAATCTTTTTGATCCAAAGAATACATCTTTAGTTCATTATATTAATCAGGCTTTAAAAGCTAACTATACGATGACAAAAGATATTGAATATATGATTGCAACTGATGATGGCAGTCATGATATTAGAAATGCTCAGATTATGATTATTGATCAGTTTACCGGTCGTGTAATGCCCGGACGTGCTTATAGTGATGGCTTACATCAGGCTATTGAGGCTAAGGAAGGTGTTCCTATTAAGGAAGAAACTGTCACTCTAGCTACTATTACTTATCAGAATTTCTTTAGATTGTTTGATAAGCTTGCCGGTATGACCGGTACTGCCAAGACTGAAGAAGAAGAATTCCGTCTTATTTATAATATGAGAACGGTTGTTATTCCAACAAATAAACCTATTATTCGTGATGACAAGCCGGATCATATTTATTCAACTAAAAAAGCTAAATACAATGCTATTATTGATGAGGTGGAAAGAAGACATGCTTATGGGCAGCCTATTCTTTTAGGTACTGTTGCAGTTGAAACTTCTGAATTATTAAGCAGAATGCTGAATGAACATGGGATTAAGCATAATGTCTTAAATGCCAAGAATCATGCTAAAGAAGCACAGATTATTGCGAATGCCGGTGTTAAAGGTGCTGTTACGATTGCTACCAATATGGCTGGTCGAGGTACCGATATTAAGCTTGGTGAAGGTGTTCCTGAAATTGGCGGATTAATGGTTATTGGTTCTGAAAGACATGAATCAAGACGTATTGATAATCAGTTAAGGGGTCGTTCCGGACGTCAGGGAGATCCCGGATGTTCTATGTTCTTTGTTTCTTTTGAAGATGAATTGATGCAGAGATTTGCAAATGAAAAAGTACAGGCTTTCACCAGTGCCTTCTTAGAGGATGAAGCGATTGAATCAAAAATGGTTTCCCGTTCTATTGAATCAGCTCAGAAGAGAGTGGAAGGACAGAATTTTGATACACGTAAACAGCTTCTTGAATATGATGATGTAATGAGACAGCAGCGTGAAATCATGTATAAAGAACGTGATGATATTATGCTGTCAGATGATTTATCTGATATTGTTAAAGGGATGTTTAAAACAGCTATTGAATTAGATGTTGCCAGATTTACTAAGAATGATGGCAAAAAGCCTGAAGTTGATATTGATAAGCTGACAGAATATGTTGCTAAGAATTATATGTTATTAAGCGAGATTGAAACAATTCATAAAGAAGTGGCTGTTCATAATCCGGAAAAAGTCACGAGCTCATTAGCTGAAATTGTAGCTTTACAGTATGAAAATAGATTTAATAAGGATCTTCCTCATGAAGTCAGATTAGATTATGAAAGAAGAGTTCTGTTAGGCGTTATTGATCATAGCTGGATTAATCATATTGACGCTATGTCAAAATTAAGAAATGGCATTTACTTAAGAGCTTATGCTCAAAGAGATCCATTACAAGAATATACTGAAGAAGGTTTCTATATGTTTGAAGAGATGACTAAATCTATTTCTCAGGATATCTCTAAGACAATCATTCATATGGGTATTAGACCTGGCAGTGAAGCAGAAATGAATATTCCACGTATTAAAGTAGAGTTGGAATTTAAGTGATGGAATTATATGAAATAAAAAGCGGGCTTGAAAAAGCTCGCTTATTATTAGATGAGTTATTCATTTCTGCCAATATAGATGTATTAAATAGAGAAATAGAAGGTTTAACTGTTAAAACAGAAGAGTCGGACTTCTGGAATAATCATAGCCGTGCCGCTAAGATATATAATCAGCTTACCGACATGAAAAAAATTACAACTGATTATAAAAGTCTAAAGAATAGCTATGATGAATTAGAAGAAGTATATATATATGTAAAGGAAACAGAAGATAAAGAGTTTCAGCAGACATTAGAAGAAGATTATCTGATCTTTATAAAAGCACTA
Organism: Eggerthia catenaformis OT 569 = DSM 20559; assembly: GCF_000340375.1. Classification (GTDB taxonomy): domain Bacteria; phylum Bacillota_I; class Bacilli_A; order Erysipelotrichales; family Coprobacillaceae; genus Eggerthia; species Eggerthia catenaformis. Next base: position 350,129 of record NZ_KB446648.1, read on the forward strand.
TCAGAATTCGAGAAGACATTATTATTTGATGAAGAATATGATCATAATAATGCTTTATTAGATATTCATCCCGGAGCCGGAGGAACCGAGTCACAAGACTGGGCCAGTATGCTGATGAGGATGTATATAAGATATGGAGAGAAAAAGAACTGGAAAGTTGAAGTTGTAGATTATCTTGATGGAGAAGAAGCAGGTCTTAAATCTGTAACCCTGCGTTTTACCGGATACAATGCTTATGGTCTATTAAAAAGTGAGAAAGGTGTTCATCGCTTAGTCCGTATTTCTCCTTTTGATTCATCAAAAAGAAGACATACATCATTTGCTTCTGTTGATGTTATGCCGGAAATTGATGATGATTTGGAAGTTAGAATTGATCCTAACGAATTAAGGATTGATACATTTAGAGCCAGTGGAGCAGGAGGACAGCATATTAATAAAACGGATTCTGCTGTTCGTATTACTCATCTTCCTACAAATACAGTTGTCAGCTGTCAGTCACAAAGAAGTCAGATACAGAATAAAGAAGAAGCTATGCGAATGTTAAAAAGCAGATTATATCTGCAGATGGTTCAGGAGCATGCTCAGACTTTAAGTGATATTCAGGGAGAAAAGAAAGCTATTGAATGGGGCAGCCAGATACGTTCATATGTCTTACATCCTTATTCTTTAGTTAAAGATAATCGCTCTAATTATGAATCATCTCAGCCTAAAGATATTTTAGATGGTGATCTGGATGATATGATTTATGCTTATTTAAAATCTTATGTAAAGGAGAAAAATGATGCCTAATTATATTAAAAATTCAAAAGCATCTAAGCTTCTGATTCATAGTATTCTAGTTATTATAGGTAATATCTGTCTGGCTGCCGGTATTTCCTGTTTTGCGGTGCCGGCCCATATTATTTTAGGAGGAGCTTCCGGTCTTACTTTAGTAATGCAAAAGTTTATTCCTATTTCTCTTTCGCAGGGAGTCCTTGTGATTAATATTATTGCATTAGTTGTTGCTTTTTTCTTTCTAGGTAAGAGTTTTGTTTTAGGAACTTTAGTATCTACATTTGCTTTTCCATTCTTTCTGGAATTCTTTGAAAGAAATACAGTTTTATCACATCTCACAAATGATGTTTTATTAGCAGCTATCTATTCTGCTTTATTATGTGGATTGGGACTGGGTATTATTTTTAGAGTAGGATATTCTACAGGCGGTCTGGATATTCCACCTATTATTATTTCAAAATATACAGGTTTTCCTGTAGGAACATTAATCAATGTTTTAGATGTTTTAATTTTACTTGGACAAATACCATTTTCTAATATTGAAAATATACTCTATGGTATTATTCAAGTCTTAATATGTGGTTATATCATTAATCAGATTACTATTTTTGGTGAAAATAATATTCAGGTTATTGTTATTAGCGAATATTATCAGGAAATTAAAGATATGATCTTTAATAATATAGATCGGGGATGTACTCTTTTAAATATTACAACAGGTTATATGAAAAAGGATGGTAAGGCAGTTATGGTTGTCTTATCCAGACGTGAGTATGCATTATTAACTGAAAATATTCAAGAAATAGATCCCAATGCTTTTATTATTGCGAGTGAAGTTCATAGTGTGAAAGGAAGAGGGTTTACTTTACCAAGTATAGACTTGTGATTTTTAAAATGATAAAAAATAAAGACATCAATTATTATTATGTTATAATAAGGAAAGGAGAGTGGTATAATGATAAAATTAGAAAGCGTAACAAAAGTCTATAAGACTGGTGTAAGAGCTGTTAATAATATGAACCTAACAATTGGTCCGAGTGAATTTGTTTATTGTATTGGACCTACCGGAGCAGGGAAATCAACATTTATTAAATTACTTTATCGAGAAGAAAAACCGACAACAGGAAAAGTAATTGTTGATGGACAAGATGTGAGTAAAATAAAAAACTCTAAAGTTCCTTATTTTAGAAGAAAGATAGGTGTTGTCTTTCAGAATTATAGATTGCTCCCTAAAAAGACAGTCTTTGAGAATATAGCTTTTGCTTTAGAAGTAACTGATACACCAAAATCAAAAATCAGAGTCAGAGTCAGAAATGTATTGAGCTTGGTAGGATTAGAAGATAAAGCGAATGCATTCCCTCATGAGCTTTCTGGCGGACAGCAGCAGCGTGTTGCGATTGCCAGAGCAATTGTGAATAGTCCTAAAGTGCTTATTGCTGATGAACCAACAGGGAATTTGGATCCGGATACATCAAAAGGGATTATTGAACTGCTGGAAACAATCAATGAAGTTAATAAGACAACAATCATTGTGGTTACACATGATAAAGAAATTGTACAGAGATATAAGAAAAGAACGATTCTGATTGAAGATGGATGTATTAAAACAGATACAAGCTTAGGAGGATATTTATCATGAACTTTCTAAGAGGAATAAGAAATTTACCTAGACACGCAAAAACCGCAATGGTCTCAATCTGGAGAAATGGCGTTATGTCTTTCTCGTCTATTGTTGCAGTTACTATTACGTTGCTGCTGATTGCTATTGTTGGTTCAATTGCCGTTAATGTCAATGAGATTACTGTCAATATTGAAAAGAGTCTTAATATTTATGTTAAAGTAGAACGTGAGGCTACTGATGAACAAAGTAAAGCGATTGGTGAACAATTAAAAAAGATACCAAATATTAAAAAAATAACTTATTCATCAAAACAGAGTGAATTAGAAAAATTAATTCAGTCACAGCAAAAAGAAAATAAGAAGCTATTTGAGAATTATCGTAAAGATAATCCATTAGGAGATGCTTATGTGGTTGAAGTCACTGATGCTAAGAAACTGGAAAAAGCAGCTTCTCAGATAGAAAAGATAGAACATGTTAAAGAAGTGACATATGGTGGAGGATCAACAAGTAAATTAGTTAAAATATTAGAAGGTATACGGAATGGAGGAGCAGTCTTTGTAGTAGCTTTAATTGCATTAGTATTATTTATGATTGCAAATACTATTAAAATGGCTATTACTGCCAGATCAACAGAAATTGCGATTATGAGAATGGTAGGGGCATCAAACTGGTATATACGTATTCCATTTATGTTAGAAGGTGCGTTCATTGGTCTGCTTGGATCTATTCTTCCTATTATAGTTCTTTATTATGGATATACATTTACTTATTCAAAATTAACAGCTGTGGTAGGATCAGGATTATTAGCTTTTAGAGAACCTTTCCCATTAATATGGCAGTTAAGTGGTATGCTTTTATTACTTGGCGGTTTAGTAGGACTGATAGGTTCGTTCTTCTCAGTAAGAAAGTTCCTGAATTTTTAAGTCTATGTTTTCAAAAAAAGAAATCTTTAGCATACCAAATCTGATTAGTTATATCCGATTATTATTGATACCGGTATTTGCTTATGTTTATTTGGTGATAGAAACAGGAAGCACACATTATTTTACTGTATTATTGCTGATTGCCTGTTCGCTGACTGATTATTTAGATGGACGTATTGCTAGAAAATACCAGATGGTTACTCAGTTAGGTAAGCTGATTGATCCTGTTGCTGATAAGCTTTATCAGCTTATATTAGCTATTATTCTGTCTTTTAATTATCAGTATATGAAAGTTGTATGTATCTTAATTATTGCTGAAAATAGTATTTTATTCTTTTATGGCGGATATATTTATTTAAAATATCATATGTTTATTAATGGAGCCAAATTACCGGGAAAGATTGCAACAGCTGTATTCTTTGTGTTTACAATTATTCTTACTTTATGGGATTTATCTTCATCTGTCATTTCACTTATTATGATTATTGTTATGGCTATGACATTATTGAATGCTCTGATCTTCTATACTCTAGATTTACATAAGATGCATAAACAGGGGCTTAAAGCATATGAGTAGAGATATGAAAGAATACTGTTATGTTGAAGCCTTAAAAGAAACGAAGACAAACATTGAAATGATTATTAATCATCTGTATCATCTTGATGATAATAATGATGTAATCAGTGAAAAAATAGTAAAGAAAGATCGTATAAAAACAGTGCTTAATTTAGAATTAGGATTAGCCGGCTATTGTGTACTGTTAAGGAAAATGCATGAGAATCAGTTTATTAGTTATAATTCAAAGACGAGAGATGATATTAATTCAATTATTCATTCTAATCGCTTTGAATATACCGATAAAGAAGTTATTGTCTATTCACAAAGAGGAAGAGAAGAAATACATTTAGATCAGCTCTTATCTTTTGGACAGTCTATTATTAATAGTTATGAAGATACTTTTTAAAGAGTATCTTTTTCTTTAGTTTTTTAGATATTATTGAATTATGAAAACAATAATGATATTATTTTCATGTATGAGAGGTGGAAAGAATAATGAAGAAAAGACCTATAGTTTTATGTATACTGGATGGGTATGGATTAACATCTAGAGTGGAAGGAAATGCTGTTAAATTGGCAAATACGCCTAACTTAGATGATTTAATGTCTATTTATCCAACAACAGTTATTAATGCATCAGGAGAGCCGGTAGGACTTCCTGATGGACAGATGGGCAATTCTGAAGTAGGACATATGAATATTGGGGCCGGACGAGTTGTTTATCAGTCACTGACTTTGATTAATAAAGCAGTTAAAGAAGGTACTTTTGTTAAGAATGAAAAATTCTTATCAGCAATCAATCATGTGAAAGAAAATAATTCAAAGCTTCATATTTGGGGATTATTATCTAATGGAGGGGTACACTCATCTAATGAACATATCTATGCTTTATTAAGATTGGCAAAAGAGCAGGGATTAGAAAAAGTTTATGTTCATGCATTCTTAGATGGACGTGATGTTGCTCCTGATAGCGGTGTTGATTTTATTAAGGATCTATCAGCACAAATGGATAAAATAGGAGTAGGTGAGATTGCCAGTATATCCGGAAGATATTATGCAATGGATAGAGATAAAAGATTTGATCGTGTAGCTTTAGCTTATGATGTTATGACACAAAAGAAAGGTGAAACATTCACTGATCCGGTTCAATATATAAGAGATTCTTATGCCAATAAAGTCTATGATGAATTTGTGATCCCGGGATCAAATCGGAATACTGATGGTACAATTGAAGATAATGATGCCATTATCTTTGCTAATTTTAGACCGGATAGAGCAATCCAAATGGCAACTATTATGACCAATCCTGATTTCTATAGTGATAAGGGATATGTACCGGAAGTTAGAAGAAATAATATTCAATTTGTATGCATGATGAAATATGCTGATTCAGTAAAAGGTGATATCGCATTCAGTGCGATGAAGCTCGATAATACATTTGGTGATTATATTTCTGCTAAAGGATTAAAGCAACTAAGAATTGCGGAGACAGAAAAATATGCTCATGTCACATTTTTCTTTGATGGCGGGATAGATAAAGAAATTGAAGGAGCAAAGAGAGATCTTATTAATTCTCCAAAAGTGGCTACTTATGACTTACAGCCTGAAATGTCTGCTTATGAAGTAAAAGATAAGCTTATTGAAGAGTTAGATAAAGATGAATTTGATGTTGTTATTGTAAACTTCGCTAACTGTGATATGGTTGGTCATACAGGTATTATTCCGGCTGCTATCAAAGCTGTTTCTGTAGTGGATGAATGTGTAGGAGAAGTTTATGAAAAAGTTTCTTCATTGGGCGGAACAATGTTGATTACAGCTGATCATGGTAATGCTGAAAGACTTTTAGATGAAGAAGGTAATCCATTTACAGCCCACACCACAAATGTTGTTCCTTTAATCCTAACAAACACTCATCTTGCTTTAAAAGATGGTGGCAAATTAGGAGATTTAGCACCTACAATGCTAGATTTATTGGGACTACCTATTCCTAATGAAATGGATGGCGAAAGCTTAATCTTAAATAATGAAACTTGTTTAGTATAAGAAATCGGAGATATTCATCTCCGGTTTTTAAATATTTAATAAGTTATGACTATTTTTTATTTATGAAATTGTGATAGATACAGCTAACTTTTTTCAAGATTTTTTCTAAAAATCTTGAAAAACTATATATATATATTGTACTATTTAATTAGAAGATATAATTAAACTTATAGGAAGGAGTATTATCATGATTATATTTGTACTTTATATTATTTCATTAATAGCTTTTATTTATTATACTTATCTTCTTTTGTTAGATATTCAAAAACATCAGAATATAAGGAATAGTTATATTCTAGCAGCAGTAAGTTTTGCGATATGGGTAACTTTAATTGTATTTATTAGAGTCACTGTAAAATAATATTTGTATCAGTTATAGCGTAGGCTATAACTGATATTTTTAAATATACTGTCTTTTTCTTTAATTTGTAGTATGATAAAGATGGTGATGAAAATGAAAACAAAGATAGTACCGACAATATTAATGATATTTGTATTATGTTTAGGGATACCTTATGCTTATCAGAGAGAAATTAATATAGAGACACCTTTTATTAATCAGCTAGAAGAAGGGGCACCTAATGGCTGTGAAGGAGCTTCTCTTTTAATGGCTTTAAGAGGGAAAGGGAAAGCTTATTCTGTTAAATATAGAACATTCTTAGATAAAATGCCTTATACTAAAGATGGGAATCCTCATCATGGATTTACAGGATCTCCTTATCAGAATAAAGCATTCTCAGTTATTTATCCGGATGCTTTATTACCTTATGCATCGCATTATGGAATAGTAAAGAATACTTCCGGATCAACAGTTAAAGAACTTCTTTATCATTTATCAAGAGGAAGACCGAGTGTTGTATGGGTAACAAGCGGATTTAAGAAACCTCGGTGGAAAACATATTCTTTCGGTAATGCTGTCAGCAATGTTCATGTTGTGACTCTTACCGGCTATAAAGCTTCTACAGATACTATTATTGTTATGGATCCTCTAGAAGGAAAGAAACGTGTTGATGCCGAACAATTTAAAGAATCATATGATGCAATGAAGTTTGCACTGACAATCTATTAGAGCACAGTTGTGCTCTTTTTAAGAAAGGAGTACTTATCATGAAAAAAATAACTATCCTATTAATAACTATGCTTCTGATATTCGGCTGCACTCATAAAGTGAAACGAGAAGAGATTAAAGGACTAAGAGAAACGGATTATCAAACACTTAGTCAATTAATGAAGGAAAATAAAGAATTTATGCTTTATATTGGTAGACCTGACTGTGGCGACTGTCAGCAGTTTGAACCTTTATTACAGGAATATTTGAAAAAGCATCAGAATGCAGGATTGTATTATTTAAATATTAAGGCTTACCGTGATAAGGCAATGAGTAAGCAGGCATCAGAAGAAGAGAAAAAATTCTATACAGACTTAAGAAAAACTTTTTCTATTAAATGGACACCCAGTATAGAAATTATTAGTAAGGGACATATTAAGAAGACCTATCAGTATTTAAATGAGGATTATTATCTTATTAAGGATAGAGATAAGCAGATTCAAAAAAGAAAAGAATTTGAAAAGTCATTTGAAAATTTTATGAATGATTATTTTGAAAATAAATGATTAGCGAATGGAGATTAAGATTTAATATAATGAAAATACTTTTTACTGATTTAGATGGAACATTGGTGAATAATCAGGATCCTATTAATATAAGAGATATAGAAGCCCTTCATAAATTTCAAAAAGAGGGACATAAAGTTGTATTATGTACAGGTAGAACTTATCATGAAACAGAGGCATTATTAGGATATATTCCTTATGATTATCTTATATTAAGTAATGGCGGACAGATAAGAGATAAGAAAGAGATTCTTTTTAATCATTTGATTGATCAAAAAACAGGAATAAAGATACTTGATGATCTGATGATGAAAACTTCTGATTTATTTTTTGGTGATGCAAGAGGTATGTTTTGTTATAAGGATCATCATACTTATAAGATTACTGATAAGCCTTATCTGATAGATAGCTCATTTCAAAATGAATATAGACAATCTGAAGGATTCTCAATTATTTGTATTTATGCAAGAAATCATATTGATGATTTAATGAATTACTGCAATCAATATCAGAATACAGTTACAATACATCAGAATGATTTATTTATCGATATTGTTCCTAGAGATTGTTCAAAAAAGAGCGGTATTGAAGAATTAATGACATTATTAAAGGCAGATCAGACGATCGGCATAGGTAATTCTTATAATGATCTGCCTATGATAAAAGCTGTTGATAAGGGATGTACATTTTATCATGCCTCTATAGATGCAGAGTATAAATATCATTATGTTTATGAGTTAATAGAAGAATTATTAGAGGGGGAAAAATATGAGCTGGCAGAAGAATTTAAGAAAGACTGATCCGTATACGGCAGGAGAACAGCCTAAAATACAGAATCTTATTAAGTTAAATACAAATGAGAATCCTTATGGTCCGGGAGAAAAAGTAAAACAGGCTATTAAAGATTTTGATAGTGAATCATTAAAGCTTTATCCGGATCCGGATGCATCCTGTTTAAAACATGCACTTGCTTTATACCATGGTTTAGAGGATGATCAGGTCTTTATTGGTAATGGAAGTGATGAAGTTTTAGCACTTACTTTTTTAACTTGCTTTAATGGTGATCAGGATTTATTATTTCCTGATATTACGTATTCTTTTTATCCGGTTTATTGTAAGCTTTATAATATTAATTATCAGCAGATACCATTAAAAGAAGACTTTACTATTAATAAAGAAGACTATTATAGAAGTAATGGAGGTATTATTTTTCCGAATCCTAATGCACCTACAGGAGCTATTATGTCTCTTGAAGATATTGAAGATATTTTAGTACATAATAAAGAAAGTATTGTTGTAGTGGATGAAGCCTATATAGATTTTGGCGGAGAAAGCTGTCTTCCTTTATTATCACAGTATGATAATTTGCTTATTATTAGAACATTTTCAAAATTTAGAAGTCTGGCAGGTATTCGTTTAGGAGCGGCTTATGGCAATAAAGAAATAATCAGCTATTTATATGATATCAAAAATTCTTTTAATTCCTATCCTGTCGATCGTTTAGCACAGGCTATTGGCTATGCCAGTGTACGTGACAGTGATTCTATCAAAAAGAATGCTTTAAAAATTATTAATACAAGAGAAAGGGTATCAGGTCAATTAAAAGAATTAGGCTTTTCTATGCCTCATAGCTATTCTAATTTTCTATTTATCAGTCACAATACTCTTTCAGCATCATATCTATTTGATGAATTAAGAAAGGAAGGAATAGTTGTAAGATACTTTAATAGTCCTCGTATTGATAATTATTTAAGAGTTACTATCGGTACTGATGAACAAATGAATAAATTTTTAAATACAATTAAAGATATTTTAGCAAGAAAATAGTTCATTTTATTTTATTTGAACTATTTTTATTTGCATTTTCCTGTGATTGCGATATGATAGCACATATAGTACAATGTACACGTATAGTGGTTGAGAGGTGAGAGTATGGATGATATAGAATTAGTATTAGTATCAGGAATGAGCGGTGCCGGGAAAACACAGGCTATGGCTGTATTTGAAAACTTAGAATATTATTGTATGGATAATTATCCGGTAGCTTTATTAGAGGCATTTACAGACTATTTAAAAGAAGAATCTCCTTTTATTAAAGTAGCTATGGCAGTTAGATTAGATGATGCAATGAAAGCTATTAGAGTTTTATCAAATGCTGATGGAATCAATCTGAATATTGTATTCCTAGACTGTGAAGACAGTGAAATTGTTAAAAGATATAAACAAACCAGACGTTCTCATCCTCTTATTATTAATGGGAAAGCTTCTACTCTTACGGAAGCTATTCAGTTGGAAAGAAAAAAATTTGAATATTTAAAATCAAGTACAAATCTGGTTATAGATACGACACTTCTAAAAAATAAATCCTTACAGGATTTATTAGAATCTAAATTCAATAGACTGCCTAAAGAAATATTTAGAGTTACCTTTGTTTCATTTGGCTATAAACATGGAATACCTAAAGATGCTGATCTTGTTTTAGATGTACGTTTTTTACCAAATCCTTTTTATAATGAATCACTAAGATCACTGACAGGGAATGATCAGGCTGTTTATGATTATGTTATGGATAAGGAAGAGACCCGTATATTTATTAAAAAGGCTACGCCTTTTTATGATTATCTATTGAAAGAATATGAAAAAGAGGGTAAGATGCAGGTTACAGTAGCAATTGGCTGTACGGGAGGACAGCATCGCTCTGTAACTCTGACAAATTATTTTTATCAGCATTATTCATCTTATTATCAATGTTATAAATATCATCGAGATGCTGATCATTAAGGAGAAAGCTTATGTTATCATTTTCTCGTAAAGTTAAAGAGGAAATTGTATTTAATGATTTTGATCGTTCTTGCAGTAAAGCTTTATTATCTGCACTTATTAAAGTGACCGGAACATTGCATATAGGTAATGGAATGAGTCTGACTATTCGCAGTGAAAATGCTAAGATAGCTTCTAAGACACATAAACTGTTAAAAGAACTTTATAATCCTCAGTTGGAATTTATGGTTTCAAGAAAAATGAAACTGCATAAAAATAATATCTATATTTTAAAAGTTTCTAAGGCAAAAGAAATATTAGATGATTTACAGTTAATGGATGGATTAGGAGTTTCTAAGATTCCTTCAGATACTTTGTTAAAAGATACTATGACCAAAAGAGCTTATCTGGCAGGTATCTTTCTTGCGGGGGGAAGTGTCAATAATCCCGATACAAGCAATTATCATTTAGAAATGAGTGTTCTAAGTTCTACACATGCTCGTTTTATACAAGAGCTTACAAATGAGTATGATCTGAATGCTAAAATCATTAAGAGAAGAAATAAATATGTTGTCTATTTGAAATCAGCAGAGAAAATAGGTGATTTTCTAAGAGCTATAGGAGCTGCCCAATCAGTATTAGATTTTGAAATGACGAGAATAGATCGTTCAATGGCTAATACTGTCAATAGATGGAATAACTGTGATATTGCGAATGAGATGAAAGCTATGAGTGCTGCTGAAAAGCAGATTGAAGATATTGCTTATGTGGTTGAAAAAGCAGGGCTGGAAATTCTGGATTCAAAGACTCAGGAAGCAGCAAAAATAAGGTTAGAGAATCCTGAGTTATCACTTAATGAATTAACTGAAATTTATATGTTAAAGACAGGACAGTCTATTAGTAAAAGCGGTCTGCATCATCGTTTTAAGAAAATTAAAGAAGAAGCGGATAGACTCAGGAAAATGGAGTAAATTATGGATACTTTAACAATAGAACAGAAATTTGGCTTAAAAGTAAAAGAATTGAGAATGCTTGAACATATTTCTCAGGAAGAACTTGCGTTTCGCTGCCAGTTATCAAAAAATTATGTATCTGATGTTGAAAGAGGACGAAGAAATGTTTCTTTGAGATCAATAGAGAAATTTGCGAATGGATTGAATGTAGAAGTAAAAGAACTTTTTAAATAGGAGAGAACCGTTATGGAAGGTATTATATTTTTTATTATTGTATTTCTAATTATTTTAATCATATTAAGAGTATTTATTTATTTTCTTCCGGTTATTTTAATTATCTTAGGAGCTTTAGCTGTTTATCGTTTATTTATAAATAAAAATGATTATAATCATGATTCTGATGATTATAATAGCACGGATCATAATTATTCACAGGATGATTCAGATATTATTGATGTTGATTATACAGTAAAAGAAGAGGAGGAAGATAAATAATGATATGTCCAAAATGTGGCAATCATGTTATTGATGATGCTAGATTCTGTACACATTGCGGTACAGCTTTAAAAAAATGTGTTTCCTGTGGAAGAGTAAATATCGGCGGATCAAACTTTTGTGTTTATTGCGGTCGGTCTATGAATTTTATTGAGAAGAGGGTAGAACCAAGTCTGAATCCTTACGGATATCCTGAAGATGCTTATAATAGGCAGCTTTCATCAATGAATCAGGAACATACAGTTATAAATACTCAGACTGTTCATAATCAGCCTAAAGAAACTGTAAATCAGGAGTCTAGAACATTTGAAAATAATGTTCATTTTGATGATGCTTTTACAAAAATACAGAATCCTTCTCATCAGAATACTTATTCCGGTAATTATGTAGATAATGCTTTTAATGATTATCAGAATAATTCTTATGTACCTCCCCGTGAGCGTGTTAAATGGAAAAAAGTAATTATTGCTTGTACTATTTTGATTGCTGCTACATTAGGGTCACGTTATTATCTGATGCATTCCGGACCGGTTAAGCTTAATCAGACAGATGGAGTGTCTTCTAAAAAAGGAGATCTTTCAAAATTCAGTGCATCAGAATTAAAAGAAATTGAAAAATATTCTAATAATAATAATGACGGACTTATTGATTCGGATGGAAAGAATATTTATATGACGGATAATAATGGTTATTTAGTTCGTCTGGATAATCATTTTGCTAATAAGAAAGTATTAGCTGATGAAAGGGTGTCTTATATTTATTTATCCGGAGAAACTCTTTATTATACAAATTCTTCTAATCAGTTATGTTCAATGAATAAGGATGGATCAAATAAACAGATTTTAGTTGCTGATAAATGTTTTTATATTCATCCTGTCAACGATAAGATTTATTATCAGAATGATTCACAGAATGAATCCTTAGCTGTTTATGATATAAATACTAAAAAGAGTGAAATACTTGTAAACAGACATGTTTATGCTATGAATATTCATGATCAGATGATTTATTACCTAACTTCTGATGCTGTTTATAGCTATCATTTAACAGATAAGAAAGATACATTATTAGTAAAAGAGAGTGCAATTTCATTAATATATAAAGATAATAAAATATATTATCTTAATAAGAGCGGGGAATTAATAGTATATGATAAACAGACTCAGCGGACTTTAACGCTTATTCGGTCAGCTTATTCTTTTGTTATGAATGATCAGTATATTTATTATGTATCAGGTAATGGCTCTCTTTATCAGTATGATATAAATACAAAAGCAACAGTTCTTATTCATAAATTAATTTCGATGTCTTCCAGTGACTATAATATATATCTTATTAATAATCAGATTCTGTTTAAAGATAATAAAAGATGGACTATTGTAGATGCTAAAAGTAAGCAATATACTCAAGTATATAAAGAATAAGAGGTTAATATGAAAATATCAGAAATCGTTGAAGCTACCGGCGGAACATTGCTTTGTGGAAACTTAAATGATGAAGTCAATAGTTTCAGTCATGATACTAGAACAATCAAACAAGGAGATATGTATATACCTATTATTGGTGAAGTATTTGATGGACATCAGTTTATTAATCAGGCATTTGAAAAAGGTGCTTCATCTATTATTACATCTTTGCCAATGAGTGATGATACGCATAATATTATTCTAGTAAAAGATACTCATCAAGCTTTAGGAGATATGGCTCGGTGGGTACGCATAAATTCTCATGCAAAAGTTATTGGAATTACCGGAAGTGTTGGAAAAACAAGTACTAAAGATATGATTTATAGTGTTGTTTCTACTAGATATAAAGCTTTAAAGACTATTGGCAACTATAATAATGATATTGGTCTTCCTCAGACAATATTAAGATATCAGGATGAAGAAGTGATGGTTATAGAGATGGGAATGAATCATTTAAAAGAAATTGATTATCTGACTCATATTGCTTTGCCTGATATTGCAGTTATTACAAATGTTGGAACTGCACATATTGGAGAAGTAGGATCAAGAGAAAAGATCTTAGAAGCTAAAATGGAAATTACTCATGGATTAAATGAGAATGGTTTATTGATTGTGAATGGTGATAATGATTTATTACAGACAATTAAGGAAGATCATTTTCTTTTAGAAACAATAGGAATTGATAATCCGGCATCATTAAATGCGTATGATATTTGTTTAGAAGAAACAAGAAGCACTTTTATGATTGATTATCATAATCAACCATATCAGGTAACAGTAAATGTTCCGGGAAAACATTTTGTTTATAATGCTTTAATTTCTATTCAAACAGGATTGGCTTTGTCTATTGATATAAAAGACTGTATTAGAGGTGTAGCCTGTTTTGAATTAACTAAGAATAGAGCTGATATGATTGAAACAGCTCAGCATGTTCGTATTTATGATGGAACTTATAATGCTAATGTAGATTCTATGAAAGCTTCTATTGATGTATTATCCCAACATAAAGATAGAAAGATTGCAGTATTAGGAGATATGCTTGAGCTTGGGGATTATGAAGAAAGACTTCATAGAGAAGTAGGAACTTATTTATCTGATCAGAATATTGATATTACGTTAACAGTTGGAAAGGGAGCTTATTATATTTATGATGAAGTGATTAAGGCAGGGAAAAAAGCCTATCATTTTGCGAATAATAAAAAACTTATTGATTATTTAAAGAATATTATTCATCCTAATGATGTCGTATTAATTAAAGGTTCTAATGGAATGTATCTAAAAGAAGTGGTTAAGAGTTTAGAGGAGAATATATAATGAAAGTATTACTTATATGTGGCGGACAATCCAGTGAACATATTATTTCAAGAATGTCTGCATCTAATATTAGAAAACATATCAAAGATAGTTATGAAGTAAAAATGGCCGGAATTACAAAAGAAGGTATATGGTATCAGATTAATGATCAGATTAAAGATTATGCCGAGGATTGCTGGCTTGATGAAAGTCAGTTAATTACTAATGTTTTTGAATATCTGAAATCATTTGATGTTGTGTTTCCATGTCTGCATGGCTTATATGGTGAAGATGGTACAATTCAGGGACTATTAGAAATGGCTGATAGACCTTATACGGGCTGTCGCGTAGCAGATAGTGCTTTAGCTATGGATAAGGTTTTAGCAAAGAAAGTTTTTACTTTAGCTAATATTCCTACCACGCCTTCATTATTTGCTTATAAAAGATATGATGGAAAAGTTGTAATCATTAGAGATGATCAAACACAGACAGAAGATATTGTGAGTGAGGTTAAAGAAACACTGGGATTACCTGTCTTTATTAAAGCCAGTCGATCAGGATCTTCTGTAGGGTGTTATAAAGTTACTAAAGAGGAAGATATTCTTCCTCGCTTAAAAGAAGCTTCTTATTATGATTCTAAGATTCTTATTGAAAAAGCTATTCAGGCAACTGAGCTGGAAGTAGGAGTATTAGGAAATGATGATCTTTTGGTTTCAAGAGTAGGTCAGATTATGCCTCATGGTGAATTTTATACCTTTGAATCTAAATATGAAGATAAGCAGTCATCAACATGTATTCCGGCTGGAATCACTGATGAACAGGCTGAATATATTAGAGAAAATGCTAAGAAAGCTTTTCATGCGATTGATGGGCATGGACTTGCTCGCTGTGATTTCTTCTTAGATAATGTGACAGGTGATATTTATTTGAATGAAATCAATACAATGCCCGGTTTTACTGATATTTCTATGTATCCTATGCTTCTAAAAGATGCCGGAGTGGATACATCGGATTTGATTGATAGACTGTTAGATCTGGCAAAACAAAGATAAGACGATTTTTCGTCTTTTTTTGTCACTTATTAGATAATTCAAATCTCTTATTAATGAAACAAGGAAACTTGTTTTATGGCCATTAGAAAGGAGGGCTGCTTATGCTCAAAGAGAGATGGTTCTGTAAGCAGCTCGATCACATTAAAGATACAATGTTTGTTCTTGCTATGTCTATTCTTAAGAATGAAAGTGATGTTCAAGATGCTATTCAGAATACCCTCATGATAGCTTATGAGCATCTTGATGATTTAAGATTCAAAGATAAATTTAAACCGTGGATTTTAAGAATACTTAAGAATGAATGCTATAAGATTGTTAAAAAGAGAGAATACAGTCTTGACGAAGAAACAATCACCGAAGAGTCAAAGGGATTAAGTAACGAAATGAAAATGACAATTTGGGATTATGTAAACTCTCTTGATGAAATCTATCGTAGTGTTATTATTTTATATTATTATGAAGGACTAAGCATTAAGGATATTGCATCCACCCTTGGCATATCATCAGATAATGTCAAAAAAAGAATGTCTCGGGCACGAATGTTCTTAAAAAAATATATGGAGAAAGGAGATTGTTATGAGCGCTGACGATCGAAAAATTACAAGTATGCTTAAAGCGAGTGCTCCTTCTATGAATAAAAATACAGAAGCTTTATTCAAAGAATATTTTCCTCGGAAAAGGCATCATGCCTATTTAAAGTATGCATTTGTATTTCTTGCTGCTGCATTTATTATTCTGCCCAATGTTTCTCCGCAATTATCTTATGCCTTGCAAGATCTTCCAATTATTGGGCCATTATTTGAGGTAACCTCAATACATCACAAAGAAAAGAATATAGAACAAAAGAAACCGATTATAAAAGGAAATAAGAAATCAGAAAAGGCTGTCACATATATGAATAAAAGTGTAGATCAATGGACCGGTCAGGCAATATCTGAATTTAAAAAAGATTATGGAAATAATCATATAGCTCGTTTAAGATTAGACTATAAAGTTATTACAAATAGTGAAAAATGGTTTACTTTACAAGTCTCTATTTATGAGACATATGCTGATTCTTTTAATAGACATCGTTATTATCATATTGATAAAAGGACAGGAAAAAATATTAAATTATCTTATCTATTTGATAAGTCATATGATTATAAGAAGATATTTAGTGAAAATATCATTAAACAAATGGAAGAAGCTATGAAAAAGGACACCAATAAGATTTATTGGTTAGATGATAATATTGCTGAAAATTTTGAGCATATAAAAAAGAATCAGAGCTTTTATTTTGATAATGAGGGTAATATTGTGATTTGTTTTGATAAAGGTGAGGTTGCTCCTTATTATATGGGTAATCCTCAGTTTACAATTAAAAAATCTATATTTGATAAATATCTATTGTAATATATTATTTATCCTATTCCCACACATTTACAAATAGATATAGTCTTTGTGGAAGGTGAAGCAATTCACCTTTTTTCATTTTATGAAAAAATATTGTATTTGAAGAAATAGATAAGTAAGATAAAAGAAAGAAATTCTATATAAGGAGCAGTATATGAAGAGATTATTAAATTGTTATTCTAGTGACATGATGAGAATGAATGGAGAAATGTTAAAACAGGCTATTTTAGCCAGTGAAGGACGGACTGTTTTAACGGAAACAGTTGTTGCAAGAGAACCATTGTTAAGTGATATTACAAATGGAGAATTAGCTTCTGCTTTTGGCAGTGATATGATCTTGCTGAATATATTTGACTGTGATCATCCTTTTATTGGAGGTATTGAAGAATGTGATAATCCGGTTGCTAAATTGCAGGAGTATACAGGAAGACCTGTGGGATGTAATTTGGAACCTGTTGATTTACAGGCTCAGATGCTTGAAACACGCTTAGAGATTCCTACAGGAAGACAAGCTATTGAACATACTTATAAAAAAGCAGAAGAATTAGGTTTTAATTTCATTTGCTTAACAGGGAATCCGGGAACAGGAGTTTCAAATAGTGCTATTATAAATGCTATTAAAGAAGCAAAGAAATATTTTAAAGGTCTTATTATTGCCGGTAAAATGCATGGTGCAGGTGTTAATGAACCGATTATTGATTTAAAAGTCATTAAAGCATTTATTGATGCCGGAGCACATGTTATTTTAATGCCTGCAGTTAATACGGTACCCGGGTTATCAGAGGAAACGCTTACCAAAGCCTGTGAATATATTCATGCTCATAATGCTCTTGCATTAACGGCTATTGGAACATCACAGGAAGGTGCAGATAAAGAAACAATAAGAGAAATTGCGATTGTTAATAAGAGATGTGGAGCAGATATTCAGCATATTGGAGATGCCGGATGGAATGGTGTAGCGATTCCGGAGAATATTATGGCTTTATCTGTTGCTATTAGAGGAAGAAGATGGACTTATCACAGAATGGCTTCTTCTATTAAACGTTAAACCGGCTTTGCCGGTTTTTATTTAACAAGTATTTATAAAAATTATGAACAGGGAAAATCAATTGAAAAGGCTATAATCAAGTGTTATAATTTGGATATGGAGGAAAGAAATAATGGATAAAAAAACGATTAGAGACATTGATGTTAATGGCAAGACTGTATTGGTACGTGTGGACTTCAATGTACCAATGAAAGATGAAGGAAAAACAATTACTGATGATAACAGAATTGTTGCTGCTTTACCAACTATTAATTATTTATTAGAACATAATCCTAAAGCAGTTGTATTATTCTCACATTTAGGAAAGATAAAGACCGAGGAAGATAAAGCTAAAAATAACATGGCAGTTGTTGCTCCCAGATTAGCTGAATTATTAGGAAAAGATGTTAAGTTTGTCAATACAACTCGTGGAGCTGAATTAGAAGATGCTATTAAGAATGCTAGTAATGGACAGGTTATTTTAGTTCAGAATACACGTTATGAACCTGGTGAAACTAAGAATGATCCTGAATTAGGTAAATATTGGGCATCGCTTGGTGATGTATTTGTAGAAGATGCATTTGGTTCTGTTCATAGAGCACATGCATCAACAGTAGGTATTCCATCTTATTTAAAGCCTGCTGTTGCAGGATTCTTATTAGAAAAAGAAATTGCTTATATTGGAAAAGCTGTTTCTAATCCTGATCGACCTTTAGTAGCTATTTTAGGTGGTTCTAAAGTATCTTCTAAGATTGGTGTTATTGAAAATCTTTTAGGTATTGCTGATAAGATTATTATTGGCGGCGGTATGGCATATACTTTTGCTGCTGCACAGGGACGTACAATCGGAACTTCTTTGCTTGAAGAGGATAAGATTGATTTAGCAAAGACTTATATTGAAAAAGGCGGAGATAAATTAGTACTTCCTGTTGATACTGTTGTAAATACTCAATTTGCTGAAGAAGGAGATATCAAAGTTGTTGAAGGCAATATTCCTGATGGATATATGGGATTAGATATTGGTCCTAAATCAGTAGAGAATATTAAAAAAGCATTAGTAGGTGCTAAGACAGTTATCTGGAATGGACCTATGGGTGTATTTGAAATGCCTACATTTGCTAAGGGTACAATTGAAGTATGTAAAGCATTGGCTGAATTGGAAGATGCTAATACTATTATTGGTGGAGGAGATTCTGCCGCTGCTGTTAAACAGTTAGGTTATGCTGATAAGGTATCTCATATTTCTACAGGTGGAGGAGCTTCACTTGAATATATGGAAGGCAAGGTATTGCCTGGTATTGATGCTGTAGATGATAAATAATAAAGGAGATAAGAAGATGACTAGAAAACCAATTGTTGTAGGAAACTGGAAAATGAATAAGACTATTGCTCAGACAAAAGCATTTGTTGAAGCGGTAGATGTAAAAGTCAATACAAATCATGCTGACTGGGGTATTGCAGTTCCATATTTAGATTTACAGGCTGCTAAGGCTGCTAAGAATCTGATTGTAGCTGCTGAAGATATGCATTTTAAAGATAGTGGTGCTTATACCGGTGCTGTATCTGCTGAAATGTTAAAAGAAATTGGCGTTGAATGGACAATCTTAGGTCATTCTGAAAGAAGACAGTATTTTGGTGAAACTGATGAAACAGTAAACTTAAAAATGCTTCAGGCTTTAAACAACAATATTCATCCTATTGTCTGTGTTGGTGAATCATTAGAACAATATGAAGCTAATGAAACAAAAGATGTAGTAAAGAAACAAGTTGTAGCTGCTTATAATGATGTCAAGAAAGAAGATGTTGAAAAGACAGTCATTGCTTATGAACCAATCTGGGCAATTGGAACCGGCAAAACCGCAACTAATGAAATTGCACAGGACGTATGTGGCTATATTAGAACTGTTATAGCTGAATGCTATGATAAAGAAACTGCTGATAAAGTAAGAATTCAGTATGGCGGATCAGTTAAACCGGAAGGCTTAAAAGCTTTATTGGAACAGCCGGATATTGATGGAGCTTTAGTAGGTGGAGCTTCACTTGTAGAAGATTCTTATCTTGCTATGGTATCTGCATTAGATTAATCTTAAGGACTCATTTGAGTCCTTTTTATGTGGACAAATATACTATTCCCTCTTTAATTCTTAGATATCTTAACATATAATAAAGATGAGGTGACAAAATGGAACAAATTATTATTAAAAGAGATCAATTGCATATGACCGGTGAACTTTATTCACCTAAAGGTATAGAACAATATCCTTTAGTTATATTATGTCATGGCTTTGGCGGTAATATGGATTTAAATAGAGATTATGCAATGACATTAGTAAATAATGGATATGGAGCTTTTATCTTTGATTTTATTGGTGGAGGTATTGATATTAAGAGTGAAGGAAGTATGCTTAATATGTCTGTGCTAACAGAAGCTGAAGATTTAATGAAGGTTATTGAAACAATGAAGCAAAGATCTGATATAGATCAGGATTCAATCTATCTGATGGGAGCTTCTCAGGGAGGTTTTGTTGCAAGCTATGTTGCAGGAAGACTTCCGGATCTTATCAAAGGTCTTATTTTGCTTTATCCTGCTTTTGTGTTACAGCATGATGCCAGAAGAAGAACACCTGATTATAATCAGATAGAAGATACCTATGATGTCTTTGGAATTACTGTAGGAAGCATTTATATTCAAGATGCTTTATCATTTGATATTTATGATGAAATAGGAAGATATACAAGAGATGTTCTAATTATTCATGGTACAAAAGATCGTATTGTACCAATCAGTTATAGTGAACGGGCTATTAAAGTTTATGATCATGCTAAACTAAAAACTATTAAAGATGCCGGACATGGCTTCCATGGTAAAGAAAAAATAGAATGTATGGAATATATTCTTGATTATTTAAGACAGACTATATAGTAAGAATCCTTATCTAAGGATTCTTTTTAATATCTGATTTTTAAGTTACCGACATTAATGGCTGCCTCAATAGAATAATTTCCGGATGTTTTCATATAAGATTTAGTATATTTTTGATCATTGACTTTTAAATCAAAATAATAGTCATCTAATTTTTGACTGAATGAATATCAATACTTTCGGCATTATTGTTTATATTTAGAAAACTTAAATGAGAAGAATTAATATAGATACTGCCGGTATTTATATTGATATCTGTTTTTTAAGAATAGATGCTTTACAGTTTACTTTTCCTGATCTTCTAAAATTAAATAATGTATAACCTTTGCTACATTTATGATAAGAGTCTGATTATTTATTGTATATTTCAAAATCTTATTTTTAGGACCTTGATAATGTAATTCATTCTTAGTTCCTTTTTGGATCTCTATGCTTAAGGCATTTGTTTCAAAAGAAATATGATTAATAGTATGTCTATAGAAATATAAAACTAGGAATTATTCATATAAAGTACATATAAATTCTTTATATAGTAAGTAAATAAGTTTTTTTTATATAAAGTTGTGATAGGATAGCTAGAAACGGGGGGATAGTTATGCTTGAGATTAAAAATATTACGAAGACATATAAGACAGATAATTACATACAAAAGGCATTAGATAATATCAGTGTCAGTTTTAGAGAAAATGAATTTGCAGCCATTTTAGGACCATCAGGTTCGGGAAAAACAACATTATTAAATATTATCGGTGGTCTTGATAGATATGACAGCGGAGATTTGATCATTAATAATATCAGTACAGAGAAGTATAAAGATAAAGACTGGGATGCCTATCGTAATAGACGTATCGGATTTATTTTTCAATCTTATAATCTTATTCCGCATCAGAGTGTGCTTGCAAATGTAGAATTGGCACTTACATTATCAGGTATTTCCAAATCAGAAAGAAAAAAGAGAGCGATAGAAGTTTTAGAAAAAGTGGGACTAAAGGATCATATTCATAAAAGACCTAATCAACTTTCCGGCGGACAGATGCAAAGAGTAGCGATTGCCAGAGCATTGATTAATAATCCGGATATTATTCTTGCTGATGAACCAACAGGAGCATTGGATTCCAATACCAGTATTCAGGTGATGGATTTATTAAAAAAAGCAGCCGGTGAAAAACTGGTTATTATGGTAACTCATAATCCTGAATTAGCAAAAAAGTATGCTACACGAATTGTCAATGTAAAAGATGGTCATATTGTTCATGATAGTAATCCTTTTAAAGAGAGTCATGAAGTACTTGGTAAAGATAAGATGAAATATACTAAGCTGAAGTTTACAACAGCTTTAGGCTTATCACTTAATAATTTAATGACTAAAAAAGGAAGAACGGCATTAACTTCATTTGCCGGTTCTATTGGTATTATTGGGATAGCTGCTATTCTTGCTTTAAGTAGTGGAGTTAATCAGTATATCGCAAAACAGGAAACGGATATGCTGGGCAGTTATCCTCTTGAATTAGAGAAGCAAGCAATAGATTTACAATCAATGATGAGCAGATCAGAAAAGAAAAATAATACCCGGCATACAGATGCCAGGATTTATTCTAATAATATTGTTTCTGATTCAGTTAAGACAACTCAGGAAATGATTAAGACAAATGATTTGAAAAAATTTAAAACATATTTAGATCAACATCAATCAGATTTAGATAAGGATGTTATATCTATTGAATATAAATATGCAATTAACCCACAGGTTTATCGCTTAGATAGTAAAGAAGGGGTGGTTAAGACAAGTCCGGCTTCTTTACTATCTAACAATAATAGTCAGAGAATGTCTTCAATCAGTTCTATGTTCTCAGCAAATAGTATTTCCGCTTCATGGACGCAGTTGGTTTCTAATAAGAAATTAAGAGATCAGCAGTATAAATTATTAAAAGGAAAATGGCCTTCCAAGTATAATGAAGCAGCTTTAATTATTAACAAAAATAATGAGATATCAGATTATAGTCTTTATACTTTAGGATTAATGGATTATCATGCAATGAATGATATGATAGAAAAAATTAAAAATAATAAGAAAGTTAAAGATGTAGTAAAATCATTTGATTATAGTGAAGCAATAGGAAAGTCTTATAGAGTCTTTGCACCTAGTGATTTATATGTTAAAAGCGGTCAGGCTTATGTAGATCAAAGTGATAATAAAGATTACTTAAAGAAGCATTTAAAAGATGGAGCAGAAGTAAAGATTACGGCTATTTTACAATCTAATGATAAATCATCTATTAAAAGCGGTGTAGGGTATGACTATTCATTAACTCGGTATTTATTAGATAGGACAGAGCAAAGTTCTGTTGTTAGAGCACAACTGTCGAATACAAAAATCAATATTTTAACAGGTAAAAATTTTAATGAAAAAGCAAAGACAAAAACAAATCCTTTTGTCAATATTAATGGAACAAGCATACAATCCGGAAGATTGATGAGTCTTTCTTATACACCTTATCTATCTTTAAGGCAAGAAGAGGCACCAAAGACATATCAGATTGTTTTTAAGAATTATGATGGAACATTATTAAGTCAGAGTACAAACTATAGTGAAAATGCTGAGATTACTAATATTCCTACTGATAATCCGCAAAGAACATCTCAGAATAGTATAAGTTATACTTTTGTAGGATGGATTTATCATAAAGATAATAAATACCAGTTTTTAACTACAAATCAGATAAGACAGGAAAAAGTTACAGAATCAAGAGAGTATATTGCTTTATTTGTTTCATCTTCAACTGCCGCCGATATTCAATCTCAGATTAATAAAGCAGTAGAGAAGCTTCCGTCTGATTTTAGTCAGATATCTGATCAGCAGATTAGTGATTATTTAAATAGACTTCCTAAGCAAACCAGAGATGCTTTACAGAAAAGATTAGACAGTTATATTCAGAGCTATATTAAGCAACAGACATCATCTAAAAACTTTAATTTTGAGAATCTTACCCGACAGCAGCAGGAAGAATTAAAGAAGTATATTAATAAGCAAATGAAATCTCAGCTGTCACAACAGCAGATTGATCAGTATATGAATGAATATGCAAAAAAATATATGAATTCAAAAAACCTGAATAGTCAGATGAAAAAATATCTAGAGAATTATATGAAGACATATCAGAAAGAATATATGAATAAGATAAAATCATCGATGAATCTTGATTTATCGAATGATCAGCTGAAAGTTATGCTGGCTCAGATGTCATCCTCTACACCAGCTAATTATGATGAAGTGATGGATAAGCTGGGTTATTATACAATAGACAAACCTTCAGGTATTTCTTTTTATTCTATCAGTTTTGTTGCTAAGGAGAATGTAGAAGCATTTATTAAGAAATATAATAATCAGGCTAGTAAAGACACTGATAAAGTTACTTATACTGATATTATTGGAACGGTTACTGATTCTATTACTTCTATTATTGATACAATTTCATTAGTTCTCATTGCTTTTGTATCTATTTCTTTGATAGTAAGCAGTATTATGATTTCTATTATTACTTATATATCGGTCTTAGAACGTACTAAAGAAATAGGTATTCTAAGAGCAATGGGAGCATCTAAGAAAGATATCAGCAAGATATTTAATGCTGAAACGTTTATTGAAGGATTATTAGCAGGATTGTTTGGGATTATTGCAACCTTGCTCATTTCTGTTCCTATTAGTCAATGGGTGGAAAGGACGCAAAATGTTCCTAATGTTATGGTGCTGCCTATAAGATACAGTATCATTCTGATTATAATCAGTGTGATTCTAACTTTAATAGCCGGCTTTGTACCAAGCAGAATAGCAGCTAAAAAAGATCCTGTTACTGCATTACGAACTGAATAGTATATATATTAATTGTATATTATTAACAATATTTAAAAATTTATAAACGCTTACATCAATAGTTTTTTATATACTTGATTGATTTTTCACAAAAGGTCATGTATATTAATCTCAGATAAAAAGAAAAAATCTTTTTTGACTAACGGAGGAAAGAAAATGGCTAAAGAAAAAAAATTAGTAAAAGAATGGTCTACTGAGGAACAAATCGATGCAACTGTCGATGAACTGGTGAAGAAGGCTTTAGTAGCTCTTGATAAATTTGAAGGATTTACTCAGGAGCAGGTTGACTATATTGTTGCCAAAATGTCTGTTGCCGGATTAGATCATCATGGCAGTCTGGCAGAACTTGCAGTTAATGAGACCGGCAGAGGCGTATTTGAAGATAAAGCAGTCAAAAATTTATTTGCCTGTGAATATGTAACAAACAATATGCGTCATACAAAAACTGTAGGTATTATTAATGAAGATTCATTAACCGGTGTTACTGAAATTGCTGAACCGGTTGGTGTAGTATGTGGTATTGTTCCGGTAACAAATCCAACTTCAACAGCAATCTTTAAATCATTGATTGCAATGAAGACAAGAAATCCTATTATTTTTTCATTCCATCCAGGAGCACATGATTGTTCAATTGCTGCTGCAAAAGTTATGAGAGATGCAGCTGTTGCTGCAGGAGCTCCTGAAGATTGCATACAGTGGCTTCCTATGAGCTTACAGAATACTGAAGGAACCAGTCCTAAAGGAAATAATTTATTAATGTACGCTACCAGCTCATTAATGAATAATCCCGGTATTGCTACTATTTTAGCTACCGGCGGAAATGCCATGGTAAAGGCTGCTTATTCATGTGGTAAGCCTGCTTTAGGTGTAGGTGCCGGTAATGTACCTGCTTATGTAGAAAAGACAGCAAAGCTGGCTATGGCAGCAAATGATGTTTATTTATCAAAGACATTTGATAATGGAATGATCTGTGCATCAGAACAGAATGTTATTGTAGATAAAGAAGTCTATAAAGAATTTAAAAAAGAACTAGGTAAATATCATGTTTACTTTGCAAATGCACAGGAAAAAGCGATGCTTGAAAAATATATGTTTGGTGTAGAAGCATATAAAGAAGGTGTAGAAAATGCTCGTTTAAATGGTGCAGTTGCCGGTAAATCAGCTGTATGGATTGCTGCACAGGCAGGATTTACTGTTCCTGATGATATTCAGTGTATTGTTGTTGAAACAAAAGAGATTGGCGTAAATGAACCGCTGACAAGAGAAAAGTTATCTCCAATACTAGCAATGCAGAAAGCTGAGAATACTGAAGATGGTATTAATTTAGCTGCTGCTTCTGTAGAATTTAATGGATTAGGGCATTCAGCTGCTATTCATACACAGGATCATAGTATTAGTGTTGAATTTGGTAAGAGAGTAAAAGCTATTCGTATAATTGAGAATGCACCTTCTACATTTGGCGGAATTGGTTCAGTATATAATGCTTTCCTTCCTTCACTTACACTTGGATGTGGAAGCTATGGACACAATTCAGTATCTAACAATGTAAGTACAGCTGATTTATTAAATATTAAGAGAATAGGGAGACGTAACAATAATATGCAATGGGTTAAACTTCCACCAAAAATCTATTTTGAACGTAATTCAATCAAATATCTAAGAGATATGAGAAGAATGGAAAAGGCTATGATTATTACTGATAGAGGTATGTATAACCTTGGATACGTTGCTAAGATTGAGGATGTTATTAGAAGACGAAGAAATAAAGTAGACATTGAGTTATTCTTTGATGTACAGTCAGATCCGACATTAGAAGTTGTAAATGCAGGAGTTGACCTGATGAGAAGATTCCAGCCTGATACTATTATTGCTTTAGGCGGCGGTTCAGCTATGGATGCTGCTAAAGTTATGTGGCTGATGTATGAACATCCGGAAGTAAACTTTGATGATATCAAACAGAAATTCATGGATATTAGAAAAAGAGCGATTAAGTTCCCTGAATTAGGAAAGAAAGCTAATCTGATTGCGATTCCAACTACATCAGGTACCGGAGCAGAAGTAACACCATTCGCAATCATTACTGATACAAGAAATAATGTTAAATATGCATTAACAGATTATTCATTAACACCAACAGTAGCTATTGTGGATCCTGAATTTACTTTAACTGTACCTGCTACGATTACTGCTGATACCGGTATTGATGTACTGACTCATGCGATGGAAGCATACGTTTCTATCTTAGCTAGTGACTTTACTGATGGCTGGGCTAAACAAGCTGTTAAGCTGGTTTTTGAAAACTTAGAGAAATCAGTATTAACTGCTGATCCCGATGCCAGAATTAAAATGCATAATGCAGCTGCTATAGCCGGTATGGCGTTTGGTAATGCATTCCTCGGTGTAAACCATTCAATGGCTCATAAGATTGGCGGAGAATGGCATATTCCCCATGGTAGAACAAATGGTATCTTATTATCTCATGTTATTAGATATAATGGGACAGTACCTACTAAATTAAATGTATGGCCAAAGATTGAAAATTATAAAGCTGATAAGAAGTACAGAGAATTAGCAGAATTAATTGGATTAAAGCCAAAAACTGATGCTGAAGGTGTAGAAATGTTTGCAACAGCAGTAGAACAGCTATGGGTAAAAATCGGCGGTGCGACTAATGTTAAATCTCAGGGTATTGATAAAGATGCATGGATGGAATCAGTACATAGAATGGCTATGAATGCTTATGAAGACCAGTGTACTCCGGCTAACCCTAGAATGCCTATGGTTAAAGATATGGAAGACATTATGACTCGTATTTATGATTATGAGACTCCATATGCAGATCTTTATCCGGAATTTGCAAAAGAAAGAGATGCCAGAACAGCTAAAAAGAAATAATAACTAAAGGATTGGATTTCCAATCCTTTTTGTTTATGTAAAAAACCATTTCTTATTGAAATGGTTTTACTTTCTAATTAGTTTTTTTACAGGAGAAGAATTTAATGAAGCTTTTAGCTTTGTAGAAAGGGCAATCTTGTTTAAATAACTGCCTATAAAGACAGACTGAATATTATCCTGTATATTAGACTCAATGATTGCATACTGTTTATCAGCAAGATCAAATCTTAAAATAATATCCTGACATTGAACCAACCCTTTAGCTCTAATAATCTTTCCATATTTTCCTCTCAGCATTTCTTCTAAGAAAAAGACAAATTCACCAATATGAGTCATTTTAGGATGATAAAGTGTTAAAGTATCTAAAGATATATTCTCTGAATTGTCTTTAATGATCTTGACATCATGTGATAGCCATAAATCATCCCACCACTGATCATTTAAATTCTTGTAATGTCCTTTATAAATAGAAATATCCGGATTATAGGTATGAATTTGTTCACTTGCCTGATCAAAAAAAGCTGAATCTTCATGTTCACATTTAGAAAAAACAATATGTGATGCGTTTTTCATTTGATCTAAATAGATATCCTGATAATCTTTTTCTAATCTTAATAGTGTTTGTGGAGAAATTAAAGCAATACTGCCTACAAACTTAATTTTTTCATATTCTACTTTCTTAATATTTTCTATAATATTACTTAGTTTACCAATACCTGTCGGTTCAACAATCAGATAGTCAGGATCTAAAGATCCTGAAATAGCTAGAATAGAATTAACAAAGCTATCTTTCATACTGCAGCAAACACATCCTTCAGTCATTTCAAAAATGCTCATTTCTGAGACAGTTCTTAACTGCTGGCTATCCAGATTTACTTCTCCATATTCATTTTCTAAGACTACAAATTTCTTTTTGGATCTCCTGATCATTTCTTTGATAAATGTTGTTTTTCCAACTCCCAGAAATCCTGAAACAACCAATATTTTCATAATCAGCTCCTAAAAAAGCAGATTAGCTTAACTAATCTGCCTTTATTTTAATCAGCAAATTTTACAACCGGTTTAATTAGCTCAGCTGGTTTATCTCTCATTAAGAAGAGAGCTTCTTCAATATGTTCCCATCCTTCAAAGACATGAGTTGAAAGAGGGGCTAAATCAAGCTTTCCGCTTGATACTAAAGCACTTAATTTCTCCATTCTTAATCTTCCGCCTGGCATTAATCCGCCATTAATCTGTTTGTGACCCATACCAACACCCCATTCAACTCTTGGAATATTGATAACATCACCACTGCCTAAATAGTTGACATTGCCAATCTTACCACCCGGTTTTAAAACTTTTACAGCTGTATCAAATGTTTCAACAGTACCGCCGGCAATAATAATCTTATCTACGCCTCTGCCATTTGTCATAGCCATAACTTGATCTTCAATTGGACCGTTCTTATAGTTTATAAAATCAGTAGCACCATATTTTTTAGCAGCTTCCACACAGACCGGTCTTGATCCAACCGCAATAATTCTAGCCGCACCTCTTAAGTTTGCACCGGCAACTGACATTAATCCTACCGGACCAATACCAATTACCAATACTGTATCACCAAACTGAACATCAGCCAGTTCAACACCATGGAAACCGGTAGGAACCATGTCTGATAGCATACATGCATCAACAACATTAATATTATTCGGTAATAATGCTAAGTTTCCATCAGCATCATTGACATGGAAAAATTCAGAGAATACACCATCCTTAAAGTTTGAGAATTTCCATCCGGCAAGCATACCGCCTGAGTGCATAGAATATCCGGCTTGAGCTTCTAATGAGTTCCAGTCAGGAGTAATAGCAGGGACCAAAACTCTATCACCCGGTTTAAAATCTTTAACACATTCTCCAACCTCTACAACTTCAGCACATCCTTCATGTCCTAAAATCATATTATGACGTTCACCAATAGCACCTTCCCAAAGAGTATGTACATCTGATGTACATATTGCAATCGCAAGGGGCTTACAGATTGCATCTAATGGACCGCAGGCAGGTCTCTCCTTTTCAATCCATCCAGATTCGCCAATTTTTAGCATTGCATAGCCTTTCATAAAGTACCTCCTTTTATTTAATTGTTTTACTTATAATAAAAGTATACATGAGTATTTCGCTGAGTGTCAATCGTTTTACATTGTTTTGCTAAAGTTTTATCAAAATGACTGATGGTCATAAAAAAGACCTCTTAAAGGTCTTTTAAACTCATTGTGACTGTTAAATGGTTTATTTAAGAACTTCCTGATAGACTCTTAAAACATTCTTATAAAGTATTTTTTGAATATCTTCATAACTGAGATATTCTTTAAGTCTTTGGTAAAGCAAAGGCATATAAGAAGCATTTTTAATCTCCAAAGGGCATGAAATGCCATCAAAGTCACTGCCCAGTCCAATGTAATCAATACCGACTAAATCTCTAATATAAAGAATATGTCTGATCATATCATCAATTAAGGATTGAGAAGCATTCTCAGCTAAGAAGCCATCAGCAAAGTTAATACCAATCACACCATTATGATCAGCTATCACTTTAATCATATCATCAGTTAAGTTACGAGCATGATCACATAAAGAACGAACATTAGAATGGCTGGCTACAAAAGGACCTTTTATAATATCGGCAACATCATAAAAACATCCATCACTCATATGTGAAACATCAACAATTATTCCCAGACGATTCATTTCTTTTATATAC
Organism: Eggerthia catenaformis OT 569 = DSM 20559; assembly: GCF_000340375.1. Lineage (GTDB taxonomy): Bacteria > Bacillota_I > Bacilli_A > Erysipelotrichales > Coprobacillaceae > Eggerthia > Eggerthia catenaformis. The sequence continues at coordinate 380,533 of NZ_KB446648.1, forward strand.
TCTTTACCAAAATCAGTTAGACCTTCATTATTAAAAGTATGATAGCCTGTTTTATTTTTAAAATTAGGATGGGTAATGCCATTTTCGTGATTCCAACTTAAAGCAATCATTCTTACGCCTAAGCGATAATAATTACGTAATAAAGCAAGATCATGATTGATGACAGCACCTTCTTCTAATGTCAGCATAGCACTCATAACATTATGCATATTATTTTCTATAATCTGTGCATAGGAAGTAATAGGAGCAATAAGATCTTTATTCTTTTCCATTTCCTGATAAAAAATATCAATACATCTTAATACATGAAATTCAGGATCTTTATCAGAGGCAATATCTGTAAAAATCGCAAAGTTTTGTAAAAGATAATGACTTTCTTTCATTTTCAATAAGTCAATATGAAGATTATTAGATCTTAATTGATAGTCTCTATGCTTTTCTAAAGCATAAAGGGTATCACAATGCATATCAATGAATCTCATGATTTTACCTCAAAATCTAAAGATAATGTCTGATACTGATCAGTTATAGACTGAGTATCTTTAAGCCATTGAATAGCTTTATTGAGTTCATCAGCATCTTCTTCTACAATGCCATATGTTCCTAATTGAACAATATCATATATAGACTGCCATAAGTCATCAAAATTATGAGTTTGTTCATCAGCCATTTCACTATCAGGATAAACATCCAGTTCTTGACCTGTCAAAAAAGCTTCTTTTTTAGTCATTGTTTTCATCTCCTATAAACCAGTTAAAATATACACAGGCATTATAAATGCCGTCATTAGCTAAAGTATCAGTAATATAATCAGCTTTTTCTTTGGCGGCAGGATCTCCATCTCCCATACATATAGATAAAGAAGCATATTTAAACATTTCCAAATCATTTTGACTATCACCAAAGGCTATATAATTATTATAACCAAACAAATCGGCTAATAAAAGATTACCGGTCGCTTTAGAAAGACCTTCAATACTGACATCAGCATAAGCGGATTTACCGGGATCTACGTGAATACCTTTAATATCTCTAAATGCTTCATATTGATCTCCCGGATAAGAATATAAGATCATGGCATAAACATTATCTTTGCCATTATAATCTCTCACTTCAGGAATAACATTATCAAAATATTTCTGTGTCTGATAAACATACTTATTTGGTTTTCTGGTAATTAATCTTTTTTTCATTTTTAAGACTACAGGCATATCTAGCTGATTAGCAGTAGCAATTGTTTTCATAACGCTTTGAGGATTCATATGATATTCCTTGATAACGCATTGATCTTGATTTAAGATAAGCTGTCCATTATTTAAAACATATCCATCCCATTCTAAAATATCAAATATCTGAGTATTCTTTAATGAGTCATAGCCTCTGCCTGTACTAATAATCATTTTATGTCCCAGTGCTTTTAAATGTTTAATAGAATTTAAAGTACTCATAGATATCTTATGAACAGTATTATCTCTTAATGTACCGTCAACATCAAAACATAGCAATTTACTATTCATAATTGTTTTTCTTTCTTTTCAGCTTTCTATTTTTAGGAGCGGCAAGACCTTCAAAGTATCCTTTAAAATGAACCTGACTGCCTAAGTTATAAGCTTTAAATCCTTTATTAATGAGTTTTTTAGTTCCTTGATAAGCAATCCCTTCTCTAAAGGCATAGACATAATAAACAGCATCTTTTGGTAATAGATGAGATTCATTAGATATTCTTCTTAAAGGAAAACACTGTGCCTCTTTTAAATGCATAATATCAAAATCTTTTGCTTCATCCACACATAATAGTATAATATCTTCATTATTAAGGAATTCTTTATAAGCCTGATTAATTTCTTTTTCTTTTATAATACTCTTTTTTCCAAATAACATATTCATCCCTCATTAGTATTAGTTTAGCATTATTCTCTTATTTAATCTATTGCTTTTATAAGATTCTTATGATAATATAATAAAGCGATTTAGGGGCTTGGTCCAATGGTAGAACATCGGTCTCCAAAACCGTTGATGCGGGTTCGATTCCTGCAGCCCCTGCCAGTAATATTGAAACACCTAGGGTGTTTTTTTTTTTTTTTTTTGAATTATTGACATGAGATATGGCAATACTTATACTTTAATCAGTAAAACGCTTACATAAAATAAAAAGGGAGGGAGAGAATCTATGTTATTGTTTAATTTATCAAGATATAAAAATGGAGATAAAAATTGAAAAATTCCTAATAATATTTTTACAATTTCAATATGAGTAATATGCTTTTAAATCAATTGAATAATTATACGAAAAACAAATAAGATCAATCTATTTCAAAAAATTGTATTTAGAAGCAGAAAAACTCAACTTACGTGCTCCTAATATATGGGGTGAATTAGTTGACGAAAAAGGTGAAAAGAAGTGTGTTCCTGTATATCTTGTTAAATCAGTAAATAATAGGAAAGGTGACAATGAAGTGACATGTGTATATGCTTTAAAGAAATCTATGTTTTCACATGAAAATGAGTTAAAATCAAGATTTATTTCTGTAGGTGAAGATGATGATGGTACATATGTTTGGGGTAGAATAACTTTATATTACGAAAAAATTAATAAGACAGGTTATTATCAACGACGTATTCTTCTAACAAAAGTTAAAGCTGAGTGGAGTTCACAGTTATCAAATTAAACTATCAAATAGAAGAGTAGCTTATACTTGTCAGTCAATAACAAATCAGAAGCAAACTGCTTATAAATATCCTTCTTCAAATACAGTTACATATAAGACAGGATTTAAAGATTATGTCGAAGATATTATAGGCTCTTTATTGGCACCACAGATGAATGTTACTTGTAAAAGAGGGACAGGGTCTTGGAGATTTACTTGTCAGAACCGAATAATGGATAAAATACCCGGATTGGGGGATTTAATTAAATAAGAGGAAAAATTATGAAAAAATTATTTATGGCTATACTATTAGTTTCTTTAATTTTATATGGCTGTCAGAATAAAACTTTTCCTATTAAAAAAGATAATGTAAATATTGAAAAGTATCAGTTAAAGAATAAGGTAATATTAGAATTTACTAATGAAAGTCAGAACCTGATAGATATCTATCAGGATGATAAGCTAGTTATAAGGGCTTTAGATCATAATAGTATATCTATACTTTCTTTTAGTAAAGATCAGTATAAAGATGACATTATAAAGACTATAAGTATTAAAAAGAATGAAGATGCTAAAATATTTAATAATTATAAAGATAATACTTATGTTAAGGCAACCGATGAACAGACCATTATTCTGGATATTGTAAAAGCAAAACCGGCATCAGGAATATGTGAAGGAGAATCAGTTATGTATCTCTATTCTAAAGAAACTGATGCTAAAACTAAAAAACCTATATTGCTTGATATTATCAGTAAAAAGATTATTTTGGATAAAGATAAAGCCACTATAACAGTTAAGAATGAGTGGGATAAGCCATCTCAAAAATTTCATCAGGTGACTTTTAAAACTAGATTCTATACTTATGAAAAATAACTGTATTTCCTTTATATATTGATAAAGGAATTTGGTTTTACCAAATTCCTTTTATTATACAATAAATTCATTGAAAACAGCAGGTTTTAATGACCATATTTGAATACTTCCCTGATACTGATAATAAATATAATGTTCATCTTCTTCAAGAAAAACTCTGCTTGTAAATAGGGATTCACCGTCATTAACATAAATTTCAATAGAACTTGTGTCAATAAAGATTCTTAAATGATAGAGATCATTTTCTAAAACTCTTGAGCGTATTTCACCACGCTCTTTATTAAAATGATTATGAAGTCGGCTTCTGTCAACGGTTAATGTATGATGAGTGTATTGTATTCTTAAACCTCCGGTCTGATCTTTTTTAGAGAAAAGAAGAAGGTTAAGGTTACCCTGACAATGGATTTCTATTTCACAAGCTTGAGGAAGCTTATGCGTAGTTGTATCAATTCTCTGATCTCTTAATATTTTAAATCCTTCTAATGGTTTTTGCAGTAAACGTCTGTTTTCAATACATAATTCTCTAGGCATGGTAAGGCAGCCTTGCCAGCAGTCATTATCTGAAGGATAAGAAGAATCGGGGAGTCCCATCCAGGCAATCAGGATAGCTTTTTTAGAATCATTAATATTAGCTGCACATTCAGCGGCATAAGAATCAAAGCCAAAATCTAATACATGGAAATGACCTGATGGAGTAAAGATCAGGTTCTTCCAGTCCATTTTTCCTAACAAATATCCATTATGATTATATTCCTGTTCTCTGTTTATTAAATAGATATGCTGAGGACAGAAAATCAGAATATCCTGATTATCTATTGTTTCAATAGATGGACATTCCCACATATCACCAAAATCTTCAAATCCTGGTACTTTAAGTTCACCTGCAAATGAGAAGTCTTTATTATGATGAGATGACTTATAAATAATAACACAGCCTTTTTTATTTAATGTTTGTGCTCCGATTAATAAATAATAGGTCTGATCTTCTTGACGATAGATGATTTTAGGATCCCGCTGATGTTCACTATAAGAAGGATGCGGACCAAAAAGAGGCTTTGAATATTTATGAACAGTACCATCATCTCTTAGATTAACTAAACAGGTATAAGAATGTCTATGCCAGTTCTCATCTCTATGGTTACCTGTATAATAAAGATATATTGATTGATCAGTAACTAAGGCAGAACCGGAATAGGCACCTTTATTATCATAAATACAATCAGGATAAATACATACTCCTTTATTTTTCCATGTAATTAAATTAGTACTGGTAACATGATACCAGTGCTTTAATCCATGAACTGCACCAAAAGGAAACCACTGATAAAAAAGATGCCATGTCTTATTATGATAGACAAATCCATTGGGATCATTAAGCAGACCGGTTACCGGTTGAATATGGAAAACTTGTCTGTATTTAGAATTTTGTATTTTATTATAAAGATTACTGATCTCATTCTTATTATTAAAATGCCTATATCTTTCTTCTTTTGTCCATTCTTTCATAATATAATCCTCCTGGTTATATTATGAAAGAGATAAAATTTGAATTCAAGAAAATCAAAGAATTTAAAATAAATAGTTTCTGATTCGGAAAATAAAAATTATTATGTATTCTTTTTGTTAGAATGCAGATGTTTGGGGGCATAGTTATGGAATTAAGTATATCATTGATTACACAGATAGGATCATTATTTATTCTTATTGGTATAGGGTATATTCTTGTTAAAAAGAATGTACTTGCAATATCAGATGCAACAGCTTTATCAAAATTAACATTATATGTTTGTGCACCGGCCGCTATTATCAAATCATTTCAGATAGAACTCACAAGTGAAAGATTACATGGATTTATGCTTGCGATTATTGCTGCAATCATTATTCATATTGGTTATATAGTTTTTAGTGAAATACTGGCTAAATTTTTTTCTTTAAATGACATAGAAAAAGTTAGTATTACTTATTCTAACTGTGGGAATCTGATTATTCCTTTAGTATTAGCAGTATTAGGGGAAAAGATGGTTTTTTATGCATCAGCCTATATGATGGTACAGACAGTTTTGCTTTGGACACACTGTAAAATGACAATTTCTCGAGAAAAAGAGATCAGTATTCAAAAGATTTTAGGTAATGTGAATATGCTTGCGATAGCTTTAGGGATTCTCTTATGTGTTTTTCATATTCAGCTTCCGGTTTTATTAAGTAGTGCCTTATCCGGTGCTCAGGCTCCTCTAGGACCATTATCTATGTTAGTGGTAGGAATGCTTTTAACAGAGATGAGTTTAAAGGAAGTTTTTTCTAATAAAAGAGCATATCTGACTGCATTTTTTAGATTAATTGCTTATCCTTTGATAACAATGCTGGTTATTTATTTAAGTGGAGTTTATAAACTTTTTCCTAGTGCATCAGCTGTTTTAATGATTACTATGTTATCGGCTAGTGCTCCAAGTGCATCCAGTATTACCCAGTTTGCAACTATTTATGATAATCATCCTGCTTTTTCATCTGTTATTAATACGATTACGGTACTTCTTTGTATTATTACTATGCCATTATTAAATTTTATTTATACATCATTAGTTAGATTATAACAAAATAATATTTATTATTTCGTCATTTTCATAAAATAACTTTACATATTTATATAAAGTATGTTAATATTTGAAAAATGAGGTGATTACTATGCAAAACTATACAGTTAAACAATTTCATCATCACCATTGGCGTATTTAGGGTTATATCATTTGATACAGCCCGTTTTGTTTTACAATTAAGCAAGGCTGTCAATCTAATAACACTAGAAACGAGGTTATTAGTACCTCGTTTTTTATTATAGAGGAGGAAAAAGAATGGATGAATTTAAATATCTGATTCCGGAAGAAAGTGCTGATGCAACAAGCCTAAATGCAGAGCTATTAAGAAATATTGAAGGAAAACTAAGAAATATCTTTAATCATCATAATTATCAGGAACTTATGTTACCGGCATTTGAATATGCTGATCTTTATCAGACAGTTCGTAATGAAGATGAAGAAAGTATGTTCTTATTTGTTGGAAGTGAAGGTAAGAGAATTACTCTAAGAACGGATTTTACCGTTCCTATCGCAAGACTTTACAATGCTTCAGGAAATGGTATTAAACGCTATAGTTATTTTGGAGCTGTTTATAGATCTCAGCAAAGACATAAAGGAAGACATACAGAATTGTATCAGTCGGGTATTGAACTGATGGGATTAGAAGGAAGAAAGGGAGATCAGGAATGTTTAAGAATTATTGAAGAAACCATGCTTTCTTTAAATATGAAGAGCTTAAAGCTTGAGTTGGGAAGTGCTTCTTTTTATCATCGTTTATTAGAATTAGCTGATGATCAGAGACTTATTAGTATTTTAAAAAAGAAGTCTGTCAGTGATATGGAACAGTTTATTGCTTCTCATAGCTATTCGGATGATTTGAATCATCTTTTATCACAGCTTTTAGTATCATTTGGAACAATTGATGAATTAAAGACTATTAAATCTTATGTAAGTGATAAAAGATTACTTGCTTCTATTGAGGAGCTGGAAGAGCTTTATGAAATAAGCGCTATGAAATCACAAATGATTTTTGATTTGGCTATGGTACCTACACAGTCTTATTATACCGGTGTAATGTTTAAGGGATATTCTTCTTATAGTCCATATCTCATCTTATCAGGAGGAAGGTATGATCATTTATTAAGTTATTTTGATTCTCATACGCCTTCTGTCGGCTTCTCTTATCATATGAATACACTTACAAAAGCTGTTATAAAGGAGCGTGAAGATCATGATTAAGATTGCGATTACTAAGGGACGTATAGAAAAACAGGTCTGCCGGTTATTAGAAAAACAAGGATTTGATATGGATCCTATTTTTAACAAGAATAGAGAGCTTTTGATAGAAACAAAAGATGGTATTCAAATGATATTTGCGAAAAGCAATGATGTTTTAACATTCCTAGAACATGGTATTGCTGATGTGGGATTTGTTGGTAAGGATACCTTAATGGAATCTGATTATCATGATTATTATGAAATGTTGGATTTAGAAATAGGGAGATGTTTCTTTGCTTTATGTGCTTATCCATTGTATAAAACAAAAAGCTTTAATAGAAGAAAGAGAATAGCTTCTAAATATACGAAAACCGCAAAAGAATATTTTGCTAAAAGGAAAGAAGATGTTGAAGTTATTAAATTAGAGGGGTCGGTAGAGTTAGGACCGGTGGTTGGGCTCAGTGATGCGATTGTAGATATTGTAGAGACAGGAAACACTTTAAAAGCTAACGGTCTTGAAGTTATTGATAAGATAGAAGAAATATCGACCAGAATGATTGTGAATAAAGTGGCTTTAAAATATAAGAAAAAGGAAGTATTAGATCTTATTAAAGCATTGCAGGGGGGAAAAGAATAATGCTTAAGACAATAATATATGATGGACATATTAATGAGATTAAAGAAAAACTTCATGGACGTAAAACAGAAATATCACAGCAGGTAAATGAAGCGGTATTAGATATTATTAAGAATGTAAGTATTAAAGGAGATAAGGCTGTTGTAGATTATTGTGCACAGTTTGATGGTTTTAGAGTTAACACCTATAAAGAACTGGTAGTTACTAAACAGGAGATTATGGATGCTGTGACGGCAGTAGGAAATAATTTTATTCGTATTTTAGAACGTACTAAAGAACAGCTTATTGAATATCATAAGAATCAGATTGAAAAATCATGGATGATTACCAAAGATGATGGAGTTATTTTGGGAAGTAAAGTAACACCTATAGAAACAGTTGCTCTCTATGTTCCCGGAGGAACAGCTACTTATCCTTCTACTGTTATGATGAATGCTGTTCCGGCTATATTAGCAGGTGTTAAAAATCTTTATATTATGACACCGGTCAAAGAAGATGGTAAAGTATCTGATGTTATTTTAGCAGCTGCTTATGTCTGTGGGATAGAGACAATTTATAAGGCGGGAGGTGCTCAGGGAATAGCCGGAGCAGCCTATGGTACAAAAACCATCAAAAAGGCAGACAAGATTGTTGGACCGGGCAATATCTATGTAGCAACTGCTAAGAAGCTTTGTTATGGTATGGTGGACATAGATATGATAGCCGGTCCCAGTGAAATATTGGTTATTGCTGATTCATCAGCTGATCCATGTTATGTAGCTGCTGATTTAATGAGTCAGGCAGAGCATGACAGACTGGCCAGTGCGATTTTAATCACAACAAGTGAAAATCTCATTAAAGAAGTTAATGAAGAAATCAGTAAACAGATTCAGAGCTTACCGCGTCAGGATATTATTGAAGAGTCTTTAAGAAATTATGGCGGAGCTATCTTAGTAGATTCATTAGATCAGGCTTTTACTGTTGCTAATGAATTAGCTCCTGAGCATTTAGAAGTTCTTACTTTAGATCCTATTGAAAAGCTTCCTCTTATTACTCATGCCGGTTCAATCTTCTTAGGTGCTTATTCACCTGAACCGCTGGGTGATTATATGTCCGGCACTAATCATGTTTTGCCAACCGGAGGAACTGCTAAGTTCTATAGTGCTTTGGGTGTATATGACTTTATAAAACGTAGTGCTTTTTCTTATTATCCAAAAGCAATCTTAAAAACATTTAAAGATGATGTCACAGATTTTGCATTAAGAGAAGGATTGCAGGCACATGCGAATAGTATTCAGGTTAGATTTAAGGAGGATTAATGATGAGAAAGGCACAGATAAAAAGAAAAACAAAAGAAACGGATGTTTTTGTAAGTATAGATTTAGATGGAAAGGGTATCAGTGATATTAATACCGGGGTAGGATTTTTAGATCATATGCTTGAATTGTTTGCATTTCACGGTCAATTTGATTTATCAGTTACTTGTCATGGGGATTTGCAGGTTGATTCTCATCATACTATAGAGGATATTGGAATTGCTTTAGGAAAGTCTATTAAAGAAGCTTTAGGTGATAAAAAAGGAATTCATCGTTATGGTTCTTTCACTATTCCAATGGATGAAACATTGCTTAGTGTTTGCTTAGATATGAGTAATCGTCCTTATTTAGTTTTTAATGTTTGTTTAGATAATGTTTTGTTAGGTAATTACCAGACGGAAATGACTGAAGAATTTTTTAGAGCAACTGCTTTTAATGCAGGTATGACTTTACATATTAATGAACACTACGGAAAGAATATGCATCATATTATTGAAGCCTGCTTTAAAGCATTTGCAAGAGCATTAAAAGAAGCTGTTTCGATAGATCGGCAAAGAAAAGATGAAATAATTTCATCAAAAGGTGTCTTATGATTTGCGTGATTGATTATAATCTGGGGAACCTTAGTTCCGTTACGAATGCTTTAAAGAGATTAGGAATGGCAGTAACAATTACCAGAGATCCGGCTATTATCAGACGGGCAAAAGGGATTATTCTTCCGGGAGTAGGAACTTTTCCGGTAGCAATGAAGCATTTAAGGAATTATGGACTTGTTGAGATATTAAATGAAATGAAAGATAAGCATATTCCAATTTTAGGAATATGCTTAGGCATGCAGGTTCTATTTGAAAAAGGATTAGAAGTGACTGAAACAGAAGGTTTAGGCTTTTTAAAAGGAACTGTAGAATATATGGATATTAAAGAGAAGATTCCGCATATGGGATGGAATCAGTTGGAGATTAGACAGAAGCATCCTATCCTAAAGTATATTAAAGAGAATGATTATGTTTATTTTGTTCATTCTTTTATGGCACATCCTTTACCTGAGCAGCTGATTTCTGTCTGTTATTATGGAAATACAGTTATTCCGGCAGTTGTAGCTAATGATTGTGTTATAGGATGTCAGTTTCATCCGGAAAAAAGTGGTCAGATTGGTGAAAAGATATTATTAGGATTTAAGGAGATGACAGAATGTTAGTGATACCGGCAATTGATTTGAAAAATGGCGAAGCTGTCAGGTTATATAAAGGAGATTATCAGAAGAAGACTGTTTATAGTACAGCTCCGGAACAACTGGCTAAACAGTTTGAAGAGATGGGAGTATCTTATTTACATCTGGTTGATTTAGATGGAGCCAAGGATGCTCAGGCGGTTAATAAAAAGATTATTAAAAAGATAAGGGAGACTGTATCCATGTCTATTGAATTAGGTGGAGGAATTCGTAATATGGAAACTGTTTCTTATTATTTAGATACAATAGGTATTGATAGAGTTATTTTAGGGACAGCAGCATTAGATCATCCTGATTTTCTAAAGGAGGCATTATTTCGTTATGGAGCAGATAAAATTATTGTAGGAGTAGATATCAAGAATGGTTTTGTTTCTACTTCAGGCTGGCTTAAGACAAGTGCTATGTCTTATTTGACATTTATTGATCAGCTTGCTGAAATCGGCATAAAAACAATTATCTGTACTGATATTTCAAAAGATGGCACTTTACAGGGACCGAACTTTGAACTTTATAAAACGATTGCTTCTCATAGTTCTCTTTCATTAGTTGTTAGTGGTGGAATAAAAGATGATAAAGATATTTATCAGGTAGCTAAGCAAGGATATTATGGGTGCATTGTAGGAAAAGCATATTATGAAGGACATATTGATTTAAGAGAGGTTATTAGGAATGTTAGCCAAGAGAATAATACCCTGTCTTGATATTAAACAGGGAAAGGTTGTGAAAGGGATTAATTTTGAAGGATTAAAAGATGTTGGAGATCCTGTGGAACTTGCTAAAGAATATGATAAGCAGTGTGCTGATGAAATAGTTTTTTTAGATATTACAGCAAGTTATGAGGAACGTGGCATTATGTATGAAATTATTCAAAGAGCCGCAAATGAACTCTCTATACCTTTATGTGTAGGAGGAGGGATTCGCAGTATAGAAGATTTCCGTATGATTCTTTCTAAAGGGGCAGATAAAGTCTCCGTTAATTCAGCAGCTATCAGAAATCCTAAGCTTATCAGAGAAGCTTCTTTAGAGTTTGGTGTACAGTGTGTTGTAGTTGCTGTTGATGCTAAAAGAAAAGAGAATAGCTGGGATGTTTATATTTCCGGAGGACGTATCAATACTCATAAAGATCTTATTGAATGGGTTAAAGAATGTGAAACATTGGGTGCCGGAGAAATTCTTTTAACCAGTATGGATGCTGATGGGACAAGAAATGGCTATGATATTGATATGTTAAATGCTGTATGTCAGGCTGTTTCTATTCCGGTTATTGCTTCAGGGGGATGCGGAGACAAGGAAGATATTGTTGAAGTTTTTAGGAAAACAAATGTTGACGGAGCATTAGCTGCTTCATTATTTCATTATAAAGAAGCTACTATTCAGGATGTTAAAGAGGAATGTGAAAAAGCCCATATTCCAGTGAGGAGAGTATAAAATGGAACCGGATTTTAAGAAAATGAATGGACTTGTCCCTGCTATTGTCCAGGATATTGAGACTAAACAAGTTTTAATGTTAGCTTATGTTAATGAAGAAGCTTATAAGAAAATGATGGAAACAAAGCAGACATATTTTTATTCAAGAAGTCGTCAGTCATTATGGCATAAGGGAGAAACTTCCGGTCATTATCAGGATATTGTAGGAATGAGCCTTGATTGTGATTTGGACACATTACTAATAGATGTAAGACAGACAGGTGTTGCTTGTCATACAGGCAGCTATTCTTGCTTTTTTAATGATATTATTCCTTATGATATGAGTGATTTAGCTGATGGTGTCTATAAGACAATCATTGATAGACAAAAACATCCGGTGGATAATTCTTATACTAATTATTTATTGGATCAGGGAATTGATAAGATTTGTAAAAAAGTAGGTGAAGAAGCTACTGAAACAGTCATTGCTGCTAAAAATGAGAATAAGGAAGATTTGATAGGTGAAATTGGAGATCTTTATTATCATGTATTGGTACTTATGGCTAAGAAAGGAATTACTCCTAAGGATATTGAAAAATTATTAAAGAAAAGACATCAGATATCAGGAAACAAGAAAGCTTTTCATACTAAAGGAGATTATTAGACTGTACTTAATAATAAAGTACAGTTTTTTGTTTTAAATTGAAGAATCTGATATAATACATAAAAAGGAGAAGGATATTATGGCAATTGAAAGAACTTATATTATGTTAAAACCGGACTGTCTGCAAAGAGGACTTATAGGAGAAGTGATATCAAGGATAGAAAGAAGAGGCTATCAGATTATTGAAGCTAAGACAATGATGTTGGATGAGCCTATATTAAGAGAACATTATGCTCATATTACAGATAAGCCTTTTTTCCCTGAAACAGTTCGATATATGACATCAGGTCCGGTACTGGCAATGATTGTTGAAGGAGAAAGTGCAGTAGAAGGAATGCGTTTATTGATGGGACCAACAAAGTTTGGTGATGCCAAGCCGGGGACTATTAGAGGAGATTATGCTTTTGATACTACTCACAATATTATTCACGGCAGTGATTCTTTAGAGAATGCGGAAATAGAAATAAAAAGATTTTTTAAGTAAGATATTTAGGTGATAAAAATGAGATTAACGGAAATACTGAAGAATATAGATTATCAATTGCTGCAAGGAAATTTGGATCATAAGATAGAAGCTTTGATCTATGATTCTAGAAAAGCTGTTAAGAATACTGTTTTTATAGCTATGGATGGTGTTTATGCTGATGGTCATCAGTTTATTAATGATGCTGTTGAACAAGGTTGTCAGGTCATTGTTTTAGAAAAAGATATTTGTATGCAAAAAGGTATTACTTATATTAAAGTAAGTGATACAAGATCAGCTCTTGCTCATATGAGCTGTTCCTTTTTTTCTCATCCGAGTCATGAATTAACAGTTATCGGTGTAACCGGAACTGTGGGGAAGACAACTTCTGCTTTAATGATTTATTCTATTTTAAAAGAGGCTGGAAAGAAAGTAGGAGTGATTGGAACGAATGGTGTTTATATTAATGACTTTTATGAAGAAACTCATAATACTACACCCGAATCATATGAACTTAATAGAATTATGAGACTGATGCGTTTTCATAACTGTGATTATTGTGTAATGGAAGTTTCTTCACAGGCCTTTAAAATGCATAGAGTAGATGGTATTGATTTTGATTATGGAATATTTACTAACTTATCTCCTGATCATATTGGACCTAATGAACATGCCAGCTTTGAAGAATATAGAGACTGTAAGAAACAGCTGTTTCAGTTATGTAAGATAGGATTATTTAATCTTGATGATAGTCATGCATCAGAAATGATGAATCAGGCAGCTTGTCAAATATATACATACAGTACTTTAAAAGAAGCAGATTTATATGCTCAGCATATAAATCTTTATCAGGAACCCGGACATATGGGTATTCGTTTTGAAACAGGAGGATTATTAAAAGACTTTTATACTTTAGACATGCCGGGACGTTTTAATGTATATAATGCTTTAGTATCTTTATTTATCTGTAGTCAGATAGGAATTGATCATGCAGATATTAAAAGAGCTTTAGCTCATGTTCATATTGCCGGCAGAGGAGAAGTTATTCATGTAAGTGATGATTATACTGTCATCATTGATTATGCTCATAACGGAGCAGCTTTTGAATCTATTTTAAATACTGTTGAAGAATATAAGCCGAATCGGGTGATTTGTGTTTATGGAATGCCCGGTAAACGCTCTAAGGTCAGACGGATAGAAAGTGGAGAAGCGATTGCCAGACATCATGCATATGCGGTATTAACGGCTGATGATCCGCGAGATGAAAAAGTGAGTGATATTGCTTTAGAAATAATTCATGCAATGGGTCATTTAAGCAATGATCATTATACGGTTGTAGAAAATCGTAAGGAAGCTATTTACTATGCGTTAGATCATGCGTTAAAGAATGATGTGATATTAATTCTTGGAAAAGGTCATGAAACACATATGGTTTTAGAAAATGAAGTAAAAGTTCATTATAGTGATAAAGAATCTGTAGAAAGCTATAGAAAGGATCATAAGAATGCGTAAAATAGATTATCATCTGCATACTCATTTCTCTTTTGATAGTAATGCTGATCCAAGAGAACATATTAAAGAGGCTCTTAATAAAAATTTAGATGAAATATGTTTTACTGATCATCGTGATTTCAATTATCCAATAGATCCTTTTGAATTGGATACAGTTTCTTATTTTAAAGAATTAAAAGATCTGCAAAAAGAATATCAGGATAAGATAAGTATTAAGATAGGTCTTGAAATAGGACTGGATATGAATCATTTTAAAGAGATTAATGATTTTGTGAATGCTGATGATTATGATTTTGTGATAGGGAGCATTCATGTTATTAGGAATACGGACTTTTATTATGGAGAATACTTTAATAATAAAACAAAAGATCAGGCTCATAGAGAATTTTTTATAGAAACATTAAGATGTGTTAAGAGTTTTGATTGTTTCAATGTATTGGGACATATGGATTATATTAGCCGTTATGGACCATATGAAGATAAAAGTATTGATTATTCAAGATATAAAGATTTAATTGATCAGATATTAAAAACGTTGATTCAGAAAAATAAAGGTATTGAAGTGAATACCAGCGGCTATAAAGTAAATGGAAGTTGTGGATTTCCGTCTTTTGATATCGTGAGAAGATATAAAGCATTAGGTGGTTCTATTATTACTGTAGGCAGTGATGCACATACCGGTGAAAGAGTAGGAGAACATGTTGAAGAGGTTATAAAAGAGTATCAGAAAATTGGTTTTGAAGATGTGACAACTTTTTCAAAAAGGATGCAAGATTGAAAGATAGATGATATAATGTGATTTGTGGAGGAACATATGGATTTATTTAATAAGGAAGATATCAATGAATTAAAAGATTCAAGCCATTCTGTATATTATGTACCGGCTGAATTATTTGATGGTATGCAATATAAACTGGTAAGATTAGAAGTAAAATGGGCTTATGTTGCATGCTTAAATGTTATGCTGAATAAGCCTCATTATGATAAAGAGAATAATGCTTATATTAAGGACGATTCTCCTATGATTATTGAAACATTAAAGAAGATTGCGAATAAAGAAGTAGATAAAGATAAGATTAAGGGATATCTTAATGAATTAGAAGACGCTTCTTTGATTAAGAGAGATCAGAGAAATGTGTATTTAAAGAGAATAACGGATATTTTTTAAGCAAGCGAAAAGCTTGCTTTTTTGAGAGGGATTATGTTTAAGATACTATCAAAAATATTTATTAAAAGTGAAGATTATCATGACAGCAGAATTAGAACATCATATGGTATATTGTGCTCTATTCTTTCTATTCTATGTAATCTGATCTGTGTTATTTTTAAAATAATATTTGGTTATTTTATTCATTCTTATGCCATGATAGCTGATGGTCTTAATAATCTGTCTGATATAGGCAGCAATGTTGCCAGCCTGATCGGCTTTAAGCTGTCATCCAAATATCCTGATACAAAGCATCCTTTCGGTCATGGACGCTATGAATATTTAGCAGGATTTATTATTGGAATACTTATTACTCTGGCAGGTGCCGAAAGCCTTATTTCTTCAATAAAACAGATTATTCATCCTGCGGATATTATTTTCAGCATACCGGCTATATTGGTTATGGTTATTTCTGTTATGATTAAATTGTGGATGTATCGTTTTAATCATTATGCAGGAACTTTAATTGAATCACAAACGTTAATTGCGGTTGGTAAAGACAGTCTTAATGATGTGATTACATCAGTTGCTTCATTAATAGTTATTCTATGCTCAAATTTTGTATCTTGGTCTCTTGATGGATTGGCTGGCGTTATTGTATCAATTATTGTATTGAAGAATGGAATAGAAACAATTAAAGAAATGATAAATGCTCTTTTAGGGCAGCTCCCTGATCCGTCTCTTGTTTCTTCAATAGAATCTATTATTGTAAGTCATCCGGAAGTATTGGGATATCATGATTTTATGCTTCATGATTATGGAGCCGGAGGAAGATTTCTTATTCTTCATGTAGAAGTTGATCATAGAATGAGTCTTGATCATTCTCATGAAATTGCGAGCGAACTGGAAAATAAGATTGAAAAGAAATATTCTATTCTAACAACTATTCATATTGATCCGGTGGATCTGGAAGATAGTCAGGCTATTGATCTTTATCAGAAGATTTTAAAATCAGTAAAATCTTTAAATCAGGATTATACAATCCATGATTTTAGAGTTATTAGAGGTAGAAAAATTAAGATTATTTTTGAAGTAGAGGTTAAAAATGATCATTTATCAACTGAATCTATTAAAAATCAAATATTAGATTTAATGGATAAAAACTATGAATATATGATCAGAGTAGAGCATAGTTTTAGCGGATAGAATATAAGGATTTTGCTTTTTCTTATTGTTTACATTGATGTCTTGTTGGTGGTAGAATAGTAAAGCAAGAGGAGGGTGTATTATGAGTATGACAAATGAGCAGTTAAGACAATTATTGATTGAAGGCACTCCTGAGCAGATTCAGGATGCGATTGATAATATACACCCGGCTGATATTTTAGATATTATTAATAATAGTGAAGAAGATCTAAATATTATTCTTCCTAAGCTTCCTAATGATGTTATTGCTTCTATTATTGAAGAAGAGGAAGATGAGGATAAGTATAATTTATTAGAGCCATTTCTTAAGGAACGTCAAAAAGCGATTTTAGAAGAAATGAGTGATGACGAGATAGCTGACCTAATTGGTGAATTGGAAGATGAGAAACAGATTAAGGAAGTTTTAGATAATCTGGATAGCGAGAATCAGGATAATGTTAAGCAGCTTTTATCTTACGAGCCTGATACAGCAGGAGGTCTGATGTCTACTGAGTTTATTTCTATTCATTCTAATAATACTGTTTTAGAAACATTATGGTATTTACAGAAATATGCTGAGCAGGATGCTAAATATTATTTGTATGTTGTTGATAAGAGTAAAGTATTAAAAGGAGTTATTGCTTTAAGAGATATTGTAACTTCAAGCTTTGGTACAAAGATTATCGATATTACAAATCCAAATGTAAAAACGCTTTTTTATAAAGATGATCAGGAAGAGGTTGCTAATAGATTTATTAAATATGGCTTTGTAATGATGCCTGTTGTCGATGAAGAAAATCATCTTATAGGTGTTGTTGAAGTTGATGATGTTATGGATGTTATGGAAGATGAAACAACTGAAGATATTAACTTGCTTGCCGGTGTTAGCGGTGAAGAACGTGTAGATTCCACAGTCCTTGAATCCTTTAAATCACGTACACCATGGCTTATTGTCAATTTATTTACAGCAGTTATGGCAGCTGCGGTTGTTAATCAGTTTAGTGCAACAATTGCTAAGGTTGTGTCTCTTTCTGCTATTATGAGTATTGTTACAGGAATGGGGGGGAATGCCGGTACACAGTCACTTACTATTCTGGTTAGAGGATTGTCATTGGGAGAAATTGATCATAGTAATGCCTTTAAAATCTTCTGTAAAGAAATTATGGTAGGAGTACTGACAGGAGTGATCATCGGTGTTATTGTGGCAATCGGTTCCATGTTCTTTGCCGGAAATCCTTACTTTGGGCTTGTTGCCGGACTTGCGATGCTTTTAAATATGGTGGCTGCTAATCTGGCAGGCTTTATTGTACCGGTTATTTTAAGAAAAATGAATATTGATCCTGCTCTTGCTTCGGGCGTTTTTGTTACTACAGTTACTGACTGTCTTGGTTTTTTCTTTTTCTTAGGACTGGCAACGCTTTTTTTGCCATTATTACGTTAACATCACTCAAGTGATGTTTTTATATAATCTACTGTGAAGCAAGAGAAGAAAAATGAGACTTTTCAATAATTTTCTAAATAATATAGGAAATCAAAAAGCTCTACCGGTATCTAAAAGAAGTAGGCTTTTCCTATATGGAAACCTTATTTCATGAAAGTAAGACTTGGATTATTATAAATAAGGAGGCTAGTTATGAATATTTATCATACAGATAATTTGCCCTCATCTATTGGTATGGCTATATATCATTATGGTGATGAACATATTAGAACAGTTATAAGCTATGGGGAAATAGATCAGGAGCATGGATATATTTTGACATCTGATCAGTTGTATTATTCATTTGATCAAAAAAATATAATTTCTTTACAAGAAATTACATCTCTTACGATAAAGAAGCAAAGAAATCGGAATGACCAGTATATTATTCATTCATTAGATGATTTTATTATTAAAGAAGATATTTCAGCATTATTTGATGAGCTAAAAGAATTAATAAGAGTAGATATTATCTTAGACATGAATCCATGGGATTCTATTCATTATTATTCTAAGATTATTTTAGAGGATATCAAAGAAGATAATTATGAAGATATAGCTCTAACATCTTTGCAGGAAGATCAAATAGAAACTTATAGAGAAATATTATCAGGTGACTTCACTGAGGCTGACTATCGCATAGAAATGGAATTTATGGGTGATAAAATGATGTCCCTTGTAGAAGAATTAGAAATTGACAGTGAAGAGATAGATGCTTTAGAAAAGGCTAATAATATTTTACAGCAGAAACAATCAGAATTGTTTAATCAGTATCAGAATATGTATTTAAAAAATAAAGATCAGTTAGAAAATATAATGGGATTCAATTTGGATGATTTAGAAAATAAATCTCCGGACGAATTGAATCAAATGGTTGATGACTTATGTAATAAGTTTAATCTTAATAAAGAATCACTTATGAAGATGGCACAGAAGATGAGTAATAAAAAAACCGGCTAAATGCCGGTTCTTGATTATTCTATTGTAATGAAATGGTTTTGCTGAACTTTTTCGGGAAGTTCCTTAGGTAAAGTAATGATTAACTCACCATTATTGAACTTAGCTTGAATATTCTCATGAGTATAATTCTTGCCAATATAGAAGCTTCTGGATACATGTCCTTTATAGCGTTCTTTACGAATAAGTTTTCCATTGGCTTCGTTACTTTCTGATGACTGATCAGCTTCAATAGTCAGATAGCCATCTTTAAGTCCTAATTTGATATTTTCCTTAGAATATCCTGGCAGTTCAATGTTTAATTCATAATTGTTATCGATTTCTCTAATATCAGTCTTCATTACATTCGCTTTTTTAGCCGGTGTAAAGAAACGGTCATTAAATAAATCATCAAGCATATAATCAAAATAACTCATCATCATATCTCCTATTCTATCGTAATGTAGTGATTTTCTATTTCCGGAGTCTTAGTTTCTTTAGGAAAAGAGATAATTAACTCACCATTATCAAATGATGCCTTAATATCTTCTTCAGATACCTGATCTCCAATATAGAAACTTCTAGAGCACTGTCCATGATATCTTTCACTTCTAATGAGATTGCCTTTTTTATCTTTTTCCTCTTTAGAAGTATCGGCTTTAGCAAGAATATTCAAATAGCCGTTCTTAATAGATAATTGAATATCCTCTTTCTTATATCCTGGCAATTCCATATTCAATACATAAGAATCATCGGTTTCTTTGATATCAGTACGCATGCCTGTGCTAGGTGCAAAAAACTTGTCATCAAAGAAATCATCAAATAAATTATTCATACTAGGTAGTAATCTCATAATAACATCTCCTTTTTCTTTGAATTGAATTACTATCATGTAGCCACCCTTGCTACAACTATATATTATCACTCTTTTTAGCAAAGTCAATAGCTGAGTGCTAATTTTTAGCAAATATTTTAATAGAGTGCTAAAATATTTAAAAAAAAGAATTTATCTTGTCAAATAAAAAAGAATTCAGTATATTGTAGGTAGTTATACGACTGACGGAAGTGGAATCAACCACATGAAGTATAATCATTTAAAGAGCCGACCGTCTGGGCTGATAGATGCCTGGATTAGGCTCTTTTTCAAATTTTAGGAGGATAATATGAAAGAATTAGAATTAAAGTATGGATGTAATCCTAATCAAAAACCAGCACGAGTATATATGAAAAATGGGGAATTACCTTTTATTGTTTTAAATGGGAAACCGGGTTATATTAATTTGTTGGATGCTCTTAATAGCTGGCAGCTGGTTAAGGAATTAAAGGAAGCGACAGGTCAGACATGTGCTGCCAGTTTTAAGCATGTTTCTCCGGCCGGTGTCGCTATTGGCACACCGTTAAGTGAGATAGAAAGACAGATGTATTTTGTAAAGGAATTACCGGAAGAACTGACTCCTATTGCAAATGCTTATATTAAAGCAAGAGGATCAGATAGAATGAGTTCTTATGGAGATTTCTGTGCTTTATCAGATATCTGTGATGAAGTGACTGCCAGATTGATTAATAGAGAAGTAAGTGACGGTGTTATTGCTCCGGGATATACAGCGGAAGCATTAGAAATTTTAAAGAAAAAGCGTCGTGGAACATACTGTGTTATTGAAATAGATCCTTCATATATACCGCAAGAGATTGAAACAAAAGAAGTATTTGGTGTAAGTTTTGAACAGGGAAGAAATAATATTCAAATGACTGAAGAATTATTTAAAGATATTGTTTCAGATAATAAAGATCTGCCTAAAGAGGCACTCAGAGATCTTATTGTATCAATGATTACATTAAAATATACACAATCTAATTCTGTCTGTTATGTTAAAGATGGGCAAGCTATTGGGATTGGTGCAGGTCAGCAGTCACGTATTCACTGTACCAGATTGGCAGGAGATAAAGCTGATAAATGGTATTTAAGACAATCTCCTTTGGTATTAAATCTTCAGTTTGCGGATGGATTAAAACGTGCTGAAAGAGATAATGCGATTGATATTTATTTATCTAAAGACTGGAGAGATGTCAATGGAGATGATAACTGGCAGCAAACATTTAAAGTAAGACCGGAAGTCTTTACAGAGGAAAAACAGATAGAGTGGTTGGCAACAAATAAGAATGTTGTATTAGGCAGTGATGCTTTCTTTCCATTTGGAGATAATATTGAAAGAGCTTATCGGAGCGGTGTTCAGTATATTGGTGAAGCAGGGGGATCTATTAGAGATGATCATGTGATAGAAACTGCCAATAAACATAACATGGTCTTAATATTCACACATCTTCGTTTATTTCATCATTAAAGGTGACTTTGTCACCTTTTTTATAGAATCAATTCTATTGATTATGTTATAATATCAAAATGGAGGATTCAAAGAATGCTTTTTATTACAGATGCAGAATTTGAGAGAATTGTTTCAAGATTTAGAAATAGACAAATTGCTTATCGTTATTTTTCTTATCACTGTGTAACAAGAATAAGAATAGAATATAGGAATGATGAATATATTATTGATGGTACAGTTATGGTAAATGGTATTTTATATACGCCTAGAATTATAGCTAATCAGTTTTCAAAAATTATCAGTACACACTGTGACTGTAATTTTTCTGATGCTTATACAACTTGTGCACACGCCGGAGCGGTAATTTTAAAAGTACAGGAACTTTCTCCGGATACTTTTCCTTTTGAATATAAATCAGAGACGCCTGCTAAAACACAAAAAAGAAAATTAAGTTATCAGGAAAGATTACAGAAACAATGGGAAGAAATACATATTCATAACTTAGAAACTATTGGTACTCATTTGACTAACCGAATTAAAAATAACTGGTTAGAGAGTTTCAGTAATGCAAAAAGTGAAATTGCCAGTCTTAGAATATATTATGAATATCAATATGTTCCTTTTATTAAGTTTAAAATAGGGAATGATAGATTTTATGTAATTAAAAATTTAAATAATTTTGTAAAAGACATGATAGAGAATAATGAAATAAGCTATGGGAAGATGTTTCGCTTCTTACATAAATATGAAAATCTTGATGATTATTCAAAGAAGATTTATGACTTCATTCAGACATATTATCATGATTCTTATTCTAATTCTATTTTTCTTAATGAGAATAATCTGGATGCCTTCTATAAGCTTGTGAGCGATATTCCTAAAGAGTATATTTCTAATCTACATATAGAAAATATCAATATTAAGCCTCATATTCATATTCATGAAACAAAAAGAAATGTTCATATAGAATGCTTAGATCAATTGAATGCTTATAAGATTGCCAATTATCATATTTATCAGGCAGAAGATAATCAGATCAAGGTATCACATGGTGATGAGAAAGGAATACTTGCATCCTTTTTACGGACTCTTCATGAGCATAATTTATCTCTTTATATCCCTAATAATGAAAAGAATGATTTCTATCATTATATTCTTTCTCCTATAAGAAACTATCTGAAGATAGACAATTCTCCGGTAGAGATAGAAGAAGATAAAATAGAGATTTATGGTGATATTAATGAGGTAGAAGAGGCTGTGTTTCAGATATACGGATTATATGATGATGAGAAAGTGAACCTGTTAAAAGAATCAGATAAGTCCCATAGTGTCATTGCTTCACTTGTGATTGATTATATGAAACGTTATTGTACAAATGATGATAATCAGTCTTTATATTTTGATACTCATTCTGAAGAAACATCTGATTTTTTAAATGAAGGTATTGCTTTTTTAACTCGGTATGCAGATATTTATGTATCTGAAAATATTAAGAAGTATGGTAAGAAATCAAAAATGAGCTTATCTGTAGGAATTGGTATCAGTCACGGGCTTTTATCTATTGACATAGATGCTGTCGGGATACCAAAAGAAGAGCTTGCCGGTGTCATTAAAAGCTATAAGTCTAAGAAGAAATATCATAAATTAAAAAGCGGAGAAATGCTTTATATAGATTCTAATGAATTAGAAGAATTATCCAATATAATGGATCGTTATCATTTAGTATCTAAAGATATTAATGATGGTCAGATTCACATGAATTTAAATAGAGCTTATGCATTAGAAAACAGTGCTCAGGATATAAAATATTTAAAGGTTAGTCGATCTTCATTATTTAATGATATTATCGATCGGTTAAAGAACTATCAGAATCATCATTATTCTTTAAATAATCGATATGAACATATCTTAAGAGACTATCAGAAACAAGGATATCAATGGCTTTCAACGATGACTGATTTAAATTTAGGAGGTATTCTTGCTGATGATATGGGTCTGGGAAAAACACTACAAATAATTTCTTTATTAGAGAATCAGCAGAATCATTATAGTATTGTAATTTGTCCCAGTACGCTTGTTTTAAATTGGGCCGATGAGATTAGAAAGTTTTCATTTTCTTTAAAGCCGTTGTGTATAGCCGGAACAAAGCAGGAGAGAAAAGAGAAAATTGCAAGTTCAGATCATTATGATATTCTTATTACATCCTATGATTTAATGAGAAGAGATATCGATTTATATAAAGATAAACAATTTGATTTTATTATATTAGATGAGGCACAGTATATAAAGAATCAGAACACTAAGAATGCCTTAAGTGTTAAGAAATTAAATGGCTATCATAAGTTTGCTTTAACAGGAACACCTATAGAAAACAGTCTTGCTGAACTATGGAGTATCTTTGATTTCTTAAATAAGGATTATCTCTTTCACTATCATTATTTTAGAGAACATTATGAGTCACCGATCGTTAATGAACATGATGAAAAGAAACAGAGGGAATTAAAGAAATTAATTGCTCCGTTTATATTAAGGCGTACAAAAAAGGAAGTATTGAAAGAACTTCCTGATAAGATAGAAAATAATATTTCTATTGAATTTACGAAAGAGGAAAGGAAACTTTATTTTGCTCATCTGGCAGAAGTAAATAAAGAATTAAGAGCCTTGGATACAAATAGAGACCGTATTCAGATTCTTGCGATGTTGACCAGATTAAGACAGATATGCTGTGAACCTAGAATGCTTTTTAATAATATTAATCATTTATCTTCTAAGATGAATGCCTGCTTAGAGATTATAGATAATTACTATCAGAGTCATAAGAAACTTATTATTTTTTCATCGTTTTCAAGTGTTTTAGGCTTATTAGAGAAGGAACTTAAGGCAAGACATATTAAATATCATATGATTACAGGAGCTACGCCATCGCTTAAAAGGAAGCCTATAGTAGATGCTTATCAAAAAGATGATTCAACAGTTTTTCTAATATCATTAAAAGCCGGTGGAACAGGTCTTAATCTGACTGCTGCTGAAGGCGTCATTCATTTTGATCCGTGGTGGAATATGAGTGCACAAAGTCAAGCAACTGATAGAGCACATCGTATTGGTCAGGAAAATATTGTTTTTGTCTATAAGCTGATTATGAAAGATTCATTAGAAGAAAAGATTCAAGAGCTTCAGAATCAGAAAAAACAGCTTTCCGACACTTTTGTAGAAGGTAATGAAGGAGCAATCACCAATATGACTTCAGAAGAGATTATGAGTCTATTTAAATAGGCCATCAGTATTATTGATGACCTTCTTGTATTTCTAATAATTCTAAGTAACGATGATTCATATCTTCAAGTTTATTCTCTTTGCTTAGAAAGAGCTAAGAGTAAGCTGAAATCAGATAGAACATTCATTTGATTATCAATATCTTTAATTGCTTTTGTTGACTGAAAGTAAGTTTTTTAGGTTTATTCTTTTTTCTCTTTTTTCAATCAGACTGAGATTTTTTGCTGTAGCCGTTATTATAATAAGTAATCTGCTGATAAAAAGAAGTAATCAGCTTTAAAAAAGGTGAACTTTCCGGTACCGTTAATACCTACCAATTCAATCTGTTCACCTTCTTCAATAATAGGGCTGATATTTTTAAATAATATACGTTCTCCTATGGAATAAGAGAGATTATCTATTTTACAAAGTATAATTTTCTCCTTTTGTAAGATATTAACATAAAATTCCATTTGGTTGTATGATTTTACTATGTTATAATGCATATTGATGAAAATGATGGAAGGTAAAGGATGTCATGCAAAGATTATACATGAGATTCTCGGGTATTATTAAAGACATTACCAGCAAAAGTAGAAATCCTTTTATAAGAGAATCAGAATTTATTGGATTATATGGTATGATAGATATTCTCTATAGTCGAAGTAGTCATTATACTCAGGTGTTTGCAGTTTTTAAAGGAGCTACTACTCCATATCATTATATTAAGACAACACCCGGTATACTTACAAGAGATGAAAAAGGGCTGATATATTTAACTACAAAGAATCATCGATATGTGTTTGAAGTGATTGAATTGTATAAGGAGTGATTAAAATGAAGACTCCCGAAGAATTGATGGGGATGCGTGTAAAAGAATTAAGAAAGAAAGCCGGTCTAACTCAAGAAGAATTAGCAAGATTGAGTTATTTAGATCGCAGCTATATTGTGTCATTAGAGAATGGTCATAGAAATCCTACTGTCATTACTATTTCTCGAATTGCTGCCGGGATGGGATTACGTTTGGTAGATTATTTTGATTCACCATTATTTGATGAATTAGAGAAGCAGGAAAAGAAAAAGAATGAAGAAGCGAACTCTCAGTAATGAGAGTTTTTATTGTGGGTGCAAATGAATAGAATTTAAACATATAATATGATAATATAAAGATGGTTATATGAAAAGGAGGTTTTTGTAATGGAATTTTATCGCTGTAAAGAATGTGGAAGTATTGTAGTTAAGGTAACTGAAGGAAAAGGTGCTCATTGTGGAGAAAATTTAGAAAAGCTGACAGCTAATACCGTTGATGCAGCTACTGAAAAGCATGTTCCGGAAATAAGTGTTGAAGGGCATCTTGTTACTGTTAAGGTAGGAAGTGTAGAACATCCTATGTTGGAAGCACATTATATTGAATTTATTGCCTTAGAAACAACTGCCGGTGTCCACTATAAGACTTTAAAGCCTGGCGAAGCTCCGGTTGCAAAATTCGTATTAGATGAAGGTGAAGAAGTGCTTCATGCTTATGAATTCTGTAATTTACATGGTTTATGGATGGCATAAATAAAGAATCTCATCACCTCATATGAGGTGATTTTTTATAAGTGTATAAATG
Source organism: Eggerthia catenaformis OT 569 = DSM 20559 (assembly GCF_000340375.1). Lineage (GTDB taxonomy): Bacteria > Bacillota_I > Bacilli_A > Erysipelotrichales > Coprobacillaceae > Eggerthia > Eggerthia catenaformis. Next base: position 406,993 of record NZ_KB446648.1, read on the forward strand.
TTCCTTTCAAATAGATAATAAAAGATTATTTATTAAATCAAGTATTTTTTGGTACCGATTACAGCAAAAATGTGATAAACTAATATTAATAGTTATAGGGATGATTTTATGAGGGGTGGGACAATGAAGAAACTGCTGAAAATACAATTTATGATAATAAGCTTATTTATAATAGGTCTGTTTATTTTATTGCTTTATTTACTGAATATCTATCATGCCGACAGGAATATGTATTTGCTGACTATTTTACTATTCTTTCTTTTTATCGGTCTTATTTCTTTTATGCATTATCTTTTATATCAGAAAATAAATGAAACAAAAGAAGAATCTCATTACAAAAAAACAGTTTTATCACAGGGAAGCCGTGATATAAGAACGTTAATGAATAATATATTGAATTATTCAAGTCCTATTATGAGTCAGGATTATAATCCTAAAGAATTGAAAGAAGCACTGGCAAAGATTAATAGTTCTTCAGAAATTCTGATGAATCTGATTGATGACTTAATGGCAGTCTTTAATATTGGTAATAGAACACTTTCTTTAAGTGAAAGCGTAGAAACAATTCATGACTGTATTTCATGGGCAACGGATATTATTGAACCACGGATGAAAGAACATCATCAGAAACTTGATTTGAAATATAGAAATATTGATAAATTCAGATATATCTTAGTAAATAAAGCAAGATTACAGCAAGTTCTGACTAATATTTTAAATTATGCAAGCCGTTATTCTAAGGATGGAGGCTTAATTAAAATGAGAGTATCCGGTGAGGAGAAGAGTAATGGGATTGGTGTTGTTATTTCAATTAAGGATAATGGTAACGGCATCAGTGAAGAAGAGCTTTCTTCACTTTATAATAAGGATTATCATAAGCCTTCTGATACAGCTCATTTTGAGCTGGGGCTGGCAATGTTGGGTACTATTGTAGATGAGATGAATGGTAAAATAGAGTGTCACAGCAAGCCGGGAGAGGGAACAGAGTTTATTCTTTCTTTTTATTGGGTTTATAGTGATCGTAGTAATGTTCCTGATACTTCTTTTGATTTTTCTGTTTTAAAGGGAAAGAATATTTTATTGGTTGAAGATGATTTAATGAATGCTGAAATTATTGAAGCTATTCTTTCTAAAAAAGGAATTACTATGGATTTAGCCAGTGATGGCAAACAGGCTGTTTCTATTTTTACTCATGCGATGCCTCATACTTATGATGCAATTCTAATGGATTTAAGAATGCCGGTCATGGATGGCTTTGAAGCGACCAGATCTATTAGAGAAGCGACTCATCCTGAGGCTTCAATTATTCCTATTATTGCAATGACTGCTGATGTTTTTGATGCCAGCAGTACAACCACAAAGGAAGCAGGTATGAATGGACATATTGTTAAGCCTATTAATCCTGATGATCTTTATATAGTACTTACCAATACAATTCATATTTAATAAGGAGGGGATGAGATGCTTACCGATTTTTCACTGATTCAGTCATTTTTAATCCCCTTAGCTATCTTTGAGAAAAAGACACATAAATTTATTTTAAAAGCTATTTCTCAGGGATTAAAAGAACATTTAAAAATAGAAGATGAGCGAGAAACTATTCATTTGTTTAACTCTCATCCGGAGAATTTTCTTTATTATGAAGATTTAGAAAGTATAGGTAATATTTATCGCTTGATGGAGAATCAGAAAAATAAAGCGAGACATCTTATGGTAAGATTTAGAACTTCACCAAAAGATGATTATCACTGGTATTTTTTAGAGGGCTTTTTTACAGAAGGGTTACTATTTGTTTTTTTAAATAATATTGATTATCAGCATCACTTGTTGTCGGAAACACTGGATGATGCTCAGGAGGCTAAGGAATTACTGGATGGTATTTTGGCTAATGCACAAACACCTATTTTCTGGAAAGATATGAATAGATGTTTTATTGGAGCCAATCAAGCTTTTCTGAATTATTTTAAGTTTGAGTCACTTGATTATATTCTAGGGAAAAAAGAAGAAGATCTCATTTGGCACAAATATCCTGAAAGGAATATCGAAGATGAAATCTCTATCTTAAAAAGCGGTAAGAATACACAGGAAAGGGATCAATGTCTTATTAATAATGAGTTAAGAGATATTAAAACTTTTAAATCACCTTTATATATTCATGGACAAATTAACGGTTTAGTGGGCAGTATTGTTGACATTACATCAGAAATACATGCTCAAAAAAAGATAGAAGACTTAAATAATGCTTTAGTAGATTCGTTAGATGTAAAGACTAAAGCAGACAAGATAAAAAGTGATTTTATGGCTCAAATGAGTCATGATATGCGTACGCCTCTAACTACAATCATGGGATTAAGCGAACTGTCTTTAAAAGATGATATTGATGACTCAACCAGACAGACATTTCAAAAGATACAAAGTGCCGGTAAATATTTATTAGCTTTAATTAATGATTTATTGGAGGTTGAGAAATTCCAGTCCGGTAAAATGGAGCTTTATAATAAGCGTATTGCTTATGATCATCTGATTCAGGGAATATTGGATATTATTGAACCCAATGCCAATCAAAGACATCATATTTTTAAATATATTTCTCATAATAAAGAATATAAGTATGTGATTACAGATCAGCACTGGGTCAATCAAATTATTATTAATTTACTAAATAATTCTATTAAGTATACACCTAAAGGGGGCATTATTACCTGGGAAGATTATTTCTTTATAGAAAATGATCAGCTTTATAATCAACACGTTATTAAAGATAATGGTATTGGTATTTCTGAGGAATTTCAAAAACAGATGTATGAACCTTTTACTCAGGAAAGAACAAGACTTTCACGTTCTAAGACATCAACAGGGTTAGGACTGAATATTGTTAAGAATGCAGTAGAGATGTTTGGCGGTAAAATTGAATGTCAATCACATATCTCACAGGGAACTTCATTTATTATTACTTTGCCGATGACTGCTTCTAATGAAGCAATTAAAAAAACGAAATCAAAGAATATCAGTACGGATATTCTTAAAGGTCTTCATATTCTTATTGTCGAAGATGTAGAAATTAATGGAGCTATTATTAGAAGTATTTTAAGCAAATATGGAGCAACATCTGATAGTGCCTTAAATGGACAGGAAGCAGTAGATTTTCATATTCATAATAATTATGATGTTATTTTAATGGATTTAAGAATGCCGGTTATGGATGGTTTTGAAGCAGCGAGAAAAATTAGAGAAATAGATCAGGAAATTCCTATTATTGCATTATCTGCTAATGCTTATGAAGATGATAAAAAGAAAGCTTTACAGGCAGGTATGAATGATCATATTGAAAAGCCTATTAATCAGAAACAGCTGATTCAGACAATTATTCAATATATTTTTTAACACTTAATCTACTAATGTAGATTAAGTATCTTTTTTATTTTGATAAGACTGCTTGTAATATAGGAATAGATAGGAGAGTAAGATGAAAAGGATTTTTATTGTATTTGTGTTATTATTATTCGGTTGTCAGAGTGTAAAAAAGATGGTATTCAGTTAAAGTCAGTTATTGAAACAAAAGATATTCCTGATAAATATGTTGAAAGAATAACTAAGCAGGGCAGTATTGAAGAATTAAGTTATAAGACATATCTAAGAAGACAGAAAAAAACTGTTTAAAAAAAGCAATGGTTTATTTGCCTTATGGCTATCGTCCGGATAAGAAATATAAAATTATGTATTTGTTTCATGGCTATGGAGGCAATGAAAATACTTATTTAGGAACGATAAATCAGCCTAGAGATTTTAAATATATATTAGATTATATGAATGAAGATATGATTGTGGTTACACCGACAATTACTTTTAATCGTAAAAATAGTGAAAACAGTATTCAGGATTTTACAGATGAAATACTGAATGATCTAATACCCGCAGCAAAATCAAAATATAAAACATATGCTTTAGATGTTAAAAAAGAGGAACTGATTAAGTCAAGGGAGTATAGGATATTTGCAGGATATTCATTAGGAGGATTACAGGTATGGTGATTGTTTTCAAAAGGATTAGAATATGCAAAATACTATTTACCAATGAGCTGTTCAATGTATCTTTTAATTGCTAAAACGGATAAGACATTAGCTAAAAAAACAAGTCAGGAAATTATTGATAAAATTAAGAGTCTTCATTATCACAAGGAAGATTATAAGATATATGTATCAACAGGAAGTAATGATTATATGGGACCACAGACAAAAAATCAGGCGGAAACGCTTGCTTTACATTATCATTATTTTGACAGACATAATCTTTCTTATCATCAGTGGCAGGGAAGGCATCATGGTTTTAGGCAGTCATATCCTTATCTTTATTATGGAATACGCTCATTTTACTGGTGTGCTTGTTTTCATGAATGAATTTAGGTAAAATACTGATGAGGGGAGTTAATAGAGATGAAATCATATAAAGAAATGAATAGAGAAGAGTTATTAAATGAGTTAGATCTGATAAAAGAACAGTATCAGAAATATACTGATATGCATTTATCATTGAATATGGCAAGAGGAAAGCCTTCACAGGAACAGTTGGATCTATCTAATGATATGCTGGATATTTTAAACAGTCATAGTCATTTATATAGTTTAGATAATACAGATTGCCGTAATTACGGTGTACTGGATGGGCTATCAGAAGCCAAAGCTTTAATGGCTGATATGATGGAAGTTCATGCAGATCAGATTATTATTTATGGTAATTCATCTTTAAATGTGATGTATGATACGATTGCAAGAGGATATATTTTTGGAGTAGGCGGCAATCTTCCTTTTTCTAAGCAAGAGAAAATCAAATGGTTATGTCCTGCTCCCGGATATGATAGACATTTTGGCATTACTGAAAGCTTTGGGTTTGAATTGATTACCATTCCTATGACTTCTAAGGGACCTGATATGGATATAATAGAAAAAATGGTAAGTGAAGATGAAAGTATTAAGGGAATCTGGTGTGTCCCTAAATTCTCTAATCCGGAAGGAATAGTCTATAGTGATGAAACAGTAAGAAGAATGGCTTCATTAAAACCAAAAGCAAAAGATTTCAGAATTTACTGGGACAATGCTTATTGTCAGCATTATCTTTATGATGAAGAAGTAAAAATCTTGAATATTCTTGATGAGTGTGAAAAAGCAGGGAATCCTGATATGGTGTATATGTTTGCTTCTACCAGCAAGATTACTTTTCCCGGTGCAGGTATATCTGCATTAGCATCATCTTTAAATAATAAGGAAGAGATACTCTCTTATATGACACATCAGACAATTGGTCATGATAAGCTTAATCAGTTAAGGCATGTTTTATTCTTAAAGGATATTAAAGGAATAAAGACACATATGAAAAAGCATGCAGCTATTATCAGACCTAAGTTTGAAGCGGTAGATATAATTTTAAAAGAAGAGCTTGATGGATTAGAGATAGGGTCATGGAATTTTCCTAAAGGGGGATATTTTATTAGCTTTGATAGTTTAGAGGGGTGTGCTTCAAAGATTGTTTTAAAAGCAAAAGAAGCAGGTGTTATAATGACAAATGCCGGTGCTACTTATCCATATGGCCAAGATCCTAAAGATAGAAATATTAGAATTGCTCCAACTCTTCCGCCATTAAAAGAATTAAAAACTGCGACTAAGCTTTTTACTATCTGTGTTAGATTAGTAAGCTTAGAGAAACTGCTTAATAATTAAAAGAATAATCAAAGAAACTGATCTCAGTTTCTTTTTTATGTGAATAAGACAAACTTAAGAAAAAATTAAGAAATAAATATTTTGATGATTTAATGCAATAAATTTGACATTTAAAAAAAATATGTTATAGTGTAGCAGTCAAATAATTTGTTTATTACATAAATTTGATAAATTTACAGAAAAGGAGCATATGAATGATACTTAAATGAAAGAAACTTGCAGGGGTTATGGCAATGTTCCTTGTTGTGTCAAGTCATCAACCATTGCCGGTACGTGCAGAGGAAAAAATCAATCCTATAGTAATACAAAGACCTCAGTTATCGTTATCTAATCTAATGGAAGAAACGGAAAAAGTAACTGATAATCAGATAGAAATTATTAAACAGCAAGAAGCTGAATTAAAGAAGAAACAAGAAGAAAAAAGAAAACAAGAGGAAGCAAAGAGAAGACAGGAAGAGGAAAGAAAAAAAGCTGAAACGGCTCGTAAAAGAACACAGAGCTATTCGCCATTATCTTCTTCATCGTATTATTCAATAAGTGAAAGTGATGCTGTCTTATTACAGAAATTAATGCTTTCTGAAGCAGGTAATCAGGGCGTTAAAGGAATGGCTTTAGTAGGTCAGGTTGTTCTTAATAGAGCAAAGAGAAAACATTGGAGCATAAGAAGTGTTATTTATGAACCCGGTCAGTTCTCAGTTGTTAAGAATGGTGCTTTAAGCAGAAGGGTACCTAATGGTTCTTCAAAACAGGCTTTAAACCAGATATTAAGAGGAGCATATAAGAACTTTAATGCTTATTATTTTATTGAGAGTTCTTCTTACCGCGGCTGGTTTAAATCTTTATCAGTCGTAGAAAAATATAATTCACATATATTTTTAAGATAAAGCATGCATGACTTCTGAAAAGAAGTCATTTTTTTATGTTTTCACTTGAAAGCGATTACAGATATGTTATAATAGAGATGAAGAAAGGGGGATATGATCATAGAAGCAGAAAGCGTGTTTAAGAAAAAGGTGCTTTATCTTAATGAATTACTATAAATCTATATACACAAGATAGGATCATAAATCTTATTTATTCACATATATTTAAAGATCTTGTTTATAGAAGAGTAGTAAGGATTTTGGATAAGGCATCTTTTTTATTTTATTCATTTGATTTTCCTGATAGAATATAAAGAGAAGGAGGGAATTATGAAAGATAAAATAAAATATATATTTTTAATAGCTGCCTGTGCTTCTTTTGTTTTAGAAATTTATGATATTATTTCACAGGACTTCGCTTTTTCCATTAGTATTACTGTTCTTCTCCTTGTAACACAGGTTACTTCACTGCTTATATTTACATACCTTCATACCAGCAAAGTAAAGAATGTAAAGAAGTTTGTTGATATTATACAGATTGTACTATGCTTGGTATATTTTATTAATTTATGTTATGAACTATTTATAAATCCGGCATTTAGAACTTCAACAATGCCTTATAAAGTTAATATTATACCTTTTCATACGATTAAGTTATTTATTAATTCTGTAAATACTCTTTCTTTAAGTGCAATTGTATTAAATTTAGCAGGTAATATTATCTTATTTATACCTTTAGGGTATTTTCTTTATATATTTTTTGAACGATGTCGTCATTTTCTTTTTTATCTATATGTCACACTGGTAGTTATTATGAGTGTAGAGCTGATTCAGGTTTATTTCGGGATAGGTACGGGTGATATAGATGATATTATTTTAAATATGACAGGTGTTATTATCTTCTTTATTTTTACTAAGTTTCCTCTATTTAAAAAATATCTGGAGAAGATGTCTATAGACTTTAAAAAATAAGAAAAGTGACCGGAATTTAATTTCGGTCACTTTTATAAATCATCTTCAATAGCACTGCTTTTAGCATAAGCGGTAGATTTTGCTTCAAAGAAGTCAGTTTTTACCATATTTGCATTAGAATACTGAGAAACCCAGTGCATAGATTCAGGTTCTTTTTCATAGCCTTCATACAAGATGCCTAAGCCAATAGATTTAAACCTTAGATTACCTAGGTATTTGATATAGTCTTCTACCATCCGGTGATTAAGACCGGGAATCTGATCACCGATTACATATTGTCCCCATTCTATTTCTTGTTTAACACCTTCTCTAATCATATCAGCTATCATTTCTTTATTTTTATCTGTAAAAAGATCCGGTTCTTCATTTTGAAGAATCATCAGTATCTCTCTAAATAGCCATAGATGCGTATTTTCATCTCTATTAATATATCTGATTTCTTGAACGCTGCCAGGCATTTTTCCATTTCTGCCTAAATTATAGAAGAACATGAATCCTGAATAGAAGTAGATACCTTCCAGTATATAATTAGCAACACATACTTTTAAAAAACTTATTTTATTTTCGTTTTTAATAAATTCATTATAGAGATTGCCAATGAACTGATTTCTTTTTAGTAAATGTTGATCTGTTTTCCACTGATAGAGAATATTATTTCTTTCAGTAGGATTACAGATAGTATCTAGCATATAGCTATAGCTTTGAGAATGAATACATTCCTGAAAAGTCTGGATAGAAAGACAAAGATTAATCTCATTAGCAGTAACATACTGATTAATATTAGGAAGATTAGCTGACTGGAGAGAATCCAGATAAACTAAAAAGCTTAATATTTTATCATAAGCCATGCGTTCAGCATGACTTAGTTTTTGATAATCATTTTTATCTTTATCCATATTAATTTCTTCCGGAATCCAGAAATTATTCATTGCCTGACGATACCAGTCTGAAACCCATGTATACTTCATATTATTAAAATCATTAATATTAGTTGTATTAAAATTAATAAGATGTTTATGCCTGATATCAGTATCACCTTCAGGATTAAATAAAGGTTTTCTTTTTAATGTATTAGTCATATTTATTAATCTCCTTAAGCACTACAGCTTTCACAGTCTTCAGGATCTAATGCCTGTGATCTTACATAATAGATTGTTTTTACACCTTTTTCCCAGGCAAGTATATAAAGATTTAGAAGCTGACTCATTTTATATTCGTTTGTGATCCATAAATTAACACTCTGTGATTGATCAATATGTCTTTGTCTGATGCCTGCAGCTTTTATTGACCAACTTTGATCAATTTGATGAGCCTGTTTATAATACCAGTAAGTATCCGGTGATAATTCGGGAGCAGTTCTTGGCAGAATAGTTCCTTTTTTTTCTTCTAAGAAATAACGATTCATGACAGGATCTAATCCGGCAGTTGAACCAATCAGAATAGAAGTAGAACTGGTAGGAGCGATTGCCATCAAGTAAGCATTACGCATGCCATTAAGCTGAATATCCTTTTTGAGATTATTCCACTTATCTGAGTGATAGTGGCGTATCTTAAAATAATTACCGTTATCCCACTCACTGTCCTTAAAAAACTGATAGCTTCCTCTTTCTTTAGCAAGCTCATTGCTTGCTTTAATAGTGCCATAAGCAATTCTTTCAAAGACATCATCCACAAACGTTAAATGATCTTCTGATTCCCATCTGATTTTATTTTTAGCAAGCATATGATGATACCCGCTTACTCCTAAGCCTATAGAACGGTATTTCTTATTTGTGATTTCGGCAAAAGGTAAAGGATAAAAATTAAGATCAATAACATTATCTAATGCCCGAACAACAGTTCCGGTAATATCATTTATCATTTCATCATTTGTGACATCAAGATGTCCCAGACATAATGAAGCTAAATTACATACTACAAAATCACCGGGCTTTGCTTTTGTGACTACTATTTCATCCCCTGATTCTGTTTTAACAATTTCAGTAGAAAGTTCTGAAGCATTCATATTTTGTGTAATTTCAGTACAAAGATTAGAACAATAGATAATTCCTTGATGTTTATTAGGATTGGCTTTATTGACAGTATCACGATTAAAAGCAAATGGAGTACCTGTTTCAACGGCTGATTTTAATATCAGACGAATAATATCTTTTAAAGAAAGGATACGTTTAGAGATTCTTGAATCATTGACACAATCCCAATATTTAGTTTCCCATTCTTCACCATAGCTATCTTCTAATGCATAGCCTTTAGTTATTAGAATGTCATGAGGATCCATAAGATACCAGTTCTGATTGAGATCTTCCCTAGCCATTTTCCAGAACAAATCAGGATAACAGATAGCCGGGAAAACATCATGAGCTTTCATACGATCATCACCATTATTTGTACGAAGCTGTAAGAATTCAGGAAGATCTTTATGCCATGCATCAAGATAAACAGCGACAGCACCTTGTCTCATACCTAGCTGATCTACCGCTATGGCAGTGTCATTAACAACCCTAATCCAGCGAATAATCCCGCCGGATGCACCTTTAAAGCCACGAATATTTCCTCCGCGAGAACGTACTTTACCAAAATACATTCCCATGCCTCCGCCAAACTTTGAAACATCAGCGAAGCTTGAAATAGAATGATAGATACCATCTAATGAATCAGGAACAGTATCAATAAAACAACTTGATAGCTGATGGTATGGCTTACGAGCATTAGAAAGGGTAGGTGTTGCCATAGTAACCTGATGAAGACTTAACATATCATAGAATTTTCTAACCCATACCAAACGATCTTTTTTCTCATTCATAGCTAAATGCAGTGCAACACCTAGAAACATTTCCTGAACTGATTCTAGAATAATATGATTATGAGATTTAATCAGATATCTCTGAATAAGCAAATCCAATCCTGCATAAGTGAAAAGCTGATTACGAGTTTGATCAAGCATCTTCTCTGCTTCTTTTATTTCCTTTGAAGAATAGTTTTCTAAGATATAAGATCCATATAATCTCTCTTTGGTTAGATAAGAAAGTTTTTCATATAAATTATCAAGATGTAAGTTTTTTTCTACTACTTTTAATTCTTTATGAAAAGTATAAGATAATAGTCTGCCGGCAACATATTCCCAATAAGGCTCTTGTATAGTTGTCAGTTCAGCCCCGCTGCGAACAAGTAATCGAAGCTTTTCATTTTGTGACATTTGCGGCTTACTCATAGTGCGATATTTAGTAAGTAAGGTTTCCATAGAGGATAAAGGAAACTCTTTTTCTATATCAGTAAGTAAAGACTGTAATGAAGAATCATTAACTTCTAGAATAATTTCTTTTCTTATTTTTCGGGCATGATTTCTTTTTTCACGATAAAGAATATAATTTTTAGCTGCTTCATAGTATTCATTCTTCATTAGTGTTTTTTCAACAATGTCTTGAATCTCTTCTACAGATATTTCTTCTTTATCTTTGAAAGAAGACTCAATTTGTATTAATAATTGTTCAAGAATATCTTCACTTTCTAATGAATTTAATGCTTTTCTCATAGCTTCTTTAATCTTTATACGATTATAAGGAACATTTTCTAAATTTCTTTTAATAATAGTTTTCAATAGTATTCTTTCCTTTCGTAATAATAAGAGTATTGTATGAGGGCTCTTACATGAAAGCAAAGAATATGCTTTAAATAATATGAAAATGCTTTAAAGCATGATAGATGCCATTATCATGAATATCAGAGGTAATATAGTCTACTAATGGAAATAAGTCTTTTTTACTATTTCCCATTGCGATAGAAGTATGTACATAATTAAGCATTGTCAGATCGTTGGCAGAATCACCAATTGCATAAGTATTCTGATGAGGAATATTAAGTAAGTCAATGAGTTCTTTTATTCCGGTAGCCTTAGAGTAAGCTAAAGGAATAACCTCATAAAAGTTAGCATCTCTTCTAATAAAGGATAGATCATTTTTAAAAATTTCTATAAAACGATCTATCTGACTGTCTAAAAAGAACCATAAAGCCATTTTTTCAAATAAAGGATGAGATTTATGATTATATTCTTTTACATTAAAATGATGTTTTAAATAATGGCTTTTAGTATTTATGACCATTGGATCTCTCAGATTCTTAGGGAAATAAACTGCATGACTGCCTTCTAAAACAGTCTCTAAATGACAGTTAAAAGTTTCTCTTACAATCTTATCTTTTAAATTATCAGATAACTGATGCAAAACAATCTGCTTATTATGATAAATGATCTCTGTACCACAGCCGCAAATAAAACCATCAACAGGTAAATTTTTAATTTGTTTTTCAATTGTAGAAGATCCTCTTCCTGTATTAATAATAAGAATATGACCATTATCTTTAGCAAGATGCATTGCTTTAATAGTACTTTCAGGTATTTCAAATGTTTTTTCATCACTGATAGTTCCATCAATATCAAAGAATATTATTTGTTTATTCATATGTAAGCTCCTTGTTTCTATTTTTAACATATTCAATCTATAAAATCAATGAGACTTAATGTCTTGATATTTATATAATAAAGAAGAATTCAATTTAAGGTCAGAAAACACAGATTTGTTTTATTTTCTTTGTTTGACAGTAGAACTTATTTGTATACTTTTAAAGCTATTTTTTGATGCTTATAAAAAATAGTCTCAAAACAAAAAGATGTATTATTTTATGTTTTTTTGGTTTTGACTTCTTTATTATAGACTGTAAATATAATCAAATAAGTCATATTTTAAATAGGCTAATTGTTAAGAGTTTTTATGTTATGAACAATAAAAAGTGACTGTTTTTGAATTATAAATGGATTGTTTCATTATTAAAAATATGATAAAATTTCTACTAGAAAAGAGGTTGAATAAAAATGTATGAAATTGTAAGGAAAGAAGTGTTAAATGACGCTGCTTATGAAATGGACATTTATGCTCCACAGGTTGCTAAAAAGGCTGAACCCGGGCAGTTTGTGATTGTAAGAGTCGGTGAAGATGGTGAGCGTATTCCTTTGACAATTGGTGATTATGATCCTCAAAAGGGAACAATAACAATTGTGGTGCAGGCAGTAGGATTTTCTACTAAACAGTTAGAAGCTTTAGAAGTCGGTGATAGCGTGACTGATTTTGTAGGTCCTTTAGGTGTACCTACTCATTTGACTGCTGATAAAAAACATGTCATTGGTGTGGCCGGAGGAATTGGTTCGGCTCCGGTTTATCCTCAGTTAAAGAAATTGGCAGATTTGGGTGTAAAAGTAGATGTTATTATTGGCGGACGTGAAAAACAGTATGTCTTATGGGCAGACAAGTTTGCTCAATTCTGTGATCATGTTTATATTGCTACCGATAATGGTGAAGTAGGAACAAAAGGATTTGTAACTGATGTTTTACAAAAACTGATTGATGATGGTGAACAGTTTGATGAAGTTATTGCGATTGGACCGGTTATTATGATGAAGAATGTTGTCAGAGTAACAAAACCTTATAATATTCCTACATCTGTTTCTTTAAATCCTATTATGGTTGATGGAACAGGTATGTGTGGATGCTGTCGTGTAACAGTAGATGGAAAGATTAAATTTGCATGTGTTGATGGACCGGATTTTGACGGATTAACAGTTGATTTTGATGAATTGATGGCTAGACAGAGAATGTTTAAGGAAGAAGAACACTATGTTGATGAACATGCAGATAGAATCTGTAATCTGATGAGAGGGGTTGAATAATATGCCTAATATGTCAAAAGTAAAGGTTGCAATGCCTGAACAGGATCCAAATGTAAGAAACAAAAATTTTGAAGAGGTTGCTTTAGGATATACTCCTGAAATGGCAATGGAAGAAGCATCAAGATGCTTAAACTGTAAGAGACCGTTTTGTGTAGAGGGATGTCCGGTTAATGTACCGATTCCTAGATTTATTCAGGAAGTAGCTAAAGGGAATTTTGAAAAAGCATATGATATCATTACTGAAGAAAATGCTTTGCCGGCAATTTGCGGACGTGTATGTCCACAAGAGAGTCAGTGTGAAGGTAAATGTATCAGAGGACGTGCTAAAGGAGCAGAACCTGTTGGAATTGGCAGACTGGAAAGATTTGTTGCTGATTATCATAGAGAACATGGTGAACATAAGGTTCCGGAGATTAAAAAGAATGGCAAGAAGGTTGCTGTTGTAGGATCAGGACCTTCAGGTATTACATGTGCCGGTGAATTAGCTAAAAAAGGCTATGATGTTCATGTCTTTGAAGCATTGCATAAAACCGGCGGTGTATTATCTTACGGTATTCCGGAATTTCGTTTACCTAAAGCTTTGGTGCAGTCTGAAATTGATACAGTAGCTCAATTAGGTGTTGATTTTGAGACAAATGTTGTTGTTGGACGTACTATTACTGTTGATGAGCTAGAAGAACAAGGTTATGATGCAGTCTTTGTCGGGTCCGGAGCAGGATTACCTCGTTTTCAGGGAATTCCCGGAGAAAATCTTAATGGAGTATATTCAGCTAATGAATTCTTGACACGTGTTAATTTGATGAAAGGCTATATGTTCCCGGATAGACCTACACCGGTTAAAATATCTAAGACTGTCTGCGTTGTTGGTGCGGGTAATGTTGCAATGGATGCTGCCAGAACTGCAAAACGTTTAGGAGCGGAAAATGTTTATATTGTTTATCGTCGTAGTGAAGAAGAAGCTCCTGCGAGAAAAGAAGAAATTCATCATGCAAAAGAAGAAGGTATTATCTTTAAATTCTTAACAAATCCAATTGAAGTAAAAGGAGAAAACGGTTGGGTTAAGAGTCTGGTATGTCAGGAAATGGAATTAGGAGAACCTGATGAATCAGGAAGAAGAAAACCGGTCCCAATTGAAGGAGCAACACTTGAGATTGAAACAGGAACATTCATTATTGCGATAGGACAATCTCCAAACCCATTAATTAGACAAACAACCCCTGGCTTAGATACCCAAAAATGGGGCGGTATTATCGTTAATGAAGAAACAAATGAAACAACTCGTGAAAATGTCTATGCCGGTGGTGATGCTGTTACCGGGGCGGCGACTGTTATTCTGGCAATGGGTGCCGGTAAAAAAGCAGCTCAATCCATTGATGAAAAATTAGGAGGTTAGTTATGTATTGTCCGGGATGTGGAAAACAGATTACTGTGAATGATCATTATTGTCCCTATTGCGGCAAACAGTTAAATTCTGATCAGCAGCCTAGCTATACAGTTACTGAACCTCAGTATCAGGGACAGTATTCAGCAGGCAATCCTAACTATAATTATCGGCCGGATTATAGCCATGTGAATGGAGATGATGCACCTTCAATAGGATATTCAATCATAAGTGTTTTCGTTCCAATAATAGGAATTATACTTTATTTTCTCTTTAAGAGAAACTATCCTAATCGTGCTCAAGCCTGTGGCATAGCTGCGCTTATTGGCTTTTTGATTAATCTTATTATTGTTTTTAGTGTTAATTAACCCTTTCTCTATACGAAAGGGCTTTTTGTTAGTTATGGGTAATATAAAGTATGTATAAGAAGAAATATTCACTCATCTCATGCATATTTATTTAATATCTTAAATGATGAGATAATTCTTTTTTTATTTCTGTATAAAAGTCTTCGCTTTCAACTACTTTATCATTACTCACAAGATAAAACATATCTCCATATTTTATCTTGATAGTTTTGAAATAGTATAAGCAATAAAAATACCGATTATTTCTCTTGGTGAGTTTGTAATAATATCAGTATATTTAGTTTTCCATTGATTATAAACCAAACGATCTTTTAAAAATAATAATACATATTAGATTAGCTAAGTAAAATATCATTGATTCTAAAGTCGTTTTTTTTGATTTCGTTTTATATCTTTTTCGAAATTCATTACTGAAAAATATAACTTATATCTTTTTTTAATAAAAGTGAATAAAACTTGATTAACATAATTTTATCATGATAAAATTATGTTAATCAAGGAGTGGTTATAATGAATAAATTGTTAGAGTCTTATGCAGGCATGATTGATTTTTTAGGAAAAGCTTTAGGAGAAAATGTAGAAATTGCCTTGCATGATCTAAGCAGCCCGGAGCAGGAGATTGTGGCGATCAGTAATGGGCATATTTCCGGTAGAAGCATTGGTGCAAAGTTATCTAATTTATCAAGGCATTATTTAGAAAATAAGCAGTATCTTACTCATGATTATGTAGTGAATTATAAAACTACCGGCAATGGTGGAAAGCTTTTAAAGTCAGCTACATTATTTATTAAGGAAAATAATAATGAGTATCCTGTTGGAATGCTTTGTGTAAATGTTAATATTTCTGATTATGATTATGTAAAGGAAATGATGAAGAGGATATTAGGTATTAAGAAAGAAGGGGATGATGAAGTAGAATTTAATAGAGAAAATCCGATAGAGATATTATCTTCGCCATTGGATGAGATGGTAGATAAATATGTAAAGGAATGTTTATCAGAAATGGGCATACCGTCTTATGTATTAATTGAAAGATTAAAGGTAAATGAGAAGATTAAAGTTGTAAAGTATCTTCAGGATAAGAATACTTTTAAGGTTAAAGGAGCTATTGCCTTAGTGGCTAAGAGACTTGGTGTTTCTGAACCAACTATTTATCGTTATTTAAAGAAAATGTAAAGGAGGAAAGTATATGAATGATATTGTTTATGTAAGCGGGCATAAAAATCCTGATTCAGATTCTGTATGCTCGGCTATTGCGTATTCTTATTTATTAAATAAGACAAATAAATATCATGCTGTACCGGTTAGATTAGGTGAGATTAATCGTGAAACAGAGTATATTTTAAAGAGATTTAATCAGGAGAGTCCGGTTTTATTGAAGACTGTTAAACAGAAAGTAGAAGACCTTGATTATGATAAGGTGACTGTTTTTTCTAAAGAGCTGACTTTAAAGACAGCGTGGTCTTTAATGAAACAACAGAATTTAAAATCAGCTCCTATTTTGGATGATCATGGCAAATTGCTGGGGCTTTTATCATCAACAAATATTTTGGAGGGCTATTTGGATCATTGGGATGCTGATGTTTTAAAGAAAGCTCATACACCTATTGAGAATGTGATTGATACATTACGTGCAAATGTTATTTACTTGGATAAGAATCTTCTGACTATTAATGGAACGGTTCATATTATTGCAATGGATAGTGAAGCCAAGGGATATATTAGGAAAGATGACGTTGTTTTGATAGGCAGCGATCGTCTTGAGATGATTAAGTATCTTGCTGAAATTCAGGCAGGTCTGATTGTCTTGACCGGTATGCATTATCCTTCTGAAGAGATTATAGCATTATGTAAAGAGAAAGGTGTTTCTCTTATTATTACTCCTTATACCACATTTATGACATCACAGCAGATTGTTCAGTCTATTCCTGTAGAATATGTGATGCAGAAAGGGAATCTGACCGTCTTTTCGACTGATGATACTGTTGAATATCTCAAAGAAGTAATGAGTCATACAAGATATCGTAGTTATCCGGTAGTTGATTTAAATAATAATGTGGTGGGAACAATATCACGTTATCAACTGTTAAATGGAGAGAGAAAGAAGATTATTCAGGTAGATCATAATGAGAGAGGACAAGCGGTAGATGGTATTGAGGAAGCGGAAATACTTGAAGTAATAGATCATCATAGAATTGCTGATTTTCAGACAATAGGACCATTGAGCTTTAGAGCTGAACCTTTAGGATGTACTTGTACTATTATCAATAAGATTTATGAAGAGCAGGATGTTGAAATACCGCCGGAAATTGCCGGTATTATGTTGGGGGCTATTCTATCTGATTCTTTGATTTTTAAATCACCTACATGTACAAATGTAGATAAGAAAACAGCGTATAAACTTGCAAAAATAGCTGGTGTTGACCTTGAAGAATTTGGAATGGAAATGTTTAAGGCCGGAACATCATTATCTGGAAAAACAGTGGAAGAAATCTTTAATCAGGATTATAAGAAGTTTAATATTGGAGATACCAAGATAGGTATTGCTCAGGTCAATACAATGGATATTGACGGATTTGCTCCTTATAAAAAGGAAATGCTTCAATATATGGATCAGGTTGTTAAAGAGAATCAGTATTCTGTTGCGGTTTTATTGCTGACAGATGTTATCAATGCTAATAGTGAAGTCTTTACGGCAGGACCTAGACAAGAATTTGTAGAAGAGGCTTTTCATGTTAAGTTAGATGATTCACAGGCAACCTTACCAGGTATTATCTCTAGAAAAAAACAGGTTGTACCGGCTATTACTAATGCAATTAATAATGCTTAGAGGTCATACGACCTCTTTTTATATATACTGAATGATTAATAATATTGAGGCTAAACTTGTACATAAGTAAAATAAATAGAGTTCGTTAATCCAAATATTTTCTAACAATAACAGAGAGTGATGACGTTTCATATTATTTGTTTATAACTCTTATAGTAGTTCGTGTATTTGACTTTTATAATTTATTGTTCTATTTTATTATCCAGAAATATATTCGAGTTTTTAAATATTTGTAGTATAATGATCATTGAAATGGGGGATTTCTATGTATCAGCTGGCTCATCGAGGATATAGCGACTGTTTTCCTGAAAATACTATTATAGCTTTTAGATATGCTTTGGAGAAGGATTATGATGGGATAGAAACGGATATTCAGCAGACAAAAGATGGCAAGCTGGTCTTGCTGCATGATTATAAGATTAATCGTACAAGCAATGGAAAGGGATATTTGAAGGATTATAATTATTCTGATCTTAGGCAGTATGATTTTCATGGTAAATTTAAGATTAAGGCAACAATACCTACTTTAGAAGAACTGTTGATGTTGGTAAAGGAATCCGGCAAGATTGCTAATTTGGAAATTAAAGAGAATGTATTAAATTTAACTGTTGAAAAGACAGTAGAAATGGTAAAAACATTCGATGTTCTGGAACAGATTTATTTTTCTTCAACGTCTTTAGAACAAATGCTTTTAATAAAGAAATTATTGCCTGATTCTTATTGTGCACTGATATCTGATTATGATTATCCATGGTATAAGCAAATGATTGTTAAATATCATTTAAATGGTATTCATGCCAGATATACAGATTTAACAAGAGATGAAATTCGGTATTTTAAAGAACATAATATTATGGTAGGTGCATGGACAATAAAGAATCAGAAAGACTTTGATTATTTTAAAGAACAGGATATTATGTTTATATTCACAAATAGATATTTTAAATAGGGGATTGGTATGCGTTTAGATAAATTTTTAAAAGTATCAAGAATTATAAAAAGAAGGACGCTTTCTAAAGAAATTAGTCAGGCAAGTCGGGTTAAGGTTAATGATAAGACAGCTAAGCCTTCTACAAAATTAAAAGAAGGCGACATTATTGAAATTGCTTTTGGCAGAAGTATACTTAAAGTGAAAGTATTGTGTTTGAAAGAGCATGTTTTAAAAGAAGAAGCAGACAGTCTTTATGAGATTATAGAAGAAATAAAGAAAGAGGAAGATTATGAAAAAGAAGAAACTCAGATATAATGTAATATTATCTTTAATTGCGATTGCTGTTTCATGTGGTCTTATTTTTAGTGTTGTTTCACAGGTGATAAGAATTCATCATCGTAAACAAGAGCTTGCAGTATTAGAAAAACAGCGGCAAAAGCTGGTTAAGGAAAAGGCTTCTTTAAATAAAGAGGTTAAAGAATTAGAAGAAGATGATTATATTGTCAGGTATGCAAGAGATCATTATATTTTTTCTAAAGATGGAGAAAAAGCGGTTGTACTGCCTGATGGTAATAAGGAGCAATAAATATGTACAAACTGATATTATCTGATTTAGATGAAACCTTACTGGTTAATCATCATGTTCCTGATTTTAATAGAAATGCAATATCCCGGGCAAGGAAAAAAGGAGTTAAGTTTGCGGTTGCTACAGGGAGAGCTTTTAATATGATTCCTGAAATTTTAGAAGAGCTGGGAACATATAATCAAGAAGATGAATATTCTATCTGTTTTAATGGTGCTTTGATTGTTGAACATAAGGATCAGAATATTATCTATTTTAACGGTCTGGATTATGATCTGTGTTCCAAATTATTTGAATATGGAAGATCTTTGGATGTTTGTGTATTGATATTTACTTTAGATTGTTGTTATATCTTTCATGCAGATAGTGATGAAGTGGAGAGAAAAACTGCTCAGAAAGCTCCATTTAAGATAATAGAAAATTATGATATGTCTTTTCTTAAGGGTGATCAGATTGCTAAAATACTTTTTATGAAGAGAGATATGGATTTTTTGATGAAATTAAAAAATCGGATGGAGACTGTTTTTGAAAATGTTTCATTTGCTTTTTCAAGTAATCGTTATATTGAAATGAATGCAAAAGGAGTTAATAAGGGTGTAGGATTACATTGGCTTTGTCATTATTTAGGAATTAAAGAGAGTGAAACTATCGCCATTGGTGATAATTATAATGATGTGTCTATGATCAAAGAAGCAGGGCTTGGATGCTGTGTAAGAAGTAGTCGTGATGATGTTAAAGCCATCAGTGATTATGTATGCAGACATGATTATGGAGATGGTGCTGTTAAAGAAGTGATTGAAAAATTTATTTTACAGGAGACAACAAATGAACTATAAATTAATTGCCTGTGATCTTGATGAGACTTTACTCAATGATGATCATATTGTACCTGAAAGTAATATTTACTGGATTCAGAAAGCAAGAAAAGAACATAATATTAAATTTGTGCCGGCAACAGGCAGGGGATATATGCAGATTCTTCCTGAATTACGGCAGTTGGGTCTTGATAAGCAAAAAGATGAATATGTTCTTTCTTTTAATGGCGGGGCTTTAACTGAGAATAAAGATTATCATTTGATTGACTGGCATGGCTTAGATTTTAATAAGATGAAAGAATTATTTGAATTTGGATTAAAACAGGATGTCTGTATACATGTTTATACAAATACCGTATTATATATCTATCATTTAAGTGAGAGTGAAAGAGAGCGTATCAAGCATCAGAAGCTTCAAGCTATTTATCCTGATGAAGATAGTGTTGATTTTTTAAAGGATGAACCTATTGCTAAAATACTATATCAGAATATTGATGTTCCTTATCTGATGAGTTTGGAAGATCAGTTGAAAGATATTACAGATGGGTGTGTTTCAGTTAGTTATTCTAGTAATCGTTATATGGAATTTAATGCTTTAGGTGTTGATAAAGGAGCCGGCTTAAAAAATCTGGCTCAAAAATTAGGATGTTCTATTGAGGAAACTATAGCTGTTGGAGATAACTATAATGATTTAACTATGCTTGATATGGCCGGCTTATCTGTTGCAGCCGGTAATGCGGTTGAAGATGTTAAGAAGGCCTGTGATTATACTACTAAGGCAAATAATAATGAAGGAGTTGTTGCAGAACTTATTAGAAAGTTCATTTATCATGAAGACATTTAGAGAGATTATAGAACAAGAAAGCAAGCAAGAATATTATCGGAGATTACATAGCTTTGTAGATGAACAATATGCATCATATACTGTTTTTCCGCCTTATAAAATGATTTTTCATGCTTTTAATTTCTGTGATTATGAAGATATCAAAGTTGTTGTTATAGGGCAGGATCCTTATCATGAACTGCATCAGGCTAACGGATTAGCCTTTTCGGTAAATAAAGGTGTTATAATTCCTCCATCATTAAGAAATATTTATAAAGAAGCTCATGATGATGTTGGAATAGATATTCCTTCACATGGTGATTTAAGCGACTGGGCAAGACAGGGAGTATTACTTCTTAATACTGTTTTAACTGTTCAGGAAGGACTTGCAAATTCTCATAAGATGCAGGGCTGGGAAATTTTTACTGATCATATTATTGAAGCAATGAATCAAAGAGATAAGCCACTGGTATTTATTTTGTGGGGCAGACAGGCGCAAAATAAAGAAGAGATGATAGATACAACAAAACATTTTGTTGTTAAAAGTGCACATCCTTCACCCTTAAGTGCGTCCAGAGGCTTTTTTGGAAGTAGACCTTTTTCTAAAACTAATGCTTTTTTAGAAAGTCGGGGTATTGATCCGATTGACTGGAGGATTAAATAGTGTTTAAGAATATTAATGAAGCCATACAATATATTGAATCACAGAGATCTAAGCATACTGTAGATGAGTTTAGACAGATTTTAAGACATTTGCATATTCCTATGAAACAAAAGAATATGATTCATATTGCAGGGACTAATGGGAAAGGATCAACAGTAAATTATATTAGAGCCATCTTAAATGCGCATGGTTATAAAACAGGTACCTTTACTTCACCTTATATAGTCAGTCATAATGATCGTATTCGGATAGATGATCAGCCAATCAGTGATGAAGATTTATTATTTTATATTAATAAACATTATCAGACTATTAAAGAGAAGCATTTATCGATGTTTGAGATAGATGTATTAATTATGCTTGATTATTTTTCTTCTCTGCCTTTGGATTATCGGATTATTGAATGCGGTATTGGCGGACTTAATGATAAGACAAATGTAATTGATCCTATTTTGTCGGCTATTACTAATATTGGAGATGATCATCTGAATCTGATTGGACCTAGCATTTATGATGTTATTAATGAGAAAATGGGTATTATTAAGCCTCACCAGACATTTGTTACCAGTGAGACAAGCGGTACCTTTTTAGCACGTCTGCAAGAACAATGTGATGTTATGGAAACAAAAATGGTTGTTGTACCGGAATATCTGGTTACTCACTATCCATATGAGTTTTATTATCGCGATATGTGCTTTAAGCTCATTGATCAAGGCATTTATCAGGTTTCTAATGCCAGATTAGCTTTAACCATATGTAATCAGTTTATTAAATTGAATTCCCAGAAAACGATATCAGCTATTGAAAATACACATTGGGCCGGACGTTTTGAAGTCATGAAATATAAAGGAAAAAAGATTATTCTTGATGGAGCACATAATAAGCCCGGATTAGCAGCTTTAATGAAATCTATTACTTCACAGCCTCATGAAAATTTAGCAGTTATTTTTGCATGTTTAAAAGACAAAGATGATATTGAGATGATAGAGCTTCTTGATTTGACACCTTATCCTGTCATTCTTACATCTTTTCAGGATGAAAGAAGCGTGGAACTGAAAGATCATGTAATGGGCGATCATATGAAATATATTAAGGATTATCAGGAGGCTATTAAAACCGCCTATCTGAAATATGATGAAATTCTTATTACAGGATCATTGCATTTTATTTCAGCAGTTAGAAAATTAATACAAAAACAGGAGGGAAAATGAGTTTATTTCTTCTCCTGTTTTTTAGATATACAAATAAATTAAAAGAAAAATAAAAAAGAGAAAATTTTACTATGACTCCTCTCTTTATTATGATAAAATAGAAACATAGAAAGCGATTACATATAGAAGGAGGAGATAAAATATGGGAAAAGAGTTAGTAGCAATGATTCTTGCCGGCGGACGTGGAACACGTTTAAAAGAATTGACTGCTAAAGTCGCTAAACCAGCTGTATATTTTGGGGGAAAATATCGTATTATCGATTTTCCTTTAAGTAATTGTGCAAATTCGGGCATTGATATTGTTGGTGTACTGACACAGTATGAGTCAGTTTTATTAGGAGCATATGTAGGTGCAGGAAGCAAGTGGGGTCTTGATGGAAATAACTCATTGGCAGCTATTTTACCGGCTCGTGAGAGAGGTGAAGTAGGCGCTACATGGTATGCAGGAACCGCTGATGCTATTTATCAGAATATCAGTTTCTTGGATCAGTATGATCCTGAATATGTTCTTATTTTATCAGGTGATCATATTTATAAAATGGATTATACGGAAATGCTGGCTGCACATAAAGAAAAGAATGCTGACTTAACGGTTGCAGTTTTAAATGTATCTAAAAAAGAAGCAAGCCGCTTTGGGATCATGAATACAAATGAAGATTTATCTATTTATGAGTTTGAAGAGAAGCCGGCAGAGCCGAAGTCTACACTGGCATCTATGGGTATTTATATTTTTACTTATAAAGAATTAAGGAAATATCTAATAGCTGATGCTAAGAAAAAAGACAGTAAACATGATTTCGGCATGAATATTATTCCGGATATGCTTGCTGACAATAAGCGTTTATTTGCTTATGAATTTAAAGGCTATTGGAAAGATGTCGGAACAGTAGATAGTCTATGGGAAGCAAATATGGATTTATTAGATGATCGTCAGTTGGATCTTTATAATACTAAGAAGGATTGGAAAATTTATTCTGAAGATACTTTAAGTAAGCCGCAGCTTCTTGGTGAGAATGCTTCTGTTAAACATTCTATGATTAATCAAGGATGTATTATTGATGGAACTGTTCAGGGATCTGTCTTATTTAATAATGTATCAGTGGGAAAGAATGCAAAAGTTATTGATTCAGTTTTAATGCCGGGAGTTTTAGTTGAGGAAGGTGCTGAAGTTTATAAATCTATTGTTGATGAAGGCATTACTGTTAAAGCCGGTGCCGTTGTAAATAAAGATGCCAAAGAGGTCGCACTTGTTGCGAAAAATATAAAGTAGGGAGGATGAAGAAATGGCTAATAAAGTAATCGGATATGTCAATTTACATTCAGATGTATCGCTTAATGGATTAACAGAGAAAAGACCAGTTGCTTCAGTCAGCTTCCTGGGTCGTTATGGCATTATTGATTTTGTATTATCGAATTTTTCTAATTCAATGATTGATAGTGTTGGTGTTTTAATTAAAGAGAAGCCAAGATCTTTATTAAAGCATATGAGTAATGGAAATGCATGGAATTTTAATTCTAAAAATGGCGGTATTAATCTGCTTTATAATGAGAAGCATGTTAATACGATGTATAATCATGATATTAATAATATTCTTGAAAATATTAAGTTCTTTGAAAAAGAGAATCCGGATTATGTTGTTGTGGCACCGAATCATATTGTAACAACTATGGATTATAGCGAACTTGTTGAAAATCATATTGCTTCAGGTAAGGATATTACTATTGTTGCAATGAAAACAAAGAATGCACATGAAGAGTTTATTGGTGGAGATTATATTAAGATAGATAGTGATACGAGAGAGGTTGTCGGCATTGAGAAGAATATGGGAACTGCTAAAAACAGAGTTGTATCTTTAGAAACATATGTTTTCTCTGCTAAGGTATTTGCTAAGTTCTTAAAGGATGCTCAGAAAATTTCTGCTTTCTTTGATCTTCGTGATATGCTTGCATACAGCGTCAATGAAAGAAGTATTAATATTTATGATTATAAAGGATTTGCGAAAGCAATTAATTCTTATGAATCATATTATGAAGTTTCAATGGGCTTCCTGTCTCTTGAGAATTCTACTCAGGTCTTTAAATCTAATTGGCCTATATTTACTAACACTAATGATACACCGCCAACTAAGTATCTTGATGATGCAAAAGTGGTAAGTGCATTTATAGCAAACGGTGTTATTGTGGATGGAACGGTAGAGCATAGTATTTTAGGACGTAATGTAAAGATTGGTAAGGGAGCTATTGTTAAAAATAGTATTATTCTGTCTGATTCAGTCATTGATCCGGGTGCTCATGTTGAAAATGTTATTGTGGATAAAGAAGCCAGAGTTAAAAATATTAAGACTCTTATCGGTGATTCAAAGAGCCCGACTTTTATTAAAGAAGGAGATATTGTTTGATGAGAATTGCCTTTGCAGGAGGTGAAGCACTTCCTTATATTAAATCCGGAGGGTTGGCTGATGTATTGGGGTCTTTGCCAAAAGAATTAGCTAAAAAAGGACATGAATGTTATGTTTTTTTGCCAAAATATGAAGATATTAAGCTTTCTGATACATTAGAGTATGTCACTAATTTTTATCTTTGGGTTGGCTGGAGAAGATGCTATTGTGGTGTTTTTAAAGCCGTTTATGAAGGCGTAACTTATTATTTTGTAGATAATGAGCAATATTTCAGAAGACCTGGACTTTATGGCTATGATGATGACTATGAGAGATTTGCATTCTATGATTTTGCGGTTTTAGAATGTCTTTCTCGTTTAGATATTATGCCTGATATTCTGTCTCTTCATGATTGGCAGGCAGCTATGATTGCACCGTTATATAAAGAGAGATATTGCTATTATGATTTTTATGGAGATGTAAAGATTACTTTTACTATTCATAATATTGCCTATCAGGGAAAATGTGATCCTAATTTGCTTCAGGATTTATTTGGATTAGATAATTATCTTTATTATAACGGTAACTGTCGTAATGACGGATGTATGAATATGATGAAGGCTGCTATTGTTTATAGTGATATTATTACGACTGTTTCACCTACTTATGCCAATGAGATATTGACAGATGCTTATGGTGAAGGACTGCAGTCTATTCTTAATATGAGAAGGCATGATTTATTCGGTATTTTAAATGGTATTGATTATGATGTAAATGATCCGGCTACTGATCCAAATATTGCTGTTAACTTTGATGTTTCTAATGTTAAAGCTAAGAAAATGGAAAATAAGCTTGCTTTACAAAGAGAGGTCGGATTACCGGAGAATCCTGATGTTGCTTTAATCGGAATAGTAACAAGACTGACATGGCAGAAAGGCTTAGATCTTATTATTAACAGGCTTGAAGAATTGCTTAAGAAAGAAGTTCAGCTTGTTATTTTGGGGGCCGGAGATGCAAAATATGAAGAACCTCTTAAACAAATAGCAGGTATTGATAATCCGAAAATTAGTCTACAATTAAAATATGATTTTGGCTTAAGCTGTCGTATTTATGCTTCTTGTGATATGTTTTTGATGCCTTCGTTATTTGAACCATGCGGTTTATCACAGATGATGTCATTACGTTATGGGACAATACCTATTGTTAGGGAAACCGGCGGATTAAAAGATTCAGTAGAGCCTTATAATGAATATGAAGATACAGGCACCGGCTTTAGTTTTGCTAATTACAATGCTCATGAAATGGAGCATACTATTGATTATGCTTTAAGTGTTTATTACAATAATAAAGAAGCTTGGGATCGGATGGTACAAAGAGCTATGAAGGCTAAGCTTGACTGGGATCGTTCAAGCGATGAATACATTAATGTATTTAATGCATTACTATATTAAATTGAATTTATCAGACTCATGTTTAGAAAACAAAAAAGGCTGATTCTGAGGACTTTTTCGGAAGACACTCGGAATCTGCTTTTTTATATGAATATGAGATTTAAAGTTAAAAAAATTGAGTATTGTTTTTGTGTTTTTAAATCAAATCATTCTGTTTTTACAATGGCTTAGTAAAAAATTATGATAAATATGCAGTAATGATCAAAGTAATATGTTTTAGTTAGGGAATAATATTTATATGTTTGGAGTTTGGAAACTTCATGAAGGAGCACTATACAATAAAATATGTTTCTTGATCGATTATAGCTAAAACTCTTTTATTCTAAAATGCGAATGTATTGCAATTATAATTGACAGAATATAATTTTATGATATTTTAAGTTAATTAGACTATGTTATATGGCTATGGTAAGCGAATTATCTATAGAATATCTTTATTTGTTAAAGAACAGAAAAACAAAGATAACAGAGTAAAGGCGAAATGAATAGTGAAAAATAAAATACAAAAAACCGGTTTTATTCTTTTAATGTTATTAATGGCATTAAGCAGTTTCATAGGGATAGCAGGAATGAATAAAACAGTGCATGCACAAAAATATTATTAGTGATTTATTTGTTGATAGAACAGAGATCAGGCAAGGATAGCATTTTCCGGTTAATGTAAAATTAGGCGGTAATGGAATAAGAGTTGTAGAAAATCAGGTGAATTAAAAATTATTAAGAAGATTGAAAATAAAAATATACCAATCAAAGTGGTAGAGTTTATTCTTGAAAGAAAAGATAATCGCGATATAGAGGTAAAAGAAAATAATACTTTTGTAAATAAAGGAAAATCTATCACACTAACAACAGATAAAGATGGAATTGCTAATATCAAAGGATTAAGAGCAGCAACATATATTATGAGAGAAAATAAAGCTCCAAACCGGATTGAATTTGATGTTAATGATCCAATAAAAAAAGAATTTACAGTATCAGATAATGATATTGAAGGTAAAGAATACAAGATAGAAAACAAAAAGAAAACTACCGATATA
This sequence comes from Eggerthia catenaformis OT 569 = DSM 20559, assembly GCF_000340375.1. GTDB lineage: Bacteria > Bacillota_I > Bacilli_A > Erysipelotrichales > Coprobacillaceae > Eggerthia > Eggerthia catenaformis. Next base: position 434,733 of record NZ_KB446648.1, read on the forward strand.
AATGTAGAAAAAATATAGAAAGATAGCCAAGGTAAGATAGTTAGTGCACCTTCAGCTATTAAAATTCAGTTATACAGAAACAATCAGCCACTTGGAAAAGCAGTAGAGTTATCTGCAAACAATCTTACTCATAAATGGGAAAAGTTAGATATAACAGATGATTATGGCAATCCTTATAAATATACAGTAAAAGAAGTTGGCGAAAAGTTTGGAAAAATTAAGCTAAATAATGAATTTTATATGGTGGAAGTAAAAGGTTCTGAAAAAGATGGATATACTATTGTGAATAAAAAACAGCAGTTAGAATCATCTGGAGTAAAGAAACCATCACCTAAAACAGGAGATAGTAATAAGCTATTTGTTTATATAACGCTGATCGGCTTATCAATAATCAGCTTAATTGTGTTAAAGAATATTAAGAAAAAAGTATAAAACGGAAAAAAGCTGTTTCTCGAATTTCAGATAAAAAGCTATGGAGCAGTCATAATAAATTCGGTCAAATGCCCGAATTTTTTCTTTAGTTTTTTGAGAATGATCTGTTTTACTTGAATGAAAGATTATTATTTGGTATAGTTAGATAAATTAGAAGCAGGAATGAATAGTAGAAGGAATTATTAGCGAGAGTCAGTTTGGTGAAAAGGACTTAATTAGGAATACTAGGATGCCCCTTGCTTGAGCTCTTTTAAAAGAAGAGACGTCGGACTTGCGTTAAAAGTATTGTGGCTTTATGAAAGTGGAACGTCTTTCATAATAGCTTTTTTTATTATATGAGGAGAGGCTTATGAGATTATTTAATACATATACAAATAAGAAAGAAGAGTTTATTCCTATTCATGATCATATGGTAAGTATTTATGTATGTGGACCAACTGTTTATAATTATGTGCATGTTGGCAATACCAGACCAATGATTGTTTTTGATGTTTTAAGACGTGTCTTAGAATATTATGGGAATGAGGTAATTTTTGTTTCTAACTATACTGATGTTGATGATAAGATCATTAAACAGGCAAAAGAAGAAGGTATTACAGAGAAAGAATTAACGGATAAGTATATTAAGGCATATGAGGATGTTAGAAATGGCTTAAATATAAAAGCTCCCACTTATACACCGAGAGTAACTCAGACTATGGATAAGATTATTGAATTTATTCAATCATTGATTGATAAAGGATATGCTTATCAGGTAGATGGTGATGTTTATTTTAGAGTACCTAAAATTAAAGATTACGGTCATTTATCCGGTATTAGAATAGAGGATCTTATTGAAGGAGCCAGTCGACGTACAGAAAGCAGTGATGATGCTAAGAAGGAAAGCTTATTAGATTTTGTGTTATGGAAAAAAACAGATGAAGGGATTCGATTTGAATCACCATGGTCAAAAGGAAGACCCGGATGGCATACAGAATGTGTGGTTATGATTAATGATATTTTTAAAGAATCAAAGATTGATATTCATGGCGGAGGTCATGATTTAAAGTTTCCTCATCATGAAAATGAAATAGCTCAAAGTGAAGCCTATAATGGAGATCACCTGGCAAATTATTGGGTTCATAATCAGATGATAAATATTAATGGAGAGAAGATGAGTAAATCTTTAGGTAATGTGCTATGGGCAAAAGATTTACTTTTGAAGCTTGGTATTAATGTTTATAAATGGCTTATGCTTTCTACTCATTATCGAAATCCTTTAAACTTTACTGATGAAGTTCTTAATAATGTAAAGAAAGAGACGACTAAAGTTGAAAATGTAGTAAAGGCAGCATCTTTATATTTACAGACTGAAAGGGTTAAAAAAGGTATTGTTTTAAAGGAAAAAATAGATAAGATAGCTGATGCTTTGTCAGATGACTTGAATACATCACTTGCTTTAACTCTTATATTAGAAGAAGTGAAGGTATTGAATCAGATTATGCGCACTAAAGAAAAAGATAATGAAATGATTTCTAATGAGTATGAAACATTGATGCAAATGACTGATTTAATAGGATTTAATTTTAAAACACCTGTATTAAGTGATGAAGATATTAACATATATAATCAGTGGAATAATTATAAGAAAGAGAAGAATTTTGAAGAGGCGGATCGATTAAGATCAAAATTGATGCAGAGAGGAATTCTTTAATGAAACCTGAATTAATGAATGCTTTGACTCTTGCCTATTTAGGGGATGCTGTATTTGAGGTCTATGTAAGAGAATATCTGATTTTAGAAAAGAATATTCAGAATTCACATGCTCTTCAGAAAGCTTCAGTTTCTTATGTCAGTGCTGATGCACAGGCTCTTTTTATCAAAAAAACTTTAGCACAAGGTTTCCTGACTGAAAGAGAGATAGATGTTTATAGAAGAGGACGTAATACCAAGACCAGACGTATCAAGAATGTGATTAATCATAATCATTCTTCAGGGTTCGAGGCATTAATAGGTACTTTATATTTAGAGAATAATAAGACCAGAATAAAGGAAATATTTGAAAAATATAAAGAGATTATAGAGAAAGATGAGATATAAGGTGATATCACTATGAAACAATGGATCTATGGAAGAAATACTGTTCGTGAACTGCTAAGAAATAATAAAAATATTAGTGAGCTTGTTTTCTTAAAAGGAAGCAGAAATGATGATTTAATTATGCTTGCTAAAAAAATAAAAATAAAGTATAGGGTGAGTGAAGATAAAAAAGAATTTAATACTTTAACATCTGGCGGTAATCATCAGGGAGTCATCGCAGTCATTGAATCCTATGGGTATTCGACAATTGAGCAAATGCTTGAAAAAATTCATGATAAATACCCTTTATTAGTGATGTTGGATGGTTTAGAAGACCCACATAATCTAGGAGCGATTTTACGTACATGTGATGCAATGAATGTTGATGGAGTGATTATTGGTAAGAATAGAAGTGTTAATCTGACATCTACAGTTGCAAAGGTATCAACAGGAGCTATTGATTATGTGAAAGTGGCTCAGGTGACTAATTTGGCAAGATGTTTGGAAGACTTAAAGAAGCAAGGGTTTTGGATTGTTGGCTGTGAAAATGAGGAATCAGAGGATTATCGCTGTATAGATTTTAATATGCCTGTAGTAGTTGTAATCGGGTCTGAGGGATCCGGGATTTCAAGATTGGTGAAATCTAAATGTGATTTTAAGGTTGTTTTACCAATGAAAGGGCATGTTAACTCATTGAATGCTTCAGTAGCAGCAGGAGTATTACTTTACCAGGTTTATAATTCACGTCATCCTCTATAAGCAGGAGGAGTATTTATGTTTGAAGACAATACGATGGAATTAATATATTTAGTAAAAACCGGCAATAAGATGGCGTATTATGAATTATGTCAGAGGTACTATCATATTGTTAAGAAAATGGTAAGAAAATCATATCATTATCGTTTAGGATCAGTTAATTCTGATGATCTTATTCAAATAGGAATGATTTGTTTTGATAAAGCTCTCTATTCTTATCGAGAGGATCGTGAAGCAAGTTTTTCGACTTTTATTAGAGTTTGTATTTCAAATAAGCTAATGACGGCGTTAAGAGATGATCAGACACGAAGTTTTTATGATTCTTTAGATGCCAGTTTGTCGAAAGCTGATCAGCGGACTCTTTTGGATATTGTCCCTGATGGGCATACTGATTATGTTCCTGATATTCAGTCTGAATTAAAAGAAGTTTTTGATAAATTAGGAAATTATGTTTTAAATCATTTGAATTATAGAGAAAAACAAGTTTTTCATATGTTTATATTAGGATATAAGCCAAATGAGATTGCTGATGAATTGCAGGTTAATCTGAAGACTGTTTATAACCTGAATTATCGGATTTTAAAAAAGATACGTACAGTGATATAAAATCAATTTGACTAGGTTTATATATTATGATAAATTAAGAAAGCGAAAGAGGTGATAGGCTTGAGAGAGAAAGTAATATTAGTATGTACAGAATGCCTGTCACGTAATTATTCGACTTATAAGAATAAACGTACAAATGTAAAGAGATTAGAAATTAATAAGTATTGTAAGAGATGTAATAAACATACTCTTCATAGAGAATCTAAATAGGAGGACTCTTCATGGATGCAAATGAAAAGAAAGAATTAAAAGAGAAAAGAAAACAAGAACGTCGTGAACTGCGTAAAGCAAAAAAACTTGAGAGAAAAAAATATATGGAAGATACTATTGATCAGAATCCTTTAAAGTTTAAAGAATGGTTCTCTTTAAGAGGTATTAGAGATGAATTAAAGAATGTTCATTGGCCTAGAGGAAAAGAGCTTGCTGTTGATGCAGGGGTAGTCTTATTATTTACTATTGTTCTTGGCGTATTTTTTTATGCAAGTGATGCTATTATTGCATTTATATTGAAAGCATTGGGGATGAATTAAAATGGCAGACATGAATGATGAAGGCAGAATGTGGTATGTTGTTAATACATATTCCGGACATGAAAACAAAGTAAAAGATAATCTTGAGAAAAGAATTGAATCTATGGGATTACAAGATCTTGTATTTAATATTTTGATTCCTACTCATATAGAAACTGAAATTAAAGATGGTAAGAAAGTTAATAAGGAGAAAAACATCTGGCCCGGTTATGTTTTAGTAGAGATGATTATGACAGATGAGGCCTGGTATGTTGTTAGAAATACTCCGGGTGTTACCGGATTTATTGGCTCAAGTGGAGGTGGTGCTAAGCCGTTCCCTCTTGCCAAACATGAAATAGATCCTATTTTAAAGAAGATGGGTATTCATACTTCAGCTGTTGAGATTAACTTTGATATTGGTGATGAAGTTAAGCTTCTTTCCGGCCCGTTTGCCGGTAAGACCGGAAAAGTTGATTCTATTGATAAAGAAAAAGAAACAGGAGTTGTTCTTGTAGAATTCTTTGGTAATTTAACACCTGTTGATACTGATTTGATCAGTATGGAAAAAGTAGAAGTTTAGATAGATGATGAATCATCTATCTTTTTTTATCTATTCTTTGCAAAATAATGTTATTGATACTTTATTTGGAGATAAAAATAAATTGAATCTTCTTTAAAGGAGATTTTTAAGTTATCACAGTCAGGTAGAGAGAATGTTTTATCTGAATTTTTTATGTTTTACTTTTATCTTTAAGAAGAAGAGTGTTTTTTTAACTTTATTATTGCATTTTATAAATAATCATATATAATGTTGTCGATACGGATGTATCTAGGCGTGGGAGGACTATGTTCTTTTGTACCACGGCGCGAACAAAATTTAATAGGAGGTGTGTCGCGTGAGCAAAAAAGTTGTAAGAGTGATGAAGATTCAATTTCCGGCTGGTGGAGCTAAACCGGGTCCTGCATTAGCAGGTGCCGGTATTCAGATGCCAAAGTTTTGTACAGCTTTCAATGATCAGACTAAGGAACGTGCTGGTGAAACAGTACCTGTTGTCTTAACTGTTTATGAAGATAAGAGCTTTGACTTTGTATGTAAGACTAGCCCGGCATCAGAATTAATTAAGAAGGCATGTAATTTAAAGAAAGCAGCTAGTGATTCAAAACAGACTGTTGCTACATTAAGTGCTGATAAGTTAAAAGAAATCGCTGAATACAAGATGCCTGATTTGAATGCGAATGATCTTGAAGCTGCAATGAAGATTGTTGCTGGAACAGCTCGCAATATGGGTGTTAAATGCGAAGGTATTGATGCTTAATTAAAAGTAAGTAATGCTTTGATGGATAAGATTCCGTCATTACAGTGGGAGGTCAATCCGTTAAGACCACTTAAGGAGGAAAATATGGCTAAGAAAAAAAGTAAAAAATATTTAGAAGCTGCTCAATTGATTGAAAAAGATAAAGCTTATTCAATAGAGGAAGCAGTTGAATTAGTAAAAAAGACATCTACAGCAAAATTTGATGAGTCTGTTGATGCAGTATTTAATTTAAACTTAGATACTAGACATGCAGAACAGCAGTTGCGTGGGGCTTTAGTACTACCACATGGAACAGGGAAAACAAAGACTGTTTTAGTTATTGCTGAAGGAGCAAAAGCTGATGAAGCTACAGCTGCCGGTGCAGATTATGTAGGATCTCAGGATTTATTAGATAAGATTGCCGGCGGATGGCTTGATTTTGATGTTGTAATTGCAACACCAAACATGATGGCCGGCTTAGGTAAATTAGGTAGAATTTTAGGTCCTAGAGGATTAATGCCTAACCCTAAGACTGGTACAGTTACTATGGATATCGAACAGGCAGTAAAGGATTCAAAAGGCGGTAAGGTTAACTACAGAACTGATAAAGATGGAAATGTACATATACCTATGGGACGTGTTTCATTTAGCGCTCAGCAGTTAGCAGAAAACTATAATGCAATCCATGACTTAATTGTAAGAGTTAAGCCGTCTGCTACTAAGGGAACTTATATTAAAAATATTGCAATCTCAGCTACTATGGGACCTGCAATCAGAATTCAGGGATAAAATCCCAATTTAATTGATGCAATCAATATACCGTAGACAGTAACAGCTTAATGCTTAATATGTTACCGAGGTAGTATTGTCATTTGATGACAACGCTCCTCTATGGTTAGGAGCGTTTTTATATAGCGTGTATATTGTTGCGATAAATTTTATGGAGGTGCAAGAATGGCTAAAGAAGAAGTATTAGCACAGAAACAGGCAATCATTGATGAAGTCACTGATAAGCTTAATAATTCAGCGTCTGTAGTAGTTGCTGAATATCGTGGTTTATCTGTTGCTGAAGTTACTGAATTGCGCCGTGCTTTAAGAGCAGAAAATGTAGATTTAAAAATCTATAAGAATAAGCTGGTAAAGCGCGCAACAGAAGCTACAGGAAAAACTGAATTGAATGAATACCTTGTTGGACCTAATGCAATGGCTTTTGGTACTGATGATGCAGTTGCTCCGGCAAGAGTACTGGCAAAGTTTGCTAAAAAGCATAAGAATTTGGTAATCAAATCGGCAATTGTTGAAGGTAAGTTATTAAATGTTGATGAAGTTAAGGCAATCTCAGCATTACCGGACAGAAAGGGTATGTACTCAATGTTACTTGGTACATTACAGGCTCCTGTCGCAAAGTTTGCTAGAGCAGTACAGGCTGTAGCGGATGCTAAGCCTGCTGAAGGATCTGCTGTCGCAGAGCCGGTGAAAGAAGAAGCAGCAGAAGCTGCTGCTGAATAAAAAAATATTTGGAGGAAAATACAATGGCAAAATTAACACATGAAGATATCTTAGCTTATTTAGAGGAAGCTACAATCTTAGAATTAAATGATTTAGTAAAAGCAATCGAGGAAAAATTTGATGTTACAGCTGCTGCTCCAGTTGCTGTGGCTGCTGCCGGTGCAGCTCAGGAAGATGAAGGACCTAAGAGCGTTACAGTTACTTTAACTGATATCGGTGCTTCAAAAGTTCAGGTTATCAAAGCTGTAAGAGGAATTACTGGCTTAGGCTTAGTAGAAGCTAAAGGCTTAGTTGATAAGGCACCTTCACCAATCAAAGAAAATATCCCAGCTGATGAAGCAGCTAAAATCAAAGAAGAATTAGAAGCTGCCGGTGCAACTGTAGAAGTAAAATAATCTTTGACAGAAAAAAGCCCTTTGGGGCTTTTTTTATAAAATTATGAATCATTATTATACGGACAATGTAGATCTTATTTCACAAAAGAAACAGATAGAATTCTATTATCGTAATCATTCTATTTCTTTTATTACAGATCATGGCGTATTTTCAAAAGATCGGGTAGACTATGGCAGCCATGTTTTATTAGAAGCTATTGAAATTAATGATGAAAAATCATTGCTTGATATAGGATGTGGCTATGGAGCTATGGGAATAAGTTTAAAAAAAGCTTATCCCTCTTTATATGTAGAGATGATTGATATAAATAATCGAGCATTATCTTTAGCTCAGGAAAATATTCGTTTAAATCATCTCAATAATATTATTTCTTATAATAGTTATTGTCTTGAAGAAGTAAAGAATAGCTTTGATATTATTATTTCTAATCCTCCTATCAGGGCAGGAAAGCAAGTTGTTGGAAAGATTATTAAAGACAGCTATGATCATTTGAATAATCAAGGGAAACTGGTGATTGTTATTCAGAAGAAACAAGGGGCACCCAGTGCTAAAAGGCTGATGGAAGAAACTTATGGCTTTTGTGAGATATTAAAAAGAGATAAGGGATATTATATTCTTTGTTCACAAAGATAAATGAACGCTGCTAATGAGATAAAAAATTATTTTTTTATAAATAATTATTGACTTTAGAACTAGTGTATGCTAGCATTCTAAGATGCCTACTCATATGTAAAAGCAGCGTTTTTTAGCTACTTTTTATATAGATAGAGAATATAAAAGGAGTGAATCAGAACTTGGAAAAGAATGTACCACATTTAGAAAGTCGAATTCATCGACGTAATTATTCACGAATTACTGGATCATTAGATCTCCCAAATCTAGTAGAAATTCAGACTGATTCTTTTAAATGGTTCCAGGAAGAAGGAATCAAAGAGGTTTTTGAGGATATTTATCCTATTAAAAGTTTCAATGATACTCTTTCATTAGAGTTTGTTGATTGTCGTTTTGATGAACCGAAATATGATGCTGATGAATCAAAGGATAGAGATGCAATTTACGCTGCACCATTACGTGCTACTCTAAGATTGGTTAATAATCAGACCGGTGAAATTAAGGAAAATGAAGTCTTTATGGGAGACTTCCCTTTAATGACGGACTCTGGGACATTCGTTATTAATGGTGCTGAACGTGTAATTGTATCACAGTTAGTGCGTTCTCCAGGTGCATATTTTGCTGATGGAACTGATAAAATTGGTAAAACAGTATTTTCAGGACAGGTTATTCCTAGTAGAGGAACTTGGCTTGAGTTTGAAAATGATACTAAAAATGTATTAAATGTTCGTATTGATAGACAAAAGAAAATTCCGGGGACAATTTTATTAAGAGCTTTAGGACTTTCGAGCAATGAAGAAATCATTGATGTTTTCGGTGATCATGAATTCCTGAGAAATACTTTTGAAAAAGATACAACTGAAGATATGAATAGTGCCTTAACTGAGATTTACAATAAGTTAAGACCGGGAGAACCTGCTACTTTAGAAGGTGCAAATACTTTGCTTTATACACGTTTCTTTGATCCAAAGAGATATGATTTAGCAAAAGCAGGTCGTTTTAAGCTAAGCAAAAAATTAAGTCTGCTTGATCGTATTATGAATAGAGTATTAGCAGAGGATGTTATTGATATTGATGGCAATATTGTTATGAAAGAAGGGACATTAATATCTAAAGATAAAATTGATATTTTGCGTAAGGTATTTGAAGCCGGTGCTCATACAAGAGAGATTAAAATCAATTCTGCTATGGATTCTCATAGTATTATTCAGGTACTGGATGTTTATTTAGATGAGACAAAACAGAAGAAGATGAGAGTGATTGGTACAGATTTATCACTAACATGTAAGTATATTACTGTTTCTGATATGCTTGCTTCTTATTCATATATGCTTAATTTAGTAGATATTTTTGATTCTATTGATTTACAGGATGCTGACCGTGTTAATTTAATGAGTCGTGCCGGCTTATTAGATGATATTGATCATTTAGGGAATCGACGTGTACGTACTGTAGGTGAGCTTGTCCAGAATCAGTTTAGAATCGGTTTATCTAGAATGGAAAGAGTTGTTCGTGAGAGAATGTCACTTTCTGAAATTGAGAGTGTTACTCCTCAGTCTTTAACTAATATCAGACCATTAACAGCTGCTATTAAAGAATTCTTTTCAAGTTCTCAATTATCTCAGTTTATGGATCAGATTAATCCATTAGCTGAGCTTACAAATAAGAGACGTTTATCAGCCTTAGGACCAGGCGGATTATCAAGAGATCGTGCCGGTTATGAAGTACGAGATGTACATACTTCACACTATGGAAGAATTTGTCCGATTGAAACACCTGAAGGTCCTAACATTGGCTTGATTTCTACTTTAGCAAGTTATGCTAAGGTGAATAAATATGGTTTTATTGAAACACCATATAGAAAAGTGAATAATTGTATTATTGATGAAAATGATATTCGTTATTTAACTGCTGACGAAGAGAGAAATTATGTCATTGCACAGGCTAAGGTTGAATTAGATGAAAATAGAAAAATATTAGATAAACAGGTGATTTCTCGTCATTTAGGTGAAAACGTAATGGCTAAGCCGGAAGAAATAGATTTTATTGATATTTCTCCAAAACAGATTGTATCGGTTGCTTCATCATGTATTCCATTCTTAGAAAATGATGATGCAACACGTGCCTTGATGGGATGTAATATGCAAAGACAGGCTGTGCCTTTATTAAATCCTCATGCTCCTTATGTAGGAACCGGTATGGAATATCAGGCAGCTAGAGATTCCGGAGCTGCTGTCGTTTCTAAAGAAGCAGGGACTGTTAGTTATGTAGATGCTAAAAAAGTAACTGTCAGAAGTGATGAAACAGGACAGGAACGTTCTTATAGAATGCTTAAATTCACTATTTCTAATGCCGGTACTTGTATTAACCACAAGCCTATTGTTAAAGTGGGTGAACATGTATTAAAAGGTGATGTTTTAGCTGACGGTCCTTCAATGGAACAGGGAGAGCTTGCATTAGGACAGAATGTCTTGGTAGGATTTATGACATGGAACGGTTATAATTATGAAGATGCTGTTATAATGAGTGAACGTCTTGTTAAGGAAGACTTATATACTTCTATTCATATTGTAGAGTATGCGATTGAATGTCGTGAGACTAAGCTTGGTCCGGAAGAAATCACAAGAGATATTCCTAACGTCGGTGAAGAAGCTCGTTCTAACTTAAGTGCTGAAGGTATTATCCGTATTGGTGCTGAAGTAAAAGAAGGGGATATTCTTGTTGGTAAAGTAACTCCGAAAGGACAGGCTGAATTATCGGCAGAAGAAAAACTTTTATTAGCTATCTTTGGTGAAAAGTCCAGAGAAGTTAAAGATAACTCATTAAGAGTTCCACATGGCGGTGCCGGAATTGTTCATGATATTAAAGTTTTTGAACGTGAAAACGGTGATGAAATGCAGCCGGGTGTTAATCGTGTCATTAAGGTTTACATTATTCAGAAACGTAAGATTTCTGAAGGTGATAAGATGTCCGGAAGACATGGAAACAAAGGTGTTATTTCTAAAATTCTGGCAATTGAAGATATGCCTCATTTAGAGGATGGAACACCGTTAGATATTATGTTAAATCCATTAGGTGTACCATCACGTATGAATATTGGTCAGGTATTAGAATTACATTTAGGATATGCTGCCAGAGAATTAGGCGGACAGTATTTTGCTACTCCAGCTTTTGATGGTATCAGACCGGATGATTTAAGTGATATTATGAAAGAAGCCAATGTGCCTATGGATGGCAAACAACGTGTTATTTCAGGATTAACCGGTGAATATTTTGATAATCCTATCTGTGTTGGTGTTATGTATTTTATTAAGCTATGTCATATGGTTGATGATAAATTACATGCGAGAAGTGTTGGTCCTTATTCATTAGTTACTCAGCAGCCATTAGGCGGTAAAGCTCAAAATGGCGGTCAGAGATTTGGTGAAATGGAAGTTTGGGCACTTGAAGCTTATGGTGCTGCCTATACATTAAGAGAAATGTTAACAGTGAAATCTGATGATGTGGTTGGACGTGTAAAGACTTATGAAGCTATTGTTAAGGGACAGCAGTTGCCGGAGCCGGGGATTCCTGAATCATTCCGAGTACTGGTCAAAGAGTTACAGGCACTTGCTTTAGATGTTCGTTTATTAGATAACGATGGTGAAGAAGTACATATGAGTAATATTGAAGATGAAGAACGCCGTTTCCCTCGCAGTTTTGATAATGAGAAGAAACCGGAGGAAGGAAAGGAAGACTCTGCTGCTGAAGGCACTGAATCTGAAGAAACTTTTGAAGATAATTCTATGTTATATGACGAGGAAGGTATAACAGATGAAAATCTGGAAAATGAAGCATTTGCGGATGAGGAGGAAGAATAATGAGTACTAATTTTTCATCAATTCAGATTGGCTTAGCCTCTCCTGATAAGATTCGTGAATGGTCTCATGGGGAAGTTAGAAAGCCTGAGACAATTAACTATCGTTCTCAAAAACCTGAAAAAGACGGATTATTCTGTGAAAAAATTTTTGGTCCGATGAAGGATTGGGAATGCAGTTGTGGAAAGTATAAAAAAATTAGATACAAGGGTGTCGTTTGTGACCGATGCGGTGTTGAAGTGACAAGATCTTCTGTTCGTCGTGAAAGAATGGGTCATATTGAATTAGCTACACCTGTTGCCCATATTTGGTATTTAAAGGGTATTCCATCTCGTATGGGATTGATTCTTGATATGTCTGCTAAGCAGCTGGAAGAGATTATCTATTTTGTAAGCTATGTTGTTACTGATAAAGGAACAACACCTCTTGAATATAAGCAGGTATTATCTGAAAAAGATTATCGTGATTGCTATAATAAGTTTGGTAATCAGTTTGAAGCTAAAATTGGTGCTGAAGCGATTAAGGTATTACTTCAGAAAGTTGATCTTGATAGAGAATATGAAGAGATTAATAAAGAATTAAAAGAAGCACAGGGTCAAAAACGTGCAAAGCTTTTAAAGAGACTGGATGCGATTGAATCATTCAGAGCTTCTATGAATCAGCCGGAATGGATGATTATGGATGTTCTTCCGGTTATACCGCCTGATTTAAGACCAATGCTTCAGTTAGATGGCGGACGCTTTGCGACTAGTGATCTCAATGATTTATATAGACGTGTTATTACGAGAAATAATCGTTTAAAGAAATTATTGGAATTAGGAACTCCATCAATTATTGTACAGAATGAAAAGCGTATGCTTCAGGAAGCTGTAGATGCTTTAATTGATAATGGTAGAAGAAGCAAACCTATTACCGGTGCCGGCGGACGAGCATTAAAATCTCTTTCTCATACTCTTAAAGGTAAACAGGGACGTTTTAGACAGAACTTGCTTGGTAAGCGTGTTGATTATTCAGGACGTTCAGTTATTGCGGTTGGACCTGATTTAAAAATGTATCAGTGTGGTATTCCAAGAGAGATGGCGGTTAATTTATTTAAACCATTTATTATCTCCGGTCTTGTTAAACATGAATTAGCAACTAATATTAAAGCTGCTGAAAGAATGATTGATAAGATGGATGATAGAATATGGGCTGTTGTTGAAGAAGTTATTAAACAGCATCCGGTATTATTAAATCGTGCTCCTACATTACATAGATTAGGTATTCAGGCTTTTGAGCCTAAGCTTGTTGAAGGACGTGCTATTCGTTTACACCCATTAATGTGTCCGGCTTTTAATGCTGACTTTGATGGTGACCAGATGGCTGTTCATGTTCCCTTAGGTGAGGAAGCGATTGAAGAGGCCAGACAGTTAATGCTTGGTTCTAATAACATCTTAGGTCCTAAGGATGGTAAGCCTATTGTTACTCCATCTCAGGACATGGTTTTGGGTAATTATTATCTGACAACTGAAGTTGCCGGTAAAATTGGTGAAGGAACAGTTTTTGCTGATGTGAATGAAGTATTAATGGCTTATGATGCTAAGACTGTACATTTGCATACTAGAATTGCGATTAGAGGGGCTTCATTACATAATGAGACATTTACTGAAAAGCAGAATAATAGTTTTTTAATTACATCTGTTGGTAAGATTATCTTTAATTTGATTTTTGAAGGGGAATTCCCGTTTATTAATGATACCAGCAGAGATAATTTAACTGCTACTCCGGATCGATATTTTGTTCCTTATGGAACTGATATTAAGGCACATATTGCAGCTCAGGAACCATTATTGCCTTTTGGTAAAAAGACTCTTGAATCAATTATTAATGAAGCTTATAAGAAGTCTCATATGTCACAGGCACATATATCAACTATGCTTGATAAGATGAAGAATCAGGGATATCATTATTCAACGATTGCCGGTATTACCGTATCAGCAGCTGATATTCAGATTCCTAATGATAAATTTAAATTATTTGATGAAGCTGATACTAAGATTGAAGTTATCAGAAAGCTTTATTCTAAAGGTAAACTGACAGAATCAGAACGTTATAAAGCAGTTATTGATTTATGGGAACTGACTAAGAATAAAGTTACTGATGTTGTTAAGGTAGAGTTTGAATCTGATCGAAGCAATCCAATCTTTATTATGTCTGATTCAGGAGCCAGAGGTAATATTTCTAACTTCACGCAGTTGGTTGGTATGCGTGGACTGATGAGTAATCCTAAAGGTGAAACTATTGAATTACCAATTAAATCTGCTTTAAGAGAGGGCTTGACTGCATCAGAATTCTTTATCTCTACTCATGGAGCTCGTAAAGGTTCTACAGATACTGCTTTGAAAACAGCTGACTCCGGTTATCTGACAAGACGTTTAGTAGATGTTGCACAACAGGTTATTATTACTGAAGAAGATTGTGGAACAGATCGCGGTTTTATTGTTTCTGAATTAGTTAATACGGCTGATAATAATGTTATTGTACCATTATATGATAGACTTGTTGGACGCTATTCAGTAAAGGATATTATTCATCCGGAAACAGGTGAAGTTATTGTTCATGCTAATGAAATGATGGATGAATATTTGGCACAGGATGTTGTTGATGCCGGTATTAAAGATGTAGAAATCAGATCTATCTTTGGCTGTCGTGCTGAAGATGGTCTTTGCCAGAAATGCTATGGACGTAATTTAGCGACAGGGCAGGAAGTGTTAATTGGAGAGACAGTAGGTATTATGGCTGCTCAGTCAATTGGTGAGCCCGGTACTCAGCTGACTATGCGTACTTTCCATATGGGCGGTGTTGCCGGCGGAGAAGATATCACACAAGGTCTGCCTCGTATTCAGGAATTATTTGAAGCCCGCAATCCTAAATCAAGATCAGTAATTTCTGAAATTGATGGGACAGTTACAAGTATTACTTTAAATAAAGATGAAAGACCGGAAGTAACAATTACTAATGAACTTGAATCTAAGACTTATCTTGCTAAGAAGAATGATAAGTTGAGAGTAACAGCAGGTAAGGAAATTCATGTCGGGGATAAGATTACTGAAGGATCAATAGATCCTAAAGAACTTTTAGAAGTAGCTGACAGTCATGCTGTTGAAAACTATATTTTAAAAGAAGTACAGAAAGTTTATAGAATGCAAGGTATTGAAATCTCTGATAAGCATATTGCTATTATTATTTCTCAAATGCTTAAGCGTATGAGAATTATTGAAGGCGGAGATACACATGCACTTCCCGGTGAACATTTAACTGTTCAGCAATTTACAAAGCTTAATAAAGAAGTTCTTAAAGAGGGAAAACATCCGGCAGTGGCAAGACCAATTCTGCTAGGTATTACTAAGGCATCATTAGACACTGATTCATGGCTATCTGCAGCATCATTCCAGGAAACAACACGTATTCTTACGGATGCTTCTATCAAAGGAAAGGTGGATACGCTTAAGGGATTAAAGGAAAATGTTATTATCGGACATCTGCTTCCGGCAGGTACCGGATTAAGAGGACCTCTAAAATCCAAAGAAACTTTAGCTCATGAAAAAGAAATAGCTAGAAAAATGGAAGCTTTAGAAAAGTCTGAAGAAATGTCAGAAAACTATAATCCTGAAGATAGCTTCTTTAATGAACCGGAAGAATTTATTTCTGCAAATAAAGAATAAACTTAAAAAAGATATGCATTGTGCATATCTTTTTATAATATAAAATTATCTTGTACAGATTCTTTTAAAGGATATATAGTTAGTTTTACATGATGATCTGATACATAATTATGTTCTTCTTTAACTGGGAAAAGACGTGCTGTGAAAGTATATTTTCCATCATTAATAAATACTTCTAAAGAACATTTATCAATAAATATCTGCATATTTTTTAAGTCTTCCGCCAGTTTTATATTCAATATTTCAAATACTTGTTGGTTAAAGCGGAGTTTCATATGACTTTTATCAAAAGTCAAGGTATGAGTATCTGATTGATAATGAATTTTTAATCCATGACTGTTTTGATTTGTAAAGAGATTAAAATCAGTATCTTCTCCATCAAATAAAGCCTCTATTTCACAGGTATCAGGAAGATGCCCTTCAGTAGGAATAGGCTCTTTTCTTAATAGTTTCATTTCTTCCGGAGGCTGTTGATATAGATATCCATCCTTTAGAGATACGACCCTAGGGATAGTCATTGTGCCTTCCCATTCATCTTCAGCACTAGGATAATGATTGTCGGGAAGACCGATCCAGCTGATCATGATAGCATGGTCATTGCTATTGACGTTGGCAGCAAACTGAGCAGCATAGAAATCAAAACCGTAATCAAGATAATGATAAGGTCCTGATGGAGTAAAGGTCAGCGTCTCATAGTCCATTTGTCCGGTTAAATAAACATTATGATTTGTACTATTTCCTCTTTCAGGAAGTTTTGTATACTGTGGAGAGAAAATCAGAATATCCTGTCCATTAAGATTTTCAATGCAAGGACATTCCCACATGCCGCCAAAGTTTTCATAGCCGGGTACTTTTAATTCTCCGGAAAACTGCCATCCTGATAATAGATCTTTTGATTGATAAATTAAGACTGTTCCTCTTTTATCAAGTGTCATTGCACCAATAAATATATAATACATATCCTTTTGTTTATGATAAATGACTTTAGGATCACGTTGATGCTCTGCATAATCAGGTCTTGGTCCAAAGAGAGGTTCTTTTAGTTTATGTAGTTTTCCATTTTCATCCATTCTAGCAGCACAAGTATAAGGTGTCCTAATCCATTTTTCATCACGATGATTGCCTGTATAGAAGAGATAAAGATCATTTTTTAAAGCTATTCCGGATCCGGAATGACAGCCTTTATTATCAAATGTATCTCCTGGAGAAAGACCGATTCCTCTATTTGACCAATGAACAAGATCTTTAGAAGTAACATGATACCAATATTTTAAGCCATGGACAGCTCCCCATGGTGTCCACTGATAAAATAGATGCCATAAATTATTATGATAGACAAATCCATTAGGATCACTGGATAGACCGGTGACCGGCTGTACATGATAAGTCTGGCGGTAGATTGATTGAGCATTACGCTGATGAAGATCTTTAATTTCATCAGGACTTTTTAAGACACGATAGCGTTCTTCTTGTGTAAATTCTTTCATTATCTTTCACCTCTTTTCAATAAGTATAACCAATTTAAGTTATTTAAACAATAAAATTGAGTAAGTATGAAAAAAGTGGAATAATTTATTCCACTACAATATCATATTTAATCAATGAATCTAATGTTGTTGTTCCGTTATCTGCAAAAAAAGTAATACCTATATCCTTTTTTGGATCACCATAAATATTGCCGGTCATTGTATCAATACCATTATTGATGAAGACTTCAATAGAAGAAACATCAATAAAAATATGAAGATTAAGATAGTGACTATCATAAATGTCACATTTTCTAATAGCTGTTTCATCTTCTCTGCCAAAAATTTCATAACCGGAATTACTTCTGTCAAAGACAAGAACTTTTTCACTTCTATCATAATAAATATAGACGGCATGTTCTTTTGAATGCATGAGTTTAAAGCCTGTACGCATAGAAGATCCTAAGCCAATATCGGCAATAAGCTCTATCTTATTACCTTCAATATCTTTAAATGAAATAGAACCATTAGTTAAAGTAATATCTTTCACTTCTTTTTTATTTTTCCGATAGTTCATAATTTCTCTTACAGGTGACTGGTAGAGATGATTATTTTTATAATAGAGTTCTCTAGGAAGAGTATAGCTTCCAATCCATTGATCAGTTTCAGTAGGATAAGTACGATCCCACATTTCTTTCCAGGCAATGAGAATAATACGCCCGTCATCAGTTTTTAAAGTCTGAGGTGCATAGAAGTCAAAACCATGATCAATTTCATCGGTTTTATGAACAACAAAATTTCCTGTTTGTAAATTAAGATGACCTGCCGCATAAATACATGAATGCAGATTATTGAAACTATGCCCTGCTGAAGGATAATTCTGTGGTGAAGCTAATAAAATTTCCTGTCCATCTATTTCAAAATAATCCGGACATTCAAAGACTCCATTTAATTTGAAGAAAGCTTCTCTTATTTCTTTTTGCAGACGTAAAAGAGGTCCTATATAGCTCCAGTGCTTGAGATCATCTGATTTTAATAATATGAGATTACCATAACCGTGTACATAAGCATTACTTCCGGCAACATTGTTAATATTAATATCAGAGGAATGAGGCAGATCTTTAAAAGATTTAAACTTCAGCTTATCTTCCTCATCTAAAAGTCTTGTACCTGCAATACAGTAATACATATTGTCTTTTTTAAAAATTTTAGGGTCTCTGAAATCTCTTGGAGAAATCTCATCAGACAAATCTTCAGCAATCATAATAGGATTCATTTCATATTTAGTAAAATGAATGCCATCTTCTGAATAAGCTAAGCATTGACTTTGATGATTGATCTGGGCAGCTGTATAGATGATATAGAGAATGCCATCTGCTTCAATAGCAGTACCGCTACAACATCCACATTCTTTTTCGTATTCCTGATCTGGATATAAAGCAATAGGGAGAGTTTTCCATTTAATGAAATCGTCTGAGACAAAATGCCCCCAGTGCATAATACCCCATTTTGCAGCATGGGGATAATGCTGGAAAAACATATGTGCTTTTCCTTTATAAAAGATCATGCCATTGGGATCGTTTGACCACGCTGAAGGAACATTGGCATGATATGTCTGTCGATATTTTTTATTTATTTTCATATCAATTCACACCTCTTGTACTCAGGCATTATACATAGTAATGTTTCATTGCTCAACAATTATTTTTATAAATTAGATAAGGTTTAAAGACTCCATTGCTTTAGCAAGACCATCATTATCAATATCGTCAGTAATAAAATCAGCATATTGCTTAATATCGTCACTGCCATTCCCCATAACTACAGCAGTATTAACTGTTTTAAGCATTTCTTTATCGTTAGATGAGTCTCCAAAAGCAATTGTATCTTTAATATCCATATGCAGATAATTAATAAGTTCTTTAATACCGGTTCCTTTATTATATCCTTTAGAAACAAGTTCACCGGCATTGGCAGTATGATTGGTGTATCCTCCTGCCCATGTCATTTCAAGGGAAGGATCAAGTTCCTGATTAAATCTTTTTGCATCTTCTTCTGAATTAAGAGTAACATCTATTTTAAGAATATCTGATTCAGGATATTCTGCCAGTGATTTCATTCCTTTCTGATTAAAGAAATAAAGCGGATCTATATCCGGAAAACGATCAAGAAATGCTTTTTTAGAATTAGCGTAGTTATAAGCATTCTGATAGCCATATTGCCAGTCAATTATTTGATAGCCTCCATTCATCTCTTCAATAAGCTGAAGAGTTTTACTAACAATTAATTTATCAATAGTATGAAGAATAATAGGTTGCTTGTTTAAAATGATTCCCATCCCATTGGTAATAATAGCATTATCAATGCCTGCTGTGCTGACTTCTTTTGTCATACCGTAGCTTCTTCCGGTGCATAGGAAACACAAGTGACCATTCTTTTTTGCTTTAGAAATAGCATCAATGGCACTTAGTGGTATTTTATAGGTTCTATCTGAAATAAGAGTCCCATCAATATCAAAAAACAGTATTTTATTCATAAAAAATCCTCCTTTTTATTATTATAGTAAAAAACGGGTAATAGTGCATTAAAAAAGGATAAGTAAAAATAAATAAATTGTTTAAAAAAATATTGACTTTAAGAAAAGTTTCTTTTATTATAACTAAGGTGCTAATTAGTGAGCACTTATTTAAAACTATGAAATTTGAAACACCCGGAATTGTGTGTTAGAAAGAAAGGAGAAAATAATGCCTACAATTAATCAGTTAGTCAGAAAAGGACGTAGTGAAAAAGTAAGAAAAGGTAAGTCACCTGCTTTAAATAGAGGTTTTAACTCATTGGCTAAGAGACCTACTAAATTAAACTCACCTCAAAAACGTGGTGTATGTACTCGTGTAGCTACAATGACACCTAAGAAGCCAAACTCAGCATTACGTAAATATGCCCGTGTCAGATTATCTAACGGACTTGAAGTAACTGCTTATATTCCTGGTATCGGACACAACTTACAGGAACACTCAGTTGTTCTTATTCGTGGCGGACGTGTTAAAGATTTACCAGGTGTACGTTACCATATTATTCGTGGTACTATGGATTGTGCCGGAGTTAAAGATCGTAAGCAGGCTCGCTCTCGTTATGGAGCTAAGAAGCCTAAGAAATAAAAGATTTAAAGAAGGAGGATTAACCAATGTCTAGAAAAGGACGTATTGCAAAAAGAGATGTTTTACCTGATCCAATTTATAATAGCAAAACGATTACTAAATTAATCAATAATATTATGATAGATGGTAAAAAGGGTGTAGCACAAAACATCTTATATGATGCATTTAAATTAGTAGAAACAAAAACTGAAAAACCTTCTATGGAAGTATTTGATGCAGCAATCAACAACATTATGCCTGTACTTGAATTAAAGGTAAGACGTGTTGGTGGTGCTAACTATCAGGTGCCGGTAGAAGTTTCTCCAGAAAGAAGAATGACATTAGGCTTAAGATGGTTGACTCAGTATTCACGTTTAAGAAATGAAAAAACGATGGTTGAACGTCTTGCTAATGAAATTATTGATGCTTCTAACGGAACAGGTGCTTCTGTTAAGAAGAAAGAAGATACACATAAAATGGCTGAAGCTAATAAAGCTTTTGCACATTTCCGTTGGTAATATAAATTTTAACAAAGGAGAAAAACAATGGCTCGTGAATATCCATTAGAAAAAACTCGTAATATTGGAATCATGGCTCATATTGATGCCGGTAAGACAACAACAACTGAGCGTGTTCTTTATTACACCGGTCGTATTCATAAGATTGGTGAAACACATGATGGTGGTTCACAGATGGACTGGATGGAGCAGGAAAAGGAACGTGGTATCACTATCACTTCTGCTGCTACTACAGCACATTGGAATGGATACAGACTTAATATTATTGATACTCCAGGTCACGTAGATTTTACTGTTGAAGTAGAAAGATCGTTACGTGTACTTGATGGAGCTGTAACGGTTCTAGATTCTAAAGCTGGTGTTGAGCCTCAGACTGAAACTGTATGGAGACAGGCAACAACTTATAAAGTTCCTAGAATTGTATTCTCTAATAAGATGGATGCTACCGGTGCTGATTTTATCATGTCACTGGAATCTATTAATAAGAGATTAGGTGCTAATGCTGTAGCTTTACAGCTGCCAATTGGTGCTGAAGATACTTTTGAGGGGATCATTGATTTACTAACAATGAAGGCAATGTACTTTGAAGGTAAAGACGGCGAGGAAGTCGTTGAAAGAGATATTCCTGAAGATTTGTTAGCACAGGCTCAGGAATATAGAGAAAAATTAGTAGAGACTGCTGCTGATTTTGATGATGATCTTATGATGAAAGTATTAGAGGGTGAAGAACCTTCTATTGAAGAAATTAAAGCAGCTATTCGTAAAGGGACATTAGCAGTTGAATTATTCCCTGTATTATGTGGATCTGCATATAAGGATAAGGGTGTACAGCCTATGCTGGATGCTGTTATTGATTATTTACCTGCACCAACTGATATTGCTGCTATTGATGGTACGGATGAAGATGGAAATGATGTTGTTCGTCATGCAAGTGATGAAGAACCTTTCTCTGCATTAGCTTTCAAAGTTATGACAGATCCTTTTGTTGGTAAGCTGACTTTCTTCCGTGTTTATTCAGGTGTTGCTGAATCAGGAAGCTATGTATTAAATTCTACTAAAGATAAGAAAGAACGTTTAGGACGTATCTTATTAATGCATGCCAATACACGTAAAGAAATTGATTCTGTTTATGCAGGAGATATTGCTGCTGCTGTTGGTTTCAAGAATACAACAACCGGTGATACTTTATGTGATGAAGATCACTTTGTTATCTTAGAAAATATGGAATTTCCGGAACCGGTTATTGAATTGGCTATTGAACCAAAAACAAAGGCAGATCAGGATAAGCTTGGTACAGCTTTAGCTAAGCTTGCTGAAGAGGATCCAACTTTTAGAACTTCTACAAATCAGGAAACTGGTGATACTATTATTGCCGGTATGGGTGAATTACATTTAGATGTCATTGTTGATAGATTAAAGAGAGAATTTAAAGTAGAAGCTAATGTTGGAGCACCACAGGTTGCATACAGAGAAACTATTACTCAGTCTGCTGAAGTTGAGGGTAAGTATATTCGTCAGTCAGGTGGTCGTGGTCAGTATGGTCATGTATGGATCAAATTTGAACCTAATGAAGGCAAAGGATTTGAATTCGTGGATGCTATCGTTGGCGGAACTGTACCAAGAGAATATATTGGTGCTGTTGCTGCAGGTCTTGAAGATGCTCTTCAGAATGGTATTATTGCCGGATTCCCGGTATTAGATGTTAAAGCAACTCTATTTGATGGTTCTTATCATGATGTGGATTCATCTGAACAGGCATATAAGATTGCTGCTTCTATGGCGTTGAAGAATGCCGCCAAGAAGTGTGCTCC
Source organism: Eggerthia catenaformis OT 569 = DSM 20559 (assembly GCF_000340375.1). Lineage (GTDB taxonomy): Bacteria > Bacillota_I > Bacilli_A > Erysipelotrichales > Coprobacillaceae > Eggerthia > Eggerthia catenaformis. The sequence continues at coordinate 457,399 of NZ_KB446648.1, forward strand.
GGTCATTTTAGAGCCGATTATGAAAGTAGAAGTTATTGCTCCAAGCGAATACTTAGGTAGCGTTATGGGGGATGTTTCTTCTCGTCGTGGTATGATTGATGGTCAGGAAGAAAGAGGTAATGCAATTGTTGTTGCAGCTTCTGTACCGCTTTCTGAAATGTTTGGTTATGCTACTGATTTACGTTCATTTACTCAGGGACGTGGAAACTATACAATGCAGTTTGATAGATATGAACCGGTTCCTAAGTCAATTAGAGAAGAAATTATAAAAAAAGCAGGGGCTAGCGAATAATTCGATTTAAAGAATTATGTTGCTTTTTCCTAATAAATCATTTATTATATGTTGTGTAAATTAAGGAAAAATTATAGGAGGAAACCTTAAAATGGCAAAAGAACATTTTAATCGTGAGAAAACTCACGTAAACGTTGGTACTATTGGTCACGTTGACCATGGTAAAACTACATTAACAGCTGCAATCACTAAATATCTTTCTAGCAAAGGTATGGCAAAATTTGAAGATTACAGCCAGATTGATGCCGCTCCAGAAGAAAAGGAAAGAGGTATCACTATTAATACTGCACACGTTGAGTATGAGACTGAACACCGTCACTATGCACATGTTGACTGTCCAGGCCATGCTGACTATATCAAAAATATGATTACTGGTGCAGCACAGATGGATGGTTCTATCTTAGTAGTTGCTGCTACTGATGGACCTATGCCACAGACAAGAGAACATATCTTATTATCTCGTCAGGTTGGTGTACCTTATATCATCGTATTCTTAAATAAATGTGATATGGTTGACGACGAAGAATTAATCGATTTAGTTGAAATGGAAGTTCGTGAATTATTAAATGAATATGAATTCCCTGGAGATGATACTCCGGTAATTCGTGGATCAGCTTTAAAAGCATTAGAAGGTGATCCGGAATGGTCAGCTCCAATTCAGGAATTATTAGATACTATGGATAGTTATATTCCAGATCCAGTTCGTGATACTGATAAGCCATTCTTAATGCCGGTTGAAGACGTGTTCACTATTACAGGTCGTGGTACTGTTGCTACTGGTAGAGTAGAACGTGGTCAGTTAAATTTAAATGATCCAGTTGAAATTGTTGGTATCCATGAAACTCAGACTAGTGTAGCTACTGGTATCGAAATGTTTAGAAAACAGTTAGACTTTGCAATGGCTGGTGATAATGCCGGTGTTCTTTTAAGAGGTATTAACCGTGATCAGATTGAAAGAGGTCAGGTTTTATCTAAACCAGGTTCAGTTCAGCCACATATGAAATTCAAATCTCAGGTTTATGTATTAAGCAAAGACGAAGGTGGACGTCATACTCCATTCTTTGCTAACTACAGACCACAGTTCTATTTCAGAACTACTGACATCACTGGTGTTATTGAATTACCAGAAGGTGTTGAAATGGTTATGCCGGGCGATAATGTTGAATTAGATGTAGAATTAATTCACCCAATCGCTATTGAAAACGGTACAAGATTCTCTATCCGTGAAGGCGGACGTACTGTTGGTGCCGGTAACGTTACTGAAATTATTGAATAGAGTAATGGAAGGTATCTTTGATACCTTCTTTTTTTATGCTATAATAGGCCACGAGGTATAGTTATGAGTAAAAAACTGTTTTTTGATATTGACGGCACTTTAATAGATATGAAGCTGGGTATTCGTTCCATTACTGAAGCATCAATGAAATCTTTAAATGAATTAAAAGAATTGGGACATGATGTTTTTTTAGCAACAGGAAGATGTCGCTGCTTTATAGTTGATGGTGTATCATTTTATCCGTTTAACGGTTATGTTACATGTAATGGAGCTTATGTAGAATATAATGGTAAATGTCTCTATAAACAAGTGATTCCCGGGAGAGCTATTGATGAAACCATCAGAATCTCTAAGGATAAAAACTGGAATTTTTATTTTGAAAGTAACAATCATATTTATATTAGGGATAAGAATGATTTAAATCATATTCAATTTGCTAAAAACTGGGGAATGAAGCCTGAAGTGACTGTTGATTGTTTTGATCCTTATCAGATTGAAGCATATATTGGTATGATAGTCCTTAATGATAAGAAAGAAACAGTTGAGATGGTACAAGCCTTATCTCCATATTTTGATATTCAGAGACACCAGTCTGATTATTCGTTTGATTTAACGCTAAGAGGTGTGTCAAAGGCTAATGGAATTAGAAAACTCGTTGAAACATTGAATGGCTCTATGGAGGATACAATTGCTTTTGGTGACGGTAGAAATGATATTGAAATGCTTGAAGAGGTTAATTTAGGTGTGGCTATGGGGAATGCTGTAAAAGAGGCAAAATCAGTAGCTGATTATATCACTGATTCAATAGATCGTGAGGGTATTACTCGTGCTTTAATGAATTTTGGACTTATTGATAAACGACAATTATAATATTGAAATAAATTAATCAAAATGGTATTATGATTATATAAAGATAAAAGGAGATTTAAAAAATGGATGAACAGGAACAAGTAATTATTAACTTGATTGTTAATGCAGGAAGTGCAAGAAGTTCAGCAATTGAAGCTATTCAGTATGCTAAAGCCGGTGAGTTGGGAAAAGCAGATGAATCATTAAATACAGCTAAGGAAGCAGTTAATGAAGCACATCATGCACAGACTGAAATGATTCAGGCAGAAATCAGAGGAGAAAAGGCTCCGCTTAACTTATTAATGGTTCATGCACAGGACCATTTAATGTGCGGTTTAGTTGTTATTGATTTAGCGCAGGAATTTATTGATGTTTATAAGAAATTGTATGAAAAATAAGCACTTAAATATGAAAGCTTCATAGATATTTATGAAGCTTTTTTATTTGATAGATATTTTTCACATTTTTTCAAAAAAGTACTTGCCAAGAGAGGGAATACCTGATAATATAAACAGGCAGTCCGCGAGGCGGGCTGGAGACGGAACACTGAAAACTGAGTAGAAACGCGTCAGAAAGAAAAGAGATAAAGAAGAGAGCCGAGAGAGGCTTTTCATCAAAAAAGAGATGGAGAGTTTGATCCTGGCTCAGGATGAACGCTGGCGGCGTGCCTAATACATGCAAGTCGAACGGGCTGCCATAAGGCAGCCAGTGGCGAACGGGTGAGGAGCACATGGGGAACCTGCCCGTCAGAGGGGGACAACAGCTGGAAACGGCTGCTAAGACCGCATAGGCTCAAGGAGGGCATCCTCGTTGAGTTAAAGTGTCCTTTCGGGGACAGCTGACGGATGGACCTGTGGCGCATTAGCCAGTTGGCGGGGTAAAGGCCCACCAAGGCGACGATGCGTAGCCGGCCTGAGAGGGCGGACGGCCACACTGGGACTGAGACACGGCCCAGACTCCTGCGGGAGGCAGCAGTAGGGAATTTTCGGCAATGGGGGGAACCCTGACCGAGCAACGCCGCGTGAGTGAGGAAGGCCTTCGGGCTGTAAAGCTCTGTTGCAGAGGAAGAACGGGAGAGCGAGGAAATGCGCTTTTCGTGACGGTACTCTGCGAGAAAGCCACGGCTAACTACGTGCCAGCAGCCGCGGTAATACGTAGGTGGCAAGCGTTATCCGGAATCATTGGGCGTAAAGAGGGAGCAGGCGGACGCGAAGGTCCGTAGTAAAAGCCCGAAGCTAAACTTCGGGCGGCTATGGAAACCGCGCGCCTGGAGTGCGGAAGAGGATCGCGGAATTCCATGTGTAGCGGTGAAATGCGTAGATATATGGAGGAACACCGGTGGCGAAGGCGGCGGTCTGGTCCGGCACTGACGCTCATTCCCGAAAGCGTGGGGAGCAAATAGGATTAGATACCCTAGTAGTCCACGCTGTAAACGATCGATACCAGGTGTCGGGAGTCACATCCCGGTGCCGAAGCCAACGCATTAAGTATCGCGCCTGAGTAGTACGTCCGCAAGGATGAAACTCAAAGGAATTGACGGGGGCCCGCACAAGCGGTGGAGCATGTGGTTTAATTCGAAGCAACGCGAAGAACCTTACCAGGCCTTGACATCGATCCGATCGCGCGGAGACGCGCGAGACCTTGCCGAAAGGGAAGGAGGAGAAGACAGGTGGTGCATGGTTGTCGTCAGCTCGTGTCGTGAGATGTTGGGTTAAGTCCCGCAACGAGCGCAACCCCTGCCGCCAGTTGCCAGCATTCAGGATGGGGACTCTGGCGGGACTGCCCCTGTAAGGGGGAGGAAGGCGGGGATGACGTCAAATCATCATGCCCCTTATGGCCTGGGCTACACACGTGCTACAATGGACGGAGCAGAGGGAGGCGAAGCCGCGAGGCGGAGCGGAGCCCAGAAACCCGTTCACAGTTCGGACTGCAGCCTGCAACTCGGCTGCACGAAGCTGGAATCGCTAGTAATCGCAGATCAGCATGCTGCGGTGAATACGTTCCCGGGCCTTGTACACACCGCCCGTCACACCATGAGAGTCGGCAACGCCCGAAGCCGGCGGCCCAACCCCGCAAGGGGAGGGAGCTGTCGAAGGCGGGGCTGATGATTGGGGTGAAGTCGTAACAAGGTATCCCTACGGGAACGTGGGGATGGATCACCTCCTTTCTAGGGAGAAGAGAGCGTTTCTACTTGGTTATGAGTGTTCAGACACTCAAGGGAGGGTCCCTGAAAACCGGATAACATATTTCAAGCAAGAAGGAAGGCTGATCGGAAGATCAGACTTTCTGCGAAACACATAACAGAGAATTCAGAGAAGAGATCAGAGATGATAGAAGAGAGTCTGAAATCTGTTGTGGGCAAAAAGCTAAGAAACGAGAAAAGCAAGAGAAACAGCAAGAAAAAAAGCAGAGAACTCAAGCTCATAGAAGAAAGACAAGAGAAGGTCAGGAAAGAAAGGGCGTATGGCGGATGCCATAGGCGCGCGAAGGCGAAGAAGGACGCAGCAAGCGGCGAAATGCGCCGGGGAGCCGCAGGCAGGCAAAGATCCGGCGATATCCGAATGGGGGAACCCGCTCCTCTAAGAGGGGAGCACCGCGGGGCGAACGAAAGGGGCCCCGCAGGAGCGAGACGCAGGGAAGTGAAACATCTGAGTACCTGTAGGAAGAGAAATCAAAAGAGAATCCGTAAGTAGCGGCGAGCGAAAGCGGACGAGCCCAAACCGCAGAGATGCGGGGTAGAAGGAGCTGCGAAGAGCGGAATTGAAGGCGTCAGGGGAATGGGCAGGGAAGCCCATCCGGAGAGGGTGAGAGACCCGTACCCGAAGGCGCAAGCGAGGAAGCGAGCAGAGATCCTGAGTACGGCGGGACACGAGGAATCCTGCCGGAAGCATCGGGGACCATCCCGAAAGGCTAAACACTAGCGCGCGACCGATAGCGAACGAGTACCGTGAGGGAAAGGTGAAAAGAACCCCGGGAGGGGAGTGAAAGAGAACCTGAAACCATATGCCTGCAAGAAGTCAGAGCCCCGCAAGAGGGTGATGGCGTGCCTTTTGTAGAATGAGCCGGCGAGTTGCCGTGCGCGGCGAGGTTAAGCAGAAGATGCGGAGCCGGAGCGAAAGCGAGTCCGAAGAGGGCGGAAGTCGCGCGGGGCAGACCCGAAACCGGGTGAGCTAGCCATGGGCAGGTTGAAGTCGGGGTAAGACCCGATGGAGGACCGAACCGACCCCCGTTGAAACGTTGGCGGATGACCTGTGGCTAGGGGTGAAATTCCAAACGAACCCGGAGATAGCTGGTTCTCCCCGAAATAGCTTTAGGGCTAGCGTCGCGCGGTGGCTGGGGAAGGTAGAGCACTGAATATGCGATGGCCGCATCCCGCGGTACTGAGCATAATCAAACTCCGAATGTTCCCAGAGGAGAAGCGCGGCAGTCAGTCTGCGGGTGATAAGGTCCGTAGACGAGAGGGAAACAGCCCGGACCAGCAGCTAAGGTCCCAAAGTGCATGCTAAGTGGAAAAGGAAGTGGAGATGTGCAGACAGCTAGGAGGTTGGCTCAGAAGCAGCCATCCTTGAAAGAGTGCGTAACAGCTCACTAGTCGAATGACTCCGCGCCGATAATTTACCGGGGCTAAGCATGACACCGAAGCTCTGGGCAGGAGACTGCGGTAGGGGAGCGTTCCATGCAGCGGCGAAGGCAGACCGGAAGGGCGGCTGGAGCGCATGGAAGAGAGAATGCCGGCGTGAGTAGCGAAATGTGGGTAAGAATCCCACACACCGATTGCCCAAGGATTCCAGGGGAAGGTTCGTCCACCCTGGGAGAGTCGGGACCTAAGGTGAGGCCGAGAGGCGCAGCCGATGGAAGACGGGTGGAGATTCCCGTACCCGTATGGCGGTGAAGGAGTGACGGAGAAGCAAGGCGGTGCCGGCGGACGGAAGAGCCGGTGTAAGCGAGAGACCCGGAGACCAGGGAAAACCGGTTTCTGATAAGGGGAAGGCGTGACGCATACGGAAAGCTGAGGCAAGTACGGAAAGCCGAGGAGCATCTTCCAGGAAAAGCTTCTAGCAATAACGACATACGGCCCGTACCGAAAATGGACACACATGGGCAGGGAGAGAATCCCGAGGTGAGCGAGAGAACTGCAGCCAAGGAACTCTGCAAAATGACCCCGTAACTTAGGGAGAAGGGGTGCTCGCTGAGAGGCGAGCCGCAGAAAAATGGCCCAAGCGACTGTTTACCAAAAACACAGCTCTCTGCGAAGGCGCAAGCCGAAGTATAGGGGGTGACGCCTGCCCGGTGCTGGAAGGTTAAGGGGAGGAGTGAGCGAAAGCGAAGCTCCGAGCCGAAGCCCCAGTAAACGGCGGCCGTAACTATAACGGTCCTAAGGTAGCGAAATTCCTTGTCAGGTAAGTTCTGACCCGCACGAAAGGCGTAACGATTTGGGCGCTGTCTCGGCTGCAGACTCGGTGAAGTCTTAGTGCCTGTGAAGATGCAGGCTGCCCGCGACTAGACGGAAAGACCCCATGGAGCTTCACTGCAGGTTGGCATTGGACCTGGGTGCGTGATGTACAGGATAGGCGGGAGGCAGAGAACCCGGCGCGCAAGCGCAGGGGGAGCCGACGTTGGGATACCGCCCTTGGCGCATCTAGGCTCTAACCGGACGCCGGAGACGGGCGACGGGACAGTGCCAGCCGGGCAGTTTGACTGGGGCGGTCGCCTCCTAAAGAGTAACGGAGGCGCCCAAAGATACCCTCAGCATGGATGGAAACCATGCAGCGAGTGCAAAGGCATAAGGGTGTCTGACTGCGAGACAGACAGGTCGAGCAGGGACGAAAGTCGGGCTTAGTGATCCGGCGGTGCCGAATGGAAGGGCCGTCGCTCAACGGATAAAAGCTACCCTGGGGATAACAGGCTGATCTCCCCCAAGAGTTCACATCGACGGGGAGGTTTGGCACCTCGATGTCGGCTCATCGCATCCTGGAGCTGAAGTCGGTTCCAAGGGTTGGGCTGTTCGCCCATTAAAGCGGTACGCGAGCTGGGTTCAGAACGTCGTGAGACAGTTCGGTCCCTATCTGTCGTGGGCGCAGGAGGTCTGAGGAGAGCTGTCCCCAGTACGAGAGGACCGGGGCGGACGGACCGATGGTGGACCAGTTGTCGCGCCAGCGGCACAGCTGGGTAGCCAAGTCCGGAAGGGATAAGCGCTGAAGGCATCTAAGTGCGAAGCCCCCTCCGAGATGAGACCTCCCACCGAAAGGGTAAGGCCCCTTGAAGACGACGAGGTGGATAGACCGGGAGTGCAAGCACGGTGACGTGCTGAGCGGACCGGCACTAATAGGCCGAGGACCTGACCGGAGAGAGAGTCAGAGAGCGAGAAGTATGGAATCCGGTTTTGAGGGACCGTCGAGAGATCCGGTGGTGAAGGCGTGATGGACACACCCGTTGCCCATACCGAACACGGAAGTTAAGCATCACAGCGGCGAAGATAGTCCGAGAGGGCGAAAGGAGCACGCTGCCGGGCAGAGAGAGGGCATCCCCCTCTTTTTTTGT
>NZ_KB446649.1:0-62965 GCF_000340375.1 Eggerthia catenaformis OT 569 = DSM 20559
ACAAAAAAAGAGGGGGATGCCCTCTCTCTGCCCGGCAGCGTGCTCCTTTCGCCCTCTCGGACTATCTTCGCCGCTGTGATGCTTAACTTCCGTGTTCGGTATGGGCAACGGGTGTGTCCATCACGCCTTCACCACCGGATCTCCCGACGGTCCCTCAAAACCGGATTCCATACTTCTCGCTCTCTGACTCTCTCTCCGGTCAGGTCCTCGGCCTATTAGTGCCGGTCCGCTCAGCACGTCACCGTGCTTGCACTCCCGGTCTATCCACCTCGTCGTCTTCAAGGGGCCTTACCCTTTCGGTGGGAGGTCTCATCTCGGAGGGGGCTTCGCACTTAGATGCCTTCAGCGCTTATCCCTTCCGGACTTGGCTACCCAGCTGTGCCGCTGGCGCGACAACTGGTCCACCATCGGTCCGTCCGCCCCGGTCCTCTCGTACTGGGGACAGCTCTCCTCAGACCTCCTGCGCCCACGACAGATAGGGACCGAACTGTCTCACGACGTTCTGAACCCAGCTCGCGTACCGCTTTAATGGGCGAACAGCCCAACCCTTGGAACCGACTTCAGCTCCAGGATGCGATGAGCCGACATCGAGGTGCCAAACCTCCCCGTCGATGTGAACTCTTGGGGGAGATCAGCCTGTTATCCCCAGGGTAGCTTTTATCCGTTGAGCGACGGCCCTTCCATTCGGCACCGCCGGATCACTAAGCCCGACTTTCGTCCCTGCTCGACCTGTCTGTCTCGCAGTCAGACACCCTTATGCCTTTGCACTCGCTGCATGGTTTCCATCCATGCTGAGGGTATCTTTGGGCGCCTCCGTTACTCTTTAGGAGGCGACCGCCCCAGTCAAACTGCCCGGCTGGCACTGTCCCGTCGCCCGTCTCCGGCGTCCGGTTAGAGCCTAGATGCGCCAAGGGCGGTATCCCAACGTCGGCTCCCCCTGCGCTTGCGCGCCGGGTTCTCTGCCTCCCGCCTATCCTGTACATCACGCACCCAGGTCCAATGCCAACCTGCAGTGAAGCTCCATGGGGTCTTTCCGTCTAGTCGCGGGCAGCCTGCATCTTCACAGGCACTAAGACTTCACCGAGTCTGCAGCCGAGACAGCGCCCAAATCGTTACGCCTTTCGTGCGGGTCAGAACTTACCTGACAAGGAATTTCGCTACCTTAGGACCGTTATAGTTACGGCCGCCGTTTACTGGGGCTTCGGCTCGGAGCTTCGCTTTCGCTCACTCCTCCCCTTAACCTTCCAGCACCGGGCAGGCGTCACCCCCTATACTTCGGCTTGCGCCTTCGCAGAGAGCTGTGTTTTTGGTAAACAGTCGCTTGGGCCATTTTTCTGCGGCTCGCCTCTCAGCGAGCACCCCTTCTCCCTAAGTTACGGGGTCATTTTGCAGAGTTCCTTGGCTGCAGTTCTCTCGCTCACCTCGGGATTCTCTCCCTGCCCATGTGTGTCCATTTTCGGTACGGGCCGTATGTCGTTATTGCTAGAAGCTTTTCCTGGAAGATGCTCCTCGGCTTTCCGTACTTGCCTCAGCTTTCCGTATGCGTCACGCCTTCCCCTTATCAGAAACCGGTTTTCCCTGGTCTCCGGGTCTCTCGCTTACACCGGCTCTTCCGTCCGCCGGCACCGCCTTGCTTCTCCGTCACTCCTTCACCGCCATACGGGTACGGGAATCTCCACCCGTCTTCCATCGGCTGCGCCTCTCGGCCTCACCTTAGGTCCCGACTCTCCCAGGGTGGACGAACCTTCCCCTGGAATCCTTGGGCAATCGGTGTGTGGGATTCTTACCCACATTTCGCTACTCACGCCGGCATTCTCTCTTCCATGCGCTCCAGCCGCCCTTCCGGTCTGCCTTCGCCGCTGCATGGAACGCTCCCCTACCGCAGTCTCCTGCCCAGAGCTTCGGTGTCATGCTTAGCCCCGGTAAATTATCGGCGCGGAGTCATTCGACTAGTGAGCTGTTACGCACTCTTTCAAGGATGGCTGCTTCTGAGCCAACCTCCTAGCTGTCTGCACATCTCCACTTCCTTTTCCACTTAGCATGCACTTTGGGACCTTAGCTGCTGGTCCGGGCTGTTTCCCTCTCGTCTACGGACCTTATCACCCGCAGACTGACTGCCGCGCTTCTCCTCTGGGAACATTCGGAGTTTGATTATGCTCAGTACCGCGGGATGCGGCCATCGCATATTCAGTGCTCTACCTTCCCCAGCCACCGCGCGACGCTAGCCCTAAAGCTATTTCGGGGAGAACCAGCTATCTCCGGGTTCGTTTGGAATTTCACCCCTAGCCACAGGTCATCCGCCAACGTTTCAACGGGGGTCGGTTCGGTCCTCCATCGGGTCTTACCCCGACTTCAACCTGCCCATGGCTAGCTCACCCGGTTTCGGGTCTGCCCCGCGCGACTTCCGCCCTCTTCGGACTCGCTTTCGCTCCGGCTCCGCATCTTCTGCTTAACCTCGCCGCGCACGGCAACTCGCCGGCTCATTCTACAAAAGGCACGCCATCACCCTCTTGCGGGGCTCTGACTTCTTGCAGGCATATGGTTTCAGGTTCTCTTTCACTCCCCTCCCGGGGTTCTTTTCACCTTTCCCTCACGGTACTCGTTCGCTATCGGTCGCGCGCTAGTGTTTAGCCTTTCGGGATGGTCCCCGATGCTTCCGGCAGGATTCCTCGTGTCCCGCCGTACTCAGGATCTCTGCTCGCTTCCTCGCTTGCGCCTTCGGGTACGGGTCTCTCACCCTCTCCGGATGGGCTTCCCTGCCCATTCCCCTGACGCCTTCAATTCCGCTCTTCGCAGCTCCTTCTACCCCGCATCTCTGCGGTTTGGGCTCGTCCGCTTTCGCTCGCCGCTACTTACGGATTCTCTTTTGATTTCTCTTCCTACAGGTACTCAGATGTTTCACTTCCCTGCGTCTCGCTCCTGCGGGGCCCCTTTCGTTCGCCCCGCGGTGCTCCCCTCTTAGAGGAGCGGGTTCCCCCATTCGGATATCGCCGGATCTTTGCCTGCCTGCGGCTCCCCGGCGCATTTCGCCGCTTGCTGCGTCCTTCTTCGCCTTCGCGCGCCTATGGCATCCGCCATACGCCCTTTCTTTCCTGACCTTCTCTTGTCTTTCTTCTATGAGCTTGAGTTCTCTGCTTTTTTTCTTGCTGTTTCTCTTGCTTTTCTCGTTTCTTAGCTTTTTGCCCACAACAGATTTCAGACTCTCTTCTATCATCTCTGATCTCTTCTCTGAATTCTCTGTTATGTGTTTCGCAGAAAGTCTGATCTTCCGATCAGCCTTCCTTCTTGCTTGAAATATGTTATCCGGTTTTCAGGGACCCTCCCTTGAGTGTCTGAACACTCATAACCAAGTAGAAACGCTCTCTTCTCCCTAGAAAGGAGGTGATCCATCCCCACGTTCCCGTAGGGATACCTTGTTACGACTTCACCCCAATCATCAGCCCCGCCTTCGACAGCTCCCTCCCCTTGCGGGGTTGGGCCGCCGGCTTCGGGCGTTGCCGACTCTCATGGTGTGACGGGCGGTGTGTACAAGGCCCGGGAACGTATTCACCGCAGCATGCTGATCTGCGATTACTAGCGATTCCAGCTTCGTGCAGCCGAGTTGCAGGCTGCAGTCCGAACTGTGAACGGGTTTCTGGGCTCCGCTCCGCCTCGCGGCTTCGCCTCCCTCTGCTCCGTCCATTGTAGCACGTGTGTAGCCCAGGCCATAAGGGGCATGATGATTTGACGTCATCCCCGCCTTCCTCCCCCTTACAGGGGCAGTCCCGCCAGAGTCCCCATCCTGAATGCTGGCAACTGGCGGCAGGGGTTGCGCTCGTTGCGGGACTTAACCCAACATCTCACGACACGAGCTGACGACAACCATGCACCACCTGTCTTCTCCTCCTTCCCTTTCGGCAAGGTCTCGCGCGTCTCCGCGCGATCGGATCGATGTCAAGGCCTGGTAAGGTTCTTCGCGTTGCTTCGAATTAAACCACATGCTCCACCGCTTGTGCGGGCCCCCGTCAATTCCTTTGAGTTTCATCCTTGCGGACGTACTACTCAGGCGCGATACTTAATGCGTTGGCTTCGGCACCGGGATGTGACTCCCGACACCTGGTATCGATCGTTTACAGCGTGGACTACTAGGGTATCTAATCCTATTTGCTCCCCACGCTTTCGGGAATGAGCGTCAGTGCCGGACCAGACCGCCGCCTTCGCCACCGGTGTTCCTCCATATATCTACGCATTTCACCGCTACACATGGAATTCCGCGATCCTCTTCCGCACTCCAGGCGCGCGGTTTCCATAGCCGCCCGAAGTTTAGCTTCGGGCTTTTACTACGGACCTTCGCGTCCGCCTGCTCCCTCTTTACGCCCAATGATTCCGGATAACGCTTGCCACCTACGTATTACCGCGGCTGCTGGCACGTAGTTAGCCGTGGCTTTCTCGCAGAGTACCGTCACGAAAAGCGCATTTCCTCGCTCTCCCGTTCTTCCTCTGCAACAGAGCTTTACAGCCCGAAGGCCTTCCTCACTCACGCGGCGTTGCTCGGTCAGGGTTCCCCCCATTGCCGAAAATTCCCTACTGCTGCCTCCCGCAGGAGTCTGGGCCGTGTCTCAGTCCCAGTGTGGCCGTCCGCCCTCTCAGGCCGGCTACGCATCGTCGCCTTGGTGGGCCTTTACCCCGCCAACTGGCTAATGCGCCACAGGTCCATCCGTCAGCTGTCCCCGAAAGGACACTTTAACTCAACGAGGATGCCCTCCTTGAGCCTATGCGGTCTTAGCAGCCGTTTCCAGCTGTTGTCCCCCTCTGACGGGCAGGTTCCCCATGTGCTCCTCACCCGTTCGCCACTGGCTGCCTTATGGCAGCCCGTTCGACTTGCATGTATTAGGCACGCCGCCAGCGTTCATCCTGAGCCAGGATCAAACTCTCCATCTCTTTTTTGATGAAAAGCCTCTCTCGGCTCTCTTCTTTATCTCTTTTCTTTCTGACGCGTTTCTACTCAGTTTTCAGTGTTCCGTCTCCACACACTCCCTTGAGTGCTTTATTAATATACCACTCCCCCGTTGCTTTGTAAATACCTTTTTCCTAAAATTAAAAAATTCTTATTTTTCTTTCCTTCTTTTCCATCTTTTAAAACTTTTTCATTTCATAAATACACATTAATTTTTATTAGTCTCACTTATTTTAAATCATAATCATTACATTAAATGCATTAAAGTGATTCATCTGATACAAAAATCACTCCTTGTGGATAGCTTCTAATCATTGCATTATCCATTTAGAGTGATAAGTGATAATATCAAATTATTTAATCATATTAATTCATTCTTTTACCGGTATGAAAATTATATGTAATACCATTAAATGTCACAAAACCTTCATCAGTAAATATTGTCTTACTTATTCGCAGTTTTTCAAATTCTTTAAAACTCCATAATTTATCCATAAATTCATCTTCATCTTTACAATGATAAATTTTCATATATTTAGAGATGATTTTCTCATCATCCTAGTCAGAAACTTCATCATTTTTATCAGACTCATCATCTTTTCCGGCTTCTTCACCATTAAAATCAGCTAATTTTGGCAGATGACCTATTTCTACAACAGACCCATGTTTAATCTCTAAATCAGAGCTGGTGATTTCAATAGTATCATGATTTCTGAAATAAACATAAAAAGTATCACCAATCTTTTGAATATCGCTTTTGTTTCTGCGATATTTTTTCATCAAATATCTTATTTTAAGCTGAGTGTCCTGATAAGAATCCTGAGTTTCTGCAGACATATTATTGGCATGCGAACCCCATCCCGCCTTATACGGTCTCTCTTCAGGATGAAGCACTAAATATTTTAAAGTTGCAACAACATCTCTTGCTGAATGTCCCTTGAATGTATCCCATGTTTTAACTAGACTGATAATACGCTCAATAGAAATATTATGAAAATGATCTAAATGAGGCACAATAAACTCTTGCTTAGTTCGATCAAAGCCAGTCGTATACTTAATACCTCCATAATTAAGATATTTGAGATCTACTTTCATTGCCGGCTCTACTTCATCATAAGTAAACATTTCAAATTTTTCTACATCGAGTCCTTTTTCTTCATAATCAGTCACTTTAATATATGGATAATAAGGAGACGGATCTTCATAAACAACTTCTTCAGTATTATCTGCTCGATAAATATGCCAGTGATCTCCATGTTTTGCAATTTTAACTACTCTCTTCGGATCATTCTTATCAAAATATATAGGTGAAGTTTTCTTCTTTGGATTATTTGAAGTCTTATGATCTCCCTTATATTCATCTATCTTAATACCCATAAATTCATTTCCAAGATTATCATAAGTAATATATTCAGCCTGATCTTTAGTATAAACATGATAATGATCACCATGTTTTAAGATCTTAACAATATTAAGCTTTTTTAACTCATCAGCAGAAACAACTTTAATTGTTTTCAGCCCTGATATGCCCGAAGATTTCCCTGTGTTTTTTTTAACTGAAGCAGAGTGAGAACCTTTATAAACCCCATAATATGCATGAGGATAAAGTGATCTAGGGTTTGTATAAGTGATAAATTCATTTCCATCACTCGTATAAACATGATAATGATCACCATGCTTTAAAATCTTAACCACTATTACCGTATTAGCTAATCGATTTGTTCCCTTATGAGTATGGGAACCTTTATACTGAGTAATTCTTATTTTAGGAAATAAACGAGATGGGTTTTCATAAGTCAGATATTCCTTTCCATCAGCTGTGAACACATGCCAATGATTACCATGAACTTTAATTTCCTTTATTTTTTTACCTTTTAATTGAGATAGCGAAACAACACTTACAAATTCTAAACTTTGCTGATTATTTGATTTATTTGGATCAGTATAAGTAATATGCTCTTTTCCATCTCTAGTAAACACATGCCAATGATCCCCGTGTTTTACTATCTTAATAATGTCTTTCTTATTAATAGCCGGTGTGTCAACAAGAACCTTTGTTGTTTGATCACTCGCATAATTAGTTTTCTTTTCCTGAAATTCAGTTTTTTCTGTATTTATACTCTTTTTTTTATCTGTATTAAAACTGCATGCTGTCATTGTTAAAGTCAGCAGTATAGCACAGTTTACTTTTATTAATTCTTTCTTCATATAAACTCCTTATTTATTTCTTTTTAAAACCATTGAAACAATAAGCCCTGCAACAGCTGTTAGTACAATAACCGAGCCGGGCTTTAAATTAAATGTATATGATACAAACAATCCACCAATCGTATATATTAAAGACAATCCTATAGAAACAAACAATGTCGAACGATAGGTTTTTGTCAGCTGCATTGCACAGATAACAGGTATTACCAATAATGAAGACACTATCAGAGATCCAATTGTTTTGGCTGAAAGAGAAATCGCTACAGCTGTCAAAAAAGTGAAAACAAACTGGATAGCTTTTACATTAATTGATAATAATGGTGCTGATATAGGATCAAAAACAATTAGATATAAGCGATCATAAATCAAGCGATAAATAATAAGCACAGCAATAGAAATTGCGATTACTAAATAATATTCCTGATCTCCTATAGTAACAATAGAGCCAAAAAGATATGAACTAATGGCATTAGAATTATTTGTAAAACTTGTAAATATGCCGGCTAATCCTATTGAAGCGGCAAGAATAATAACAGCAGATATTTCCTGATAAGCTTTAAGTTTATCCCTAATTATTTCAATACTTAATCCGGCAATAATACAAGCAGCAATAGATCCAAGCAATGGATGAATTCCTAAAGCCAATCCAATAGCAACACCGGCCAAAGAAGAATGAGAAAGTGTATCTCCCATCATAGAAAGTCTCTTTAATAAGACAGTCAATCCAATACATGGAAGAATGACTGCCAGAATAACCCCAATAACAAAGGCACGACGCATAAACTCATATTGAAAAATATCAAACATAATCTTTTATTTCTCCCTCTTTTATTTCATAAACCCGATCTAAGTAAGGAAGTGCTTCAGACAACTGATGTGTTACCATAATCACTGTCTTAGTTTTTGCGAGATCTTTGAGCATTTCAAAAAGCTCACACGAAAATTTAACGTCAATACCGGTTGTCGGTTCATCAAGAATAATTATTCTGGCATCCTTAATAAGTGCCAGTAAAACGCCGAGTCTTTGTAGCTGTCCGCCAGAAAGAGAAGATAATGTCTTCTTACGATGTTTATATAATCCGACTTTATCAAGAAAATATGAAGCATCCTGTCTGACCTTTAAATGTCTTATATGAACTTTAACCGTCTCTTCAATTGTTGTAGGAAAATTCTTATATCCTAATACAGAGTGCTGTGAAATAAATGCAATATCCTGATAATGATTATCTTTTTCTATTAAATCACCAAATATTCTTATTTCCCCTCGACTATATTTAAGATTCCCTAATATCAAATGAAGCAGTGTTGATTTACCGGCTCCATTTTCACCAACAATTGCACAAAATGTATTTTCCGGAATGACTAAGTGAAGATTATTTAAAATCGGCTCTAAATCATAGGAAAAACAAAGATTATTAATTTCTAAAGCATTACTCATTGAACGACTGAATTAACTGCTCAAGATTATATTCCATGAGCTTTAAATAACCTTTCTTCATTTCTGCTTCATTAAGACTTTCCATCGTATAGAGAGTCGCAGTTTTCGTATGAGTATTTTTAGCTAGCGTCTGTGCCACTTTAGGTGTAGCTTTTCCTTCAAAAAAGATTGTTTTTACACGATGTTTTTTAACAAAGTCAGCAATAGTCTTCAATTGTTTGGCTGATGGTTCATCTTCAGGAGAAATACCGGTTACAGCTATCTGCTTTAATCCATAATCTTTAGCAAGATAATTAAAAGCAGCATGGGATACAATAAAATACTTATCTTTACTTTTAACCTTTGATAATTCCTTTTTAAACTTCTGATCTAAAGCTTTAAACTGACTAACTGCATTTTCATAATTTTTCTTATATATTTCTTTATTCTCCGGATCAATAGAAGAAACTTTACGATAAATAGTATCAAGCTGAATAATTGTATTTTTAATACTTAACCATGTATGGGGATTAACACTATCGTGGGAAGAGCTATGTTCGCTTTCTAAAAGAGTAAGACCTTGAGATAAATCAAGAAACTGATTTTTCTTTTGAGAAACATCTTTTAAATTATCAATAAACCCTTCCATATGAGCACCATTATAAACAATCAGATCAGCCTTAGTGATTTTAGTCATATCTTTAGTATTGAGTTCAAAATCATGGGGCTCCTGATTTCCTTTGATAATCATTTCAATATTCATCTTATTTCCTACAATCCTTTTCGTTAGATCATAAACAGGAAAAAATGTTGTATAAACAGTTTTTTTAGATGAATTCTTAACAGATTCTTTCTGGCTGCATCCACTTATAATAAGTGAGAGGATAAATGCTACAGAAAGTATATATTTCAGTTTTTTCATATTTTTCTCCTTTTGCAAATGATTCGCGTATTCATAATATCATATTTTCTTTTTCTGTCAATTAAAAAAACGCAAATCTATTGCATTTTTTAATTGACTGATATTAACACAAAAAAATGACCAGAAATACATATATGTATCTCTAGTCATTTTGGTTTATAATTCTTTTTTAGCAATAAAAGCTGCTCTTCCAATGTAGCCGGCAGGAGTCATAGAAACAAGTGTATGACGATCCTGATCAGAAAGCATTGTCAGCCCTTGTGCAAAATCAATAATAGCTTCTTTAGAAATATTCTTCCCTCTTGTTAGTGCTTTTAATTGATCATAAGCATCAGCTATACCATATTTTCTAAGCATAGTCTGAATAGGTTCTGCAAGTACTTCCCATTTTTCATTAAGATCGTTGGCAAGTTTTTCTTCATTAATAACACATTTTTCAAGACCGGCCTGAGTTTCAGAAATAGCCTGAAGGGAATAACCGAATGCTAGTCCCAAATTCCTTTGAGTTGATGAATCAGAAAGATCTCTCTGCATCCTTGACTTAGGAAGTTTATTTGATAATGATATACAAATATTATTTGAGAAATCAGCATTGGCTTCACTATTTTCAAATCTGATTGGATTAACTTTATGAGGCATCGTTGATGAACCAACTTCTCCTTTTACTGGAATCTGTTTAAAATATTCCATAGAAATATAAAGCCACATATCTACATCAAGATCCATCATTATATTATTAAAATGTCTTATACCATCTAAAATCTGACAAATATAATCATGTGATTCTATCTGTGTTGTATAAGGATTAAATGTTAGCTGTAAATAATCTTCAATAAATTCTTTGCTTGCTTCTTCCCAATTAACATCAGGAAAAGCAATACCAATAGCACTATAATTACCGGTAGCTCCATTAAATTTTGCTTTATAAGAAATAGCAATAATATTTTCAATACAGCATTTTAGACGATAAGCATAGACCTTAAACTCTTTGCCTACTGTCGTTGGTGTGGCCGGCTGCCCATGTGTGTGTGCCAGCATAGGAATATCTGCATATCTGATAGCCAATTCATCAATTTTCTTCATAAAGGCCTTTGCTTCTTTTAACCATATATTCTTTAGTCCATCTCTTAACATACATCCATATGATGTATTGTTAATATCCTCTGATGTACATCCAATATGAACAAAACTTTCTAAATGCTCATAACCAAATTCTTTTAGTTTTTCATCAATAAAATATTCAACAGCTTTTACATCATGTCTTGTAATATTCTCTATTTCTTTAATTCTTTTAAAAGAATTAAAATCAAAATCAGTATCAATAGCTAAGATATCACTCATTTCATGTGAAGAAACAGTTTTTAAAACAGGCATATCAACATGATCAATAAGATATTTAAGCCATTGTATTTCTACATGTACTCGATATCTTACTAAAGCATATTCAGAAAAATAATCTCCTAAAGCATCTTTTATTTTTCCATACCGCCCATCTAAAGGACTTAATGTCTTACTCTCAAATTCTAGTTTATCCATTTACTATTCTCCTTTAAAATAAGCAACACCCGATTCAAAAATCTTTTGATCCATGTCACCATATATATTTTTATTTCTATTTTCACCTTGACGTTCGCTATGTCCCATTTTCCCTAGAACACGTCCATCCAATGATAATATACCTTCTATACCATACATTGAACCATTTGGATTATATGGAGATTGCATGGTTACCTGACCGTTATCATCAACATATTGAGTAAAAACCTGGCCATTTTCAACCAATTTATCAAGCACTTCTTTCTTAGCAATAAAACGTCCTTCCCCATGTGAAACAGGAATAATATGCTGATCTCCTGTATCCACATATCTCAGCCATGGAGATTTTACACTAGAAATACGTGTTGTAGCCATCTGAGAAACATGTCGTCCAATCATATTAAATGTAAGTGTTGGATCATCACTGCTCATATCATGAATAAAACCATCAGGCAATAAGCCTGTTTTAATAAGTGCCTGGAATCCATTACATATTCCAATAATTAAACCTTCACGGTGATCCATCAAATCCGCAATTGCTTCTTTAACTTGAGGATTTCTTAATACAGTAGCAATAAACTTACCTGATCCTTCCGGCTCATCAGAGGCACTGAATCCTCCCGGAAACATAATAATCTGAGATTCATTAATTGCTTCTACAAATTCTTTGACAGAATCTTCTATATCCTTCTGAGTTTTATTTCTAATCAATACAATTCGTGGGACAGCACCGGCTTTCTTGAAGGCTCTAGCACTATCATATTCACAGTTTGTTCCGGGAAATACAGGAATAACAGCCTTGACTACATCGTATTTTTTAGAAGCATAAAGTCTGCCTCTATCCTTGCAATCCTTTACTTTCACTTCATGGCTGCCACTATCTGCAAATACCGGATAAACATCTTCTAAGACATTAACATTCCATTGATAAGCTTCATCTAATGAAACAGATTCATTTTTATAAGTCACTTCTTTTGAGTTATTTGTATGACCAATAATACGGCTTGATGCATGAGTTACTATCTGATCATTATCTACTTCTAAAAGAATATGCCCATATTTTCTTCTTGTTAAGTCTTCTAAAGAAAGACTGTCATTTATTTCAATACCAATCTCATTACCAAATGCTGATTTAAAGAGAGATTCTATTAAACCGCCCTCTTTCACTGTATAAGCACTATAAACTTTACCATCAATCATTAAATTATGAATAGTATCATAAACATTCTTTAAGACTTCAAAATCAGGAATAAAATTCTGATCACATGGAATCATCATTTCTATAATTGTATGCCCCGCTCCTTTTAATTCCGGAGTTATCACTTCATCAGCTTCTGCAGCAGTAATCGCAAATGATACAAAAGTCGGAGGGACATCAAGATTTTCAAATGAGCCGGACATAGAGTCCTTACCGCCAATAGATGGGAGAAGCAATGCTTCCTGAACACGATAAGCTCCCAGTAAGGCTGCCAAAGGTTGTCCCCATCTTTTAGGATCATTATCAAGTCTTTCAAAAAATTCCTGGAAAGAAAAACGAATAGTATGGTAATCACCACCCATGGCTGTTATTTTTGCAACTGATTCAATAATCGCATTAATCGCACCATGATATGGAGACCATGATGCTATTTTTGGATTATAGCCATAAGCAAACAATGAACATGTTGTCGTTTCTTTATTCAAAACAGGAATCAATGCTGCCATGCCTTCAGTTTCTGTTCTTAATGTTTTCCCGCCATAAGGTGATAAAACAGTTCCATTACCAATAGATGAATCAAATCTTTCTGATAAGCCTTTCTGTGAAGCGACATTTAAATCTGATAATACATCTTTAACTGTTTCTTTAAAGGTTTCTTTAATCTTTCTTTGATAAGGATCAATAGTAAAATCCGGTAAAGACAAGGTAATATTCTGATAACGTTTTGCTCCATTTTTATTTAGAAAATTGCGTGATATATCAACAATCTTCTGACCTCTATAGTGCATCGTCAATCGTTTATGATCAGTAATTTCAGCAACACAGACAGCTTCAAGATTCTCTTTATGACATTCATTCATACAATAGTCTAAATCTTCTTTATTAATGACAATAGCCATTCTTTCTTGTGATTCAGATATTGCTAATTCTGTACCGGTTAATCCTTCATATTTCTTTAGAATTGCATCAAGATTGATATTCAAACCATCAGCCAGTTCTCCAATTGCAACAGATACGCCTCCGGCACCAAAATCATTACACCTAACAATCTTGCTTGAGAATTCAGCATTTCTAAATAATCTTTGAATTTTTCTTTCTTCAATCGGATTTCCTTTTTGAACTTCTGCACCGGCTGTTTCAGTCGTTTTCAGCTCATGTTTTTTAGAAGAACCGGTAGCACCGCCAATACCATCACGTCCGGTCCGTCCACCTATTAGTAAAACAATTTGTCCGGCCTGCGGTTCAAGTCTATTAACCTGATGCTTTGGCGCCGCTGCAACCACTGCTCCCAATTCCATTCTTTTAGCTATATATCCTTCATCATAAATTTCATGAACATATCCTGTTGCTAAGCCAATCTGATTGCCATAGCTTGAAAATCCCTGAGCTGCTTCACGGCAAATTTTTCTTTGCGATAATTTTCCCGGCATTGTTTCTTTAAGTGATTTTCTGGGATCTCCGGCACCGGTAATTCTCATAGACTGATAGACATAAGCACGTCCTGATAACGGGTCTCTAATACATCCGCCAAGGCATGTAGCTGCTCCGCCAAATGGTTCTATCTCAGTTGGATGATTATGTGTTTCATTTTTAAACATCAGCAGCCAATCTTCATCACCTGTATCTGTATGAACTTTTAATTCTATTGAGCAGGCATTAATTTCCTCTGATACTTCCATATCATCCAAATAACCTCTTTTACGAAGCTCCTTCATGCATATTGTTCCTAAATCCATTAAAGTTAAAGGACGATCTGTATCAATTCCATAAACAAAATGACGTGAAGCTTTATAATTCTCAATATCTTTTTCTAATATTGCCTTAAATGTCCCATTTTCAATATCAATATCCGTAATAATTGTACCAAAAGTTGTATGACGACAATGATCACTCCAATAAGTATCTAAAACTTTTAATTCTGTTTCTGTAGGATCCCTTTTTTCCTCTTCCTTAAAATACTCTTGAGTAACCTTTAAATCATCCTCATTCATAGCCATACCATTGCTTCTGATATAATCATTTAACTGCTCTACAGAAAAATCTCTAAATCCTTTAATAATCGGTACTTCTTTTATTACTGTAGTCTGATCATCTAATGTCTCAGGTTTCTCTAGTTTTGCCAGTCTCGAATCAACAGGATTAATGAAAAAATCTTCTATTAACTTCATCTCCTTTTCATTAATACCGGTTATCTCATAAACACGAGCATATTTAATTTTAATATTTGTTTCCTGACTTAACAGCTGAAAGCACTGCTGTGCAAAATCAGCACGTACATCATACTGTCCGGGTAAATATTCAACAGCAAATATTTTTGCCTGTGACAATGATGGATAATCTTCCAGATAAACTTCATCAGTCATTGGCTCTGATAAGATAGTTGAAACTCCCATCTTTAATACATCTTCATTTATTCCCTGTAAATCATAACGATTTAATACACGTACATCTTTAACTGTCTTCAAACCAAGCTGATGACGCAGATTATGACGAATATCATGTGCCTCAACAGAATTCTCTTTTCTTTTTTCTACATATACACGGTAAACTTTACTCATGATATCCTCCTAATTTAATCCAATATCTTTTCGACAATATATCCCGTCAAAATGAATCTGACTAATAGCCTGATATACTTTATCTCTAGTCTCTTCCAAAGACCGTCCTTTTGCACAAATATTTAATACACGTCCCCCATTTGTAACCAATGTATTATCCTTAACAGCAGTTCCGGCATGAAATACTACAATATCCTGACTTAAACTATCCAATCCGGTAATCTCCAATCCTTTAGGATAGCTTAACGGATAGCCTTGACTCGATAAAACAACACAGGTTACCACATCATTACTCCACTTAATATCTACATCTTTCAAACGATTAGATGCAACAGCATCCATAATCTCATAAAGATCACTCTCTAAACGCATTAAGATAGCTTGTGTTTCAGGATCCCCAAAACGTACATTAAATTCTAATACCTTAGCTTTATGATTTTCAACCATTAAGCCAATAAAAATAACCCCTCGATAATCTAAATGATCCTCTTTAAGTCCTTTTAAAAACGGCTTAAGAATATCCTCATTCAAGCAGTTCTCTGTTTCCTTCTCTAAAAAAGGATTAGGAGAAACACTACCCATACCCCCTGTATTAGGACCTTTATTATTGTCATAAATTTGTTTATGATCCTTAACAGAAACCATTGGAACAATAGTCTGACCATCTACAAAACATAATAATGAACACTCAAAACCTGTTAAAAATTCTTCAATTACCAGCTTCTTTCCTGCACCATCTAATATTCTTCCAGAAAGCATTTCAGTAATAGCTTTTTTCGCCTGACTTTCATTTTCAGCAATTACAACACCCTTTCCGGCAGCCAAACCATCCGCCTTCACAACAACCGGATAAGTAAATTCCTTTAATGCCTCAAATGCTTCTTTTTCTCTTGTAACTTCCTTATACTGAGCCGTTGGAATATGATGTCTAATCATAAAATTTTTAGAAAAAGCTTTTGACCCTTCCAACATAGCACTTTGTTTTCTTGGACCAAACACTTTATATCCATGTTCTTCTAACAGATCTGCAAGACCAAGACATAATGGAACTTCAGGACCAATAACAGTTAAATCAATATTCTTTTGTTCAACTGTCTTTAGAATACTTTCTAAATCTTCTACCCTGCCATCTATACATTCTCCAATTTGTGCTATCCCCGGATTACCGGGTATAGCATAAATATGTGTTACATGTTTACTTTTTTTTAATGACCAGGCTATCGCATGTTCACGACCGCCGCTTCCAATAATGAGCACATTCATAATTATTTACCTAACTGTTCTTCAAAATAACGCGAAATCATAGTATCATATTCAGCAGTTTTACTATAAGCCTTATAAGCAAGATTCATCCGGAACATAAAATCATCCGCATTGTTTTCAATGGCTTTTAAGACATTCTGATAATCTTGAGGCTCTACTACAATTAAAACATCTTTAAAATTTTTAGCAGCACTTCTAATCATTGATGGTCCTCCAATATCAATATTTTCAATCATTTCATTTAAGTCTGCTCCTTTTTCTAATGCCTTATCAAAAGCATAAAGATTACAACACACCAGATCAATTGGTCTAATATCCATTTTCTTAATTGTATTAACATGATTATTATCATCACGTCGATAGAGGAGTCCTCCATGAACCTTTGGATGAAGAGTTTTTACTCTACCATCAAGTATTTCAGGAAAGCCGGTGACCTCTTCAATACTTTTAGCTTTAATATTTGCATCTCTCAATACTTTAAAAGTTCCACCTGTTGAAATAATTTCAAACCCTAGTTTTTCAAGCCCTCTTGCAAAATCAGCAACTCCTGTTTTATCAGTTACAGATACTAATGCATGTTTCATTTGATGATTTCCACCCTTTCATTTTCTATTTTTAATTGACCATTACAAAATAATTGTATGGCCTCAGGTAATATCTTATGTTCTTCTTTTAATACTTTTTCCTGTATTTCCTCAGGATTCTTACAATTTGATATATCAACAGCCTTTTGTAAAATAATAGGTCCTCCATCTACGACTTCACTTACAAAATGAACAGTA
Source organism: Eggerthia catenaformis OT 569 = DSM 20559 (assembly GCF_000340375.1). Taxonomy (GTDB): domain Bacteria; phylum Bacillota_I; class Bacilli_A; order Erysipelotrichales; family Coprobacillaceae; genus Eggerthia; species Eggerthia catenaformis. The sequence continues at coordinate 16,821 of NZ_KB446649.1, forward strand.
CATCCCGAAACTTTAACTCCTCTTTGATAGACAGCCTGATGAACATACATACCATACATACCTGATCCGCAAAATGAAGGAATCAAGGATGGATGAATATTAATAATTCTATTCTTATAAAGAGAAAGAAGCTGATCTCCGACAATCGCAAGATATCCTGCTAAAACAATTAAATCTATTTTTTCTTCTTCAATACGTTCAATTATTTTCTGTTCATCTCTAATATACTCTGCTTTAATCCCTGCTTTTTTTGCTCGTTCCAGTCCATAAGCATTTTTTCTTGATGAAATAACCAATCTGATCTTTCCATTAATATGATCCTGATTATCAATAATAGATTGTAAATCTGTACCTCCTCCGGAAATACAGACTGCTATATTCAGCATAATTCTACTCCCTTATCTCCTTCTAATACCTCACCAATCACAAAGCCGTTATCTCCTGTTTCTTCAAGTGAATTAAGAACTATATCAGCATCTTTCTTGTCAACAGCAATAACCATTCCGATCCCCATATTAAATGTGTTATACATCATATGCTCATCAATCCGACCATTTGAAGCAATCAGATTAAAGATTGCCGGTACTTGATAACTATTTTTTCTAATAACTGCTTTCATATAATCAGGAAGCATTCTAGGAACATTTTCAAAAAATCCGCCGCCTGTAATATGAGCACATCCTTTGATTGATATACCATCGTTTTTAAGCTTTTTTAATGCTTTTACATAAATTCTGGTAGGAGCAAGTAAGGCTTCACCTAACGTTTGACCTAAATCTTCATAATAAGTATTCAAAGCCTCGACAGTCATAGGAAATACTTTTCTAACTAGTGAAAAACCATTGCTATGAACACCGCTTGAAGCAATACCAATAAGTATATCTCCTGATTGAATAGATGATCCATCAATAATATCTTTCTTATCTACAACACCAACTGCAAAGCCGGCTAAATCATAATCATTTTCCGGCATCAGGCCGGGATGTTCAGCAGTTTCTCCTCCTATCAAAGCACATTCAGACTGCAAACAACCTTCAGCAACTCCTTTTACAATTTCAGCAATCTTCTCAGGATAATTCTTGCCGCAGGCAATATAATCTAAGAAGAAAAGTGGTTCACCTCCGGCACAGACAATATCATTTACACACATCGCAACTGCATCAATTCCGATTGTATCATGCTTATCTAAAATCATCGCCAGTTTTATTTTTGTCCCGCAGCCATCCGTTCCGGATAAGAGAACAGGCTCATCATACTTTTTTATTAAACTCAAATCAAAAGCACCTGCAAAGCCTCCTAAACCGCCTAACACTTCAGGCCTTACAGTTTTTTTTACATGTTCTTTCATTAATTCAACAGCTTTATAGCCGGCTTCAATATCTACTCCTGCTTTTTTATAATTCATTATATGCTCCTTATTATTTATTCTCCATACGTGCTAATACAGCTTTATATGTTTCAATCAAATCACCAATATCCTGTCTAAAAACATCTTTATCATATTTCTGATTTGTATCAACGTCCCATAAACGACATGAATCAGGTGAAATTTCATCAGCAAGAACAATCTCGCCATTTTCTGTTTTACCGAACTCAATCTTAAAATCTACTAATTTTAAATTAAGACGAAGGAAGAATTCTTTAAGCATCTCATTAATTTTTAATGTTTCTTCCTTAATTTCTGCATATTCTTCTAATGTACATAGCCCCATAGCTAAAGCATGATATTCATTAATCAAGGGATCACCATATTCATCATTTTTATATGATATTTCAAAGATAGGAGTTTCTAGAACAAGTCCTTCCCGGCATCCTGTGCGTTTACAAAAAGATCCGGTTGTAATATTTCTAACAATAACTTCTAAAGGAAAAATTTCAGCTTTTCTAACCAGATCATCACGATCATTTAATTTCTTAATTAAATGTGTTTTCACTCCTGCCTCTGCAAGCATATCAAAGATAATACCGGAAATAGTATGATTCAATATACCTTTCCCGGCAAACTGATCATGTTTTGCACCATTCCCAGCAGTTGCATCATCTTTATAATGCATAATAATTTCATTTTCCTTATCTGTTGCATAAATTTGTTTTGCCTTTCCATCATAAAGCAGTTTTGTGCTATCCATCATCCTATTCCTCCTCATATTTCATCATGATTTCTTTATTCTTTTCCAAACAATCTTTATTCATAGACAATCTATGATCCAATAATTTCTGCCTGATAGTCGGATCTTTTACTGCCATTATCTCTAATGCTAGATAAGCGGCATTTTTCCCCCCATTAATCGCAACAGTCGCTACCGGAATGCCTGATGGCATTTGAACAATTGATAATAATGCATCCATTCCTTCTAATGTCTGCGATGTACAAGGAATTCCTATTACCGGCAGTACTGTCTGACTTGCTACAACTCCGGGAAGAGCAGCAGCCATTCCGGCAGCAGTAATAATAACGTCGGTATCATCATGATTACATTCATCAATAAACTCTTTTAACACTCCATGCGCACGATGAGCGGATAGAGCACGTACTTTTACATTCACTCCAAAATCTTTAAGAATGCCGATGCATCCTTCCACTTTATCTGCATCACTGGCAGATCCCATAATAACGGCAGCTTTCATATACCCTCCTAAAATAATCCAATAATTTTTCCGTTTTCATCTATATCCATACCATTAGCAGCAGGTACCTTAGGAAGTCCCGGCATTCGCATAATGCTTCCGGCAATCGCAACAATAAATCCTGCTCCCATATTTGGTATCAAATCATTGATCGTAATATCAAACCCTTGCGGTCTTCCTAATAAAGTTTGATCATCAGAAAGAGAATATTGTGTTTTAGCAATACATACTGGTAAATTTTCCATCTCAAGAGCCTTAATTTTCTTTAACTGATTTCTTGCTTTCTTAGTAAAAACAACATCATGAGCTCCATAAATTTCTTCAGCAATTCTCCGTATCTTCTCTTCTATACTTAATTCTAATGAATAAAGAGGATGATAACAAGATTCCTTAGTTTCAAGAATTTTTAAAAGCTTATGAGCCATCTCAATTCCTCCAGCTGCACCCTTGCCGAAAACCTCACTGATAGCTACATCGCTACCCATGAATTCTACTTCTGTTTTTAATAAAGAAAGTTCAGCAAAGGAATCTGTAGGAAAAACATTAATCGCAACTAAACTAGGTAAACCATATTTATGAATATTTTCAATATGTTTAGTCAAATTAGCAATACCCTTTTTTAAAGTATCAAGATTCTCATTATTTAAATCTGTTTTGTGAGATCCGCCATGCATTTTTAAAGCACGAATAGTTGCTACAATAACAACTGCATCCGGCTTTAAGCCTGCCTGAGGACATTTAATATCCAAAAACTTTTCAGCACCTAAATCAGCACCAAATCCGGCTTCAGTGATAGCATAATCACCAAGCTTTAAAGCTAACTGTGTCGCCATAACAGAATTACATCCATGAGCAATATTAGCAAATGGACCACCATGAACAAATACAGGTGTATGATCAAGTGTCTGTACCATATTAGGCTTAATTGCATCTTTTAATAATAAAGTTACCGCCCCTGTTGCTTTTAAATCATCTACCGTTACAGGTTTATTATCATAATCATAAGCAACAACCATACGACCTGCTCTTTTCTTCAAATCTTCCAAGGAAGAAGCCAAACATAGAATAGCCATCACTTCACTCGCAACACTAATATCAAAACCGTCTTCTCTAGGAACACCATTAGCTTTACCACCCAGTCCTGCCACAATATGGCGTAAAGCTCGGTCATTTAAGTCAATAGCACGTTTCCAAACAATCTGTCTTTGATCTATATGCAATGGATTTCCCTGATGTAATGAATTATCCAGCATAGCCGCTATTAAATTATTAGCAGTTGTAATCGCATGAATATCACCCGTAAAATGAAGATTGATATCTTCCATAGGTACAACCTGAGCATAACCTCCGCCAGCAGCTCCGCCCTTAATTCCAAAGCAAGGTCCTAAAGATGGTTCTCTCATTGCTACTACAGACTTTTTACCTAATTTATTTAATGCCTGTGATAATCCAATCATTGTTGTTGTTTTTCCCTCACCTGCCGGTGTCGGATTAATAGAGGTTACCAGAATCAATTTCCCATTATCATTTTTCTCTAGATTTTTAATTGCTTCTAAAGAAATTTTTGCTTTATATTTTCCATAAAGCTCTAAATCATCCTCAACAAGACCTAGACGCTTTGCAACATCAATAATCGGCTCCATTTCAGTATTTTGTGCAATCTCAACATCTGTTAGCATTCTCTTCACCTATCCTTTTAATTATTATAATACTTTTGAATGAATAAAGCTGTAAAACCTGTAAAAAAACAAAAAAGAGCCTACTCATCCAGGGGCTGCCCAGACGGTCGACTCATAACATTATACTTCCATGTGGTTAATTCCACTTCCGTCAGTTGTATAACTGACATTATATTAACATTAACACACTATTTTGACAATTGAAAATTATATTTTCAGCAAAAGAAAACATCCTTAATAAAATCAAGGATGAAGTAAATAAAATGGTGGAGCTTAGCGGGATCGAACCGCTGACCTCCTGCGTGCAAAGCAGGCGCTCTCCCAGCTGAGCTAAAGCCCCACTGCATAAATAGAATGGTGGGCCTGAATGGATTTGAACCATCGACCTCACCCTTATCAGGGGTGCGCTCTAACCAACTGAGCTACAGGCCCATACTATTTATCATAAGCAACCATTAATGGTGGGCCTGAATGGATTTGAACCATCGACCTCACCCTTATCAGGGGTGCGCTCTAACCAACTGAGCTACAGGCCCATTGCTGACTGCCTAACTAATATAACACAACAAAAAACTAACGTCAATAAAGAATGTTCTTTTTTTATGATCCGTCCGGTTATAACCTATAAAAGAGATTAGTCAATTTGACTAATCTCTTTTAATTTATTATATAATTAATTAAACTTTTTCTTTCTCTTAGATAAAACAATACCTAAAAGTGATAAAGTCATTAATAACGTATATAAAGAATAATGACTGCCATCAAAAGTCTTTGGTCTTTTTTTACCAGGAATTTTTGGTTTATCTTGAGTATTAGTTATCACAAAACCAGTTTTGGCATTTCCAGTAATAACCGTTTTATACCCATTTATCTTTTCTTCTTTCACTTCATATACAATTTCTTTACCATTCTTATACTTCATAAGATTTGTGAATGTATATTGCCAGTTATTAGCTTTTGTCAGTTTCTGAGAAGCAATCTTTTTACCATCAGCAAAAAGATGAATAACAATACTCTTGGTTTCTTCTCCTACCCATTTCTTTTTTACAGAAATAGAAATCTTTTCAATATTAGTATTTGTAATCACAAATCCAGAATGGTCTCCTGAAACCTTACTTGTATAGTTAGCAAGATTAATTTCTTCTACTTCATATTTGATCTCTTTTCCGGTAGAAGGATCATATTTATCAAGATTTGTAAATGTATGCATCCATCCTTCAGATGCTTTCAATTCATATACTTCCTTAACAATACCGTCAGCTTTTAATTTAATCTTTACAGAAGACATTGCCGGACCTATCCATCTCTTTCTCACCGGAATAGAAATCTTTTCTGTATTTATATTCTCAATAACAAACCCGTTTTCAGCATTACCGGTAATCTTGCTTACATAATTATCAATTTTATCTTCCTTCACTGTATATTCAATTAATTTCTGATTATCATCATATTTATCAAGATTATCAAATTGACCTTGCCATTGACAGTTTTCATCAAGTACTAATGTTTTATCAGGAACTTCTTTACCATTTGCAAGGAGTCTTACAGTTACTGACTTTTTCTTTAAGCCAATCCAAGTCTTTTTCACTTTAACTTTCGTTTTTTCTTTCTTATTCTTAATAGTCAGAATTGTGACATCACCGTCAGTTACATGCACTGTATACTTCTGACCGTCCTTAATATAGCCAGATGGCGCCTTGATTTCCTCAATTGTATAATTTCCTTGAGAAAGTTTATCAGAGATAGCTTCACCATTTTCATCACTTATAAGTTTAAACGATGTTCCATCCTTTAAACTCTTAATAAGGAATTCTGCCCCTTTGATTTTTTTCTGATTATTTTCAGCATCAACTTTAATGATTTTAATCTTATTTAATAAATCACCTTGAGCATCACCACCTGATTTTGCACTTTTGAATCTTGATGAAACAATCTTTTCAAAATCTCGGGCAGTAACCTTAATTCTATTTTTAAGGACAAGTCCCGGCTTATAAGTAGTTGTATACTCTAAATAATATTGTTTACCTACAACATTCCCTAAATTAATCTTAAAAGTTGTTTTTTGAGCATTAAAAGTTAATTTATCACTAAGTTCAATGTTTTTTGCAGTTTTATGATCAAAATGTCCTTGAGAGTCAAATACTACCTCTCTTAATTTAAAACTTTCCGGAATATAATGTATTCCTTCAAGTGATCCATTTTCAACTGTCAGTTCATCTTCAATAACAGCATTATTAAGATTGCTTTTTTTATAATTCAAGCGTACTCTCCAATTCGCCTTGTTGTCAACAATCTTCCCCTGACTTAAATTTGCATAACTCCATTTTGTAAGAACTTCATCATCATCAATCTTATTAGGTTTCCCCTTAATATCCATTGTCAGTGTTTTAACTTTTCCATTAAATTCTATCTTAAATTCATTTTTCTCATTATACTTAATTTTACTTTGAACAAATTCAGCAGATAAAAACATTGTCCCTTTAATATTTTCATGTGTCTCTACATAATCAGTAAAAGTTACACGAACATTTCCTCCGCCTTTATCACCATTAGCAGTTACCTTTGCAGATGCAACCAATGAACCATGTGGATCTTTTAATTGAAAAGCTGATGTTTCTCCATTTAAAGGAAATTTCATTTTTTCAGGAAGTTTAACATCAAAATAATCTCCCTTCTTTAAACTCTTGCCATAAGAAGAGGCATCCCATTTCATACGAATATAGAACTTTTCCCACCATTTTAATTGACTAATTGGATCCGTTCCCTCTCTCTTAGTAACAGAAAAATCAGTTACCTCAACATTTACATGCTTATTCTCAGCATGCGCAGTTTTAGCCTGACTCATGAATAAAGAGAAAATCATTGTCAAAGCCATCAAAAAACTTATACTTTTTCTTTTCATGTTTATCGTCCTTTCTTGTCTATTTCTTTTATATCCTACCATAGTTAGTATTAAATAACAATTGATTTAGCTAAACTAATTATTTTTTTAATAAATTAGAATAGCTAATTTTTTTATACCACAAAAAAATAGAGACTTATAAAGTCTCTATTGCTTCTTTAATCTTTTCAATATCTTCGTCTGTACCATCATTTTCTACTTTGTACAGACATGGAACATTATATTGGTCACTGATAACATCACCAGCCTGACAATAAGCTTCACCATATCCCTGATCACCGCTAACAACAACACCTTTTAAGTGATCTGCATTTGTTGATAGAAACTCTTCCACCTCATATGGAACCTCTCCATAACCATCAGTATAAGTAAAGATTACATAATCCTCATCCATGGAATCTATGCTTTCAACACTAAATGATTCTAAATCAATTCTATTAACAATAGATTCTACATTTCCAGTTCTAGATGAATAAACTATTTTCATTTTTCTTCCTCCAGTTAGTATTTTCTAACTAACAGTTTACACGATTGTATTTCTTTTGTCAAAAGAAATACAATTACATTGAAATAATTCCTAAGACATTAAGAATAGAGCTTATTAAAATCACTGTAATAAAGATTGGACAGATATATTTAATCATTACATTAAAAACAGGTCTTCTTTTAAATTGGGATGACTGCTGAATTTCCTGAGCAATGCCATCAATTGTAATAACTCTTACAACCAATAGGCAACATGCCATCGCGGCAATAGGCATCATAATTGAATTGGTTATAAAATCAAAGAAATCAAGAATACCCATTCCTAAAACCTGAATAAAGCTTAAACTAGAGAATCCTAATGAAGATAATGAACCTAGTACTACAACAATGACTCCCGTAATAACAGTAGCACGTTTTCTATCCCATCCCAGTTCATCTTCAAAAGTAGAAACAACACTCTCTGATAATGCAATTGAACTTGTTAACGCTGCTAATAATACAAGCATAAAAAACATAATTCCGGCAATTCTGCCAAATCCCATTTGAGCAAATACCTTTGGGATAGTAATAAACATCAGCGATGGCCCGGCATTTAATGCCTGCAAATCACCTGACGAAAAAACAAAGACTGCCGGTATAATCATGAGTCCTGCCAGTAAAGCTATTATTGTATCAAATATCTCAACATGTGTAGCAGCTTCTTCAATATCCATATCTTTTTTCATATAGCTTCCAAAAGTAATTAATATTCCCATTGCTATTGATAATGAATAAAACATTTGTCCCATAGCAGTAACTACAGTCATTAATGAGAAATGCTTAAAATCAGGAATAAGAAAATACTTTACACCGGCTAATGCTCCCGGTCTTGTAATAGAATATCCGGCTACTAAAAATGCTAGCAAAACTAAAATAGGCATCATAATTTTAGATACCTTTTCAATGCCATTTTGAACGCCTCCAAAAATAACAAGCAAAGTAATAAGACTAAACATTAAAAACCAGAATTCCACATTACCGCCATTAGAGATAAATGACTGAAAATATTTTCCATCAGCAACACCTTGAACATTCCCTTTTAAATATTCCACTAAATATTTAAATACCCAGCCGCCAATAACAGAATAGTAAGGGACAATCAACATTGGAATAATTGCATTAATCCATCCCCCTAGCTTAAAAGGCAATGAATGTCCAAAATGAGCAAAAGCTCCAACAGGAGATTTTCTTGTTTTTCTGCCAATAGCACTTTCTGCCATAATCATAGTATAACCAAAAGTAAGAACAAGTATCAGATAGATTAAAACAAATATGCCGCCACCATACTTTGCCGCTAAATAAGGGAATCTCCAGATATTACCCAATCCTACAGCACTTCCGGCAGCTGCTAAAATAAAGCCCAGTTTCCCTGAGAAACTGCTTCTTTCTTTCATCAATATCAATCCTCCAAACTTTTACTATTTTATCATAATTTTCTATAAATAACACGAACTAAATATATAAAATAATAAAAGATGCATAGCAGCTACTATGCATCTATCATCAATTCAATATGTTCTTTTAATTTTCAGACACATCTTTTTTTAATAACCCTAGTAATACAGCAGCCAGAATCGTACCGGCTATTAAAGCTGCTAAATATAACAAGGCATTTCCTACTACAGGAAAAACAAAGATACCGCCATGAGGTGCCATTAATGTAGCTCCAAAAGCCATTGATAATGCACCGGAAAGTGCTGATCCCGCAATACATGCCGGTAAAACATGAATCGGATCACTGGCAGCAAAAGGAATAGCACCCTCTGTAATAAACGCTAAACCCATGATAAAGTTTGTTGGTCCTGATTCTCTTTCTTCTTTCGTAAATTTATTTTTAAAGAGGATAGTTGCAAGAGCAATGGCACATGGAGCAACCATACCGCCTACCATAACAGAAGCCATGATCTTATATCCCATTTGTGTGCCGGCAGCTAACTGTGCCGTACCGAATACATAAGCAGCCTTATTAAATGGACCACCCATATCAATAGACATCATACCACCTAAAATAAGTCCTAAAAGAATCCCCATATTACCTAAACTATTTAATCCATTAGTAAGACCTGTATTGATGGCACCAACAACCGGCTCAATTACATAAACCATAGCTATTCCAATTAATAAAACACCAAACACCGGATAAATGAGGATAGGTTTTGTACCTTCTAAGCTATGAGGCATATTCTTACATACTTTCTTTAATAAATTAACAAGATAACCTGCTAAAAAGCCTGCTGCCAATGCACCTAAGAAACCTGATTTTCCTGATGCAGCAATACTTCCTCCAACAAAGCCAACAGCTAGCCCCGGTCTGTCAGCGATACTCATAGCAATAAATCCAGATAAAACCGGTAGCATAAAACTAAAAGCTACTCCCCCTATTTTTGCTTTTAAAAGATTAGCAATAGGATGAAGTGAACCAAAATTACCATCAAAAGCTTTTCCAATTGATTGATAATAAAAACTGTCCACTAAAAAGGCTAAAGCAATCAAAATACCTCCGCCTACTACAAATGGAAGCATATGTGAAACACCATTCATTAAATGTTTATAAATATCTCTTGCTCCGCCACTACTATTTACAGCAACTTTCTCTTCATGAGAAGCATGATAGACAGGAGCCTGTCCATTCCTAATCTTATTAATTAATTCTTCCGGATGTCTGATACCTTCAGTTACAGATACTGAAAGCAACGGTTTTCCATCAAAACGTGCCATTTCTACATTCTTGTCAGCAGCAATAATAATACCATCTGCCGCTGCAATTTCTTCAGTAGTTAAAGCATTGCCGATTCCCTCACTACCGTTTGTTTCAGCTTTTAATAAATATCCCATTGCTGCACCGGCTTTTGTCAAATTCTCAGCAGCCATAAATGTATGAGCAATTCCTGTTGGACAAGCTGTAACAGCTAAAACTTTATACCCTTGGTTATTATTTGTATTATTCTCCTGCTGATCTTTTAGAGCTTCTTTCTTATCAATTACAGATAAGAATTCTTGAGCAGTCTGAGCATTTAGTAATTCTTTTCTAAAATCTTCATCCATCAGTAAAGCAGATAATTTAGCAAGTGCCTGTAAATGTAAGCTTCCTCCATCTTCCGGTGCCGCAATCATAAAAAATAAATGTGCCGGTTGTTTATCCAACGAATCATAATCAACGCCTCTAGGAACAGTCATAGCTGCCAGACCCGCCTTTTTCACTGAAGCATCTTGTGCATGAGGAATGGCAATGCCTTCTCCAATTCCTGTCGAAGTTAAAGCTTCTCTTGCTAAAATCCCTTTCTTATAAGCTTTTTTATCACTTATTTTTTCTGAAGCACACATTAAATCTACAAGCTTATTAATAGCTTCATCTTTGGTGTTGACTGAGACATTAAGCTCGATACTTCTCAAATCCAGTAATTCACTAATTTTCATCCATTTTCTCCCCTTTCCAAATTCCTTAAATTCTCATAAATAAACTCTTTTGTTGCCAGACCGTCACTAAAAGCAGTAGCCCCGCCACATGCAGTAGCAAGTTTTAATGCTTCTTCATAATCTCCATTTCTCAAATAACCACCAATAAATCCAGCCACCATAGAATCTCCGGCACCAACTGAATTCTTTACCTTGCCTTGACATACTCCCATACGATGAATTTCACCATGCTGATCAACAAGCAAACTACCATCTCCGGCTAATGAAACAAGAACATTTAATGCTCCCATTTTTTGAAGTTTTTTCGCATAATATATAATATCTTCTTCATTTTCTAAGATAACATTAAAAATATCTTCTATCTCATGATTATTAGGTTTAATGAGAAATGGTTTGTATTTTAATACATTCAATAATAAATAACCTGTTGCATCAACAACCGCATAAACATTCTTATCAGCAACTTTCTTTAAGATAATTTCATAAATATCATTAGGCACACATGCAGGAATACTGCCTGATAAAACAAGTACATCACTTTTTCCCATCTTATCCAGTTTGGCAAATAGCTGATAAAGATCAGCTTCAGTAATGACAGGACCTTTTCCGTTAATTTCTGTTTCCTGATCAGAACGAAGTTTAACATTGATACGACTCATCCCCTCTTTAACAGTAATAAAATCAGTTTCAATTCCATAATCTTCCTCTGTCCCTTGGACAATTTTTTCTCCGGTAAAGCCTCCTACAAAACCCAAGGCCTTCGTTGAATAACCCAATCTTTTCAAAATAACAGAAACATTAATACCTTTACCGCCAATAAAAATATGCTCTTCTTTAACTCTGTTTACTTTTCCTGTTTCAAAATGATCTACGCTGACTACATAGTCTAATGCAGGATTAAATGTAACTGTGTAAATAATTTTCATCATCTCCAATTCTGCTAATATTTATTTCATTAACATCATAATACGCCCTTTTGTTTTCGTCAACATGAAAATAATGAAAGTTATTTTGATAATCATAAAAAAAGATCACCTCAATGATCTATCTTTTATCTACCGCAAACATCTCTTCACAAATAGCCATACGCTTATGACTATCTTTAATACTGACTGTTAAAAATAAAAATAGAATCTCCATAACAGTCGTTGCGGAAACACGAGAAAAACAAAATTCATCTAAAAAAAGCTTTTCTCTTGTAGCAGTCGTGAGGTGATAATCAACCATTTCACCAATAGCTGACTCAGGATTATTAGTGATACCGATTGTTTTTGCATGATTTGATTTAGCAATTTCTACTGCTTCAAATACTTTGTTTGATTCTCCTGAATTAGAAATAGCAATTAATACATCATTATCTGATAATGTATGAGTAAATGCCAATTGTGTTTCCCATATTGTACCTGCTACTGACGGAATACCTAATTCATTAAATTTAAAAGCACCATCTATCGCAACAGGAATAGTATTCCCTACAGCAATAAATTGTACTGTTCCGGCCTTTAAGAGACATTCAATAATCTGATTAAAGACTTCAATATCAATCATATTGACAGTCTGTTTTAATTCTTCAATCTTATTAGCAAGGATATTCTGTAATGACTGGGCAATATCATTACGTGAAATATCATTAGATACCCCTTCTCCATAGTTTTCCACCATTTCTTTAGCAAGTCCTATCTTAAGCTGATGAAATCCCTTAAGACCTACTTTTTTACAGAATCTGGATACTGATGCTTCTGAAACATCACTTGCTTTTGCGAGTTCTGAAACAGTCATATCTACCACTTTTTTATGATTATTAAGAATATAACGAGCAATTTTCTTCTCTGCATCAAAAAGCTGATCATACTGAACAGAAATACGATCCATGACAGTTAAATTAGCTGACATAATATACCTTCTTTCATGAAAATAATTTTCATAGAATATCATATCATGAATTAATTGTTTTTCAAACAAAATAAGAAGAATATCATTCTTCTTATAATAAATAGACTAAATATCCGGCATATATAATAAGCATTAAAACTCCACCCCATCGTTTTAATTGATGATCCCTGTTGAGAATCAGCAGATAAAGAAGAACAGCTGAAAGAACTGCCACAACAGTATCAAAGAAAAAAGCACTCTGATAAGGAACAGGCGTTATTGCAGAACTGATTCCAATTACAAACAAAATATTAAAAACATTGCTCCCGACAATATTTCCAATCGCAATATCAGCCTTATTCTTTAAAGCTGCTGTTACACTGGTTACCAGTTCAGGAAGTGATGTTCCTAAAGCAACAATAGTTAAGCCTATTACTCTTTCACTGACACCAAATACTCGTGCCAGTCCAGTAGCACCATCAACCGCAAAATTACTGCCAATGATAATAAGAACAACACCTATAATTGATAAAATGATAAGCTTAAACATCCTCTGTTCACTCTTTGAATTGTTTTCTTCCGAATCAATAAATCCTTTTTTACTCATATAATAGAGATATGCTAAATAAACAATAAATAAAAACAATAGAATCGCAGATGCCAGCCATCCTAAAATATAATTGTTAAGCCCAACTATACCAAAAACAATAGTCACAAAAATCATAAAGGGTATTTCATATCGAATAGTAGAATTTTGTAGTAATAATGGTGTTATTATTGAAGTAATACCTAAAATAACCAGAATATTTAAAATATTACTGCCTAGAACATTTCCCACCGCAATATCTGCACTCCCTTTAAAAGCAGAAGTGATAGAAACAGCAGCTTCTGGAGCACTCGTTCCCATAGCAACAATTGTAAGCCCAATAACAAGCTGAGGAATACCCATCTTACTTGCTATTCCGCTTGTTCCTTCAACAAACCAGTCCGCTCCTTTTACTAAGAATGTAAAACCAATAATAACCAAACCTATATAAGCTAATAAATTCATATATATCCCCCAATACTGGTATTATAGAAAAAGATTTATTTTTTTCAAGTACAATATTTTATCTCTATAAATAAAAAATTAAGGGAATCCCTTAATTTTTAATATCAGCCTTTTAATCCTCTTGACTGACGATCCATATCTTCAACAACAATATCATAAATTTCACCAAGACTTCGACAATATTCTAAGACTTTCCATGGTTCATTAGTATGATAATGAATTTTAATAAGATCCTCATCACCTACTGCAAGCAAACAGTCTCCATCAAAATTTTCTGTAAAATAATCATTAATTTCATCTTCATCAAGATCAGTTCCTTCAATCAATAATTGAGTATCATAGCGATACTCTAAAGATCCTCTTACTCCATCCATATTAGTATCCTCCTTTTTTCATATTATAGCATACTGTCTTAATCTTTCAAATTATTGAATAATAAAAAAACATCCTCGGCTGTTTATAATAAATGAGATCTTAATTCTTCTTCTGATAGAGAAGATAAGTAAGCTGGAGCAATATCAAAAATAGTCTTACATCCGCTTTGACCTTCTTTGTTTAAGCGATAAGCTGCTCTGGCATAAGCAACTAATACACTGCCGGTAAACGCAGGATTAGAGTCAAGCTTCAAAGAATATTCAATTACATTATTGTATTCCTTATGATTACCTGTTACACCTGTACGCAATACGAATCCTCCATGAGGAAGACCGCTGTGTTTTTCATTAAGCTCCTGCTGAGAAATAAAATGCACTGTTGTATCATAATCCGCAAAATAATCCGGCATTTCTTTAATCTGCTTTTCAATTAAAACTTTATCGGCATTCTCCTTAACCACAACATAACATTCTCTCGTATGCATCTGACGAGCTGTAAATTCAATATTTTTACCAGCTCTAGCCTTATTTAAAGATTCTTCAGACGGTACAGTATATTGTCTGGCATCTAATACTCCATCAATACGTCTGATTGCATCACTATGTCCTTGTGAAACACCTTTCCCCCAGAATGTATAATGATTACCTTCAGGCAATACTGCTGATGAAATCATACGCATTAGAGAAAACACTCCCGGATCCCATCCAATAGATATAATACTAATCTTATTAGCTTTTTTTGATTGAAGATCAGTATTATGAAAATGTTCAGGAATATGAGCATGTGTATCAAAACTGTCAACCACATTAAAATACTGGGCAAACTCAGGTGTCTGCTTCGGTAAATCAGTGGCACTGCCTCCAGCCATAATCATAACATCAATCCTGTCTTTAAATTTAACAGCATCATCTATAGAATAAACACTCACACCCGCTGTCTGAATTTGAATAGCACTAGGATCTCTTCTTGTAAATACTGCTTCCAGCTGTAAATCATTATTTTGTTTAATAGCTGCTTCAACGCCACGAGCTAAATTACCATAGCCTAATATTCCAATTTTAATAGCCATATCACTACCTCCAATATAGGTGTATTTTAGCTTTTTTATTTGTTAAATACAACTTTTTCTGCATATAAATAAAAAATTATTTATTATAAATTCCTTTTGACCATAGTATTTCATATGATAAACTATAAATAAGAAACTTTCATGTTACTTTATATCTTAAGGAGATTAAAAATGGATGCAAAGAAGAAAATACCTAATATTTCATCTAAACTACGTCATAATATTCTGGAGATGCCAAAAGAAGTCTATAATGCCAGCGGAATTGTAATCTATGGCAGACGCATTAAATCTCTTGTCTTTACTACAGATCTTGCAATTATACGTAATTGTGATGCCGATGCTGTTTTTGCAGTTTATCCATTTACTCCCCAGCAAACAATTACAAATGCAATTATTAATGCCAGTTATATCCCTGTCTTTTGTGGGATTGGCGGAGGAACAACTAATGGTTTGCGGACTATTGCTCTAGCAAAAGATGTTGAATCTCAGGGTGCTATAGGCGTTGTATTAAATGCTCCTATCAGTAATCTCAATCTGCTTGCTGTCAGCAGAGCTGTTGATATTCCTGTAATCATCACTATTACTAATGAAAACACTAATATTGATGGACGCTTAAAAGCAGGAGCAGCTATTTTAAATATTGCTGCCGGTACAAAAACACCGGAAGTTGTCAGTATTATTAGAAAGAAATATCCTGATATTCCAATCATAGCTAGTGGAGGTAATACAAATAAAGCTATTGCTAAAACAATTCAATCAGGTGCGAATGCTATTACATATACACCGCCTTCTACTGCCGAATTATTCAAGACAATGATGGAAAAATATAGAGAAACTTAAAAATAGAGTCAGTGACTCTATTTTTTATGTAAATTCTTCAATAATTCTTCAATATGATTACCATATTCTAATGAAGTATCAACTTCAAAATGAAGCTCAGGACATTTTCTGATATTCAATCTTCTAGCAAGCTGTGATCTGATAAACCCTTTACTTCTTTCTAAAGCTTCTAATCCTCTTTTTTTATGTTCTATGAAGGAAACAAATATTTTTGCATGTGATAAATCATTGGAACACTTTACGCTAATAATTGTACACATCTTTAATGCAGGATCTTTTACTTCATCTCTTAAGATGATTGAAAGTTCTTTGCTCATATAGGCTTCCAGCCTATTCTTTTTTAAATTTGCCATTACTTATCTACTTCTTCCATTACATATCCTTCAACAATATCTCCGGTTTTAATATCATTAAAGTTTTCAATAGTTAATCCACACTCATAACCTGCATTCACTTCTTTAACATCATCTTTAAAACGTCTTAATGAGCCAAGTTTCCCTTCATAAATAACAACACCATCTCTAATCAGACGAACACCACAGTCTCTTTTAATAGAGCCATCAGTAACATAACATCCGGCAATATTACCAATCTTTGAAACTTTATAAACTTCTCTGATTTCTGCCTGTCCGGTAATCTTTTCTTCCAATTCAGGTGCAAGCATACCTTTCATAGCAGCCTCTATTTCTTCTATCATTTTATAAATGATATTATGCAATCTGATTTCAACACCTTCTTCTTCAGCTTTACGGCGAACATTAGCATCCGGTCTAACATTAAATCCATAAATAATTGCTTTTGAAGCACTTGCTAATAAAACATCAGATTCACTGATAGCTCCTACTGTTGAACGAATAACATCAACCTTAGCCCCTTCTACTTCAATTTTCTGAAGACTTGCCTTAACAGCTTCAGCAGTACCATCTACATCAGCCTTAACAATAACATTCAACTGTGCCAGCTGTCCATCTTTAATCCGATTATACAAATCATCAAGACTCATAGCACTTGTTGTATTTCTTTGCTTTTCAAGTTTCTTCTGTGCTCTTGCTTCTCCAATATGTCTTGCAGTCTTATCTGAATCAAAGACCATAAACTTATCTCCTGCTTCAGGAACATCATTTAAGCCGGTAATCTCTACCGGTGTTGCCGGACCGGCAGATTTAAGAGTTCTACCTGTATCATCCAGCATCTGTCTAACTCTTCCATAGCATGATCCAACAACAATAGGATCACCTGTATGTAAAGTTCCATTTTCAACAAGCAATGTAACAACACTTCCACGTCCCTTATCCAAGCGAGCTTCAACAGCTGTACCATAAGCCGAACGTTTTGGATTAGCTTTTAGTTCTGCCATTTCAGCAACAATGAGAACTGCTTCAAGAAGTTCCTGTACACCATCACCTTTTTTAGCAGAAATATTCTGGAAAACAACATCCCCGCCCCAGTCTTCTGGCATCAGACCATATTCTGAAACTTCTGATTTGATTCTTTCCGGATCAGCACCGGGCTTATCAATCTTATTAATAGCTACAATGATTGGTACACCGGCAGCTGTTGCATGATCAATAGCTTCTTTTGTCTGAGGCATAACGCCATCATCAGCTGCCACTACAATAATAACAATATCAGTAACCTGTGCTCCTCTTGCACGCATAGCAGTAAAAGCTTCATGACCCGGAGTATCCAGGAATGTCAGTTTCTTACCTTTTACAGGTACCTGATAAGCACCAATATGCTGTGTAATACCACCAAACTCACCTTCTACCACACGTGACTTTCTAATACGATCAAGAAGTGTCGTTTTGCCATGGTCAACATGTCCCATAATAGTAATAACCGGAGGACGTGATACTAAATCCTTTGGATCATCATCAAAAATCAGATCTTCAAAATTTGTTTCATCTACTGTTTTCTTCTTTTTTGCTTCATAATTATATTCCATACAAATAAGTTCAACCTGTTCATCATTTAATGATGAATTAATTGTAACCATTGTTCCTAACATAAATAAGACTTTAATAATATTTGCCGGTGTCTGTCCAATAAGTCCGGAAAGCTCATCTACTGTAATACCTTCTTCATACTCAACAATGCCATCATTTAATAATTTATTGTTTTTCTTTGAATTATCATTTGAGCTGTTCACTTTCTTTGTATTCGGAAATTTCTTTTTGTTCTTCTTTGCCATCACTTAACCCCCTTAATGAATTAATTAATTTGTTTGCAAAGCCTTTCTCAGTAATTCCTATAGCCATTCGATTGCTTTTACCAATTGCCTGAGATAATGAATCACTGTCACTAAATAAAATATATTCAACCTGATAGTAATTACATTTATTAATCATTCTTTTCTTTGTATTTTCACTTGCATCATTAGCTATAATCACAAGCTTAATGCTTTTATTTCTAATACCGACCAGGACGCTTTCTCCAGTAACAAGACATTTCGCCCTGACTGCTAATCCTAGCGTATTATAAATCTGTTTATTTAACATGAGATTTTAACTCCTCATAAATTTGTTCCGGTATCTGTATTTCTAGAACACGATCTAAAATATGTTTTTTTCTTGCTAACTCAATAGCTTCAAGAGACTTCTTTAGATAAGCTCCACGCCCATTTTGCCTGCCTGTTACATCCACAAAAATTTCTCCTTCTTTATTTTTAACAACCCGGATGAGTTCTTTCTTTGGCAGACGTTCCTGTGTCGCAACACATCTTCTTAATGGAATTTTTTTCATAAAGACCCCTTATTCATAATATTTATCATATTCATCATAGTCGATATCTTCATCATATTTTGGATCATATTCCGGTTCAGTTTCTTCTTCAATCTCTTCATCAGCAGTAAATACTTTAACATAATCATCATCCTGATTTTCTGTATTTTCAAGCTCTTCTTTTAATTTTATTGCTTCTTCACTTTCAGCAGTTTCATGTTTAATAGGTGCTTTTTTTGCTTTCTTTGGCTGTCTTTCTTCAGATAAAGATTCCTGTTTTGACTCTTCTACTATAAAAGCTTCTTCATTTATCTCTTCTTCAGGTTTAAATACTTCTAATAATTCTTCATTAAAACTCTCATCATTATCATAAGAAATACCTTGTTCTGAAGCTTCTGTTACAGACTTGATATCAATCTTCCAGCCGGTTAATCTTACCGCCAGTCTTGCATTCTGACCTTTTTTACCGATAGCTAATGAAAGCTGATCATCGGGAACAATAACTAAAGCACTATTATCTTTTTGATTAATCTTTACTTTTGTTACTTTAGCCGGTGCTAAAGCATTAGAAATATAAAGAATAGGATCTTCATCATAAGCAATGATATCAATCATCTCACCATTCAATTCAGTAACAACCGTTCTTACACGTGTTCCTTTAGGTCCTACACAAGATCCAATCGGATCAATATTGGGATTATCAGTATAAACAGCAATTTTACTGCGCTCACCAGCTTCTCTTGATACACTTTTGATCTCTACAGTTCCATCATAGATTTCAGGAACATTCATTTCAAACAATCTTTTGACAAGACCCGGATCAACTCTGGAAACACCGATATGCGTTCCTTTTGTTCCTCTCTCTACATCATTTACATAAACCTTTAAATGCTGTCCTTCAAAAAGCTTTTCTCCTGGAATCTGAGCATTTAAAGGTAATAATGCACCTGTCTTTCCAATATCAATAATCGCAAAGCGAGGCTCCACTCTTTCAACTAAGCCATTAATAATATCATCTTTCTTATTAACATATTCATTGTATAAAGCTTCCTTTTCTGCTTCTCTGATTTTCTGTCTTAAAAGTTGTTTTGTCTGAATAGCAGCTAATCGTCCAAATACTTCGGGAGATACTTCTGTAATCACCTGATCTCCTACTTTATAATCAGGATTAATTTCCTTTGCTTCTTCTTCAGAAAGCTCATAATCTTCATCCATGACATCATCTACAACATTCTTGATTTCATAAAGATGAATATCCCCTGTTTCATAATCTATTTCAACATTAACAATAGATTCTGAACCCGAATAGTTCTTCTTATAAGATTTTTCTAGAGATTCTTTTAAAGCATCTAATACAGTTGCTTTTTCAATTCCTCTTTCTTGTTCTAATAAATTTAAAGCATCAATAAATTTCGGTGCTTTTGTTTTCTTTACAGCCATTCCTTCTCCTCCTTAAAACTTAACGGCTAATCTCATAAATTTTATATTTTCATACTCTGTTACAAGGTGCTTTTTTACACCTTTTACAAAATACTGAACTTTAATTTGTGATTCTGTTTCTTCCAAGATACCTTCAATCTCACTTAATCCATTAACAGTCTGCTTAAGCTCCATATGGACATAGTCTCCTGTATGCTTTTGAATTTCTGCTAAGCTTCTTAAAGGCTTTTCAATTCCTGGAGATGAAACTTCAAGATAATATTCATCTTTAATTATATCAATCTCATCCAGCTTTTCGCTCACTGCTTCACTGACTGCAGTACAAGTATCCATATCTAAAGACCCTTCATTTTTTTCAATAAATACTCTGAGATACATATCATTTTTCTCTTGTTCATAAACAAGATCATCCAAATAACAGTCATATGATTCTATTATTGGTAAAAGTGCCTGTCTGATTTCTTCAATCATAAATTCTCCTCTTCAATAAAGAACGAGAGGGCTCCCCTCTCGTGTGTTATTTATTACAGTCACAATATATCATAAGTTATTCTATAAGTCAAATATACTTAATTGATTACTTTCAGATAAATGATCAAAAACTCCCATAGCCTTTAATATATCTAAATGTGTATTAGATAAGCGAGTACGACCTTTTACATCTTCAATAGAAGTGAACTCATGTTCCCTTCTTGCAGAAACAATACTGTCCCCTACAGAATCACCTAAGCCTTCAATAGAAGTAAATGGAGGAATAATTGATCTGTAATCATCAGGATCTAATCTAAACTGATGTCCATCACTTTTTTCCAAAGAAATATTAGCAAATCTATATCCTCGATCAAACATTTCCATAGCAACTTCAAAGACAGTAATAAGTGTTTCATCTTTATTAGAAGCATTATTATCTGACTTTAATTTCAGTATCTCTTCATACCGCGCCAATGTTGCCTGCTTACCCTGAATCAATGTTTCAATCTCATAAGCATCACATCTTGTTGTAAAATAGACTGTATAGTATTCTCTCGGATAATAGACTTTCCACCATGCAATTCGTAAAGCAGAATAAACATAAGCTGCTGCATGAGCCTTAGGGAACATATACTTAATCTTTAAACAAGAATCAATATACCATTGAGGAACATTATGTTTTTTCATTAATTCAACATACCCTTTTTCAGGAAATACCTTTGCTGCCTTTCCTTTACGAGTAGTTTCCATAATATCAAAAGCATCTTTATTAGGGAGACCTTTCTCTATCAGATAAACCATAATATCATCTCGGCATCCAATAACATTTGATAATGTACAAGTTCCTGTTTTAATCAGAGTCTCAGCATTACCTAAATAAACATCCGTACCATGTGAAAGCCCTGATATAATCACAAGATCACTAAATGATTTTGGCTGAGTTGCTTCTAGCATTGAACGAACAAATCTAGTTCCAAACTCAGGCAATCCAATCGCTCCACTCTTACAATTCATATAAGATAAATCAGCACCTAAAGCATCACTTGTTCTAAATAAGCTCATAACATATGGATCATTAGTCGGAATAGTCATTGGATCAACGCCAGTTAAGTCCTGTAATCTCCTTGTTACAGTAGGATCAACATGGCCTAGAATATCAAATTTCAAAACATTATCATGAATCTTATGAAAATCAAAATGTGTCGTACGCCATGAAGCATTAACATCATCAGCAGGATATTGATATGGCGTAAAATCAAATACTTCCATACCATCCGGAATAACAATAATTCCTGCCGGATGCTGCCCGGTTGTTCTCTTAACACCCTGACAGCCATCAGCTATTCTTTGCAGCTCTGCTCCTCTGATCGTAGAATCAATTTCCATTCTTTCAGCATATGCCTTTGCATAGCCATAAGCTGTCTTTTCAGCTACAGTAGCAATAGTTCCCGCTCTAAAAGCATGATCACTGCCAAACATTTTTCTAACAAATTCATGAGCTTTAGGCTGATATTCTCCGGAAAAGTTTAAATCAATATCAGGAACTTTATCACCATTAAAACCTAAAAAGGTTTCAAAAGGAATATTATGTCCATCACCTTTCATATAGGTTCCGCATACCGGACATTTTTTATCAGGGAGATCAAAGCCATTAGCAACACTATTTGTAAATTCAGAATAACGGCAGTTAGGACAATGATAATGAGGCGGTAATGGATTAACTTCAGAAATACCGGACATAGTAGCTGCAAAAGAAGAACCGACTGATCCTCTTGATCCAACAAGATATCCATCATTATTAGACTCGTGAACAAGCATTGCTGAAATATAGTAAATAACCGCAAAACTATGTTTAATAATATTATCTACCTCAAAATCTAATCGTGTTTTTACTTCTTCAGGTAAAACATCTCCATAGGTTTCATGTGCAGTTTTATTACAAAGGTCCCTAAACTTTTCATTAACATTCTCAATAAATGGAGGATATAAACCGGACTTAACAACTTCAACATTTTTATCAATACTTTCAGCTATCTTATGAGTATTAGTCACCACATACTGATAAGTATCTTTTTTGCTTAAATAAGGAAAGCACTCCAGCATTTCTTCAGTTGTACGATAATAGCAGTCCGGCGTTAAAGCATGAGGATTTGTTCTGACACATAAAGGATGAGGTCTTCCTTCAATCTGAAGCTTAGGATTAGAAATAAAAGCATCACGATAAATTTTATCTGTAGGATGAATGAAGTGAACATCTCCCGTAGCAACAATAATCTTATTTTCTTTTTTTGCACAATCAATAATTCTTGAGTAAATCTTTTCAACCTCTTTTAATGATTCAAAGCGTCCTCGTTCAACATAACATTGTGCGTCTATAAGTGGCTGTATTTCTACATAATCATAGAAACGAAGTTCTTCTCTTAACTCTTCTTCATTTCTTGTAGCAGCAATTTCAAAGACTCTAGAATTAATACCTGAAGTTCCAAACAGCAATCCTTCATGATATTTTATTAACTCATCCTGAGGAATACGGGCATTTCTTGAAAAATATACAGTAGAAGCTAAAGAAATAATCTTATATAAGTTCTTTAAACCTTTCTGATTTTTAGCAAGAATATCAATAGTATATGGAAAAGCATGTTTATAAGCATCTTCTAAAGGAAGACTGTTAAGTTCATTAATATTTTTTAAGGAACGCTTTTTCATATCATCTATCATTGCATCAAAAGCCATTCCTAATACTTCAGCATCATAATCAGCTCGATGAGCTTCTTCTCCATTATAAGCAATTTTATAAAATCCGCATACTGCACCTAATCGATAAGATCTCATCATTGGTATAAGATGACGTGCTAATGGTAATGAATCTACCCATGTATTACTAATTGATGACTGTCCCATGCGAGATAAAGCCATATTTAACATTCCAATATCAAATCGCCCATTATGAGCAACTAAAAGATTATCTCCAAAAAACTCTAAAATACGAGGCATAAGATTCTCAATAACAGGTGCATTCTTAATCATCTCATTAGTAATACTTGTAAGTTCTGTAATACGATGAGTAATCGGTTTTGGAGATTTAACAAAAGACTGAAAACGATCAATGACCATTCCATTACGTATCTTAACAGCACCAAACTCAGTAATATAATCCTCAATTTGTGATAAGCCCGTTGTCTCCAAATCAAATGAAACATAAGTCATATCATCAAAAGGAATAGATTTTTCATTAAAGACACTCTTAAAATCTATATCAATCATATTTAATTCGGCACCATAAATAAGCTTAATATCTTTTCCCTTTGCAGATAATGCCGCATCCGGGAAAGCCTGAACATTTCCCCGATCAGTAATAGCAAGTGCCTCATGCCCGAACCTTAATGCTGTCTGAATATAATCATTAACATTACCAATACCATCTAATGTAGACATATTAGTATGAATTGATAGCTCAATACGCTTCTCCTTAGCATGATCACGTCTTGATTCAGGCGCTTTAGCAGGTGGGGTCTCTTCAATATTTACTTCTCTGGCAATAATAATCTGCTCTTTGGCAAAAGTATCGAATTCCAAAGTTCCTTTAATAATCATCCATACTCCACCTTTAGCAGCTTTGCCCATTTCATCTTTAGTATTTCTATTTTTATCTTCAAACCGCTTAACCATAATACTATCCGTATAATCAGTAATATAGAGCGTCTGAATATCTTTCCCTTTGCGTGTAGTAACTGTTTCCGATCTAAAGCAATAGCCTTCAATCATAACATCTCGCATTGTTGAATCAATTTCATTAAGCCTGATTGGCTGGTAATCTTTCTTGTAGCTTCGATAATTATTTATCGGCGTATTATGTGCAGATGGCTTAGCCTTTTCTAATTTATCTTTTTCTACTAATACCAGATTATCCTGTGTCATCTCTTCAACTAAAGCATTATAATTTTCATTCTGATTATCTACTGTTATCAATAAGCCAATATTTATACCAAAACGATGGAAATAATGAATAATTGCGGATTGAAGCTCTTCTATCTGTGTTTTTTGCAAATCAGAAACAGCCTTGATAGTTAAAAGACCATCCTGATAACTATAGGAAGAAGAACTAATATTTTTTAATTCCGGATATTTCTTTCCCAATTCATTAATAATATAGAAAGTATACTCTAAAATAGTATTCTGTTTTATATCCTCTTTAGCTTCAAAGATAAATTCACAAGGGTATGGAAACTGTTCTTTAGAATCAATCAGTTTTAAAACATTATCCAAAGGCAATAAAGTCTCTGTATCAATAATAAATGTATAGTGACCATCTTTTCTTACCTTCACTTTTCTTAAATAAGCCTGATCAAAACAAGCATCATCCTGTAAATGAAGCTGTTTTAATAATATTTCTAAATAATTCATCTTCTCACTCCCTTGAAAAAGGAACCTAAGTTCCTTTAACGAAATAATCTTCCAATATCCTGAAAAGTAACAATCAGCATTAAGGCTAAAACCAAAGCCATGCCGGCAATCTGTAAACCGAATTTAACTTTCTGAGGCAATTCTCTGCCTATAATTCCTTCAATAATCGCAAATAATGCCTGGGCACCATCTAAGCCTGGTATAGGCAATAGATTAAAGACTCCAATATTCACAGATAGCAGTGCCATCAAATAAAAGAGATTCGCAATCTGACCTGACTGAGTTACCTGAGCAGTGATCTGATAAATACCTATTGGTCCGCTCATCTGCTTTACTGTAGAACTAAAATTAAGAGCCAGCTTACGTAATGCGGTAAAGATAGCTACAGACATAGTTCCAATCTCTTTAAATGTTTCTCTAATGCTTTCTGTGAAATTCATACGTCTTGTTGCATGAATAAAGCCTATTGTATAACGCCCTGCATTTTTATCATATGATACTTTCATTGGAATAACAACTGATTGATTATCACGTGTTACAGTAATATCAATACTAATAGTATCTTCAGTAACATTTAAAGCTTTCTTCGTAAGATCATTGTTTAAATCATTAAAGCTTGAAATAACATAGCTCTTCTTTGATGCATCACATTCTATATTTGTGATTGTATCACCTTTCTTTAAGCCATAAATAGCTGCCGGTGTATTCTTTACAACTGAACCAACAGTTGCTTTATTAACAGGCAACACACCTACTGTTAAATTAAGTATTAGCATAATAACAATAGCTAATACAAAATTCATAAAAATACCTGCTAAAAAAATAATTAATTTCTGATATGTTTTCTTTCCTTTTAGAGTTCTTTCTAATGGTATATCTTTAAACTGATCATTTTCTTCCTGATCAGTTTCTCCTGCCATAGTAACAAATCCTCCTATTGGTAAAGCACGTAATTCAAAAGCAGTTTCTTTTCCTTGCTTAGAAAAGATTTTTGGACCCATGCCAATGCTAAAAGAGCCACAGTAAACATGAAAAAATTTAGCGGCAATAAAATGACCAAACTCATGAATGGTAACAATAGTTCCTAAAACCAATATAAAAACAATAATATTAATAATAATCTGCATTCATCAATCTCACTTTCTTTTGTACAAATAATCTAGTGCTCTTATCTATTTCTAAAAGCTCATCAAGAGTTGGCTGATCAATAGCCTGATGAGCATACATAGCTTGTCTGGCCAAATCATAAATATCCAGGAAACGAATTTTCCCTTCTCTAAAATAACTATTTGCCTGTTCATTGGCAGCATTTAACACACAAGGCATACTACCTCCCCTTCTGCCTGCCTCATAAGCCAATGTTAAAGCAGGAAATCTGTCTGTATCCGGATGATAAAAATGTAATCCGTTTGTCTTTGTCAGATCTAACCGTTCACTTCCGATAAGATTATCTCTTCTAGGATAAGTTAGAGCATATTGAATAGGCAGTTTCATATCGGGAGTCCCTAATTGCCCAATAATTGCATGATCCTTAAATTCAACCATAGAATGAATAACACTCTCAGGATGAATAAGCACTTCTATCTGATCATAGTCAACATCAAAGAGCCATTTTGCTTCAATAACCTCTAATCCTTTATTAAACAAGGTAGCACTGTCAACTGTAATCTTTGCTCCCATATTCCAGTTAGGATGTTTTAAAGCCTGGTCAACAGTAACATTCCTAAGTTCTTCTTTGCTTTTATCTCTAAAGCTCCCTCCGCTGCAGGTCAGTATAATCTTATCTATTTCATTATGTGATCTTCCATACAGTGACTGCCAGATAGCACTGTGTTCACTATCAACAGGAAGAATCTTAACCTGATATTCTTTCACAAGAGGAATAATGATATGCCCCGCTGCTACCAATGTTTCTTTATTAGCAATCGCAATGTCCTTTCCGGCTTTAATTGCTTCAATTGTTGGCAACAAGCCGGCAAACCCTACAACCGCATTTAATACAATATCTACTTCATTTAAAGAAGCAATCTTAATCATGCCTTCAGAACCTAAATAAAAAGATTTATCAGGATATTTCTCTTTTAAATATTTATAATCCTTTTCTTCTTGCACACAGATATGTGGAATCTGCAGCTGATTCATTATTTTTTCACATTTTTGAATATTTCTACCACAGCTTATAGCAGTGATGGTAAATAGCTCCGGATGCCCTAAAACAACTTCAATGCTCTGTGTACCGATTGATCCTGTTACACCAAGAATACATAGTTTTTTCATAAGAAAACTCCTTAAATTTTAAAATTAAACAGTAATGGCAGATAATGAAGCAAAATCCCCAATACCATTGCATTAAATATAATAGAATCAAAGCGATCTAATACACCGCCATGTCCGGGAAATATCTGTGAATAATCTTTAACTTCAAAAGTACGTTTAATACTGGAAAAAGTCAGATCACCAATTTGTCCTGTAGAAGCCAATACAAATGAAATCATTATAATTATATATATAGGTAAAGAAAGTTTCATTAAAATTCCATAGGCACTTCCCAAAAGACCGCCTAAAATTATCCCGCCAATACTCCCTTCAACAGTCTTATTAGGTGATAAACGCACATTAAGCTTATGCTTGCCAAATGTACGTCCTGCAAAATAAGCACCCGTATCGGCACCTAAAGTCGCAAAAGCCAAAAGAACAAGATAATAAACAGATAAATTCATACGCATATGATAAGTCATATGAATACCAAAAGCAACCAATGTTGATGCCATAAAATAATAGGATAATCTATTCATTGACATAGAAGCATCAAATACTCCGCATATAACTAAAATAAGTAGAAAAAGCATAATATATTCAGAAGGTACTAAGAGTGTTGAAGGAAGTAATAGTGAAAGCAAAAGATATAATCCTATCAAAGGATAAAGATAAATCTTAGCTTTAGGATGATTACAGATGCTTAATAATTCAAATGTAGACATGCAGCCAATAAAAACCATCAACAAAGCAAATGGAATTCCTCCTAATACAAGACAAGGAACAAATAAAGCAATTAAAACAATTGCAGTGATAATTCTTTGTTTCATTATTTTATTACACCTCCAAATCTTCTTTCTCTCTGCTGATAATAATAAATACATTTATGAAGCTCCTTTTCATCAAAATCAGGCCATAATGTATCTACAAACATTAGTTCACTATAGCTTAGCTGCCATAATAAATAATTTGAAAGGCGGGATTCTCCGCTGCTTCTGATCATCAGATCAACATCAGGCAAACCAGATGTCATTAAGTGTCTTTCAAAATAACTCTCATTAATATCATCAATATCAATTTTGTGATCTTTATATTCTTGAGCAGTCTTTTTAACTGCTTCAAGAATCTCATCTCTGCCACCATAAATAAAAGCAAAAACAAGTTTTAATCCGGTATTCTTTTTTGTTGATTCCATAGCATTCTTAATAATTTTCTGTGTCTCTGCCGGTGCCATATCTAAATGACCAATCATTAAGATCTGAACATTATTTTCTATTAGTTCTTTTAAATAAAGATTAAAGAATTCCTTTGGAAGCTTAAAAATATAATCTACCTCAGATTTATCTCTTTTAAAGTTTTCAGTTGAAAAAGCATAAACAGTCATTGCCTTCACACCTAAACGATTGGCCTCTAAAGCAAGAGTACGAATAGTTTTAGTTCCTTCATGGTGACCATAAGTACGGGGCATTTTTCTTTTCTTAGCCCATCTCCCATTACCATCCATAATAAAAGCAATATGAGCAGGAATATTATTTTTATCTAATTCATAATTATCAGTTTTTCTTCTTAATAACATTTTATACTACCTCTATGCGATTATAACATATTGCATTCAATTATCAAAACAATAAAAAGGATTTCACTTTATTGAAGTGAGATCCCCTTTTTAATTATACTGTCATTAAATCACTTTCTTTATCCTTAGTAATATCATCAATTTCCTGAATAAACTTATCCGTCAGCTTCTGAATGTCCTTTTTACCTTCTTTAACAGCATCTTCATCTTCGCCTTTTTCTACTAAATCGTTAGCTTTTCGTCTCTGATTTCTAATTGCGATTTTTGCTTCTTCAGCTAATTTCTTTACCTGCTTAACAAGCTCTTTACGTCTTTCCTCAGTAAGAGGAGGAATATTAATACGTATAACTGCTCCATCGTTCTGAGGTGTTAGACCTAAATCAGCTTCATAGACAGCTCTTTCAATATCTTTCATAGAACTTTTATCATAAGGCTTAACAAGAAGCTGTCTGCCCTCAACAACAGAGATACCGGAAATCTGATTTAATGGTGTAGGTGAACCATAATAATCAACCATAACACGATCAAGCATTGAAGGATTAGCACGTCCTGTTCTAATATTAACAAGCTCATTCTTATAAGCCTTAATTGTTTTTTCCATTTTTTCTTCTGTTTCCAGCAGAATCATTTCTTCATCCATTATTATTCTCCTTTTTACGATATATAATTGTTCCTTCTACATTTCCTTCACAAGCTTTTTTTATATTTCCTTCTTCCTGCATATTAAATACACAAAGTTTAATATCATTATCTTTACATAAAGTAATTGCTGTCTGATCCATAATTTTTAGATCTTTATTCAATACATCAAAATAAGTCAGTTTATCAAATTTAAAAGCAGCTTTGTCAAGTTTAGGATCAGCAGAATAAACACCGTCTACACCATTTTTTGCCATTAAAATAACATCAGCATTAATTTCTGCCGCACGTAAGGCAGCTGTCGTATCAGTTGTAAAATATGGATTACCCGTACCGGCCGAAAAAATAACAATCCGGCCTTTTTCTAAATGACGAACAGCTCTTCTTCGAATATAAGGTTCAGCCACCTCATTCATAGAAATAGCTGTCATAACTCTTGTCTCTTCACCTAATGCTTCTAAAGCATTCTGAAGAGCCAAGCCGTTCATAATCGTAGCCAGCATCCCCATATAATCAGCCTGAGCTCTTTCCATGCCAAGCTGAGCTCCGGTTGCACCACGATACCAGTTTCCTCCGCCACAAACAACAGCCATCTCAACACCTGTTTTCTTAGCTTCAGATATCTGTCTGGCAATATTATTCACCATTTCAGCTTCTAAGCCAAATCCCTGACTGCCGGATAGTGCCTCTCCACTGATTTTTAACAGTACTCTTCTATAAGTCATAATAAATTACTCCTTTACTTGTTTTATTTTATTATGAATTAAAAATGTCGTCAATCTTTTTAAGGTATTTATCCTAGAAGTATTAAATCTTTAATAAAAATACGATGCCTAATATATTCGGTAACATCATTATGTTCACCACTGATAGCTCCATAATAATTATGATAATTATTATGACTATCCTGTAAATCAAGCTCAAACATACCAAATCCCGGAATAATTCCATAAACAGGCTTATCCTTGAAATATTCTTCAACATAACTGAATATCTCTTTTACTGTCTCCTGTTCAATAGAAAATTCCTCTTTTCTTCCTTTCTGATAATGCCCTTTCCCATCTCCCATTAATGATGAACTGAAAATAATCTTTCCATCATCATTAATAGTCAGTTTCTGTTCAATTTCAATTTTTGGATTCTCAGGATTTTCTATCTTAGCAATATTTGTATATATCTTAATCTTCTTTAACATATTATCTCCTAAACTATTTTTATTATTTCATTCAATTCCTTTCTTAATGGCTGAGAAGGATTAATATCACGATATCCTACTGCAATAACAGAGGTGATGATTTCATCATCATTGACAGACAGTACTTCTCTGATCCTATTTTCATCTCTAATCCCCATAACCAGGGTATCAAGACCTCTATCTTTAGCAGAGAGCTGTAAAATCATTGTAGAAAGTCCATTATCGTAATAGCCCCAGCCATTACCGGCTTCATTATCAGCTTTACCTTCTTTATTAAATCCGGCCTTATTAGCCACAAAGCTACAAACAATGAGTACCGTCTCATCATTTATCTTATGCCGATTTACTTCACCTAAAGCTTCTCTAATTTTTTGAATAAATGATAAAGAATAACAAATATAATAGCGTGATGTCTGTGAATTTTTCCAGCTCGGTGCCTCTCTTGCATCATTCACAATCTCTTTAATTGTTTCAATATCTACTTTCTTTTGCTTAAATTTACGTATGCTTCGTCTTGATTGTATGACTTTTGAATATTCCATAGTAACTCCTATCTGTATTTTTTATTAATATACCATAACTGATCATCTTCTATTTCACTGGCAGGATCCGTGGCAGTCATCTTTTTTTCTTTTTTTAGTCGTCTTCTCTGAAAAAAAGAAGACTTCTTTTCTTTCTTTATACCATAATGCTCATCAACCAATCCAAAAGCAATCTTTTTAAATATCCAAATAAACAACAGAAAAATAACAACTAATAAAATAACTATAAATAAATTTTTAATACGTAATGTCCATATATATTTAAAATAAGAAAACCCACCTACAATAGAATCAATCCAGGTCATAAAACCCGTCCATAATCCTTCTATTGTACTTATAATATCATTAATAATCCGGTACATTAGATCACCACCCTATGAGAGTATCTTAGCATTTACCATTTAAAACATCAATATAAAAGGAAAACCGTAAAACTACAGCTTTCCTTTATTCCATATTTATTTAATGACTTGCTTTTACAATCAGTGAAGCAATCTTATTAGAAAATTCAACAGGATCTTCAATAGTAAATCCTTCAATTAATAATGCCTGATCAAATAATAAAGATGCATAATCTTTAACCTCTTCACTATTTGTTTTATAGATTTTATCTAATGCATTAAACAATTCATGCTTAGGATTAATTTCTAATATTCTTCCTGCTTTAATATCTTTAGATGAAGCATCCGGCATTGCATGAAGCACCTTTTCCATTTCAAAAGAAACACCTTCACTTGATGTCAAACAAACCGGATGTGTTTTAAGCCTATTGGTAAGCTTCACATCAACAACCTTATCTCCTAGAGCTTCTTTTAATAAATCTAACAGACTCTGATGTTCAGAAGAGATTTGTTCTAATTCTTTCTTTTCTTCCTCACTTTCAATATTCAATTCACCCTGAGTTACATTTTTAAATGGCTTCTCCTGATAATCTCTTAGCATCTGTAAACAGAATTCATCTACATTATCAGTTAAATAAAGAATATCATAACCCTTATCTTTTACTGTTTCTACCTGAGGAAGATGATCAATCTTTTCCACGGTTTCACCGGAAGCAAAATAAATATCAGTCTGTCCTTCAGCCATCTTTTCAGTATATTCTTTAAGAGTAATTAACTCTTTACTCTGTGCACTATAGAACAATAATAAATCTTGAAGCTTTTCTTTCAATGATCCAAAAGAATTATAAATACCAAACTTTAACTGAATTCCAAAATTCTCAAAAAAAGACTTATATTTTTCTCGATCATTCTTAAGCATATCAGATAATTCAGATGTGATTCTCTTATCAATTCTTTCAGCGATAATTTTCATTGAACGATCATGCTGCAACATTTCACGGCTAATATTCAAATTTAAATCCTCTGAATCCACTAAACCTTTTACAAATCGATAATATTCCGGAACAAGCTCTTTAGCCTTATCCATAATAAATACTCCTCTAGAATAAAGCTGAAGACCTTTTTCATAATCCTGAGAAAAATAATTCATTGGTGTCTTAGAAGGAATGTACAGTAAAGATGTATAATTCACATTTCCTTCTACTTTATTATGCATGACAGATAATGGTTCATTAAAATCATTAAATTTAGATTTATAAAAATCATTATACTCTTCTTCAGTAATATCTTTCTTAGCTTTTTTCCATAAAGGAACCTGAGAATTAAGAACTCTATTCTCTATTACCTCTTCATATTCATCAGAATCTTCTTTTTTCTTAGATACAGTAAAATCCATATGAATAGGATAATGAATATAATCAGAATATTTCTTAACTAATTCTTGAATCTTGTATTGATCAAGATATTGATCATAATTCTCATCATCAGCATTTGCTTTAAGATGAAGAACTATCATTGTTCCGTGATTCGCCATTTCAGTTTCTAATATCTCATAGCCATCGCTCGTATCTGAAACCCATACATATGCCTTATCTTCACCGTACGCCTTAGAAAAAACTTCTACTTTATCAGCTACCATAAATGCACTATAAAAGCCAACACCAAACTGTCCGATAATATCTACATCATTTCCTTTATCTATTGCTTCTTTAAAAGCAAGAGAACCGCTGTTGGCAATAGTACCTAAATGTTCATCAAGTTCCTTTTCAGTCATTCCAATACCATGATCGGCTATAGATAAAGTTCTTTTATCTTTATCTATTACGATATCAATATTCATATCTTCTCTTGAAATACCGCTAATATTTTCCTTTAACGCTTTATAATAAAGCTTATCACTGGCATCAGATGCATTAGAAATCAATTCTCTTAAAAAAATCTCCTTATGTGTATAAATACTATTAATCATTAAATCTAACAATCTTTTAGACTCTGCTTTAAATTCTTTTTTTTGACTCATTTTTATACCTCCATTAGCAATCTATCTAGATAACTGCTAATTAGTATATCACAATTTTTAGCATAGTCAATAAAAGAGTGCTAATTGAACATAAAAAAATACAAAAGATAATCTGACATATGCCCTCCCTACTGCTTGTCCGTTAAAGAGAGTACACATCAATCTTTTTGTATTACTTAAATGTTTTTTTATTCTCTTCTACAATTAATAATCCTCTTCTATCAAATATATCAATCAGATCCTTTTCAAAATAATTAATCATTGTCAGTGATTTAACCTTTTCATAGCGAGTAATATGACCATCCATTCTAATTGTCTGCATCAAACCATCATAAACAGTAAATATCCCTGTATATTTGTTATATTCTATCTTATTAAGCTCTTTATATAAAACTGTAATAGTAATAACTCTTCTTTTATCCTCTTTAGTATCTTTATAAGAATAGGAAATACCATCTTCTATTTCTTCAACAATTTCCTGTTTTCTTTGATGATAATCTTTTGTGGTTTCAAGATAGCCAATCGCATAAATTACAGCTTTTGCAGATAAGCATATAAATATAACAGAAGGAATGATAAAAGAGTTCCATAAGTTATTCATATAAGCTTTAAACATGATATATAAGCTAATTATCAAAATGATCAATACGACTAATTTTTCACACCAGTATATAAAATGGAAAAAAGTATTTTCATTATAACGATATTTATGAATATGTCTCATATAACGTCTTTTCTTTTTTAAAGATATCTTCATAATAGTCCCTCACTACCTCTATTATAATGATTTTTTTTAAATAAACAAATCGATATATAAAAAGCCGTTTTATTACGGCTTTTATATATTACTGTAAATATTTAGTATTTTCAAGCATAATACCGCAGCCTTCAGCTACACAGTCTAATGGTCTTTCAGCTACAAATACCGGTACTTTTAAAGCACTTTCTAAGAATGTATCTAAACGTCTTAATAAGGCTCCTCCACCTGTTAAGAAGATTCCTTTATTAACTATATCAGCTGATAATTCAGGAGGTGTCTGTTCAAGAACCTGCTTGGTAGCAATCATTACAGCTTCACAAACTTCTTTTAATGCGATTTGACCATCCTCTTCAGTTAATGTGATAGTCTTAGGCAAACCGGTAACCATATCACGTCCACGAACTTCCATTGTATGTTCCTTATCTGCATCAATCGCATTTCCAAGTTCAATCTTAATAGCCTCAGCTGTTGTATCACCAATCAATAATTTATAATTATCTTTGACATATTTAACAATATCCTGATCCATTGTATCACCGGCAATCTTTAATGATTTGCTTGTAACAATATCCCCTAATGAAAGAACAGCTACATCTGTAGTTCCTCCGCCAATATCAATAACCATATTGCCGGATGGCTTAGATATATCTAAGCCGGCTCCAACAGCCGCTGCTTTAGGCTCTTCTTCTATAAATACTTTTCTAGCTCCACATCTTAAAGCGACATCCTGAATAGCACTCTTTTCAATAGAAGTAATATTACTTGGACAGCAAATTAAAATGGTTGGTCTGGAAAAAATACCCTTTAAATTTAACTTATTAATAAAATGTGTCAGCATAATTTCAGTAAGCTGAAAATCAGCAATAACACCATCTTTTAAAGGTCTGATTGCTTGTAGCTTACCGGGGGTCTTACCTAACATTTCTCTTGCTTCTTCCCCTACAGCTACCGCTTTTTTAGTCTCTGTATTAATCGTGATAACGCTTGGTTCATTCACGACAATTCCTTTATCCTTTAAATAAATTAGAATATTAGCAGTACCTAAATCAATACCAATTTCTTTACCCATATTTTTTCACCTCATCTCCTGTACTAATATATAGACTTTCATTAAAAAATCAATAGCAAATTATAAAAAATATTTTTCAATTTAAAAAAAGCAGGAAAAATCCTGCTAATTACATACCGGCCTGAGCAGCAACTTCAGCAGCAAAATCATCTTCTCTCTTCTGCATACCTTCGCCTACTTTATATCTTACCATTGCAACAACACTGCCTTTGCCTAAATAATTGCCAACTGTTAAATCCGGATCTTTAATAAATTCCTGGTCCACTAAACAAACTTCTTTAAAGTTTTTCTTTAAACGTCCTTCAACAATCTTTTCTAAAATATTTGATGGCTTTGGCTTAGCAGCCTTAGCATTTTCTTCTTCTGCCTGTGTCTTAAGTACATTTAATTCTCTATCAATAACTTCCTGAGGAATATCAGATTCAGAAATATACTTAGGAGCAGTCGCAGCAACATGCATAGCAATATCTCTTGCTTTTTCTTCATCACTGTCAGCTAATTTAACCAATGCTGTAACAGTACCGCCCATATGTGAATAAGCACCAAATACTTCATGATCTCCTTTTGTGAATGCTTCAATTCTTCTTAATGAAAGTTTTTCACCAATCTTACCGCTCTTTTCAGCAATTAAAGTCTCTAAAGATACACCGTCGACATCTAATTCTAATGCAGCAGTTACATCAGCAGGTTTTTTCTCACATACAAGTCGTGCAATCTGTTCAACTAAAGCAATAAATTCCTCATTTTTAGCAACAAAGTCTGTTTCAGAGTTCACTTCAACAATAGCTGCACTATTTCCTTCAACCACAAAATGTGTTAAACCTTCAGCAGCAATTCTATCTGCCTTCTTAGCAGCTTTTGCAATACCTTTTTCTCTTAGCCAGTCAAAAGCAGCTTCAAGATTGCCATCAGTCGCATCTAATGCCTTCTTACAATCCATCATACCTGCACCGGTCTTATCACGTAATTCTTTTACTAACTTAGCACTAATTGCCATTTTCTTTTCCTCCAATATCATTTTATAAAAGGGAAGATATCTTCCCTTATTGTCTTATTCTGCTTCCTGTTCTTTAGGAGCTTTATTTTTATTACTGTTGTTACGATAATTATTCTTATAACGAGGACCTTTGTTTCTGCTTTCTTCTACTGAAGCAACAGCATCATTCATAGTTACTTCCTTATCTTCTTCTTCATCTTTAACATAAGCAACTACAGTAGGTTCTCCCTTTGCTTCACAAACAGCATCCGCCATAGCAGTTACAATGAGCTTAACAGCTCTAATTGCATCATCATTAGCCGGAATTACATAATCAACTTCATCGGGATCACAATTTGTATCTACAATACCAAATACCGGAATATTCAATATTTTAGCTTCCGCAACCGCATTATGTTCAGCTTTTGGATCAACTACAAATAATGCATCAGGGAGCTTCTTCATTTCCTTGATACCGCCTAAGTTTTTCTCAAGCTTAGCTTTTTCTTTCATCATGATGATAGCTTCTTTTTTAGTATAATTTGCTAATGAGCCATCTTCTTCCATTTTTTCTAATTCAATTAATCTTTTAATTCTTCTCTGAATAGTTTTAAAATTAGTCAGAGTACCACCTAACCAGCGAGAATTAACATAGTAAGACCCGGATCTTATAGCTTCTTCAGCAATTGCTTCCTGAGCCTGTTTCTTTGTGCCTACAAATAAAACCTTACCACCTGCAGCAGCAATATCAGTTAATGCTTTGTAAGCTTCATCAATCTTGTCTGATGATTTCTTTAAATCAATAATGTAAATCCCATTTCTTGATGTAAAGATGTATGGAGCCATTTTAGGATTCCATCTTTTTGTCTGATGTCCAAAATGAACACCAACCTCTAATAACTTCTTCATTGAAATTACAGCCATTGTAACTTCCTCCTTTGTTTTTTTCCTCCATTACTTCTAACACAGAACACCGAAAAATCGGCACATGATCTATGAATCCATAATGTGTGTATTTTCAATACCCTTGTATATTATCATAACCAATATTCTTTGACAAGTTATTTATGCCTTTATCTAGTGATAAAAAGCAGATCATTCATTTCCGAATGGATCTGCTTCAATTTTAAAATGAAACTGATTAAATATAAAATATACACCTATTGATAACACTGCATTTATTAAAAGAATAGGCAGAAGTCTTTTTGTAACAAATACAATTAAAGAAAGTCTAGTAACTTTTGTTAAGATCATCAGGTAATAAACAAGAGCTTCCTTGAAAAGAAGAGTCAGGATTATAAAAACCAGATATTCTAGAATAGTTATATGGTCATTGCGATAAATAAAACTTCTTACAAAAGTAATCATCAGATAAATCAGTACATATATTACCAATGATGAAGAATAGACAATACAATAAAACAAACCACATATTGTTGCAAAAAAGAATCTTGATGCAACATCAGTTAGCGTTATTACTAAAAGAATAAACATCATAAGACCAATAGCAGGAACAAATGTAATACCGGTCTTTGTAAAATTATAAGGAAGGAAGTAGGTAACCAGACTATCTGTAAGATAGCATATAAGCATAATCAGAAAGCATTTATATAACTGATTGATTTTGATAGTCATTTACTTGCTCCTTTGCACAACTGCAACATAATTTAAAGAGTCAAAGTCAGCTGACGGTTTAACTGTTGCTATTTTACCGCTGGCATTATCACCGGATGAAAAACCTGTTACTGTCCCTACCAAAATTCCCTTAGGTGCTTTTCCTTCTCCACCCAGACCGCTCGTTGTGCAGATAGCTCCTGCTTTAATTGTATCAACAGTTGAAAGCATTGTAATCTTATAAGCCTTTTCTTTTACATTATAAGAATTAAGCAGACCGTAATATATCTTATCATCACTCTTAATCATGACAGGAAGCTGTCTTGGATTATATTCACTGGTAAGCAATGTTACAGTAGAAGAAATGGCTGTTGTTTTAGTAACCGTTCCAATAATTCCTTTACTGGTCATCACTGCCATCCCCACTTTTACATCTGAATTAGCTCCAATATTAATAGTAATCTGAGAACTCCAGTTTTCAGCATCTCTCTGAATAACCGATGTATACTTAACCTTATATTCAGTTGTAAGAGAAGAAGTTCCTGTAATCTCCTTGAGCTGTTTCAGTTCCTCTTCTAATACATTATTACGAGCAAGCTCTCTTGCATAATTATCTAGTGAACGCTTAAGTCTCTGATTCTCACGATAAACTTTCTTAAGATCATTATATTCCTTAAAGACATTATGTACATAAGATAAAGGTGCCTTGATTACATAATACTCCACATTACTCACAGTATCTCTCACAATCTGTGATCCGGGTAAACTTGTATTTAACAAAAGCGTAAGAATACTTATTACAACCAGAATAATTGTAACAGCAATCATATTTTTTCTACGCTGATTACGTTTCTTATCGTGCACAATACCACCTCAATAGGCATTATAAAATATTAATAGCTAAAATGCAATTCAATCATGAAACTTACGATTTGCCATAAAGCTATAGAATTCATGATATCCAATAATAATATGATCAATAAATTCTATATTCATAATTCTTCCCGCTTCTTTCATTGCCTTGGTAACCATCTCATCCTCCTTGCTTGGTGAAGAATCCCCTGTCGGATGATTATGAATAGCTGCTATAGCTGCTCCATTAACACTCAATGCCT
Source organism: Eggerthia catenaformis OT 569 = DSM 20559 (assembly GCF_000340375.1). Lineage (GTDB taxonomy): Bacteria > Bacillota_I > Bacilli_A > Erysipelotrichales > Coprobacillaceae > Eggerthia > Eggerthia catenaformis. Next base: position 56,318 of record NZ_KB446649.1, read on the forward strand.
CCATATAAACTTCTCGTGGAGATACAAGCGACATATTAACTAAACCGATAAAAAGAGTTTTTTCCTTAATCAGTCTATGCTTTGTATCTAAAATCAATATCTTAAAATGCTCCTGCTTTAAACATCGCATTTCATCTCTTAGATAATAATAAATATCACTTGGACAGTTCAAAAGAATTCTATTTTCATTACTCTTACCGATTCTTATAGCCAGTTCAATAGCTGCTAACACTTCTAAGGCTTTAGCCTGCTTAATCCCCTTAATATCAGTCAGCTGCTTATATGTGACTGTCTTAAATCCGTTGAGCCCTCCCAAACAGTTAATCACTCGAGATGATAATTCCAATACTGTCTCATCCTTGCTGCCGGTTCTTAAAAGGACTGCTAAAAGCTCATTATTTGATAAACTGTCAATACCATAAACCAATGCCTTTTCTCTAGGATTCTCCTCAATAGGAATATTTTTAATCATATCTCTTTACAGCAGTTCACTAGCATTCCCATTCTACAGTAATCAAACGAGGCAAAGAAATTCTGCCTTTTTTTGACTTCCATAATTTATAGAAAGCCGCTCCTAAAAGTGCATAAATCAGATAAGCTAAAAATGCCCCTCCGCCATTAATCTGCTGCATTTCTAATTCTGTTAACTCATACATATTTTTTCTCCTTTCCTGCCCCTTAATATATTTATTCTCTTTTAACTTTCTTTTTACTTACTATAATTATATAATTCTTAAAATAATAATATTATCACAGATCAATAATATTTTATAATACTGGTGGAGGTACTTATATGAACAAAGAATGGTGGAAAAAAGCAGTTGTCTATCAAATTTATCCTAAAAGCTTTAAAGACAGTAATAACGATGGTATTGGTGATATCCAAGGAATAATATCTCAGTTAGATTATTTAAAAGAATTGGGTATTGATGTTATTTGGCTTTCACCAATCTATCAATCACCAATGATTGATAATGGCTATGATATCAGTGATTATCAGGCAATTCATCCTGATTATGGAACAATGGCCGATTTTGAAAATTTATTAAAAGAAGCACATCAACGTTCTATCAAAATTGTAATGGATCTTGTAGTCAATCATACCAGCGATGAGCATAAATGGTTTAAAGAAGCTGTAAAATCAGCAGATAATCCTTATCATAACTATTATATCTGGAGAGATAAGCCCACAAACTTCGGATCATTATTTTCAGGAAGCGCATGGACATATCAGTCATCAGTTAAGCAATACTATCTTCATACATTTTCTAGTAAACAAGCTGATCTTAATTGGGATTATCAGCCTTTAAGAGAAGAAATCTATAAAATGATGAGATGGTGGCTTGATAAGGGAATAGATGGGTTTAGAATGGATGTTATTTCATTAATCTCAAAAAAATATCCATTAACTGATGGCATTGTTCATGAAAATAATGTTTTTGGTGATATAACCCCTTTTATTGCGAATGGACCGAATGTACACAGATATCTACAGGAAATGAATGAAAAAGTTCTTTCTCATTATCCTATTATGACGATTGGAGAATGTCCTTGTGTTAATGCACAGCAGGCATTGGATTATGTCGATAGCAACAGACACGAACTTAATATGATTTTCACTTTTGACCATGTCAGTCTTGATAATGATTGCAATGGGAAATGGAATACTAAAAAAACATCCTTAATTGATTTAAAGAAAACACTAAATAAGTGGCAAAGTTCTTTGAGTAATCAAGGTTGGAACACCTTGTATCTTTCAAACCATGACCAGCCTAGAAGTGCTTCTCGCTTTGGCAACGAAACAGCACTCTCAGCTAAATGTCTTGCTTTAACTCTTCATTTTATGAAAGGAACACCATTTATCTATCAAGGTGAGGAACTCGGTATGACAAATATTTGTTTTAATGATATTTCTGAATGTCAGGATATTGAGGCTATCAATGCCTATCGAGAATTAGTAACTGAAGAACATCTCTTTTCTCATGAAGAAATGATGAAAAACATTAATGCTAAGGCAAGAGATCATGCCAGAACGCCAATGCAGTGGAATAATGATCAGTATAGCGGATTTTCTCATACATTCCCTTGGCTGAAAGTGAATCCTAATTATCAAAGTATTAATGCAAAAATACAGCTAAATGATCAAGAATCTGTCTTTCATTTCTATCAAAAGCTAATAAAGATAAGACATGACTATCAGATTATCACTGATGGTGATTACTGCCCTTTATTTGAAGATCATCCTGATTTATTTGCTTATCGAAGATGCTATCAGAATGCAGAAATAATCATTCTTGCTAACTGGAGTGAGAAAGTAATAGATTATGATATGGATCTCTCTAATTATAGAATTCTCCTGGCTAATAGTAATTCTATCATTAAAAATCATTTAAATGCTTATGAAGCCGTAGCTTATTATAAATAAACAAAAACTCTTATTGAAATATTCCAATAAGAGTTTTTCTATTACATATTTTCCAGCTTATTCTTAGCAGTCTGATATTTCGCTTCATAATCAGCCTGTTTTTTCTTCTCTTCCTCTACTTTAGCAGCCGGTGCTTTATTTATAAAATTGGGATTAGAAAGCATTTTCTTTGAACGCTCTAATTCTTTTTGAAGTTTAGCTATTTCTTTGACCAGCTTCTCTTTTTCAGCTTCCATATCAGCATACTGTCCTAGATCAATACTTAAAGTATTCCCTCCCTTAATAACAATATTCGCACTATTTTTTACAGTTTCTTTATTATATCCTATGCATTTAGCATTACATAATTTAGAAATGAATGGAGCCATATCCTTTAAGAGATTTTCAAGACCACTATCAGCAGTTGTCAGATTATAAGAAACTTCTATATTATTTTTAATCACATATTGATGTCTAATCTCTCTAATTCCTTTAACAATATCTATTAAGTACTCAAACTGATCCTCTATAATATTATTATGGAACTGATCATTTGTCTTTGGCCATGAAGCAAGAACAATAGATTCCTTTAGATGAGGAATAGATAAATAAATTTCTTCCGTCACAAATGGCATAAATGGATGAAGCAAGCGTACAATACTATTTAATACATAGACTAATGTATCCTGTGTTGCTTTCTTTAATACTGAATCATTTCCATTTAATGTTTCTTTAGATAATTCAATATACCAGCTGCAAAAATCATTCCAGATAAAATCATACAATTCACTTCCAACATTTCCAAATTCAAACTTATCCATGTTTACATTAACATTCTCAATAACTTTATTAAGTTTGTTTAAAATCCATAAATCAGGAAGATTTAAATGTTCTAATTGAATATCATCATATGACATATCATGATTAATATTCATTTTTACAAAACGGGCTGAATTCCAAATTTTATTAATAAAATGAGAAATAGCCGTCAGCTTAGAGGGAACATATCTCATATCTTGACCCGGTGCAGTGTTATTTGTTAAAAAGAAACGTAATGTATCTGCTCCATATTCCTCAACAACATCCATAGGATCAACACCATTCCCCAAAGACTTAGACATTTTACGTCCCTGTTCATCCCTGATTAAGCCATGAATAAGAACATTCTTAAACGGTCTTTGCTTAGTAAATTCTAATGACTGGAAAATCATTCTTGAAACCCAGAAGAAGATAATATCATATCCCGTAACTAATGTATCTGTAGGAAAATATCTTTTATAAAGCTCTGATTCATGATCAGGCCATCCCATTGTGCTAAAAGGCCATAAAGCGCTGGAAAACCACGTATCTAAGACATCTTCATCCTGCTTCCAGTTTTCAAGATCTTCAGGTGCCTTTTTCCCTACATAAATTTCTCCTGTTTCTTTATGATACCATGCAGGTATCTGATGTCCCCACCATAACTGTCTGGAAATACACCAATCTTCTATATTCTCCATCCATTGAGAAAATATTTTTTCAAATCTTTCCGGAATAAAATGAACATTTTGATCTGTTTTCTGATTTTCTAAAGCTGCCTGAGCTAATGGTTGCATCTTGACAAACCACTGTTTAGATAAATAAGGCTCTACAATAGCATGTGATCTTTCTGAGTGCCCTACCGGATGAATAATTTCTTCTAAATGATCAACAACATCTGCCTCATAAAAGTCCTTTAATAATGCTTCTCTGCATTCAAAACGATCCATTCCTGCATATTTACCACATATTTCATTCATTGTCCCATTATCATTCATACAGATAGGCATATCCAAATGGTATTTCTTTCCCAAAACAAAATCATTGGGATCATGTGCCGGCGTACATTTCATAACAGATGTTCCTTTGCCAAGTTCAATATAATCATCAGCCATAATTGGAAGTTCATCACCATTAGCTGGATTAATTGCTTTTTTTCCTATTAAATGAGTATACCTCTGATCATCCGGATGGACAAATAAAGCTGTATCACCAAACATAGTTTCAGGTCTAGTCGTTGCAACAATAACTTCTTCATCACTATCAGCAATTTTATATTTAAAATAATACATATATCCTTTAATATCTTCATGATAGACTTCAATATCTGAAAGAGCTGTTCTTTGAACCGGATCCCAGTTAATAATTCTTTTTCCCTGATAAATAAGTCCCTTCTTATATAAAGAAACAAAAACTTCCTTGACAGCATCGCTTAACCCCTTATCAAGGGTAAATCTTTCTTTTGAATAATCAAGAGCTAATCCAAGCTTTGCCCATTGTGATCTGATAATAGAAGCATATTCTTCCTTCCAGCTCCATGCCTTCTCTAAAAATTTTTCTCTGCCAATATCATATCGAGAAATTCCTTCTTCTCTCATACGTGCTTCCACCTTTGCCTGAGTAGCAATTCCGGCATGATCCATCCCCGGTAACCATAAAGCATCATAACCTTGCATCTTCTTATAACGAATAATCATATCTTGTAATGTTGTATCCCAGGCATGACCTAAATGTAACTTACCGGTAACATTAGGCGGTGGAATGACGATTGAATAAGGCTTTTTAGATAAGTCTCCTGCTTCAAAATAGCCTTTTTTGACCCAATTCTCATATTTTTCTTCTTCTACTTTTTTATGATTATAAATATCTGATAATTCTTTCATATTATTCCCCTTTTACAACAAACATCTCTTTATTATTTTTAATATAAAGATTCAGCTTTTCATCAAAATTAGTTCCTGCAATTAATGTTACATATTCATGTGTATAATCCGAAAAATTATAAGTTGCATATTCCCCGATTTCTTCATCAGACTGATTTCCAGACTCTAAAACATCATTAAACTTTTTAGCACTTCTGAGTAAATCAGCTATCTGAACAGCTCCTAATTCATCAAAATAAGTATCAATTTCATGTCCAAACTGCTCGCTGGCAGGTGAAAGAAAGAAAGAGCGCAATCCGGTAGTAGAACTAATACTTGAATTAAGCTGATAGATACCGTAAACTACCTTTTCTCCCCTTGTCAGATGATCAAAAAAATCTTCATCATCATCTTCTTTTTTCATAACAGAAAAAACAACAGCCTGGTATAACTCTTCAATCTTAAGCTTATCAAACTTCTCACTTGTAAGAATTTCATTCTCTAATCTAAACTCCAATATTTTTGCTTCGTTTTCCCTTTTTTTCCGTTTATTCTGATTAATCTTTTTAATCGCAAAAAAACTAAGAAAAAAGACTGCTCCCATAAAGAATATCCAGACCATTAAATTAAAAGTTTCCATATTTTCCTCCCATAAAATAAAAAGCAATCATCCAAAGGACGATTGCTCGTGGTACCACCTTAATTCACATAATAAATATGCCTTCATACGTTAACGCCGTTCTACGAATAAAACTACTTAATTTCATCTTATTAGCTCCAAGGCTACCTTCCATCTTCTTACTTATCTCTTTCCACCAAACAGAGACTCTCTTTAAAGATACAAAAATGTACTCTTCCTCTTCATTGCCTTTTTATTTTAACAAAAGGCTATTTTAAAGTCAATGACTCAGTGAAATACAATTCATTATTCAATTAACCTGATATAGTTGGAAGATCATCATTATCGTCATGTAAATACTCTCTATACTGCTTAATTGCCGCTTTGCATGCAAGAATTATAAGTACAACAATGTAACAAACCAAAAAAATAAATGAATAATAAAGAAGCTCAACAGGAATAAATATTAGTTTACCATTAAGAAAAATAATAATCAGAAAACTAAAAGATAGAATAGCAGCTATTTTTCGTAATATCTCTATATATAAAGGATAACGAACTTCTACAGCCATATAATACTGTCTATAAGACATTTTAGGTTTCATTGTTTTTACCTCCTTTACTTATGCCCACACCTTAATAACATCATAGAAATAATCGGCATCTGCATATTCGTTTGCAGCTTTAGCTGACAATTCTGCACAATGAGCAATTACCTCAAAAGCACCTACTATTGCTGCAATGACTGCAGCCCATACAACTCCGCCCTTAATCAAAGGCAAAGCATACTCTACTATTGCACATGATGTTATGATTCCTCCAAAAAAATACAAATTTAACTCATTCATATAATTATTGCAATATCTAATAGATTTAGAATACCACTCACATCTTTTCATTTGCCAATTACTTAAATCATTATAGTTGATGGTATATCTGGCTTTACATCCTATTCTCATATAAGT
>NZ_KB446649.1:63101-64238 GCF_000340375.1 Eggerthia catenaformis OT 569 = DSM 20559
TCACATAAAAGCAATCGTTTTTGTGAAAATTATATATTTTTCACTTATGAGATACTTTTAATATTTTACATAGCTTATCTCTTTAAAGATACAAAGATGATATGTTTTATTTTGTCCTATTAATATCTTAGCAATCGTACTTTTACCACTGCCACTGACTCCGACAATAGAAACAAATGTTTGAGGCTTAATATTCATAGAAATATTTTTTAATACCTCTGTTTTCTTATTATAAGAGAAAGACATATGACTTATATCAAGAAGATTGTCTATTACATATTATGATTAAAAATACTTATATTACGGATCCTCTAATCAGCAACATTTCATTACAATCTACAAAACAAGATAAAGATAGCCATGGCTATGGTATAAAAACTATTAAAAATATTGTTGATAAATATCATGGAACAATGCACTATGAGTATTCTATTTATTATTTTACTTGTATATTTATTTATTCAATCAAATTTAAAGAGGAATATATATATCTTCCTCTTTAAACATTGATTAAATATAGAATTTATACTACTTTATATCATCTTTTAAATAGTCATTATAAGAAGAAACTAAAAAGCGAGAAGAAAGTGCAAATAGAACACATAATCCGCCAATAACCAATCCCATACCATAAATCCATAATTCACCAATTAAATCCGGATGATATCTAAAAAACACTCCTAAAATTAAAACGATAATTCCAAAAAACATATAGGCTATTTTTAAATAAGGTGGATTCTTAATCTTTGTAGTCAAACAATAATCAATAAAAGATTTTTTCATAACTTTCCCTCCCTTTTATGCATAATGCTTAATCACACCATAAAAGTAATCCGCATCAGAATATTCTTTTGCTGCTTTCTGAAATAAATCAACAATATCTTTACCAAGATTAAAAGCTTGAGTAACTGCAATAGCAATACCTGCCGGTCCCAACGCAGCATTCATAAGAGCTAAAATAAAGGAAACAACCCCCGTAACTAAAAGTGAATTATCAACTTTACTGCGTATTCTATCCATATAATTATTGCAATATCTAATCGATTTAGAATACCACTCACATCTTTTCATTTGCCAATTACTTAAATCATTATAGTTGATGGTATATCTGGCTTTACATCCTATTCTCATATAAGT
>NZ_KB446649.1:64338-278396 GCF_000340375.1 Eggerthia catenaformis OT 569 = DSM 20559
TCACATAAAAGCAATCGTTTTTGTGAAAATTATATATTTTTCACTTATGAGATACTTTTAATATTTTACATAGCTTATCTCTTTAAAGATACAAATATGTACTCTTCCTTTTTATTATATTTTTATTTTAGAGTCAATGACTCATAAATGAAAAAGCTGAGATGCGATTGTAAAATAAACAATAATTGCAAGAGTATCAACAACAGTAGTTATAATAGGTGCCGCCATAATAGCCGGATCAAAATTCAGTCTTTTAGCAGCAATAGGTAATATACAGCCAACCAGTTTAGAAATCATAACCGTAACCATAATTGACAATGAAACAACTATTGCTAAGCCGACATCACGATTCATGATAACTATCCTAACCCCATTAGCAATAGCTAAGAAAAAACCAACTACAATTGATATTCTAAATTCTTTAAATACAACCTTAAAAAAATCACTGAATTCAATTTCATCAACTGCTAATCCTCTGATAATCAAAGTAGAACTTTGAGAACCGCAATTTCCTCCTGTATCCATAAGCATCGGAATAAATGAAACAAGTAAAGGCATAACTGAAAAGGCATGTTCATAGCGTGAAATAATACTACCGGTAAGGGTAGCTGAAAACATCAAAATTAATAACCATACTATTCTGCTTTTCGCATGATCCCAGATAGATGTATTAAGATAACTTTTATCATTAGCAACAATGGCTGCCATTTTCTGCATATCTTCCGTTGTTTCTTCAGTTAATACATCAATCGCATCATCAAAAGTAACAATACCGACAATACATAATTCTTCATCAAGTACAGGTATTGCGATTAAATCATACTTCTTCAGCTTTTTAGCAATATCTTCTTTATCATCACTTGTATAAGCAAAAATATACTCTGATACCATTAAATCCTTAATCAAGACATTATCATCACTAAGTATCAGACTTTTGGCACTCACAATACCAATTAGCTTTCTTCTTTCAACAACATAACAGGTATATACAGTTTCACTGTCTATACCGACTCTTTTAATCTTTTCTAAAGCCTGCTTAACCGTCATTTCTAAAGTAAATTCAATAAACTCTACAGTCATAATACTGCCTGCAGTATCTTCTTCGTAGTGTAAAAGACTATTAATATCTTTTCTAACATCACTATCTACTCGATCTAACAGATGAGTAACCAGATTAGAAGGCATCTCAGAAAGAAAATCAACAGCATCATCAGCATAGAGATTATTTAATAATTTAACAATTTCCTGATCATTAAATACATTAATTATTCTTGTTCTCTGCTCATTTTCCATATATGAAAATACTTCCGCGGCTTGCTTCTTCTCTAAGACTCTAAAAATAATAGCCAAATCATGATCATTACATTCACTTAATATCTCAGCAATATCTACAGCATTATAATTAAGCAGATATTCATGTAATTCTTTTAAATGACTGCTATTCAATAATTCTAATATTTTTTCTAAATTCATTCTATTACCCCTTTCTCCTGTTATAGATATAACAGGTTTAAAGGCATAGAAAAACTGTTATATCTATGTATTTATATCTATAAGTTTCGGCGAATCATCCATAAATATAACCTCCCAAAAAATTAATATCATATTATAAAAATAAAATCAATAGTATATAAATGATTATTATAAAATAGATTTATACCTGATACAATAACTGAAAAAAATCCTATTTAATAAAAATGTTTTAAAGAAATTTTTCCGATTTCTTATCTACAAGATATACTATTAATATCGGACTATCATCACTATCTCCAATATAGTTAGTCCAATATTTATTTTCTATATACATCATTATCCCCCTTTATAACACATAAATATATTCAATAACGGCATCATAAAGTTTATTATTTTGATTATGTCCAAAATACACAGGATATACTCCATCAGCAAATCCTGATTTGTATCATTGATATTGATAAATCTGTATTAGAAATTTTAAAATTGATCCAATATCCCTCTTTTCTTTGATACAGAGGATTTTCTTGATACCGGTTTTCTTCAAAATCACAATATGTATCTCTCGCTTTAATATCAACAATTGCTACAAGTCCTACATCCACTCTTTTGATAGCTGTAATTTCCCTATGATAACTCCTTTAAGTTATAAATTTATTTCAGATATACTCCTACCCATTAAGTCCGCCGAATTCCACTTCATATTGACTATTGATTTCCATACACGCCAAATGACCAAACAGATAGTCTGGATGAGCATCTAAATCTAGAGTAAATTCACTATTTCTTCCTCTTATATATATGCATACATTATTGACAAACAAAGATGACTTAAAATCGTCCATAGAAATCTGTTTATCTGCCTTAAAACCACCATTTTTAATCATATTATTAACAATATCAACAAGATGATCATTTTCCTCAACAAAGGCATTAATTATAGACTTCCTATTATTATTTAACCATTTTATCTTTTCAGAAGCTTTATCCATCACATCATCAGTATTCTCACCAAGATCCAAAAAAGCTTTTGTTTTTCTTCTCCAAACGATTAACTCTCCAATATAATCGCCGTTTTTGTCTAATACAAATTCATTTCCTTCAATTAAGATTCTCTTTTTCATAATCATTCTCCCAAAAACAAAAGTCTTTAAATGTTTTTTAACTACAGTTTGACTTTCTTATATAATATTCAATTTTGATATAAAATGTTGTACATTTTCTTTCTGAAATATCATCTAGCCGGTAATCTATCAGGCTATTCTCCTTTTCTTATTACCATACTTTTTATAACCTTAGTTATTGATTTAGTATCTCTTAAAATCTTATGCTATATTTCATTTTCTCTTAACTCTCGAAAATTTCAAATATGATATTCAAAATAAAATTTATTTGATTTACCTATAAAAGCCCATGGTCGGACATAGAATATCTTACAAACATCCATATCTTTGCAATTCATCATTTATAAAACTTATCCTCATCAAAAAAGTTTCTGTTTTCTATTATGTAGTTCAAAAATAAAATCGGATTTATTATTTCCATCTAATTCTAAATTCATTTTTCTTACTTTATTCCAAATATATATCCCTCCTCCTATTTCATATCAGTTTTTTATTCTTCAAAAGTAATAATTATAAATCTCCATCAATTATTTCCTGCATATATACTGACATATTCTCTATATAATCTTTAAAACCGGAAATATCTTTAAGTTCCTCATGTTCCATATCATAAAAAGCAATTTTCTTTGTTTTTGGATTCCAAACAACATATATATAATTATAATTACCGGTTGATTTAGAAATACGCAGCAGTTTTTGCCTTCCTGCTTTCATAGGAACAGTCTCAATAAGCGGGAAGAAATCAATGAAGTTAAAATCACATTCATCTAATTCAAAATGCAGTTCATCCTTTTGTAAAAAATCTATCATTGCTTTCGGCAATTTATATGACTTTAATTCATCCAGCTTATTTTGTAGGCTATGATAATTGGCAGGCTCTAAAGATTTAAAATATTCCGCCATTTCGGTATCACCTCTTTCTAAAGCAATACTATATGGTCTCATGCCGTCTTTCTCTTTTAACGTAACATCCGCTCCATGTTCAACAAGATACTTACACATATTCAAATCATTATATCTTGCTGCCACGCATAATGGTGTAGGCTTAAATGGATATACAGAATCAGCACGATTATAGTTTATATCCACTCCATTTTTCAGGAAAAACTCTAATACATCATAATTTCTATCAGCAACAGCATTTCGAAAAGCACTGCCTCCATATTTTTCTACAGTATGACCGAGAGCATGAATAACGGATAGATTTTTATATTGCTTTCCAAATAGTGCCTGTTCAAATGCCTCTGTTCCTACATTATTAGTAACATTTATCTTTGCCCCATGTTTCACAATATATTGAATGATTGCTTCATCACAATATCTAACAGCCAGTAGAAAACTTGGATTATTCCTTACATTGAGATTCGCTCCATGCTCTATAAGCCATTTTACAGACTCAAATGATTCCATAATCAAAGCACAATCTAAAGGCAATAAACTAGTATATTTACTGATTTCTATTTCTTTTTCAATATCCCAGCCTTGTGATAAATATTCATCTAGTGTAACAGTATCTTCATTGATGATATCCATTATGAGCTGAGGAACAGACTGAAAATTGCCAATATCTTTTAATTTTACCATAGTTAAACCTTCTCTTCTTTTTGTCATATATTTATCTATTCATTACTTTCAAATAAAGCATTAAGTTGAAGAAATACTTCAAATACTTTAGCCCTGTACATACTCCGCATTTTTTCGCATTTTATAACATGACAAATAATGTCATTAATACAATATCCAATTTTATCTTTAATCTTATCTATTTCACAATCTTCTGATGCAAACATAAACTCTTCATCGTCTACTTATGGTTAGATAACCCAAATAAATATTAGGAGCCAAGAAAACTTCTATCAACTTTACTTTTTCACATATTATGCACATATAAATATCTCCATAAAAAATCATATCATTCTTTGTTTAATTATAACATTATTTTATGATATCCTATAGATATTAATAAACAAATTAAAAAAACGATATTATTATTGTCATGCTAGATCTTATAAAGTTCAAACTTATTTTTTAATAAACCATATTTTAAGCCAGATAATTTTATAATATCGTCATATAGCTCTTTTACTTCTTTGGATGGTCTTAATGTTAAATGTTTAATATTTTTAAGACTTAAAATAGGATGCTAATCCTTACTTTTAAGTCGTACACTTAGAAGTTTAAAAAATCATATCAGATAAAAAATCCAATGATTCTATATAAATATATTGGGTACTAAGACTATAGCCTTCAATTGAAAGACTTTCTAAATTTTTGAGTCCGGCAAACAAACTGTGAACATCAATATTTTAAAAATTTTCTACTGATAAAGCAATCAGCTTATTTAAGGATGTAATTGGTTCTATGCTTTGAACCCTGCACCGGAACCGATATGCAGTTTCTTAAGACTCTTAATCTTAAAAATATTATGATATACACCCCATTTTATTGATAGTTTTCCCAGGTTTTGCTGAAAACAAAGAGCATCAAATAACTCCTGCGGCATTCTTGTCCCAAACGACAATTCTGTAAATGCAGTCGGGTTGTTCGATAAAAAATCACACCATTCCTTTAAAACACGTTTTTTCTCTTTGAAGTCTTATATTGTGGTGTAAAAACATTTTTAGGATACAGATCATCTTTGTGGTAATAATCAAATCCATACTTTATTTCTCTTTTACTTAAAGCTATCTTTTATTTTCTTTCATTAATACAAAGATTTTTCTTTAGAATAGTCTATACTATAAATTCTTATAATTTAAATAAAAGCAGAGCCATCTTATTTTGATGTCTCTGCTTTTATTGTATTCTTTAATTATTATCGATATGGCATAATTTTAATATTTCAGCCCACAATTCATCTATTCCCTGTTTGTTTAAAGAAGAGAAACGAACAAATGAATCATGATCATCAAAACCAAGATATTCTTTAATTCTTTTTTCAAAACTCTTTAAATCATTCTTCTTAATCTTATCCATTTTTGTAGCTACTACAATAACAGGAATATCATAATATTTAGCATAATTATACATGTCGATATCATCCTCCTTAGGAGAATGACGATAATCGACAATTAAAATCATACCTTTTAAGTTCTTTCTATCTCTAAGATATGTATCAATAGTATCTGCAAACTGTTCTAGCATTTTATGAGGTACTTTAGCATATCCATAACCGGGAACATCAACGAGTCTTAATTCATCGTTGATGTCAAAAAAATTAAGGGTTCTTGTTTTACCGGGTGTTCCGGATACTTTAGCTAATCCATTAATATTCGTTAGTGTATTAATAAGGCTTGATTTACCTACATTACTGCGTCCTGCTAAAACGATTTCCGGAACGTCTTCATCAGGCCATTGTGAAACCCAGGCAGCTGATAAAAGATATTTTGCTTTATTAACTTTATACATTTTATGAGACAAGAGCATTCTCAAAAACAGTATCTATCTGATCAGCTAGAATGATCTGCAATTCATTTCTGACAGATTCCGGAATGTCATCAATATCCTTTTCATTATCTTTAGGAATAATAATAGTATTGATTCCGGAACGTCTGGCACTAATAGATTTTTCGCGTAATCCTCCGATTGGTAAAACATCTCCGGATAAAGTGATTTCACCTGTCATGGCCACATCATTTTTTACAGGTTTATCAATAAATGATGAATAGATAGCAGTTGTAAGAGTAACACCGGCTGATGGTCCATCTTTTTTAACAGCTCCTTCAGGAACATGAATATGAATATCCTGCTTATCAAAATCGGTATTTTCAAGACCATATTGTAAAGCATGTGCCTTTAAATAGTCTAAAGCAATAGAAGCTGACTCTTTCATCACATCACCCAGCTGACCTGTTACAATAAATTTTCCGGATCCCGGGAAGTGATTCACTTCAATAGGAAGTATATCTCCGCCAAACTGAGTCCATGCCAATCCTGTTACAACACCTACTGTTGGCTGCTTCAGCTGTTTCGTATGATCAAAAATAACTTTACCTAAGAATTCTTCTAAATCACTGACATCAACTGATATATATTCTTCTTTATCTCTTAACACTTTTAAGACTGCTTTACGACAGATTTTTGCGATTAATCGCTCTAACTGTCTGACTCCGGCTTCTCTTGTATAATGCTGAATAATAAATAATAATGCCTGATCAGTAATAGAAATCTGATTTTCCTTAAGACCATTCATCTCTCTCTGCTTTTTAATAAGATGATTTTTAGCAATCATTACTTTCTCCTGTTCTGTATAAGATGAAAGCTCAATAATTTCTAAACGATCTCTTAACGGACCGGGAATACCACCTAAATCGTTAGCAGTAGCAATAAACATAACTTTAGAAAGATTATAAGGCTCTTCAATATAATTATCGGAGAAGAATTCATTCTGTTCCGGATCTAAAACCTCAAGCATAGCACTTGTAGGATCTCCTTTATAATCAGATGACATCTTATCAATCTCATCAAGCAAGAATACCGGATTAATAACTCCGGCTTTCTTCATTCCCTGAACAATTCTTCCCGGCATTGATCCTAAATAAGTACGACGATGACCTCTGATTTCAGATTCATCTGTTACTCCACCTAGAGATGCCTTTACAAATTTGCGATTTAAAGCACGAGCTACACTCTTAGCAATACTTGTCTTCCCTACTCCCGGTGGTCCTACTAAACAGATAATAGGTGCTTTTAAAGAATTAGTCATTTGCTTAACAGCCAAGTATTCAACAATTCTTTCTTTTGGCTTTTCTAAACCATAATGATCAGCATCCAAGCGAGCCTGAACATCAGATAAATCCTCATTATCCTCTGTCTGATCATACCAAGGTGTTTTCATAACCCAATCAATATATGTTCTAATCACATTGGCTTCCGGTGAAGAAGCAGGCATCATTTCATATCTCTGCAATTCTTCTTTTAACTTAGCCTTAATATTTTCAGGATAAGGATTCTTTTCAATCTTTTCTCTAATTGATGAAACATCATCAGCTCCATTAGGAACATCTCCTAATTCTTCTTTAATAGCTTTCATCTTCTCACGCAAATAAAATTCTTTCTGATTCTCATCAATAGATTTTTTTACTTTATTATTAATATCTGATTCAATTTCATTAATAGTCTTTTCTTTTTGCATACATGCAAGTACTTTTAATAATCTCTGATTAATATCTGATTCAGCTAAAATAAGCTGTCTTTCATGAATTTCTATATTCATGTAATGACCAATTGTATCAGCTAGTTCACCGGCTGATAATCCCTGTGTAATATTTGAAAGTAATTCACGAGGCAGCAACTGTACATTTCTATTCATATACTGCATCTGTGAAGAAATTTTTCTTACTAAAGCAATCTCTTCATTTTCATCACCATGAATGTCATTAATAAGATGAGCATTCGCAAACATACAATCATTATCCAAATCTAAATCATCTAACTCTATTCTCTGCTTACCGGTTACAGTTAACCTAATCGTTCCATGATTATCTTTCTTTACTCTTTTTATGATTGTCGCCAATGTTCCGGTATGATAAATAGAATCATAAGAAATCTCTTCATCTAGCGGTCTAATCTGTGAAACAATAATAATCTGACTGCTATAATCAGAAATAGCCTGATTGACTGCTTTTAATGAATAAGAACGTCCTACATCTATAGATAATTCATGACCGGGGAAAACAATCATACCTCTAGTGCATAATACAGGAAGTTTTAATATATCCATAAGTTTCCTCCATTTCCTTTTGAAAATAAGACGCCTGAAGCGTCTTACTTTTATTTGCTTACATTTTCTTTTACTAAAGTAGAAGCTTTTCTAGCAGCAATATCTCCTTTAATACGATATTCCTGACCAGCCAACGTCTTCTTTACTTCTTCAACACTGTTGCCATAATAAGCAGCAATATCGCCAATTTCCTTTTCTACTTCTTCATCGCTAACCTGAATATCTTCAGCCTTAACAATTTCTGAAATAATCATCTGATACTTTACTCTTTTTTCAGCCTGATCTTTTACAGACTCTTTTAAGTCATCAATTGTCTGTCCCATCATTTGCTGATACATTTCAAGTGTTAGACCTTGTCTCTTTAAATTAGAGTTAATCTCTGAAACAATATTCTGTACCTCATTCTCAATCATTGCTTCCGGTACTTCAAATGGGTTCTTTTCAATTAAAGCATCAACAATATCTTCAGAGAATTTATCTTCAGCTTCTCTTTCTTTCTGACCTTTAATTTCTTCTTTAATATGTTTCTTTAAATCTTCAAGTGTCTCTACACCTTCAATATTAACATCTTTTGCCAGCTCATCATCAGCCTCCGGTAACACCTTAGACTTAATTTCATGAACCTTAACTTTAAAAACAACTGCTGCTCCGGCTAAATCCTTAGCCTGGTAATTTTCCGGGAAAGTTACATTGATTTCTTTTTCTTCATCAGCTTTCATACCCACTACCTGTTCTTCAAAACCGGGAATAAATGATCCGCTTCCTAATTCTAAAGGATAGTTTTCACTCTTCCCACCTTCAAATGGAGCTCCATCTTTAAAACCTTCAAAATCAATAGTAACTGTATCACCATTTTCAGCTATTGCATCTTTTTCACCTTTAATAACAAGTTCAGCAAATTCATTGCGATAATTTTCTACTCTTTCATCAACTTCTTTTGAACTTACTCTTACCTGTTTCTTTTTAACATTTAGACCTTTATACTCACCTAATGTAATTTCCGGAGCAACCGGTGCTTTAAAAGTCATCTCTAAAACATCAGCAGTCATCTTATCAACAGCAGCTGTAGGCTGTCCAACAGGTTCTACCTTATTATCCAAAAAAATCTTAGAATAACTTTCCTGTAAAATAACATCTACTGCTTCATTCTGAATATTTTTAGAACCTACTCTTGCTTTAATTAAAGCCTTTGGCGCATGTCCTTTTCTGAAACCATCAAGATTTGCGGTAGCAGCAAGCTTATTTAAAGCTTTATCCTGTGCTTCTTTCCATTCCTTTTCTTCAAAAGTAACTTTTACTTCTACCATTGAATTTTCTAGCTTATTAACAACTGTCTTCATTTATAATTCTCCTTGTTTTCGTACGTATTCATTATACACATATTTTTTCTATTTGCAACTGTTTTTATCACTCTATTATTCTGAGTGCTAAACTTTTTCTTTCTGCTTCTTCAAGTGTCATATCATAATGAATTTGAAGGTCTATTTCATCTATTTCAATATTCTGTAAAGATGCTACATAATAATGAATAACTCCCGCAGTCTGAATATATTCATCTTCATAAATATCTGCCGGATAAGTATCATAAAGATAATATTCTAAAAAATCAAGGCATTGATTTAAAAGACTGGGATTATTATCTTCAAGAACTCTTTGCAGGACTCTGCCTACTCCATTATAGCACTCTCTTTCTAAAACAAGAGGAGATATGCTCGGATTAAAATAATAAAGATGCCCATTCTTCTCTACTTCTAATTCTTCATCAATCTCCTGAGCTATTAATATTTCCATGATAAGCGTCTTTGCAAAAGAAGGCTTATGAGGATCTTTTAAATAATCTCTAATAGGATATAACAGCATTCTGATATTAATCTGCTGCATCTGATCTAAAGCCATATACAATAAATCATCATTTATATCATTTCTTCTTAAAAGCAATTCCAGTTCCTCAACTGAAAATATTTGTGACTTATCTTCCAGTTGCTGATGTGCTTCCTGTTTTAATCTAAGAATTTCATCATAAGCTGTATTATATAATAATTCATAATTTGCCGGAATATAAGGCATAGAGAGCTCTTCAACTAATAAATCAATAGCTTTATCATATTCTTCACATTCTTTTAATGAAGTCAAGTATTCACCAACAACATCATAATAAGTTTCTTGAGCTTTTAAAAGAGCTGCTGAGCCTTCAGCACAGGCCTGTTTATATTCTCCTAAAGCATTTAAGCAAATTAGCCTTAAATAGCGTGTTTTTTCATCATTAATATCACATAACTGCTTTAATGCTTCATCATAACTGCCGGATTCTATGAGTTCCTCAACCATTATTTCACCCCTATTCTTAAAGAAAAAACCTTACATATGTAAGGTTCTATTCATCACCAAATGAAATACCAACAGCTTTTGCTGCTTTGACTAATTCACCGTTTGGATCAACATGTTTCTGTTGCCCTACTTTAGCAGCACCAATAACTTCTTCTAAAGAAGTATATCCCATCTTATCACCATTAATAGTGACTACATTGCCAAAATGACCTTCATTGATCAAATCAGCAGCAGCTACACCATAGCGAATTGATAAAATTCTATCATAAGCTGAAATATCACCGCCACGAATAATATGTCCGGGATTTACCGAACGTACTTCATGATTAGGAATAACTTTTTCTAAGTCTTCTTCTAACTGTTTAGCAATACCGCCCAGTCTAACCGGTTCCGGTGAATCTTCAACAATCTTACCAATAACCTTTGTGCCATCAGCATATCTTGCACCTTCCGCAACCGCAATAACAGTATATGGCAGACCTGCTTCATCCCTTTTCTTAACTGCTTTTGCAACATTTTCAACAGTAAATGGAATTTCCGGAATCAGACATACACCGGCATTTCCTGCCAATCCTGCATATAAAGTAATCCATCCGGCATCTCTGCCCATTAACTCACAAAGAATAACACGATGATGAGACTTGGCTGTTGTCTGAAGACGATCAATAAACTCAGTACCAACACTCATTGCACTCATAAAGCCATAAGTAACATCAGTAGAAGCTAAATCATTATCCATTGTCTTAGGAACACCAACAACATTTACGCCTTTTCTTGAAAAATCTCTAGCACTCGTTAATGTTCCATCACCGCCAAGAATAACCAATACATCAACACCATCTTTTTTTAGATTTTCAACACCTACATCTGAAACATCTTTTTTAACTTTACCGCCTTGCCCATCATCCACTAAATAATCAAAAAGGTTATCTTTATTAGAACTATATAAAATAGTTCCTCCTTCTTTATAAATATTCTCTACTTTATCTAAAGTTAAATTAATATAGTTATTTGTATATAGACCTCTATAACCATAAACAAATCCAATAACTTCCCAACCATATTTTTCAATAGCTGTCTTGGTGAGCGTACGAATAACTGCATTTAAGCCCGGGCAGTCTCCTCCACCGGAAAGTAAAGCTATTTTTTTAACTTCCTTACTCATAATAAATATACCTCCAAATTTGACTCTAATAAATTATATCTAAAACCACTCTCAATTACAAGAACCTTTATTAAAATTTACACATTAATCAATTCAGCTGTTAAAACGAATGTTTTAAGCAGATAATAGATCATTAATAACAGCTGATGCGATTAATAAACCGGCACTTGATGGAACAAAGCTGATACTTCCCGGAATTCTCTGATGAGCTGATGATATTTTTATTGGCTGTTCCCTACTAAAACAAACTTTAAGTTTCTTAATACCACGTTTACGACATTCTGTTCTAATCACCTTGGATAGAGGATCATAACATGTCTTATATATATCTGTTATTTCAAACAATTCAGGATGAAGTTTATTACCTGCTCCCATTGCTGATATAACCGGCTTATTTACACTATATGCTTCTTCAATAATAGATAGCTTTGCTTTTACTGTATCACAGCAGTCAATCATATAATCGTAACTAGAAAAATCAAACTGATCTTTTATTTCAGGAAGATAAAATATCGGATATCTGCATACCTTAATATCCGGATTAATATCAGCTATACGATCAGCCATAACATCTACCTTCTTTAATCCTACCGTAGAATGAAGAGCTATAATCTGCCTATTGATATTAGATAATGAAACATCATCATCATCTACCAGATCAATCATTCCAACGCCGGTTCTGGCCAGACTTTCTGCAACATAGCTGCCTACTCCTCCAACACCAAAAATAATCACTTTTTTATTCTTCAAACAGTTTATTCCTTTTTCACCTAAAAGCAGCTGTGTTCTTGCATATTCCTCTTTCATAAAAATCCCTTTCAAAAAGACATCACTATGATGCCTGAATCAGTAATACAGTATCACTGGTATGTAATATCAGTTCATCTTTACATCTATTAGATACACATATTGAATCTGTTCTCTTTAATAAATAATCTGTTAATGGGTATTCACAGTTTTTAAGCGTTATAACACTCTGATTAAAAGCAAAAACAGAAAAATAAGTATATTCCTTTGCAGAAAGATGATATTTGCCGGAAGTAAGCACCTGTATCTTATTATGTCTATCATATAAAATAATAGACATATAAGCATACTTTTCTAGCAAAGCCAAAACAGCCATATAATGATCCATTCTGTCTCCGATAACTCCATAAAGATCAATTTCATCATATCCATGATCAATTGCCCATTTAATAGCTAAAGCAGTATCTGTCTCATCTTTATGAGATGGATATCTTATTATATTAGTATTGATTAAAAGATTCTGATCTTCTAAAGAATCAAAATCTCCAATCGCAATTAAAGGTGAAATATGTTGCCTGTTAAGAAAAGTCAATCCATTATCAATCGCAATATAATCAATAGATAAATCATGAACCGGCCCGTTATCTATACCACCATACATTCCAATCTTCATAACAGGCTCTTAATCGCTTCCTTCCTATTTTTCGCTTTAAAAATATAACTTCCTGCCACAAACAGATCAGCACCGGCAGCTCTTGCCTCCTTGATTGTCTGATCATTAATACCACCATCTACTTCAATAATAAAATGATACTTCTTCTTTAATTTTGAAAGCTCTTTAATCTTTTCAAGAGCACTGAAATTAAATGTCTGTCCGCCAAATCCCGGCTCTACACTCATCACAAGAACTAAGTCTATATCTTTCAGATAAGGAATAATTTTATCAACAGGAGTCTGGGGATTAATAGAAATACCTGCTTGAATGCCTTTTTGATGAATATAATCGATCATCTGTTTAATCTCCTCATCATTCTGCATGGCTTCATAATGAAATGTCAGAATAGAAGCACCGGCATCAATAAAGCAGTTTATATATTTTAAAGGATTAGAAATCATTAAATGTACATCTATATCCAACTGACATTCTTTTGTAATATCTGCAAGAATAGAATATCCAAATGATATATTGGGAACAAAATGTCCATCCATAACATCATAATGAAACATTTTTATTCCTGCCTTTTGACAATCCTTAATATCTTTACATAAATGCATAAAATTTGCTGATAAAAGTGATGGTACAATATCAATCATATTTTCTTTCTTCTTTCTCTTTTGCTTCTTTTAAAAACATTAAATAATGCTCATATCTTTCTCGAGCAATCTTTCCATTTTCTACAGCTTCTTTAACTTTACAATAAGGCTCACTGTCATGAAGACAGCCTCTAAATTTACACTCTCTTGAATAATCATCAAAATCATGATAGCTTACCGAAAGCTCTTTAGCAGTCAAGTCTAATTCCAGAGATGAGAAGCCCGGTGTATCTGCTACATAGCCGCCATACATTTTTATAAGTTCAGTATGTCTTGTCGTATGTTTTCCTCGTCCCAATGCTTCTGATATTTCATTCGTTTCAATATTTAATTGAATATCTAAAGCATTTAATAAACTGCTCTTTCCTACCCCGCTCTGCCCTGTAATAACAGTCACTTTATCTTTTAATAATGCTTTCACTTCTTCTAAGCCTATTTTCTTTTTAGACGAAACAAAATACAGCGGATAAGGAGAGTAATCTGTTTTTATCTTCTCTATTAAATCATAATTAAGATCAATCTTTGTAATAATAATAAACGGTTTAATATGTCTGCTTTCAACAAGAGCTAGAAAGCGATCCAACAACAGACTGTCAAAGTCAGGATGAGTGATAGAAAAAACCAGTAATGCCTGATCTATATTTGCAATAGGCGGTCTCTCCAGCATATTCTTTCTAGGCTTAATCTCTTGAATATAGCCTTCATTGTTTTCATCAAGAATAAAGCTGCAAAAATCACCTGTTAAAGGCTTAATATTCTTGTTTCTAAACTTTCCTCGTGCTTTTGTAGAATAAACTCTTCCTTCGTTTTCTACATAATAGAATCCAGCAAGAGATTTAATAATACGACCTTCTAGCATCTCTTAATGTCCTGTCCCGCCATTATTATTTGAACGCCCTTGATTATTAGTATTGCCGTCTGTATTTGTTCCGCCATTATTTGAATTATCATTATTTGTTTCCGGCTTACGATCATAGTAATAAATAATAATCTTTTTATTCTTTTCATGAACCTGTGTATAAGGATCTAGTGACATCTTAACTACAGTATTAATTGTAATCTTAGAAGCCTCATTCTTATCTGTAGGCGGAGAAAGAACTTCAGCAGTTGGATTAAAGCCTAAATTCTTGAGAGTCTTTTTAGCTGATTCTATATTCTCTCCATAGAGATAAGGAACAGTGATTGTAATTCCTTTTGAGACAGTCAGTGTTATTGTTTTATTTTTTGTATTAGGATCTTGTTTTTCTCCTGCTGATATGCTTTGATCTATCACAATACCGCTGGCATATTCCTCATCACTTTTTTCATATTTTTTAACTTTAAACCCTAAAGCTTCCAGTTTTGCTTTGACATTATTGTATTTCTTACCTGTATAGTCTTCCATTACAATATATTTACCGCTAGAAACAGTCAATCGAATTAAAGAATTTTTAGCAACTATTGTTCCAACTTTAGGCGTTGTCTGAATAACATAGTTTTTCTCATATTTATCTGATAATTCACTATCTTCTGTCTTATCTATTTTATATCCTTTTTCTTTTAATAAGCTAATTGCTTCAGACTTTTTAAGGCCTGTAACATCAGGTATTTTCGCAGTCTGACTGCTATTATTAATAAACACAATAACTCCAATCAATAAACAGACAGCTAAGATAACACTCACTGCGATTGCAATTTTCTTTTTAGGAATATTTAATGATCTCTTTTGTTTCTGATCTATTCTTGTTACTCTTGATGTTCTATTTTCTAAAGGTTCTTTTTCTACCGGAACCTTTTTTTCTTCTATTTCTTCTTTTTTAAAGAACTGTGTTTCACCGGCAACAATTGTCGGATCATCATCTATTATATCAAATACAATCTTAGATTCATTTTCCCGAGTTAGACATGTCATCAGATCCTGAAGCATTTCATTTGCATCATGATAACGATCTTTAATATTCTTAGCCGTTGCTTTGATAATAATATTTTCTACTGACTGAGGAATAGATGGATTAAAGCTTCTCACTGAAGGTATTTCATCACGCATATGTTTTAAAGCTATATTAACCGGTGATTCTCCATTAAAAGGAACTTCACCTCTTAGTAATTCATAAAATACTATTCCCAATGCATAAATATCACTTTGCGGTGTGGCTTTTTCTCCACGAGCTATTTCCGGTGCCAAATAATGCAATGATCCCATGATTGTATCAGTCTGCGTGACCTGAGATAATGACTGAATAGATGCTATTCCAAAATCAGCAATCTTAACAGTTCCGCTGTCAGTGACAAGAATATTCTGAGGCTTTAAGTCTCGATGAACAATACCATTAGAATGAGCATGTGCTACACCGGAAGCAACCTGTTTCATGATATCTATAGCTTCTACATAATGTAAAGCCCCACGCTTATGGATTAATGATTTTAGAGTCTGTCCTCTAATATATTCCATAATAATATAATAAAGATCATCTTCATCACCAACATCATAAATAGCAACTATATTAGGATGTGATAAGGCGGCCGCTGCACTTGCTTCACGATGAAAACGAGTAATATAGATTGGATCACCGGTTAATGATGATCTTAATATCTTGACCGCTACAATTCTTTTTAAGATTGTATCTTCTCCCAAATAAACATCAGCCATGCCTCCTTGACCAATCAAACGCTGTAAGAGGTATCGTCCTGCTAATATTCTATTGACTTCACTCATCCTCTGACACCTCCTTTTCTATAAGCATTGCAGAAATATTGTCATATCCGCCGTATTTCTTTGCAAGATTAATAAGTTCTTTTACTTTTTCATAAATAGTCTGATGACTATTTAATGTATCTAATATCTGCCCTGAAGATAATGAATTATATAATCCATCACTACAAATAAGAAATGATTGATTAAACTTTTCCTTATAAAAAGAAATCTTTAAAGGCTCACTGACTCCTACTGCCTGTACTAATACATTTCTTTGAGGATGATGACTTGCCTCATGAACAGTTATATATCCACTTTTAAGTAACTCATTAACAAGCGTATCATCTTCTGTTATCTGTCTTAATTCATAACCATTACAACTATAACATCTGCTGTCACCAACATGTGAAATATAAACATCATCATCTTTAATATAACAGATTACGCAAGTTGTTCCCATGCCTTCATAATCCTTATTCTGACTGCTTGCTTCCATCACCTGATGATTAGCTTTTTCAATAAGCAGTGACATCCATTGACTAATCATTTCATCCCCTGTAAAAGGTGTATGTAAATCAAAATGATCAATAATATAGCGTCCGGTAATTTCACTAGCAACCTCTCCGGCTTTATGACCGCCCATCCCATCACATAGAACACATAATGCTTCATGGTCACCATATTCTTTAAAGGCAACATAGTCCTGATTATTGCTTCTGATATTCCCTATATCTGTTGCGGATGCAATATACATACTATCGTCCTCCTTCTTTTTTAGCACGCAGTTGTCCACATGCTCCATCAATATCACTGCCATGTTCTTTTCTTAATGTACAATTAATTCTTAATCTCAATAGTTCATCTTTAAAAATTTGAATCCTTGAATGCGACGATGCCTTAAATTCTTTTTCATCAACACTATTATAAGGTATCAGATTAACATAAGCATTTAATCCCCTTAAATAATGAGCTAACTGTCTGGCATATTTGATATCATCATTAATATCTTTTAATAAGATATACTCCAGCGTAATACGTCTATTAGTCTTATTAATATAATCTTCCATTGCTTTACGTAACTGATCCATTGAATAAGTTTTATTAATAGGCATTAGCTTATTTCTTATTTTGTCATTAGGAGCATGCAATGAGATAGCCAGATTAACCTGTATCCCTTCATTCGCAAAATCATATATTCTTGGAATAATTCCACATGTAGAAACAGTTATATGTCTAGCTCCGATAGCTAATCCTTTAGGATCATTGATAATATAAATAAAATTCATAACATGATCATAATTATCAAAAGGCTCTCCTGTTCCCATGACAACAATATGACTGATTCTTTTTTGTAAATCATTCTGAACAGTTAATATCTGTCTAACCATTTCATCAGCACTTAAATTTCTCTGTTTCTTTAATAATCCGCTGGCACAGAAACCACAAGCCATATTACATCCTAACTGGCTTGTTACACATAATGAATGTCCATAAGGATGAATCATTAAGACTGTTTCAATTAATCCGCCATCATCTAATCTTAACAAATACTTTACTGTTCCGTCAGCAGATACCTGCTTCTCATAAATTTCTAACAATTGACATAAAAGTTCTGTTTTAAGCTTATCCCTTAATGACTGAGACAGATTAGTCATCAAATCATAATCATAAACCTCTTTAACATATATCCATTCAAATACCTGTTTAGCTCTAAAAGGCTTTTCCCCTAATTCTACAAATTTCTTTTCCAAATTTTTTAAAGTATAATTGTAAACTGACTCCATTTTATTCCTTCTCTAATAAACAGACATAGAAACCATCACTGTGATACATATAAGGCAATATCGTTAATTCTTTCTTTTTTTTCATATCAGGATGCTTTAATAAAAACGATTCAATCTGTTTTTCATTCTCTTTTTTATTAATCGTACATGTACTATATACGATACTACCACTATTCTTACATAAAACATATGCATTTTCCAATAATTTTAACTGTAATGGTATGATTTCATCCATTACACGTGAGTCATGATACTTTATTTCCGGCTTTCTTGCAAGTACTCCTAATCCCGAACATGGTCCATCTAAAAGAATATAATCATATTTTTTATTTATCTGTTCATTTAATAAAGTACTGTCTCCACAATGAATAGTTGTATTAGTTACACCTAAACGAGTAATATTCTTTTTAATTAATTCTATCTTATGTTCATAAAGATCATACACATCTATATGTCCCGTATTATTCATTAAAGCTGCCAGATGTGCAGTTTTACTTCCCGGTGCTCCACACATATCCAAAACCGTAGAGTTTTCCCGAGGATTAAGAAATTTAGCAGGAAGCTGAGAAGACTCATCCTGTATAGTAATAAAGCCTTTCTTAAAAGCTTCTGTATGAGCAATATTCCCCTGATTATAAATAACAGCATCTTCACTTAATAATCCTTCTTTAAAATCAGAATAATCTTTAAGAAACTGTTCTTTAGTTATCTTTAGGGTATTAACTCTTGCTGTCCTGTTAGGAATTTGTAAATTAGCCAGACATATTCTTCTTGTTTCTTCTAACCCATATTGCTTAATAAACATTTTAACCATCCATAATGGATGACTTGTTTCCACACTGATCTTTTCTATATCATCATCAGGTAAAGGCTTTTGAGATTTAAAGGCATGTCTTAATACAGCATTTATAAAGCCGGCTGTTCTCTGACCTTTCTTTTTAGCAATTTTAACACTTTCATCAGCAATCGCATACTCAGGTACATGCATATAGTAATATTCATAAAGACTGACCAACAGCAATGATCTTTCATAAACTTTTACATGTTTTCCCTGAATAAGATCATGCAACTGATATTCTAAAAAAAGAAGATTTTGAATAGTTCCATAAACCATAACAGTTACTCTGTTTTTTCCCTGTCTATTTAAAGAAGCATGATTCAGTTCTTTATTTAAAGCAATGTTTAAATAAGTTTTCTTTTTAAAATAATCTGTTAATATCTTAGCTGCTATCTGTTTTTCCATATCTATATCTGATTGTATGGATGGAAATCACATCCAACAATAACCTTTCTGTTTTTCTTATAATAATCAAGAATTTGTTTCATAACACTGTAAACAGCATCAGATTTCTTATATTTAACCATTATTCTCATACGATACTGATCCTGCATCTTAAAAATTGTAGCTGGTGAAGGTCCTAAAATAACAACTGAATTTCTTAAATACTTATCTAATATTGTTTTAATATGACTAGATGCCTCCCTACAGCTATTTTCATTAAAGCTTGTTATAATAACACTTAACATATGACAAAACGGCGGATACATAGCCAGTTTTCTAAATTCCATTTCCTGTTTATAAAATGACTGATAATCCTGAAGTGCTCCATATTTAATAGAGTAATGATGAGGATTGAAAGTCTGAATCAGTACATGACCTTCCTTTTCTGAACGTCCGCTTCTTCCGGCAACCTGTGTTAAAAGCTGAAAAGTGCGTTCCCCGGCCCTATAATCAGGCATTGTAAGTGAAGCATCTGCCATTAATACACCTACAAAAGTCACATCAGGAAAATCCAATCCTTTAGCAATCATCTGTGTTCCTAGAAGGATATTGCCTTCATGATTACTAAAAGCCTCTAAAAGTCTTAAATGATCATTCTTATTTCTCGTAGTATCAAAATCAAAGCGTATAACTCTTGCTTCTTTAAATGTATCAGAAAGCTCTTCCTCTATCCTTTGAGTCCCAAAACCTATTTTCTTTAATTTCTTTTCCTGACAATTTGGACATTTTTCAGAAAAAGGCATATTAAATTCACAATAATGACACTTAAGACTATTACTTTCCTTATGATAAGTTAAAGTGACATCACAATGGGGACATCGTAACAATGTCTCACAATTTTCACATTTTACAAATGAGGCATATCCTCTTTTATTAAGCAAAAGAATAACTTGTTCATTCTTATCAAGTGTTGTCTGTATATGTTTTTTCATAAGTTCAGACATAATGGAATGATGGTGGTTTCTGGCTTCTTCACTCATATCAACTATTTCACAGCGAGGAAGCGGTTTATTATTAATACGTGATTGTAATCTGTATAAATCATAAGTTCCTTTTTGTGCTCTGGCATAGCTTTCTATTGAAGGAGTAGCACTGCCTAAAACAATATGAGCATGATGATAATAAGCACGCTCTTTTGCGATAGTAAGAGTATGATATCTTGGATTATTATCCTGCTTATAAGAAGAATCATGCTCTTCATCCATAATAATCATACCTATATGATCTAATGGTACAAAAATAGCACTTCTTGCTCCCACCACAATATGTACTTTCCCTTGAGCTATCCGACGATATTCGTCATATTTTTCACCTTCTGATAAACGAGAATGAAAAATCGCAACATCTTCATGAAACCTCTGTTTAAAAACATTAACCATCATAGGTGTTAAAGAAATCTCCGGAACCAACATTAAAACATTCTTATTTCTAAGAAGCATCTGTTTAGTTAATTCTAAATACACCTCTGTCTTGCCGCTTCCGGTAACTCCCTGAATCAGTGATATTCTTTCTGTTTTACTCATAATGCTTTCAACAATATATTTCTGATCATCTGTTAAAGTAATAGACTTTCTGTCTATCATTTCATTAAAAACATAAGGATTACGATCAATCTGCTGATCATATATTTCTATAAGATGCTGATTGATTAAACCTTTTAAAGGAGATGATGAATAAGGAAGATCTTTAACTAAGTGAATTCCTTTACTTTTCAAAAAAGCATAAAGTTCTTTCTGAATAGGAGTCTTGGGTTCTCCTTCTTTAATAACCCTGACTGCCTTTAATGTTTTAATCTGAACACCTTTAGAACTATTAGGCTTTAAGCTTCGAGGAAGCATTGTCTGTAAACAGGCAATACGAGGACATAAGAGAAGTTCACTCATTCTATCAGCTAATTCCATAAGTTCTTTATTTAATAAAGGTTTCTGATCAATAATTTTTTTAATATAGGCATAGCAAAATCCGGCTTCTTCTTCAAGCTGTTTTTTTGTTTTGTCTGTATATTTACTATCTAGTACATAACCGACAATAGACTGTCCATGAAATAATATATGCACTCTCACGCCAAGAGGAATTTCTGCCTGATTTAAATATGTAAATGGATGATCCAGACTATTAACAGGATGTTCAATAAGCACTGATATTAAATACATAGTTTTCACCTCGGTGTTATTTTATCATAATCTTTTACTTCTTGTCTTTTCTTTATAAAAAAAGATAATAACCCAATGAGTTATTATCTGATCAAATGTTGATACAGTGCACCTATTAAATTAGCATCATTTCCATAAGTACATAAGACTATTTCCGGATGAGCACATGGATAATAAGCTTTTTTATAAGCCTCAAATATTTCGTCAAATGTTTCATTAATCAATTGGATAAATAGTGGCTGAACACTTATTCCTCCGCCAATCGCAATCTTCTCACAATCAAACCATGTATTGATATTCATCAGCTGAACAGATATTTCAAAAGTAAACTCTCTTAAAGCTGCTAAGACCTTTTTATCACCTTGATTAGCCATCTCAAATATTTTCTCTCCAGAGTAATTCTCTTTTGTATTAAGTGCTTCCTGAACTCTATTTAATAGTCCTTTAATTCCATTACGTGAAGCCCAGGCATAATTAAAATCAGTTCCATAATGATAATCTGTAATAATAGAAGAAACTTCTCCTGCACTAAAGTGTTTGCCTGTTATAACTTTATGATCTTTTATCAGACAACCACCAATGCCTGTCCCAAAGACAAGAACAGCTCCATCATCTATGTTTTTTAAAGATCCAAAACCTATTTCTGCATTAGCTGCACATTTTGCATCATTTCCTATAGTAATAGGAAGAGCTATTCTCTTTTGAAGGAGCTTTACAAACTCTGTTTCATCATAATAACGCAAAGCACCTGAAGTATAGGCATAACCCCTAATTGGATCAATAACCCCGGGAAGTGATATACCAATACCGGCAACACCCTGATACTGATGATAAACTTCTTCCAGTACATCAAACAAATGATTAAGCGAATCTTTTGGAACAGGTGTCTTTCCTTTATCTAGAAAAACTCCTTTTTCATTCATTAAAGCATATTTTATAGAACTGCCTCCGATATCAAATACTACATATTTCATTTTTATACCTACACTTTCTGTGTTGTGAACAGCATAATAATTGTTCCTATCACTGATACTATGGCACCTATTAATAAAGTCATGTTTGTTCCCAGACTATCTAATAAAAAACCACCACATAGTGAAGCAGCTACAGCTGCCACAGTCATTGATGCAGTAATCAGTGATTGCCCTTTAACTGCATCATTCTTATTAAATAATTTTTCTACATAATAAACTGATGCCGGGATAAATAAAGCATACGCAAACATCTGAGTAATCTGAGCAATATATAATACAAACACATTAGGAGCCAACCAGGTGATAATATGCTTAATTGTAAACATAACAACAGAAAACTTAATAACAAAAGCAATATCTAAATGATCTTTCCATTTTTCATAAGCACTCATAGAAATAAGCTCCAAAATAGCGGCTAAAAACACCGCAATGCCCATAACACTGACATCCGCACCAATATTTTCAACAATTTTAATAAAGAAATTATTAATAATCATATGATCTGCATAAACCAGTACAAAGCCAAGCAGAAAAAGCATAAATGTTGTATATTTAGTAAAAAAGTCTTTAAAAGAGGTTGCATGGACAGGCTCATTATGCCCCTTGGAAATTCCCGCTTTTTTTAATTTAAATGATGATAATAATGGAATAAGACCGGCAAGAATAATTACATAAGCAATAGGCATCAAAGCAGGTGAAAAAACTTTGACAAGATAGCCTAAAGCAAGTGATGTCAAAGCATAGGCCGCTGAACCAATGCCTCGTCCTATCCCATAATTTAATTTAATACCATGTTCTTCAAACGCAAAGGTCAGAGCATTAATTAAAGGCATCATACAGTTAAGCAAACCGAACATGATCACAAAAAGAACAGCTATGATAAAAGGTATTTTTGTGAAGATGGCTAATAAAACACTCAAAACAGTACTTAATCCGGCTAATACGATAAGCACTTTATTTAATGATAAATGATATTTATCTACATATCCTGCAAGCATAGGTGCAAGAATTGTAGTAATAATATTTCCTATTGCCAATAAAATACCGATCCATGTAGCGGAAAAACCGATTGCTCCCAAATAAACCGCTGCGTACCCTAATACACAACAAATTACAATATAATACAATCCTTGTATTGATGCATACTTGATATTCAATGTTTTTGCATTATTCATAAAAGATCCTCCAATAATATTATATGTAATTTTTATTAAAAAGACGTTTAATTTTCTTATTAAGAAAAACCAAATAATATTCCAATATGAAGAATATTTCTAAGCTTTTCTTAAAATAAAAACCGAGTAATTTTACTCAGTTATGTTTGATTGGATAATTTGGGCAATTTCATCAGCTGCTTGATGTACTTTACTATTAACAACAACATACTTATATTCATCTTTTGTTTTTATTTCCTTTTCCGCCTTAGATAATCTTGCTTGTACGACATCTTCAGCTTCAGTGCGGCGTCCACGAATACGCTTTTCAAGTTCGTTTAAACTTGGCGGTACTAAAAAAATTGTCAGTGCTTCAGGAACTTTCTTCATTACCTGTAAAGCTCCCTGTACTTCTATTTCCAGCATTACATTCTTTCCACTTATCAGCAGTTCTTCTACTTTATCCTGTGGTGTTCCATAGAAATTACCAACAAACTCAGCATATTCTAAAAAGCCATTCTGAGCTATTTTAGTTCTAAATACATCTTCACTCACAAAATAATAATCTTTACCATCAATTTCTCCCGGTCTAGGCTTACGTGTTGTCATTGAAATAGAATATGCGAGGTTCAGTTCCGGCTTTTTAAATACCTCTTCTCTTACAGTTCCTTTGCCCACACCGCTGGGTCCTGAAAGAATAATCAGCTTTCCTTTTTTCATTGCCTATTCTCCTTTTGATTTAGGATACAAAATAAAGATAAAGATGTCAATTATTTTCAAATGTGTTATACTTTTTTAGGTGATAAATATGGCATTTGATGGAATATTATTAAGACAAGTAACAAAACAACTAAAACAGCTGGAAACAGGACGTATCAGTAAAATTTATCTTATTTCACAATATGAATTGCTTATTCATATAAGATCTTACAATAAAAATTATAAATTGATTATTTCTATTCATCCCAGTTATGCCCGTATTCATTTAACTTCTCTTAGTTATCCAACCCCTGACTTTCCTAATGCTCTTACAATGCATTTAAGAAAGCACCTTGAAGGTTCTTTTATAGAATCAATTGAACAAATTGAATTAAATCGTTTGATTCATTGTGTAATTAAAGGAAGAAATGAATTTAAGGATTTGAGAACCTATCATATATATATTGAGATCATGGGTAAGCATTCTAATTTTATTTTAACTGATGATAAAAGAAAAATTATTGAATGTCTTAAAAGGGTTTCTCCATCAGAAAGCCGGAGGATTCTTCAGCCGGGCATTCATTATGTGCTTCCACCAATGATAAAAAAGCATAATCCTTATACCGAGGAATATATTGTTTCCGACAATCTTGTTCAAGTTTATGAAGGCTTTTCTAAAGAATTATCACAAGAAGTAATCTATCGTATGAATCAGGGAATATCATTTAAAGAGATCATGAATACTCTTGATAACAGTCAATCTCTTTATATTACCAGAACAATTCACAAAGACTATTACCATATTATCCCATTAACTTTTTTGAATTGTCCTTATGAAAGTTATTTATTAAATGAAGGTCTGGATATTTACTATGATGATTTAGATCAGAAAGATCGTATTAAGCAGCAGACCAATGATTTAGCCAGATATATTAAGAATGAATATACAAAGAATATAAATAAGCTTAATAAATTAAAGAAAACATTGTTTGATAGCGAAAACAGTGATGATTATCGTATAAAAGGTGATCTGCTTTATGCCTCTTTACATTTAATACAAAAAGGTATGAAAAGAATTACTGTAGAAAATTACTATGACAATTCACTTCTTACCATTGATTTAGATCCTAAGCTTGATGGCAAAGCAAATGCTAATAAATATTACAACAAATATCAGAAAGCTAAAAATTCTTTAAAAGTTCTTAATAAACAGATTCATTTAACAGAAGAAGAAATCAGCTATTTTGATTCATTAAATACTCTTATATCTCAGGCTGATTATTATGATGCCTTGGAAATAAAAGAAGAGCTTGAAAAACTTGGTTATATTCATAAAAAGAAAAAAAACACTTTAAAACCTAAAAACAAAGAACCGCATTATACATCTTATCAGACTAAAGACAATATTATTATTTATGTAGGTAAAAATAATATTCAAAACGATTATCTGACATTTAAGAAAGCAAAAAGAAATGATATGTGGTTTCATGTTAAGGATATGCCCGGCAGCCATGTAATTGTACACAGTGAGAATCTTGATGAATATACAATTCGTTTAGCTGCTAAAATAGCGGCTTATTACTCAAAAGGAAGATTATCATCTTCTGTGCCGGTTAATTATACGCTTATAAAGACACTTAAAAAGCCCGGAGGTAATAAACCCGGTTTGGTCTTATTAAATCAGTACAAAACCATTTACATTGATCCTGATAATGAATTCTTAAAGGAAGTGACTAAGAAATGATAGAATTAATTCCTGTATTTTTTAATAATCATCAGGTGGAGGCCTATAGCGTTCCTGCCTTTGATAAAGAAGGTCATAATTTTAATTTAAGTCTTAGCAGCTATGATCCTAAACAAGCTTTATTAAATAGAAAAACTTTAGCTGCTTTATTAGATACTGATCTTGATCATATGATTGTTCCTCACCAGGAACATACTGTTCATTTCAGAAAAGTCAGTTTAGAAGATGGCGGTAAGGGTATGTATTCTTTAGATGATGCCTTTATGCACTGTGACGGCTTATATACCACTGATTCTGATCTTATTTTAATGACCAGTCATGCTGACTGTTGTCCTGTCCTTCTTTATGATTCTTCTATTCCTCTTATTGCGGCTATCCATTCAGGATGGAAAGGTACTGTCCATGAAATAACTGGCAGAATAACAAAATATCTCATAGAAAAAGAAAACGTCAATCCACTAACTCTTAAAGCCTTTATTGGTCCTTCTATTGAACAAAGAAATTTTGAAGCAATGGACGATATTATTGATGCTGTTAAAAAAATGAGTTTTAATACAGATGAATATTATATAAAAAAAGATGATACTCATTACTTATTAAACAGTAAAGGTCTCATCTCCAAACAGCTGACATTATTAGGTATTCCCGAAAAGAATATCTTTGTATCAGAAATATGCACAATGGAAGATCCGCGTTATTTTTCTTACCGAAAAACAAAAACCAAAGATCGCAATATGTGTATTATTCGTTTAAGAAATACTAATATCTAATCTTAACAAAGCATCTTTTGCTTTCTGACTGCCCATCCGGGCAGCTTTTTTATAATAATCAGCAGCTTTTTCTAAGTCCTTATAAACACCAAAGCCATATTCAAAACAATACCCTGTCTTATATATTCCTTCAAGATACCCCTGAGATGCAGAAGCCTGATAAAAAGTACGAGCTTTATTTGCACTCATATCTACAATAAGCCCTTTTTCATAAAGCTCTCCTAAATGATAACTGCATTCTCCATCTCCTAATTCAGATCCTTTAGTCCATACTTCAATAGCTTTTGTTTTACTTTTATTAATGCCTTCTCCATTCCAATAAGCATACCCAAGCGTCAGCATAACCTCTTTTTCATTATGATCAAACTGTTTTAACATTTTTTTAACATCAGCACTTATTTTACCCATAGATTCATCCTCCTGCTCTCCATTTTACAAATCTCTAATGATCTTTTCAACAGAAATTAGTTATAAATTAGAAAGACTACTTATATACTCCTTTCTAAATATTTATTTCATCAATATTCTCAAATTTTTCTTTTGGTGAAAGATATTCAATATTATTTGCAATCACAATCATATGCTTATACGTTATCCCCTCACCATTCTGATAATCGTCCTGCTTCAGATAACCGGATACTGCAATCTTACTTCCCTTTTTACAATACTTTTCTAAATTCTCTGCTCGTTTATTCCACACTGTTACCGGAATAAAGCTTGTATCTTTGTAATCATACACTGCCATATTAAAATTGCATACCAAATGATGACTCTTTGTTTCTTTTACAGTAACATCAGTTGCTATATGACCTACTAAATTAACTATATTCATATCATTCTATAAATAGTCTTCCTACTATTAATATTCTCTTTCTTTACCTATTTTTCTCATATTAAATAAAAAAGATATATCAGTTAATATAGATACTTCTCTTTAAGCTGATCTAGGTCTTTTACTGTAAGACCATATTCCTGTTCAAAAAAGTCTTCATAGCTATCATATTTTTCTTCTATTAGTAAAAAAACAGTTTCTATTCCTTCTCTTAATACTCCTTCTGAAATCATATGTATATATTTTAATTGAGGAATAAGATGATTCATAAAATAATATTTCTGCATTTTCTTGTCAATCAGCTCTTTTCGATACTCATTTGTCTGTAAGTAATCTTCTATAATAGTTTCTTTATTGACTCCTAATGCCAGTAATAAAAGACAGGCAGCAACACCTGTTCTATCCTTGCCGGCACTGCAATGAAATAAGAAAGGCACTTTATTTTCCTTTAGACAATCAAACATATACTGATAAGATTTATTTGAAAAGACAAGAATCTTATAAAAATCTTTAAACAGTTTTTTCTTAGGAGTTTTAATAATATATCTAACAATATCATGTGGTTCAAAACTGACATCATTTCCATTCTCATCAGTTAATGCACTAATATGTGAATAAATATAACTGCCGGATGGATCAGGATGTCTATCTATCTCTTTTTGACTTCTTAAATCCAGAACTGTATCT
The DNA here is from genome assembly GCF_000340375.1 of Eggerthia catenaformis OT 569 = DSM 20559. GTDB lineage: Bacteria > Bacillota_I > Bacilli_A > Erysipelotrichales > Coprobacillaceae > Eggerthia > Eggerthia catenaformis. The sequence goes on from NZ_KB446649.1 coordinate 92,965, forward strand.
AAATGAAGCTGATCAAGAATTTCTTTTTCCTGATTATTTAAGAGATGTAATCCTGCTGAACGATAAAATAGATGGTTCTTTATACGCCTCTGATCAGCAGTTTTCAAATTTCCTAATTCTCTAAAATTTATCTCTTTTCTAATCTTAGAAAGATCAATATTATTTTCATATAGTGACCACATATTATCATATTTATCCAAATAATAGTGATGCTTTTTTAATAAGTCAGTCACTTCCTTTAATACTAATTTATAAAAAGAATAGTATCTACTTTTCTCTATCCCATCAACATTAATAAAGAATTCTCCCTGATCTCTTAGATATGTAAGATAATCACTATCTGAATATTCAAATAAAGAAAGATCATAAACACTATGATAAGTTGCACTAAAAACAAGATAATCCGGGGATTCTTTTTTCCAGTCACAAAGTATATAACATATCTGCTCATTATCGTTAACCGTTAGTTCAGCCAATGCTTTAGTAAGAGCATAGCCACGGCAAATTTCATCAATTTTAAAAATACTTCTTTTACTAATTATTTCCATAACGACCTCTTTATCTATTCAAACATTTTTAATGATATATATCAAGAAATAACTTTCTGAATATCCCAATAAACATCCTCTATCAGGCAACTTTATACTTATAAAATTAATGACAATAATAAAAATGCTTGCGTTTGCTTATCTTTTTAATATAATAATCTTAAAGAGAGGAAGCCATATGAAAGTAAACATAAAAGATGTTTTAAAAGAACTTGAAAATAAAAGATATCTTAAACAAAAAGAATTTACGCAGCATGGTACAACGTCTGTTTATGAACATAGCTTAAAAGTAACACAGCTATCTTTAAAGATAGCACTAAAGCTCCATTTACCTGTCAATAGATATGCTCTTATTCGTGGAGCATTGCTTCATGATTACTTCTTATATGACTGGCATGATGATGGTCATAAATATCATGGATTCACTCATCCTTATATTGCTTATAAGAATGCCTGTGAAGATTTCTTTTTAACTTATATTGAAGAAGATATTATTAAGCATCATATGTTTCCTTTAGTCCCTATCCCTCCAACAACAATCGAGGGATGGATTGTATGTATTGCTGATAAGATTTCAGCAAGTGCAGAAACTTTATCTCCTTATCTAAGAAAGATGGTGAAAGAATGACTTGGACATATGCTTTCTTTATATTCCTGCTTTTTAGTTTTATAGGATGGTTTTATGAAACGACTGTTTGTGGGATGATTTACAATAAACAGTTTAAAAATAAAGGCATTCTTTATGGACCTTATTGTCCTATTTACGGTGTAGGAGCTATTCTATGTTATTTGATTTTTAATCGTATTGATAACATTTTTATCTTTTTCCTTTGTGCCTGTTGCTTATGTTCTCTGGTAGAATATATTTCAGGAACTATGCTGGAACATTTTTTTCATAATCGATGGTGGGACTATAGCCATTTTCCGCTAAATATTCATGGTCATATCTGTATCTACGCAGCTTTATTTTTTGGAATTGCAAATGTTACAATCTGTAAATTTATTATTCCTCACTTCTTATCATTTCTACTTTTACATGACCTTCATTTTCTCCATTTGATTGCTTCATTTCTATTAGCTATTATTTCTCTTGATATTATTTTAAGTATCATCTATTTAAGAGAAATGAATCGTACCGTTACTATTCTTTATTATCTGTTAAGTGAGAGTACTAACCGTTCACTAGGAAGAATTTCAAATATTCTGATTAAAAAGCCTTATCAGATTATTAAAGATAAAGATACTTACCTAAAGCTTATTCGTATTTTTCATAAGTATAAGCATAAAAATAAATATTATTAATAAGAAAACGAGCTTTTACACAATGAAAGCTCGTTTTTTTATAATTTTATATAGAATTTTATTGGTTATCATTCAATAATCCTAAATAATGATATGTATTGATTAATGTGATAGATAGGAAACGATCAAAATCTTCTTCTTCTAAGAATTCACCGGCAGTACAGGCAATTGCATATAAGACTGAAATATAAGTAATATCCTCTTCTCCCACACTTCTAAAAACAACTTTTAATTCATCCTCAATAAAAGCAAGTCCCAGATCTACAGTCGGATGATAACTGATAGTTTCATCTAAAAAACTTTCTTCTACATTAGTATATAATGTATAAATCTTTTTCATATCTAAAGCGGCATTCTCAATATATAAAAACTTATCAGCAAAAGTTCTCTCTTCCTCTGTATCATCTAATAGACGAAGAAATGTATCAATAGTCTGATTCATCAATGCTTCAATAAGTTCCTCAGTATTAAAATCCCCTGTCTTTTCATTCACTGATGATATAAAACTATGATCAAAAATAATGTTATAACTTAAATTTAATTCTTCCATAAAAGCTCCTTATCTTTTTATTACTTTTATCTTACTTGAATATAACAGATTTGTGAACCATTATTTTCTTTATCTTATAAAATTTGTATATTTCTTAACTCTTATCAAAAAAATTATATAACTCATCAACACTATCTACAATTATGGGAGCTTTCAGTTTCTCTAACAGGCTCCTTTTTCTAAATCCCCAACTGACCGCAATATAATCCATTTCCGAGCGAATACCTGTTTCTATATCAACTTCACTGTCACCTATATATATACATTTATCTTTTAAAATATCCAAATAATCTAAACATTCTTCAATCATATCAGGATAAGGTTTTCTTCTGATTCCTTCTTTCTGACCGGTAAAGAAATCAAAAACATCCGGAAACCATTCTTTTACCAGCAGCTCAACCGCATTATTCTGTTTATTAGAAACTACAGCAGTCTTTATATGATTTGATCTCAAATAATTGATAAATTTTATAATGCCCGAATATGGAGCTGTATGAATATGACAATGATTAACATAGTACTCTCTGAATATTGCTTCTACTCTTCTTATTTCTTTATCTGTAACTTCCGGACATCTTATTTCCTGATCAGTTCCTGCCAGCAGAAGATCTTCATCACTCATTCCCTGTTCAAAATACAAAGCTCGTTTAATGGCAGTATTGACCCCACTGCCAAAAAAAAGCATAACTGTTTCAGAAGAATAATCATGAGCATGTGATGTCTTATCTAAAGCATAATTAAGAGCATAAGTAAGATCATCAATAGTATTTAAAATAGTTCCATCCATATCAAATAGAACAGCCTGATAATTCATAAGTAAAACCTCCTTTGGTTATTATAGTAATGAAGGTATAAAAAAACAAGAGCCTGACTCTTATTTCTTATCTGATCTCTCTGACTTTAATAAATAAATAATCATAATAATAAATAATACTATAAAAACTAAAGAAATTTTTGGATAACTGTTATTAAGGATATTTTCACTTTTAAAATAAAAAGCAATCACTATACTTATTAATTCTATTATAATAATAGTATATATAGTTTTCTTCATAGGAATACCTCCTATAGTTAGTTTATTCTAACCATAGGAGAAATGCAAGTATTATCTTCTTTTTATTACTTGACTTTATTAAGAAGTCCTATATAGTTATTTTAACTGAGGAGAGTGAATGTCTATGTTGAGTATTATTATTTTTATTTGTGCCTTATATATTTTTATTCAGTTAATCAAAATTGCTTTTATAGCATCATGGGGACTTTTTAAGATTTTTTTCTGGCTATTCACAATGCCTTTTATTTTAGTGTTTTTCCTTTTTTCAGGTTATTTAATATTCGCATTTATTATTTTTATTATTGGTTTGATTTTTTATCTTATTCAGATTATCATATAGATGATATGTTTTTGTCACTTTTTGATAATGTCTTAACTCATATGTATGTGGAGGTTTAAAACAATGAGTCATTTTAATTTTAATAAAAAATATTTAATTCCTATTGTTGCCATAATAATTGGTCTCATTATTGGAACAGTTACTGTTATCAACAGTAAGAAAACTAACGAAAAGAAGACTACTGTTGTAGAGAAGAAAAAAGAGTCTAAAAAGAAAGAAACAGGTGCGACACCTGTTGTTAAAAAAAGAGAGGTTATAAAAAAAGACCGGAAAGTTGTTTTTTTAACTATTGATGATGGTCCTTCATTAAACACTGCAAAATGTTTAGAAGTACTAAAGAGGTATAATGTTAAAGCTACTTTCTATGTAACCGGATTAAATCCTAAATATCGTCATTATATTAAAGAAGCTTATCAGCAGGGTCATACAATTGCCGCCCATAGTTATTCTCATAAATACTCACAGATTTATAAGAGTACGGATGCCTTTTTTGAAGATATTGAAAAGCTTCAGAAACTGATTCAGGAACAAACGGGGCAAAGAAGCAATCTAATTAGATTTGCGGGCGGATCCAGCAATAAGATATCAGCTAAATATTCTAAAGGTATTATGACTAAGCTGGTCAAAGAAGTAGAAAAAAGAGGATATACTTATCAGGACTGGAATGTTGATAGTACAGATGCTGCTAAAAATGTAAATAGTGTTGAAAATATTATTAGAAATTCTAAAAGTCATGTCAAACAGGCAGTTATTTTAATGCATGATGCCCCTGCTAAAGTAACAACACCTCAAGCTTTGCCGGCTATTATTGAATATTATAAGAAAAACGGATATGAGTTTAAAACATTTGGTGAAGCTGAATTTACTTGTCATCATCATCCGATTAATAATTAAAAGGTGCTTAAAAGCACCTTTTAGTCTATAATTTTATAATTCTGTGATAAAACAAACATGGCGGATGGTATCATATCAGATAATTTACTTGGCAGTACAGTATATCTTTTTTTAGCAAGCATATCTCCGGTAAACCCATGAATATAAACAGCTAAAATAACTGCTGTTAGAGGATCATATTTCTGTCCTAGAAAAGCGGTAATCATACCGGCTAATGTATCTCCCATTCCTCCTACTGCCATCGCTTTATTGCCTGAAGTCATACGATAAGATTCATATCCATTAGTAACTATTGTATGAGGTCCTTTTAAAACAAGTATAGATTCATATTCTCTAGCAAATTCCACAGCTTTTTCCATTATATCATCCTGATCATTATAATCAGTTAAGCGTTTAAATTCACCTAAATGAGGTGTTAAGATAACCGGTTTTTTCTGTTTCTTTAAAAGATCTAAATTATTACTTAAGATTGTCAGTCCATCTCCATCAATAATAAGCGGTGATGTTGTATACTGTAATGTATCTAACAGATAATTATAAGCATCCAAATCCAGACCTAGACCGCTGCCTATCATAACAGCCTGGTAGCCTTCAAAATCCGTTTCACTCAAACGATGTATCTTAATGCCAATAGCTTCCGGTATGGATAAAGGAAGTATCTTGATTACCGAATCTACAGACATAACTTTTACAATGCCTGCTCCACTATTAAGACAAGCTTTAGCTGCCAGCAACGGAGCACCTTTATATTCATCACTGCCGGCAATAATTAAATCTGTTCCATAATAATTCTTATAACCATCAAATTTACGCTCTTTTAAATGCAAATGAACATAATCATCATCTACCATTTCAAAAAGTCCGGCTTCCATGAAAACATTCTCTACATCCAGTGTCTCCAGAACAATCTCACCACAGAAAGACTGACTATCAGGATTAAGGTAGCCTTCTTTTAATGCAGTTAAGCTGATTGTCTTAGTAGCATATAAAACAGCACCATAAGGATACCCGGTATTACAGTTTAATCCTGTAGGGATATCAATCGCAAGAATATCCTTATTATATCGGCTATTAATCAATTCAATCACATCTGCATATATCCCTCTTGGTGAAGAATGTAATCCAAAACCAAAAAATCCATCACCTATACAATCATAATTCTGTAAATCTTCAGCAAATTCATAAATAGTATGATCATTAAGATAAATCAGTGTCAGATTCTCATCTAAACATTTATCATAATAATACTGATTTGCTTTTGAAAAATTATCCGGTTCACCACAATAATAGAAAACAACCTGTTTTTTTATATGATGAAGCATCAGTCCTGTACATAAAGCATCTGCTCCATTATTACCGGGTCCCACTAAAAAAGCAATAGACTGATAATCTTTAAAATGTTTAAATAAACAGTCAGCAGCCTTAGCAACAAGCTCTTCAATACCATAGCCATGTTCTAATAAATATTCATCATATTTTTTCAATAAGCCAGATGATCCTACATACATTTTATTATCCCTTCTTCTATAAATTTTCTAATGCCTGTTTCAAATCATAAATAATATCATTTATATTCTCAATACCAACAGAAAAACGAATCAGATCTCCTGATACTCCTCCTGCTTCTAATTCTTTATCAGTAAGCTGACGATGTGTTGATGAAGCAGGATGAAGTACACAAGTACGAGCATCAGCAACATGAGTGGCAATCATAGCAAGCTTTAAATGCTTCATAAACTCTTCAGCACCTTCTCGTCCTCCTTTTACACCAAATACAACAACACCACATGTTCCTTCGGGCATATATTTGTTTGCAAGTGCATAATATCGACTTGATGGCAGTCCGGGATAATTAACCCAATTGACTTTTTTATGCTTTTCTAGAAACTTTGCAGCAGCTAAAGCATTTGAAGCATGTCTTTCCATTCTTAAAGCCAATGATTCTAGTCCAAGATTCAGTAAATAAGCATTCATCGGAGCAGGAATAGATCCTAAATCTCTCATCAGCTGAGAAGTTGCTTTAGTAATATAAGCAGCTTTCCCAAATTTTTGAGCATAAACAATCCCATGATAGCTTTCATCAGGTGCTGTTAGACCGGGAAATTTATCCGGATAATCCAGCCAGTTAAAATGGCCTGAATCAACAATACAGCCTCCTACTGTTGCATCATGTCCATCCATATATTTTGTAGTAGAATGAGTCACAATATCACATCCCCATTCAAAAGGACGACAATGAATAGGTGTTGCAAATGTATTATCTATAATTAAAGGCACACCATGTTCATGAGCAGCCAGTGCAAATTTTTCTATATCTAAAACCGTTAATGCCGGATTAGCAATAGTTTCACCAAAAACAGCTTTTGTATTCTCCTTAAAAGCGGCATTCAGTTCTTCTATTGAACAATCAGGATCAACAAAAGTAAACTCTATTCCCATCTTTCTCATTGTCACATTAAAAAGATTATAAGTTCCTCCATAAATACTATTTGAAGCAACTACATGATCACCGGATGATGCAATATTAAAGATCGCATAAAAGTTTGCTGCCTGTCCGCTACTTGTCAGCATAGCTGCACTGCCGCCCTCTAAAGCACAGATCTTATTTGCAACATAATCATTAGTTGGATTCTGTAATCTTGTATAAAAATATCCGTTTGCTTCCAAATCAAATAATTTTCCCATATCTTCGCTGGTATCATATTTAAAAGTTGTACTTTGAATAATTGGTATCATACGTGGTTCTCCATTTTTTGGATTATAACCGGCATGTATGCATTCTGTCTCTTTCTCCATAAAGTTCTTCTCCTTTTTCTCATTATAAATGAAAAGATAATCCTTAAACAAGGATTATCTAAAAAAAGTAAAGAGAATTAAAGAACAACAAAAGATAGCTACTGCCGGGGGATCAATATGAGTTCCACAATCAATATTAAAAATTCTGCCAAAATTATCAGTAATAATCTGAGATAAAATACCAAATAAAACAGCTATCAGCATATTATGAGTACACATCATTGCATATCCGGATACTAAAGTTATATGATGTGTAGCAGGAAATAAGGGTTCTACGTAAACAAAGATCAGTGACAATGCACTTATAGAAAAACCAATAGTATAAAACTTTGTGATCTCAGTACAATAAGCAGTCAGATAGCTGACTGTAGATGAAAAGAAAATCAGAAACAGCCAGTACTTGCTGTTGTTTTCCTTTAAAAATCGAATTCCTTTAGGATTATAATATTGAGAATGATTAAATAAAAGCCTTGTGAGAATTCCCAGCAGAATAACTGATAAAGCCCCCTGATCAGCCTTTAAACCTGCTTCTAAAGCAAGAATATAGATGACATAGCCAATAAAGCCACCGCTACAACCCATTAAAAAAACAATCGGATCTGCAGTAAAAGCCAGTGAACGCCCCGTTTCATAACCCTTAATATCATATTTTAAGCTTGCATATCCTGTTGCCAATACAGCTCCATTAAAAATGACACAGGGAAGAAAAATCAAATTTAAAACCGTATTATTAAACCATTCGACAGAAACTCCTGATACAGTCATTAAAGCGGCTAGTATACCCACTAAACCAGTTATAATAAATGTCTGCGTCCCGCCAATAATCGTCCCTAGTCCTCCACCCATAAAAGCTAAAATCATATACTGTATATTCATTTTATCTTTCCCCTCTTTTTCTAAAGTATAACATATCTAATATAAAATTAACTTTCATAATTTGAATTCTTTTGTCAGTTCATGTACAATACATATGGTGATAAAAATGGATACTGAATTAAGAGCAAGATGCTATATAAATATTTTAAATATCGAACATAATCAGGATTATGATATTTTCATGCATGATGATTTATATGATAAGTTATACGGTTATATAGAAACAATAACTGATAATCAGAAAATTATCGAAGAATATCATAAACTTATAAAAAACAATAAGAATAATATAAAAAAGCTAACCGGTAAATCTTTTAATCAGGAAGCATATCTTATTCTTACTGAAGAGTTACGCAGTTTTAAAAGAACTTATCTAATCTCCAGATAAGTTCTTTTATAATCTTAAATAAAAAGTAATAATTTGATATCCATAAAGTAAAGATACAAAATATCCTAAAGATAAAAAAGGAATAAAAGCAATATATGTGTTCTTTGTATATCTTTTACTTATAATTCCATAAATAGAATATCCTCCTGCTACAAAAATAGAAATAATCATAGCCAACACCAATCTTTCAAAACCAAGTAGAAATCCCATGACAGCTGTCAATTTTATATCAGCTCCGCCAAAACTCTCTTTACAGATATTAATAAGTAACATCAGTAAAGGAATAATAAAAAAGCCAAATAAACGATCAGTGATAGGAACTGAATAGATCAATAAAGAAAACAAAGAAAGAATAAATAAGCATATCATGAATAAATCTGAAACTACCTGAATTGAAATATCGATAAGAGAAGCTGTTAAAAGAATAAAAAATAATAAAACTGTAAAAAGAAATTGACTATTCAATTCATATTGATAAAAACACAATACTGTGATTACTCCTCCAATACATTCTATCATTGGATGCTTAAATGATAACGAAGCATTGCAGTAGCGACATCTTCCTTTTAACAGAACATAACTGACTATAGGTATTAAATCCCATGCATAGAGCTGATGATGACATATTTCACAATGACTTCTTCCTTTAACAAAAGAAATATGTAATGAATAACGATAACCAATAACATTGCAAAAACTGGCAAGAATAGTTCCTAAAACAAATATTAAAAAATAAACCATATAAAAAGACCTCAATGAGGTCTCTCACCCCCTTTAGTAAATATAACTGTCATGAACTTTATCCAAACAAAGCTCATTAAGTCCAATAAGAATATAATCATAAAGACTATCTATTTTTACTAAGATCGGTAAATCATTTGCTGAATTGAATACTTTCTTTAAAGTATGAATAATATTTGTATAATCAAAGATAGCACTGCAGTAGATCCCTACAGCATCAGGATTGATCATTGCAATAAGTGTCTGTAACTGTTTAGAAAGGAGTTCTTCAAAGCCCTGCGGTGCCTTTAGCAATTCTTCAAAGGGTTGGCTATAAATAGTTGGCAGATACTGTACCTCTCCGGCTATATGCGTTTTTCCTCTAAGCAAATGACCGTTTGTAACTATTCCTATACCGGCATTAGCCGCTACAGGCTGGAATAATATAGCTACATTATCATATTCACTAGAATCAATATAAAAACCTAAGGCTGCACTATTCACATCATTTTCAATTACAATTCTCTGCGTATATTTCTTCTTTAATAAATGATGCATATTAATATTATCAAAATTCGATACACTTGTACTAGTTACATATCCATCTACTATAATACCCGGTATACTGATGCCAATAGCTTCTACATTGTCATAATTAGCAAGAGTCGTATCAATAATATCATAGAAATCTTCAATACTCAGATATTTCTTAATAATATCCTTTTCAGTTTCAATAGTCTTCTTATAATCATATACTCGATAAACAAGATGAATTCTCAAACTATTTCTAAAAATTGCAATACAAAGTGTTCTTTGAGCAGAGGGATTTAGCTGATAATTATTATTATTTTCTATAATCTTATTTTCCTTTATGAGACTATCTAGAATCTTTTTCCCATAGACCTTAGAATAATCATAATAATTACATATTTCGTCTAATGAAACAGTATCTCTTTCTTTCAAATAAGAGATAATATTTGTTTTATTTTTTTTACGATATAAGCGTTCTTCTTCAATATTCATTATTTCTCACCTTCATTCAATTTAATTGCATACATTAAAGCATGATGATAGTCATTTCTGGCAAAGTATTTTGTAGGTATAGCCTCTACTTTCACCGATAAATGACTCTTTGCTTCTGCTAAGAGATAAGCCACCTGAGGTGCTAATAAAATCACATCATAATCTTCTCCTATCTCATAAAGAAGATTAAATCCACAGGCATCAATAGAATAATTTAAATGTTCCATTTTTGCTAATTTCTGCATATTATGAGCATACAGGGTTGTCGTCATTCCACCACTGCAGCAAAGTAATATCTTTCCAATAGGCTCATTATAAGATTCATAGATACAATCAATCATTTCTTTTAAAAGATCTAAAGCATGTTTCATATTAGCCATTTGAAAATGGATATAGAATAAAACCTCTTCCTTATCTTTAGAAATAACTTCTTCTTCAATTACATTATTTTTATATTTTGTTACTTTCCCTTTTACAAAAGGTGTATCTAAAAGTAATTCATCTTCATTACTTCCCTGAGTAATTTTAATACCTTGCAGTGATAAGGATAAAATATATTTGAAATAAATAAGAGTATTAATATCTCTTAAGAATGTATCCATAAATCTCACCTCTTTTTTGTATTTTAATACAATATTTAATAAAAGTGTATAATCCTACAAAAAAAGAAAAAACTAATCAGCTTTTTCTTTCAAATACACAATGACATTGAGGACAAGTAATATCCACTTTTCCTCTCCCTTTAGGAATACGGGTAATCTGTTTACATTGGGGACATCTATAATAAGCATGTTCTTTATCTTTTCTTCTTAATGAGAGTAAATGAAAAAAATCTCTTAATGGAGAAATGATTCTAAGATAAGCTTCATTTTCTTTTTGTCTGGCATAAATTTTTTTTGACAACATACGATATACTTCAATAATAAGAAGCACCCAGATAAGTACATTCAGCCAGTATAATCTAATAAAGAAATGAATAAAAATCAATACTAAGAGAGCATAATTCAAATGCTGATTAAGTGTATCTAAGCCATATCTTCCTTGCATAAACTGATAAATACGATATCTTAATTTATTCATGTTGTTACCTCCTCTTTTCTATTGTAAGCTTATTTTATTAAAATACAATAAAAGAAGACCGAAGTCTTCTTATTCGCTGTAAGTTCCTGTTTTAATAAGTGATTTTGCGATTTTTAAAGCATTATTTCCATAAATCGCAAAACCTAATCCTTCAGAATTAGCATTGGAACTTTTAGCATTAACAATACCAATCAAATCCCCATTAGCATTAAATAATCCTCCTCCGGAATTCCCTGGAGATACTGCAGCATCTGTCTGAATAACCTTTAATACAGCAATCTGAGAAGAATTATCTCCCAGATAAGGAAATCTTGAATTTTCAGACGAAGAAGCGTTAATTGATACTTTTATCGTTCTATTTAATGCACTAACAATACCGGATGTGATAGACCCGGAAAAAGTCCCTTCCGGATTACCAACAGCATAAGTTTTTTCACCCTGAGATAAATTATTACTATCTGCAAAAACTGCCGGCTTTAGATTAGTTGCTTCAATCTTGAGAACGGCGATATCTCCTTTCGTATAACTAGCTACCAACTTAGCTGAATAAATTTTCTTATCTGATGTGGTAACTTTAATAGAAGAAGCCCCATTAACAACATGTGCACAAGTAATAATATAGCCATCACTGCTCATGATAACGCCGCTTCCGGCTCCACTGGATACCTGTGATCCATACCAATAATTATTTGTAGTCATTGCTTCCGTCCTAATCGCAACAACTGATTTTGTGATTTTGGAAGCTACTGAAACGGATTGCTTGCTTGATATAGCTGATGCTCCGGAAACAGTCGTTGTAGCCACTGATGTGCCTTTTGTTTGTGATAAAAGATAATAAGCACCCATAGCTCCACTAAATGCTGCTAAAACCATAATAAGAAAAACAATTATCATTCTTTTTAAAAAATAATGTTTTCTTTTCATTTTTCCATAAAACTGATTGTTATCCATAATATCACCCTTTCTTGTTTATATTTATATTATCTAAAATAAGCCGAAAGAATATGTCTATGATATGTGAAAATATGTGTATTACATACCGTAAAGCTTTTTATATATATTTAATTCTGAAGGATTATTACTGCTGGTTGCAAAAATAATGTCTCCCCCTTTATTATTTAATAAAGCTCTCTCTGTCAGCTGTCTTTTTAGCTGCTTACTAGCTCCTAATGCACCATCATAAAAATCTATATCTCCTAAAATAGCCTGTATTTCATCTTTTACAAAAGGATAATGTGTACATCCTAATACGACCGCATCAATCTTGTTTTTATAGGGATTTAAATATTGTTTCAATAAATTCTTAATTTTCTGTGAATGAATATCTCCCTCTTCAATTGCTTTTGCTAAACCAACAGCTGCTACTTCATAAAGAGTAATATTCTCTCCATATACTTCTGCTAGCTGTTTATATTTATCAAGTTTTAATGTATTAGATGTTGCTAAAACAAGAACCCTCTGATGATGATCTTTAACAATAGCCGGTTTTAAAGCCGGCTCTATGCCAATAACAGGTATATTATAAACTGATCTAATAATTGGAATCACTATGCTGGTAGCTGTATTACATGCTACTACAATAGCTTTAACGCCTTTATTGACCATCATATTCATAATTTCCATAGTCCGATCAGTAACTTCTTTAACACTTTTTTCTCCATAAGGTGCATATAAAGAATCACCATAATAATAGAAGTTTTCTTCCGGTAATATTTCAGTCAATTCTCTTAATACAGAAATACCTCCTACTCCTGAATCAAAAACACCTATATATCCATGAATATCCTTTTTCATAAATAAAACCTCCATCAGTAAAAATAAACATCTATTCATATTCTAATATTTATATAAATAACTGTCAAAATATCTTAATCAAAGAAAACTTATTTTATTATAAGGCAAAAAGATTGAAATAATACAAATCCCGATATATATATCGGAAGAGATTAAAAATGAAAAATTATTTTGATTTAAAAGGACAAGTTGCCCTAGTAACCGGCTGTTCGGCTGGTTTTAGTGTTCAAATGGCTAAAGCTCTTGCTTCACAAGGAGCTAATATCGTTGCATTAGCCCATCGTAAAAAGAAATTAGATCAGGTTGTAGTTGATTTAAAGAAGGAGTATGATATAGATGCATATACTATAGCATGCGATATCACAAATACTGAAATGGTTGATAATGCGGTCAAAGAAGCAATGGAGCACTTTGGACACATTGATATTTTAATAAATAATGCAGGAACTGGTGCTGTTGCTCCTGCTGAAGATATTACTGATGCACAGTTTGATAGTGAAGTGCAAATTGACTTATTTGGGTCATTCAGAGTTGCTAAACAGGCAATGATTCCTGCTAAGTATGGACGCATTATTAATATTGCATCTATGTATGGATTAGTAGGTAATAAAATAGCTGGGTGTGCTCCTTATCATGCAGCAAAAGGCGGTGTTATTAACTTAACAAGAGCATTAGCTGCTGAATGGGGTTAAATATAGTATTACTGTTAATGCAAGCTGTCCAGGCTATTTCTATACAGATTTAACTACTGAAACATTAAATAGCGATTTTTTTTCAACAAAACGCTAAAACTATGATTCCATTAGAAAGGTATGGACATGAAGGCGAATTAGACAGTGCTGCTATTTTCTTAGCATCACCTGCTTCTACTTATGTTACCGATGTAGCCTTACCAATAGATGGCGGTTATACTGCAATATAACTAAAAGCGACAAATGTCGCTTTTTTTATTTACCTAAGATATGAAAACAACTTTTAATTAAATTTCTTCTTTTTCTTTCTGATAAACTGAAAAGCAGCCTTTAATCAGCTGCTTTATTTCTTCTTTTCAGTTTTCCATAAATATAAAGATAATGGAGCTAATTCACTTCCTCCGCCAAAGTCATGAATCTGATGAGATATCAATTCTTCAGCAGTTCCGCTGCGAGCATCGAAATGTACTGTACAAGGATTATTATCAATATTCAAGGCTACAATGATTCTTTCCCCTTCATACTCTCTCTCAAATACCCATTGTCTATTTGTAAGAACTAATTCTCTAAACTTCCCTTTAGATAATGCTTTATGCTTTCTTCTAGCAGAAATATAACCTTTAATCATATCAGTCAGCTGATTTGGCATAGGCTTTGTATATTCCGGTCTTAGTGAAGCATCACTGCCTATTTCTTTTTTACCGGTTTGTCCCCATTCTGAACCATAATAAATACAAGGAATCCCCGGCAGACTTAATAATAATCCAAAGATTAATGGAAGCTTGGCTGAATCTTCCAGCTTAGAAGCTATTCTCTCTACATCATGATTATCAACAAACGTTAAAAGAAGCTGATCCCTATACATATCAAACATATTTCTTTTTAATGTATGAGCAATTTCAAAGAGATTATAACTATTAAATGATGACCATAATCCTTTATATCCGGGATAATCAGTAATAGCATTTAAACACGCCTCACTAAACATATAACCGGCATTATCTCCTAATACTTCACCCATCATAAAGAAATCTTTCTTTTTACTTCTGGCATAGTCACCAATCATAGACATAAACCATCTAGGTAGTAAATAAGAAACATCTAAACGAAGACCATCGATGTCAAAATAGTCAATCCAATATCCAATAGATTCTTTTAAATAATTCTGAAGTTCAGGATTATCTAAATTTAGCTTAACCAGTTCATAATGACCTTCCCATCCTTCATACCAGAATCCATCATTGTAATTTGAATTGCCATTAAAATCTATTTTAAACCATCCTACATAACGACTATTCTCACGATGTAAAATAACATCTTCAAAAGCAAAGAATCCTCTTCCTACATGATTAAAAACACCATCCAATACAACTCTAATATGTCTTTTATGTAACTCTTTCACAATCTCTTTAAAATCCTGATTAGATCCTAAACGTTCATCAAGCCTTCGATAATCTCTTGTATCATAACCATGCGAATCACTGGAAAAAACAGGATTAAAGTATATAGCACTGATTCCTAAATCTTTATAATAATCTGCAAATTCTTTTATTCTATTAATTCTATGATCAGTAACTGTTCCATCATTTTCTTTAGGACAGCCACAAAAATCAAGCGTACTTATCTGATAAAATACTGCATTCTGAAACCACATTTTTATATTCTCCTTATGATAAAATAAAGTAAGTATTCAGACATACAATGACGAATAAACATATTCCCATGCCTACCAGCCAATAATATGACTTTCTCTCGCTTAATTTATTATACACGATTTCATCTATAATAAAAACCATAAATAATATCAAACCTAAAATAATGCTAGTATAAAATGGAAGATGACCTATATTTAAAAGCATAAAAATAACATCATATTGTAAAATTATATAAGCTATAAAAAATAACTGATAAATAAGATAATGACTATCTTTCTTTAAAATATAATAAAGAAAGAGTATTCCTAAACCGGCTAATCCTATAAACAGCAAAATATAATCTGTCATAAACAGACTGTATAAATTAAAGAAAAGACCTGTTATGCTTAAAACAAAAGTAATAATCACTAAAGGAACTGCTAAAAATGAAACATATCGGTACTTAAGAATATGATTATGTATGATACATATCATACCTGTAATTAAAGAACAAATAAGAAGCAGCTGGGAAAAAAATATATTAACTAAATGGGTATCTAATCTCATAAATAAAAACTCCTTTGAAACTATTATACTTCATTTAAAGAATGATTGCAGTAAAGAAAAAACTTTCAGAAAATCTGAAAGTTATAATTCTTCACCATTAGATTTAAAAGCTTTAGAAACCCATTTAAATGATTTTTTAGGTATTCTTCTTAAGTCCAAAAGTTCACTATCTGTTCTATTTACATAAACAAAACCATATCTTTTAGCAACCTGACATGAAGAAGATGGAATATCAATTGGTCCCCAGGTAATATATCCCAGACAGTTGACACCATCCTGAAACATTGCATTCTTCATTTCCTGAATATGATTTCTATGATATTCAATACGATAGTCATCATTAATTTCACCATTTTCGTCAAGCTCTTCCCGATGACCCATGCCATTCTCCAAGATAAAGCAAGGAAGATCAAATCTTTCATTCAGATCATTCATAACAATTCTTAATCCTGTAGCATCTTTTTCCCAGCCCCATTCGGTTGCTTTTAAATATGAATTAGGAACAGTATGCTGTTCTACTATATCAGCAAAAGGCGTTGTGTTATCAAATGTTCCTTCTGTTAATACATTAGAACGGTAATAAGAGAATGCCAGATAATCGCATGTATACTTTAATAACTCCTCATCACCTTCTTCAAATACAGGAAACCAGCCTCTCTGCTTTAAATAAGCAGTATAATATGAAGGATATTCTCCTTTAGCTTGAACATGAGCAACCCATAATGAAACAAGATTATAAGCCTGCTTACAGAAAAGCATATTCTGTGGTGAAGTCGTTGCAGGATAATAATTTGTAATCGTTGTCATACCGCCAAACTTTGCATCAGGCACTAACTCTCTTAACGCTTTAACTGCCTTACAATGAGCAATCATAACATTATGAGCAACCTGATATAAATGTTCAGGTAATGTTTTTCCCTCAGGGATAATTTCAGCATTAGAATAGATCAAACGACATGAATGTAAATTCTGCTCATTAAAACTCATCCAATGCTTAACCCTATCGCCAAATCTTTCCATACATACACGAGCATAGCGTTCAAATAAATCTACAACTTTACGTGAAGCAAAGCCGTTATATTCTTTTACAAGCTTATAAGGCATATCAAAATGGACCAGAGTGATCATTGGTGTAATATGAGCTGCTATTAATTCATTGATCAGATTATTATACCATGCAACACCTTCTTCATTTACTTCATCATCTCCATTAGGAATAATCCTAGACCAGGCAATAGAAAAACGATAAAAATTAAATCCCATCTCTTTCATTAAAGCAATATCTTCTTTATATCTATGATATTCGTCAATTGCCACTTTCCAGTCTGCATGTCCTTCCGGAGTAGGTCTAACATCATAAATAGAAACACCTTTTCCTCCTTCATTCCATGCTCCTTCAGTCTGGAACGAGGAAACACTTCCTCCCCAATAAAAATCTTTTGGCAAACTATTCATTTATAATTCCTCCTATTTCTATTTCATTTTATGTTATTTTAAAATATAATGTAAATATACATTGTATCTTTTATAATTTTATTTCAGAGTTGTTCTACTTTTATAACATATTATGAAATATATTTTCATTTTGAAAGGAGTATAATGAAATGAATATTATTACCCAGTTAGAGTTTGAATTAAACTTTACCAACAGCGAAAAAGAAATAGCACATTATCTTTTATCACATGGTGAGGATGTTTTAAAGCTGACAGTCAGTCAGCTTTCACAAAAAACTTATACATCACCTGCTACTATTGTCAGATTATGCCAGAAATTAGGATTAGAAGGATATAATGATTTTAAAATAAAATATTCAGCAGAATTAGAAAATAAAACAGCTCAAATGAATAATATTGATGTGAATTTTCCTTTCGATGAGAAAGATTCTTATAAAACGATTGCTCATAAGATGGCTGTTTTATATAATGAAGTAATTAAAGATACAATCAAATATTTAAATTATGATGAATTGAATAAAGTAGTTCATTTATTAAATAAAAGCAGTTGTATTGATCTCTATGGCAGTGGTAATTCACTGCTTAGTGCTATGAGTTTTCAGCATAAGATGACTCGTATTAATAAAAATGTAAATTTGCGTACTTTAACAGGTGAGCAGGCTTTTTTTGCCAGAAGCTCTAATCCAAAACATACAGCCATTATTATTTCATATAGCGGTGAAACCTTTGAAATGATCAGGGTTGCTAAAATTTTAAAACAGAGATCAACTCCTATCATTGTTCTTACAAGCCTAGGTGATAATCAGATATCTCATTATGGTGACTATATTCTGCATATTGAATCAAGAGAAAAGATTTTTAATAAAATTGCTCCATTTGCTTCTTCAATTTCTACTGATTTTCTTTTTAATCTTATTTATAGTTATATTTTTTCTTTAGATTATAAGCATAATACTGAAATGAAAGTTTCTTTTGATAAAGCTATAGATACCAGACACCCTCATGAATCGCCTATTAATGATTAGAATATCTTGAAACATTCTTATAATAATTTATAATAAATTTATCTTGAAACTCATATCATATGGTGACCTGATGGCATCAATCATGAGTGGATAGAAAAATAAAATGAAACGTCATATCTATATGAATGACAGTGGAGGAAAAATGAAATATTCAAAAACAAAAAAACAGGTATTATTAGCGATGTTTATCGCAATTGAGATTTTACTCTCTATGATTCCCTTTTTAGGATTTATTCCGATTGGACCATTACGACTAACAACACTTCATATTCCTGTCATAACGGCAGGTATAGTATTAGGTAAAAAAGAAGGCAGTCTTATTGGTCTTACATTTGGCTTAATGTCTTTATTTATAAATACAATCCAGCCAACAATTACAAGCTTTGTTTTTTCACCTTTTATTAGTGGCACAATACTTTCATTATTTATTTCTATTGTTCCCAGAGTGCTTATCGGTTACATAAGCGGACTCCTATTTGAACATCTTTGTAAGTATAATCTGATTATTTCTATTATCATCAGTTCATT
This sequence comes from Eggerthia catenaformis OT 569 = DSM 20559, assembly GCF_000340375.1. Taxonomy (GTDB): domain Bacteria; phylum Bacillota_I; class Bacilli_A; order Erysipelotrichales; family Coprobacillaceae; genus Eggerthia; species Eggerthia catenaformis. Next base: position 112,231 of record NZ_KB446649.1, read on the forward strand.
AGCCGGTGCTCTTACAAATACTATTCTTGTATTAGGGGGTATTCTAATTATATTTGGAGATCTCTATGCTAAAATACTGCATAAAACAACAGCTGAGCTCTTTCCTTATTTTATATCTATTATTTTCTCTAACGGCTTATTAGAAGCAGTTGTTGGAACTATTATTGTATTCATGGTAAGTAAAGTATTATTTAAAGTTTATCAGAAAGAAGAGAGTCCTTATGTCTAAAAAAATTATTGTTGGCATTACCGGCAGCATTGCCGCTTTCAAAAGTATTCAGCTTATTAGTAATCTTGTTAAGCTTGGTTATCAGGTAGAAGTCCTTATGACTTCTTCAGCAAATCGCTTTGTTACTAAAGAAAGTATTCAGGCTCTTACTAAAAGAAAAGTTTATATTGATATTTTTGATGATGATCCTTCATCTATTATCCATATCGATATTGTCAAGAATGCTGATTTATTTATTGTTGTTCCTGCCAGTGCTACTACTATCGCAAAATTAGCTTGTGGTATCGCTGACAACATGCTGACAGCCGCCTATCTGGCAGCAGTATGTCCAAAGCTTATTGCTCCTGCTATGAATGTTCATATGTATCAAAATACTGTTACCCAAAGAAATATCAATCAGTTAAAAGAAGATGGTGCCTTAGTGATAGAACCTGACAAGGGGCTACTTGCCTGCGGAGATATCGGACAAGGTAAATTAGCTGATTTAAAGAATATTCAGTTTATGATTCAATATGCTTTAAATTATCACATATTAAAAGGAAAAAAGATTCTTATTACTGCCGGTCCTACTAAAGAATCCCTTGATCCAATAAGATATATATCTAATCACTCTACCGGTAAAATGGGTTATGCTCTTGCTAAAGCAGCATTTATGTTAGGAGCGGATGTTCACTTAATAAGTGGTCCTGTTAATCTTACAATTCCTTATATTCCTATAACTCATATAACATCGGCACAGGAATTATTTGAGAAGGTAACAGAAATTTCTAATGATTATGATTATATTATTATGAGTGCTGCTGTTGGAGATTATACGCCTATAGACACATATACAGAAAAAATCAAAAAAGAATCAGATACTATGACTCTTTCACTAAAGAAAACAAATGATATTCTTGCTTATTTAGGAACTCACAAAAAAGCTCATCAGATTATCTGTGGTTTTGCGATGGAAACAAATCATCTTATTGAGAATGCTCAAAAAAAATTAAATGATAAAAAAGCTGATATGATTGTATGTAATAATTTAAAAGTAGAAGGTGCTGGTTTTGGTACAGATACAAATGTTATTAGTATCATTACTCAAGATAAGATAATCAGTTATGATAAGAAATCTAAAGAAGATTTAAGCTATGATATTCTACTTCAATGTAAAGAAATGGAGGATAAGCAATGCTGTTAGCTGTTGATATTGGAAATACAAATATTACTATTGGTATCTATAAAGATAATCAGCTCATTAATAACTTTAGATTGACTACACGTCTACAAAGAACTAGTGATGAATATGGTATTATGATTACTTCATTTATGAATGCAAATCATTATCCAACTAATGAATTACATGATGTCATCATCAGTTCAGTTGTCCCCAAGATTAATTATTCATTCTCATCATCAATTATTAAGTATTTTCATATTCATCCTATTTTTATTGGTCCGGGTATAAAAACAGGTATATCAATCAGAATTGATCATCCATCTTCATTAGGTGCTGATCGATTAGTAGATGCAGCAGGTGCTTATTTTACTTATGGTGGTCCTTGTCTTGTGATTGATTTTGGTACTGCAACAACATATGATGTTATTACTGATAAGGGAGAATTTATTGGCGGAGCCACAGCTGCCGGTATCGGTATTACTGCCAATGCTTTATCATCTATGGCTGCTCAGCTTCCTGAAATAGAAATATCAAGACCAGAACATCTGATCAGCAAGAATACAATTTCAAGCATGCAGGCAGGCATTGTCTATGGATATATTGGACAAACTGAATACATCATTGATAAGATTAAAAAAGAATATGGTGAAAATCTTAAAGTTATTTCTACCGGAGGTTTAGGAAAAATTATCGCTAATCAGACTGATAGAATTGATATCTATGATAATAATCTTACATTTAAGGGACTAAAGATTATCTATGATAAAAATAAAAATCTTTTAAAGAAATGAGAAAAAGAGATTACAGTTATTTAACTGTAATCTCTTTATTTTATATAAATAATTTAAAAAACTCCTTATTAGGAGCTATTTTATTAATGGAGCCACATGCCGGAATCGAACCGGCATCTACTGCATGGCAAGCAGTCATAATAGCCGTTATACGAATGCGGCGCCTATATACCTTATTAAAAGTACATAAATAATATACATGAATAAAGCATATGTGTCAATAATTAATTCATCAAATTTGTTCCATCATCAAAGTATCAGCAATGCATTGAATAAGTTCTGTAATTGTTTCAGCCTGACTCTTTTTGCCATTAATAAGATTATTCATATCTTGTTTAGAAATAGTCATTTCAATTGCCTGAAGATATTTTGTAATCATTTCTTTCTTTTCCTGATTATTGAAAACAGTCATTTCATATTTATTACTAAATCTTCTTAACAACGCTTCATCAATCCTGTCAATTCTATTTGTTGCTGCTAAAACAATTGTCTCATTAGGCAAATGATCAAATTCCTGCATAAGAGTAATTGTTGTTCTAGACATTTCCTTATCTGCCGATGCACTTGTAGATATATCTCTTCTTGTACTTATTGCATCTATTTCATCAAGCATAAAAATACATGGTGTACTAATCGCAAATTTAAAAGCTTTTGAAATATTCTTTGCAGTTGATCCTAAAAGCGAATCAACAATATTAGAAAAATTAAGATAAGCAAAAGGCAGATTAGTTTTATAAGCCAAATATCTGCCAAACATTGTTTTTCCGGTTCCGGGTACTCCATACATAAGTGTTGAATTGATATAACGTATATCTTTTAAAGCCAACTTTTCAGTAACACCCTGCATTTTAATAATCTGATCAAATATCTTTTTTTCTCTCTGTGACAAGTAATATCTATCTTCATGAAATGTTTCGCTAACATCTTCTACAGTTAATAATCCCTGTATCTCTGAAGGAAGATCATACATTGATGTTTCCTCATTTAATAACCTTGAGCACATTTCTACAAACCATTGATCATCTAAATTTTCTACCTCTCCAAGACATTTTAAAGCTGCCTGTCGTGAACTGCGTATATTCTTCTTGCTTACTTCTCTGATAAGCTCTTTTTGATTTTCTGTAAGTCTCATTTTATCTCCTAAAGATAAGAATCATTAGATTTCTAATACTTCCTGTTTGATGACTATATCAAACTTTTCTTTAACTTTATTAATAATTTCTTCTCTGGCTTTCTTTAAATCTCCATATCCTGAAGCATCAACATTAGTAAGAATAAGAGCATTCTTATCATGAACACGCATGCCATAGAGATAAGTTCCTTTTAATCCTGCTTTTTCAATAAGCCATCCTGTTGATATCTTATATTCATTATTACTTTTAAAGCCTTTTAGTTCAGGATAAACTTTTTTTAATTCAAAATACTTTTCTTCAGATATGACAGCATTCTTAAAAAATGAGCCTGAATTAGGAATTACATTAACATCAGGCAATTTGTTAATTCTAATATCTACAACTATATTTCTAATAATTTCAGGTGTGTACTCATTAACATTCTGATCATCTAAAACCTGCTGAACTTGTTTGTAAAATGGAGGTTTTGGAAAACCCTTATATAATCTCAGTACAGCATTTATAATAATATATCTGCCCTTCTCACGTCCTCTAAAAATAGAATGCCGATAAGTAAAATGACAATCCTCTTTATAAAGTGTTTTAAAGCAATGGTCTTTTAAATCATAAACTTCCATATATTCAAACACATCAGCAATTTCCTGACCATAAGCACCACTATTCTGTACCAATGCCCCGCCCAGTGTACCGGGAATATGACTCATTGCCTCAATACCTGTATATCCGCTTTGGACAGAAGAAAGAATAATATCATCCAGCACTTCTCCACTCCCATAACAGATACTAATAGATTCATCATCCTCTTTAAGAATAGATGACCCTGTCATTCTATTCACGACAACAAGCCCTGCAAAGCCTTTATCACTCGCTAGTGTATTCGATCCTCCACCAAGTATAAATATTCTTAAATGATTTTTATCAGCAAAAGTCAAAGCTTCTAATAATTCTTCTTTATTTTTTATTTCAGCTAAATACTGACTTATGCCGCCAATACGCATAGTCAGATAATTCTTTAATTCTACATTATTTCTTATTTCCATATTCTGATGATAACATCTTTCTTTAAACTTACAATCTATTTGCTTTTATTTTATCGATCTTCCAGCTTAATATAATTATGAATATTCCCAACATATTTTGTTGCCGGACGAATGATTCTGTCAGCATAAAGCTTTGTTTCAATATTATGAGAAACCCACCCTACTGTTCTTCCTATCACAAATAATAAAGTGTATAAATCTTCCGGAATACCCAGCATGTCATAAACCAGACCGCTATAAAAATCTACATTCGGGCAGACATTAATACCTTTTCTCTCCTCGATTTCAGCGACAGCTTCTTTTGCGAATAACCGATAAAACTGATACTCCTTATATCTATTTTTCTCTAAAGCAAGTTTCTTACATTTTTCTCCTAGTATTTCAGCTCTTGGATCAGAGAGAGTATAAACAGCATGACCAATACCATAAATAAGTCCTGAGTGATCATTAAAATCTTTATCAAGAATACGTCTAACCAGATTTCTTATTTCTTTATCAGAAGCTTCTAAGCTAATCTCTTGAATAGCTGCTTTCATCTGCTTACAGACAGCTAAATTAGCACCTCCATGTTTCGGTCCCTTAAGTGATCCAATCGAACCGGCAACACTTGAATAAAGATCTGTTCCGGTAGAACTAATCACAACACTGGTAAAGGTAGAGTTATTACCTCCTCCATGATCCGCATGCAACACTAGTGCTGTATCTAATATTTCTGCCTCGGTAGAAGTAAACTGTCCATCCGGTCTCAATAAATGAAGAATCTGCTGAGCAATAGACAATGATGGATCAAGATGATGAATGACTAAGCTGCTTTCATCATAATGATATGTCTTTGTAGCATATGTATAACAGACAATCACAGGTATCTTGGCAATTAAGTGAATTCCCTTTTCCAAAGTATCATGAATATCAATACTGTCAGGATTATCCTGATCATAATTATAAAGCATTAATACTTCCTGCTGAAGCTTATTCATTAAATTAGAAGCAGGAAATCCCAGAATAGAACGCTCCAGAAAATGAGCAGGCAGCTCATACCTCTTTATGATTGTCTCTTTAAATTCTTCTAATTCTTTTTTATCAGGAAGATAACCAAATAAAATAAGAAAACAAACTTCTTCAAATAAACAATGATTTCCTTTATTATGTTCTAAAATATCCCTTATTTCATATCCCCGATAATAAAGCCGTCCATAATCATCTATTTTCTTATGATTTTCCATCCTATATCCAACCACATCACTGATTCTGGTCAAGCCAATCAATACCCCTGTTCCATCCTCATTACGAAGTCCTTTTTTTACTGAATACTTATTATAAAGCTGATTCTCTATATTTGTCTGATTGAGTGCTTTCTGAAAACTTCTCTCAATAATATCTGCCATAAGATTCTCCTGTATAATTATTTGTTATGATAACACAAAAGCAAAAAAATGTATAGAGAATATCGTTTAATCATAAATAGTCAACTGATAAATATAAAAAGAAGAAATATATTGTTATATTTCTTCTACTTTATTAAACCATATTTTAAGCAAGCTTTTTGGATACCGTTTTGAATAGGCGTATCAGTAATATAATCCGCTTTATTCAAAAGTTCAGGATAGCCATTGCTCATTGCAATTTTAGTCCATTCATCTTTGAACATAACAAGATCATTTTCTCCATCACCAAAAACAAAAACATCTTCATCCTTGCCTTGTGCCAACCCAATCATCTCTTTAATTCCCTGATCTTTTGCATCATGTTGATAAGTAAGATATTTATCTACAAAATGAATATGCCCTAAGGTATCCTTTAATGTAAGATTCTCTATCCTTTCTGTATAAGCAATATAAATTTTATAAATATCGCTGATATCTTCAAAATCTAAATCTTTCTGATAAAAATAACGAGTCGGTTCCTGTCTAAATCCGACCTGCCTTATAAAACGTTCATCCTTCATAATAACATCTATACTATCATTAGGAGATATAAGTATTCCTAGTCCTAATAAATCTGCTTCCTTAAGAAGCTGAATAGCTTTCTCTTTATCTAGAGGACTGTTTTTTATAACCTTATTATGATAGACCAGACATGCTCCACCATTAGCCACTACATGATCAATATGAGCCATCTGAGCAATTTTCTTCGTTTTATAGTAAGCTCTTCCAGTCGCAATAGACACAAAATGCCCTGCTTCTTTCAGTTTTTCTATTGTCTCTACAGCACTAGATACCAATTTTCCAGTCTTTAAATCAGTTAATGTACCATCAATATCAAAAAATATATATTTTCTATTCATAATATCCTCGCTTTATCTCAATACGATTTAATATCTTTGAATAAGCCATAACAATTATTATTGAAATAGCTGATATGATTATAAGATGAAAAAGATTTAAAGTAAAGAGACCTGATACATCCAAATAACGAGGAAATAAAAGAATTAAACTAAAGCTTAAAACAAAGTCTACAACAAGTATAAATAAAGATAATTTCGTGAATGGATGAGAGACCTTATATACCACAAAATAACTAATAAGATTGGTCACTAGAAAACTTAGCGCAATATATTGATTATTTTCTAATAAATGGTGTTTTCTAAGAACCAAAAGAATTAGAATCTGTGTTACTACAGACAAAGCACAAGGCAAAGCAGTCTGTAAAACATGCTTCAAGAAACCATCTCGACTGACTTTTACATTTTTTTGTAAAGTGATAAAAAATGACGGTATTCCTATTGCAAAGCTGCTAATCAAAGTCAGCTGTACCGGTGTATATGGATAAAGAGCTCCCAGCAATCCGAAAATCAGGCTTAAAACAGCTGAATAGATAGTTTTTGTTAAGTATAATGAACTGACTTTTTCAATATTACCTATAATTGTACGTCCCTCTCTAACAATATCTTTCATGCCTGAAAATTGTGAATCAACTAATACAATAGCCGCTGCCTGTTTGGCAGCATCTGCTCCATTTGCCATTGCAATACCACAGTCTGACTGTTTAATAGCCAGTACATCATTAATGCCATCTCCAACCATAGCAACAACATGCTTTTTCTGCAATGATTCAATAATATACTTTTTCTGTTCCGGTTTTACACGTCCAAAAACATGAATATTTTCAATCTCTTCAGAAAAACTATCTAAATCATCAGAAAGCTCCATAGCATTCACATATTGATGAGCATTCTTGATACCTGCCTTGATACATATTCTTGAAACTGTCACGGGATTGTCACCTGATAAAACACGAATAGAGACATTCTCTTTAGCAAAAAAGCGAAAAGTCTCAACCGCATCTTCCCTTAATACATCTTCAATAATTATCAAGGCACAGCATATTAAACAATTCTCTGCATCATATTCTCCTAAAAGAAGTACACGATACCCCTCATCAGCATAATAATGTGTTTTTTCTTTTATTTCCTGATCATCAGTTATAAATTCAGGTGCTCCTAAGATAAACTGCCCTTCCTTAAAATTAACCCGATGACTTTTTCGTTCACTGGAAAAAGGTATTTCATCTATAAAACTATATTCACTATTCTTCTTAAAATAATCTTTTAAGGCTTTCTGAGTAGCATTTTCATCATCATTTACATAAACAAAAGATCCCATTATTTTATCAATGTCATCTTTAGTATAGTTTCCTAAAGTAACAACATCTATAACTTTTAAATCCCCTGTTGTGATTGTTCCTGTCTTATCAAGACATAATTCATCAATTCTTGCGAGTGACTCAATAGCTTCCATCTGCTGAACAAGAGCTTTCTTTTTAGCCAATCTTTCAACTCCCAATACAAAAGAAATAGAAGTCAAGAGAACAAGTCCTTCCGGAATCATACCAATCACACCGGCTACTGTCTTAATGACAGCAACTGATAAATTATCATTAACATAATATTGAGCTCTAAATAGTAAAAGACCTATCGGTATAATTATAATACTTAATATCTTAATAATCTTCTCTATTGTATTTTTCATTTCTGAAGTAATACGATTACCTTTTTTAGCCTCTAAAACAATATGAGATGAATAATTGTCTTTTCCTGTCCTAATCACTTGAACAATTGCACTTCCGCTTATAACATAGCTGCCGGCTAATACTTCATCTCCTCTATCTTTGATAACTGCATCAGCTTCTCCGGTTAAAAGTGATTCATTAACTTCTAAATGATGACTCTCCAATACAGATGAATCAGCCGGTATCTGATTACCGGCTTCTAAATAAACAATATCATCAAGTACAAGTTCATCAGTATTTAATAGTTCCTGTTTTTCTCTTAATACTTTAATATGAGACTGAGTAACTATTGAAAGCTTATCAATAATTTTTTTAACTTTAAATTCCTGATAGATACCAATAAAAGTATTAGTAAAAATCACTCCTAAAAAAGCCATATTTTTATACTGACCTGTTAAAAAGATAATAATAGCTAAAAAAAGATTAAGAAAGTTAAAATAAGTTAATACATGTTCACGAATAATCTGTTTTTTAGATTTAGAAATATTATCGTCAAGAAAATTAGTCTGTCCCGCTTTCTTTCTCTCCATGACTTCCTGCCGAGTCAATCCTTTAATCATAATGAATACCTCACAAATAAATAATATATACATAAATAATGAACTCTATTTGAACATCAGTACTATTAAAATAGTACCATATAATGAATAATAAAAAAAACCTCAAACGAGGCTTTAATTATAACTGGCGCAGGTTGAGGGATTCGAACCCCCGCAGGACTTTCATCCTCTGTCGGTTTTCAAGACCGATCCCTTCAGCCGGACTTGGGTAAACCTGCATCAATTAATGGTGGTCTCAGCCGGAATCGAACCAGCGACACGAGGATTTTCAGTCCTCTGCTCTACCGACTGAGCTATGAGACCAATATATGGCGGTCTGGACGGGGCTCGAACCCGCGACCTCCGCCGTGACAGGGCGGCATTCTAAACCAGCTGAACTACCAGACCATATTTGGTTGCGGGAGAAGGATTTGAACCAACGACCTTCGGGTTATGAGCCCGACGAGCTACCAGACTGCTCCATCCCGCGATGTTTTTTGGTGGACCCTGCAGGACTCGAACCTGCGACCAATCGGTTATGAGCCGATAGCTCTGACCAACTGAGCTAAGGGTCCTTTACAGAGAAACACCTTTAATTGTTTAATGGTAGCGGGAAAGGGATTCGAACCCCCGACACTCCGGGTATGAACCGAATGCTCTAGCCAACTGAGCTATCCCGCCATTATCTGTTTAATTGGTGGAGCTTAGCGGGATCGAACCGCTGACCTCCTGCGTGCAAAGCAGGCGCTCTCCCAGCTGAGCTAAAGCCCCTTAAATGGTCGGGAAGACAGGATTCGAACCTGCGACCCCCTGGTCCCAAACCAGGTGCACTACCAAGCTGTGCTACTTCCCGTTATTACACAATTGAGTGGCGCGCTAGACAGGAGTCGAACCCGTAACCTCTTGATCCGTAGTCAAGCACTCTATCCAATTGAGCTACTAGCGCATATATCAATCAGTGCTTTTCTATATTAGCATTCTATTGATTGATTTACAAGCTTTTTTTAACTTTTCTGACTTTATCCTTTAGAAAATGGTGCCTCGGGCCGGAGTCGAACCGGCACGGAGTTTGAAGTCCGCAGGATTTTAAGTCCTGTGCGTCTACCAATTTCGCCACCGAGGCAAAATGATGGAGGTTCCAACCGGACTCGAACCGATGCTCGAAGAGTTGCAGTCTTCTGCCTTACCAACTTGGCTATGGAACCATCAATAAACTGCTTAATCAATATACACTAGAATATATTAAAATGCAATACCTTTTACAAAAAAAGTAAGCAGAAAAGGACTTCATAGGTGCTCTCTTCTATGACTTGATTCCCTAAACCTGTCCTTTAAGATCTCCTCATCATTTTCACTAATTGCTTTTTCCATGATATCAAGTTGATTCTTAAAGTTTTTAATACTACTAAGAAGATATTTCTTATTATTCAAAAACAGTTCGGTCCATAAATCTTCATTAATATTCGCAATTCTTGTTAAATCTCTAAAAGAATCTCCAATATATTTTCCGGTATTATACTTTTGCGTATCGCTATTCATTAAAGCAACCGCTAAAATATGAGGGAGCTGAGAAGTATAAGAAATTATTTCATCATGATCATAAGGACTCATGATTTTTGTTGAATGAAAGCCTAATTGAGATGCCAAATACTGCATTTTCTTTATACTTTCTGATTTATTTTTCTGATGCTCAATAATAATAAAATTAGCGTCTTTAAAGACTTCTTTACTGGCATATGCATATCCTTTTTTTTCTCTTCCTGCCATTGGATGAACACTAATATATTCTACATTGTCAGGAAGCAGTTGCAATACTTCATTTAAAAAGTAAGATTTTATACCTACAGCATCACTTATAATGCTGCCTGCTTTAAAATGATTCTTTTTTATAAAGTCGATTACTAATGAAGGATACAGACAGATTATAGTTAAATCTGTTTCGGGAATAATTTGAACACCATCAGTAAAGCCATCTATAATACATCCCTCTTCTTTTGCCTGTTCTAAAGTATCTACATCACTATCAATGCCATAAACTTCAAATCCTTTTCCTTTTAGTGCCTTAACAAAGCTGCCCCCTATAACACCTAAACCAACAACAGTAACTTTCATTTTTTCTTCCTCTTTTTAAATTAATTTATTGAAGAAAGGATTTCACTCTGTGAAATCCTAACCCCTTTTTTCCTGTAACATTTTCAATTTAAAATCAATCAGTTTTTCTGAAAGATCTACATAATAGCTATGTGGATATTCCAGTCTAAAGATTTCATCCCACATCAGTCTTTCCTGTTGAATTACTCTTTGTCTGATCTGTTCTAATGAGTAATTTGGATAAACACATTTTCCTTTATCAAACACTAACTGCTGTAACTCAAAGAATTCATAGCTGCCGGCCGGTAACGTTTTATTCTTCCACTTATCAAGCTGTGAATAAATCACCAAATCGTTATTGGCATCAATGACTTCATCTGCAAATGTTATATAATCAGCAATAGCCTTATTTGTTTCCTTTTCAATTAATCGATAAACCTTCTTATATCCCGGATTAGTAATTTTTTCCCTGTTTTCAGAAATTTTTATTCTTGGTTCAATATGTCCTTCTTTATTTTCCACTGCTGCCAGCTTATAAACACCGCCAAATACCGGAGAAGACTTTGAAGTAATCATATTTTCCCCTACACCAAAAGAATCAATACATGCTCCCTGTTCTAAAACTGAACGAATAAGATATTCATCTAAAGAATTTGATACGGAAATCTTAGCATCATGAAAACCGGCAACGTCAAGCATAGCTCTTGCTTTCTTAGTAAGATAAGCAATATCTCCTGAGTCAATACGAATACCTGCCAATCGCTTTCCCATTGGCAACAGAACTTCTTCAGCAGTTCTAATTGCATTAGGAACACCGCTTTTCAATGTATCATAAGTATCTACCAATAATATACAAGAATCAGGATATACCTCGGCATATGCTTTAAAAGCTTCATATTCATTTTCAAAAGACTGAACAAAAGAGTGAGCCATTGTACCCAAAACCGGAATGTTAAACATCTTTCCTGCCATCACTGTTGCTGTTCCACAAGCTCCTCCAATATAAGCAGCTCTAGCTCCATAATTAGCCCCATCATATCCCTGAGCTCTTCTAGCACCAAATTCCATAACTGCTCTTCCTTTGGCTTCCTGAACAACACGTCTTGTCTTAGTAGCAATTAGAGACTGATGATTAATAGAAACTAGCAGGAATGTTTCAATCAGCTGTACTTCAATAATCTTTCCCTTTACTGTTACAATTGGTTCATAAGGAAAAACCGGTGTTCCTTCCGGAATAGCCCAGATAGTTCCGGTAAACTGAAACTTTCTTAAATAGTCAAAAAAATCTTCATCAAACTTATTTAAGCTTCTTAAATACTCTATATCTCCTTCACTAAAATGCATATTTTCTATAGACTCTATTACCTGTTGTAACCCGGCAGCAAGCACTGTTCCGCCATTATCAGGATTCTTTCTATAGAACATATCAAAATAAACTATTTCCTCCTGTCTTTTTTTCTTGAAATAGCTATATGCCATTGTAAGTTCATAAAAATCCATTATTAATGTAATATTTCTTTCACTATTCACGTTCATTTTTTATCACGCTCCTAAATTGTATACATTTTACTCTAATATGTCAGGAAAATAAAGTAAACATACGAATTTCTTATAAATATCTTTAATTTTCTATTAAAATTGAGTTATAATGTCTCAGGTGATAATTATGGAAGATTATTTAGAATGTGAAAAATATCATGTTTTTCTTTTACTAATATTTGTAGCGGGATTTTATGGAGCCTATACTTTGACAGTTCGCGGTCATGTCTTTTCTAATGCACAGACTGCTAATTTGGTATTATTTGGTATTGCGATAGCTGATAATAATTTTTCAAAAGCTGCTTCAATTTTTTCCAGTATGACTGCTTATTTTATAGGAACAATGCTTTCTGAGCATCTTGCCTGGCTGTTTCATAAAATTCATTTTCTAAGATGGGATACATTGCTTATAGGTATAGATATTATTATTATAACTATATTAGGCTTATTGCCTAGTTATACATCTGATATTATCTATACATCTAGTATCGGTTTTATGTGTGCAATGCAGTTTAATACTTTTAGACAATCAGAAGGTATTCCCATGTCCACTACTTTTGTAACAAATCATGTTAGACAAACAGGAAGCTATTTTGTCAGATGGCTAAGAAAACGAGAAGAAAAAACATATTTAATAAGATTTCTTAAACATTTGGGTATGATTATTACTTTTATTACAGGTGTAATTGTTTCCACAATACTTGGTCATTTATTTAAAAGTTCAGCTATCTTATTCGCAAATATTATACTAATTATACTATTCATTGACTTATTAAGAGCAGATTTGATTAAAGAAAAAGATCGCCATTATCAGATTCCCCAAGGACACTAAAAAACAAAGTACCTCAATACTTTGTTTTTTAGTCTTTTTCTTTTGTCTTAGCCATCTTTAATAAAGCATCTTTCGCTGACTGCTGTTCAGCTTTTTTCTTGCTTGTTCCCTTTCCTGTTCCAAGAACCATACCATCCAGAGTTACATTAATTGTAAACTCCGGTGCATTAGCCGGTCCAGTTTCAGCAATAAGCTTATATGTTACACTGCGTCTATCATCAGCCTGAATAAGCTCCTGCAGCTTAGTTTTATAGTCTATAATCTCTTCAGAATGAAATACATCATCTACATGCTTAAAGATTGTTTTATGAAGTATTTTAATAACTTCTTTTTTCCCGCAGTCAAGATAAAGTGCACCTACAAATGACTCAAAAATATCACAAAGAACACTGTCACGATCTCTGCCCCCGCTCTTTTCCTCACCAACACCTAAATAAATCAGTTCTTCCAGTCTCAATTCTCTGGCAAATTTAGCAAGCGATTCTTCTCTAACTAATTTAGATCTTAAGGTTGTCAATTCTCCTTCCGGATAATCAGGATAAGATTTAAAAAGATATTCAGAAACAAACAGCTGTAAAACAGCATCTCCCATAAATTCTAATCTTTCATAATCTTCCAATTTGTTCTGTGCTTCATTTGCATAAGAAGAATGCGTAAAAGCCTGTTTATAATATTTTAAGCTATGAAAAGGTATATTTTCTTTGATTAGATAATCAAGAATTTTCATTTTTCATTCCTTCTTTCATTTTTTCAACAACATTTTCTTTAACCATTGTATAGGTCAATTCCATTGCTGATAAAAAAGCAACAGCATCACTGCCTCCATGAGCCTTTACAATAGCTTTATCAAATCCCATCATTAAAGCACCGCCAACAGATTTATAATCAAAACGGTCTTTAAGAGAGTACAAATTCTTTTTAGCAAGTAATGCTCCTATTTTCCCTTTAAAATCAGACATTAAGCTTTCTTTCATTAATTTCATTAAAATAATAGCTGTTCCTTCCATAGATTTTAAAGCAATATTACCGCTAAATCCATCCGTCACAATAACATCAACTTCTCCCATCAAAAGATCTCTACCTTCAATATTCCCAATAAAATGAATATTCTTGTTGGCTGATAAAAGACGATAAGCTTCTGTATGTACTTCATCGCCTTTATGATCTTCTGTACCAATATTTAATAGAGCAACAGTAGGATGTTCTATATGATTAATAGCAGATGCATAAACTGATCCCATAATTGCAAAAGATTCTAGCTGTGATGCCGTATTAGAAGCATTGGCTCCGACATCTAAAAGACATGTTCCTTTTCCATTAACAGTAGGAAGCTGAGCCATTAAACATGATTTCTCTACATTTTCTAAACGATGTCCAAAAAGCATTGCAGCAGTATAATAAGCCCCTGTAGAGCCGCATGATACAACTCCATCCGCTCTGTTGTCACTGGAAAGCATTAAAGCTTTTACTAATGAAGACTCTTTCTTTCTTCTAACTCCCAAAACACTATCAGTCATTGCAACAACATCTCTTGCATCTATTATTTCAACATTAGAATAATTGTTTAATAGTGTTAACTCCTCCTGTTTTCCAGTAACCAACAGCTTAACATTCGGATGCTTTTCAACAAATTTCAGACAAGCATCAACAACAATTCGACTTCCTAAATCGCCACTCATGGCATCAATTGCTAATTTCATATTCTCACCCCATTTGAGCATTATAGCATAGTTAATCTATATATTCATTACCGCTTTTTATATTTTCAATAATTTTTTCAATATACTGTTTATATTCATCATATTTATAATAATCTTCAATAATCTTAATTGCATCATTTCTAGCAGTTTCCAGTATTTTATAATCTTTTACAAGGTCACCCAGTACAAAAGAAGGCATACCGCTTTGCTTATCACCTAAGACTTCTCCCGGACCTCTTAAAGATAAATCATATTCTGATATTTCAAAACCATCACTATGTGATTCTAAAAATCTTAAGCGTTCAATTGTTTCTTCTTTCTTACTGGTACTTAAAAGAAAACATCTTCCTTGAATGGCTCCTCTGCCAACACGACCTCTTAACTGATGAATCTGACTTAATCCGAATCTATCTGCGTCATAAATAATCATCATATTTGCATTTTTAACATCTATTCCCACTTCAATCACAGTCGTAGATACAAGTATCTGTATTCTATTAGAAGAAAAATCATCCATTACCTTATTCTTTTCTTCATCTTTTAAATGACCATGAAGCAGTCCAATTTGATATTGTCCTTTAAAATATTTGCTCATTGCCTGATAAACCTGTTCTGCACTTTTTAAAGACTGATCTTCATTTTCTTCAATCATTGGACAAATCACATATACCTGTCCCAATGAAGCAAGATAATCCTTAAGTTCCTTTAAAAAAGGTTTAACCGATTTTCCAAAATAATAAACCGTCTTTGTTTCCAGTCTGCCTGTCGGCTTCGTTTTGATTGTAGAAACATCCATATCACCAAACAAAGTTAAAGCTAAAGTACGAGGAATAGGCGTAGCAGACATAACCATAAAATCACTATTCTTTCCTTTATCCTTTAAAGCTTTTCGCTGCTCAACGCCAAAACGATGCTGCTCATCAGTAATAACTAAACCCAACTTATGATAATTAACTTTCTCCTGAAACAAAGCATGAGTACCTATTATAACATCTACTTCATGATTTTCCAGACACTTATATATATTCTCCTTTTCCTTTAAACTAAGAGTCCCTGTTAAAAGAGCTAATTTGATATCAGTATTTCTAAAATAATGACTAAGTGTCTTATAATGCTGTACTGCCAGTACTTCAGTTGGCGCCATTAAGGCTCCCTGATACCCGGCTAAATAATTTGCATATAAAGCAATACTGCTAACAACTGTCTTACCGCTGCCAACATCACCTTGCAAAAAACGATACATAATAATCGGCTTCGCAAGATCTTTTAAGATATCTTTAACAGCCTGCTGCTGATCATCAGTCAAATGAAAAGGCAGGGAAGATAAATAATCATTTATATCATTTATAGAAAATCTTTTTGATAGACCTATTTCTTGTTCTCTTTGTATTTTTATATACTGCATTGTTAGCTGAAATTTAAGAAATTCTTCATATTTAAACATTTTCATTGCTTTTACAAGAGACTCTTTTGATGAAGGAAAATGAATTTCTTTTAAAGCTTTTAATTTACTTTGAAAATGATATTTCTGTTTATAATCTTCCGGTATAAAATCATCTATTTCACTGATAAGATCAAATGCTTTTTTAACATAATTAGAAAATACTTTATTAGTTAATCCTTCTTTAAGTGAATAAACAGGATGAAGACCTCTTTGCTGATCAAGAGTCTTTGTAACAATCTGACTAGCAGTAATTCTATTGCCTTCTTTTTTTCCTATAATTGTCACTCTTCTATCCATAAGAAGATACTGTATCAAAAAATGACGATTAAAAATAGTAACCTGATAAACTTTTCCTCTAATGCTTATCGGAACAATTAAGCGAGACATCCTGCCATAATAAGCATTCTTAGCAGAACCGCAGACTATTCCTTCTACACAAATAGGTCCATCACCTTCTATCCATTCTTCTTCTATTTCTTCATATCGATAGGGCAAATGTAAAATCAGATCAGTTAGCGTATGAATATGACTTTCATTAAGCAGTAATATTCTATTGTTTGAGCTGGTAATTTTCTTTAGTTCATTCATAATTGTATTTTATCATATTTCTTAATCAATGAAAACACGGCTTCATTGACATCAAGCTATTAAAATATTAAGATAATAAAGTTAAGAAAGAGAGGAAGATTATGACTTATTTTGATTTTGCAGCTAATCCTCCTGTAAATCAGGATGTTCTAGATACTTTTTATCATATTACAAAAAAATATTATGCTAATCCTAATTCTTTTCATAAATTGGGAAGAGAAGTCAATCAGCTAATTGAACAATCAACAAATCATATTAAAGAGATTTTAAAAACTGATAAAGAAGTTATCTATACTTCCGGTGCAACTGAAGCGAATAATCTTGCTGTTAAGGGATTACTGGAAAGATACAGAAATAAAGGAAGACATGTTTTAATCAGTCCTTTTGAACATAATTCTATAACTGCTTCATTAACATCTATTAAAAATATAGAGATAGAAATTCTTCCACTTGATCATAATGGACAAATTGACTTAAATAGTCTTTCTTCAAAACTAAGAGAAGATACTATTCTTGTTAGTGTGACAACTGCTGATTCAGAATTAGCCATTCTTCAACCAATTAAGGAGATTGCTAAACTTTTAAAAAACACCAATACTTATTTTCATACAGATGCTTCTCAATCTATTGGAAAAGTCTTTATTGATTATAGTGATACTGATTTGGTAACCTTAACTCCACATAAATTTTATGGAATGAATGGTACAGGTGCCCTGCTAAAAAAGAAAGACATCGGCTTACATTCATTAATTGATGGCGGACGTTCAACGACTATATTTAGAAGCGGCACACCGGTAGCAGCTAATATTATTGCTTTTGATAAGGCTTTGACCATTGCATTAGAAAAGCAAGAAGAAAGATACTATAAGGTATTAGCTTATCATGATGAATTGTATGATTTTCTTTCTCATTATACTCATGTGCATATAAATTCAACAAAGACTTCCTTACCCCATATTATCAATTTTTCTTTACCTTCTATCAAAGCAGATATATTAGCTCAACTATTTGAAAGTAAAGATATCTATCTTTCAGCAAAAACATCCTGCTGCCCGGCTCATACACCAAGCAAGCCTGTTTATGCCTTAACTCATAACAGACAATATGCTTCCTCTTCTATTCGCTTAAGTATCTCGCATCTCAATACTAAAGAAGATATTGAAATTTTTAAAAATGCCTTTGATCAAATTTATAAGGAGAATTTTGATGATTAAACAAAAAGAAGTAGAAAGAAGTATTATTAAAACTTATCGTAAGGAAATATGGCATAATTTCATTAAATCTTTAAAAGATTATCAACTGATTAATGAAGGAGATCGTATTATGGTATGTATTAGCGGAGGAAAAGATTCTTTTCTATTGGCTAAATGTATTCAGGAGCTTCAAAGACATGGAAAGATTCATTTTGAAGCTCATTATGTTTGTATGGATCCGGGATATAATCAATATAATCGTGACTATATTGAAGATAATGCTGATGACTTAGGTATTCCTTTAGAAATTTTTGAAACAAATATATTTAATGCTGTCAGTTCCGGAGATTTTAAAAATCCCTGTTATTTCTGTGCCAGAATGCGCAGAGGATACTTATATAAACAGGCTCAAAGCTTAGCCTGTAATAAAATTGCTTTAGGTCATCATTTTGATGATGTCATTGAAACAACATTACTATCTATGTTCTACGGCAGTGAAATAAAAACTATGATGCCTAAGCTTCACAGTGAAAACTATAAAGGTATTGAATTAATTAGACCTCTCTATCAGGTAAAAGAAGAAGCTATTATCAGATGGCGAGATGCCAATAATCTGACATTTATTAACTGTGCCTGTCGCTTTACAGAAGGATGTTCTTTAATTAATGATGGAACAAGTAAAAGAAAAGTTATCAAAGAATTCATTAAAACAATGCGTAAAGATAATCCTCATATTGATCATAATATATTTGTATCCATGCATAATGTCAATTTAGACTGTGTTATTAAATATAAACTACATAATAAAGAAATGAGTTTTTTAGACGATTACGAAAAAGATATGCCCCCTATCAAGTAGACAGGGAGCATATTAAAAATAATCGTCTTTTCTTTGTTTTTAATATCTAATAAAATAAAGAAAAGGCTGTGCAAACATAGGAAGAATATTTTTAGCAGTTACTTGTTAAAAAGCCATACTAATACAGCTAAATCTTTTTACATTACTCAATTGAATTTAAGCTCATTGCTAATACTATTAGTCAGCTTTAAAAAGACTATCTTAAATTTAAGATTCATTAGGTTTTGGTCTTCTTGTTGATTCTAATGATTATTAAAATCTTAATACTGTTAATGCTACTATAATAGTAAAAAAACAGACAGTTATGTTTTTCTTATTCATATAACTAATAATTCTCGTTTTGTTTTAGAGAATTCTATCTAAAAAGAGAAGATGAAATAAATCTTGTCTTCACAAAATCTTCCAAAGTTCATTTCTTTTAATCCTTTCATTCTCTTATAAGAAAAATCAGTGATTAATTCTGATATGTCAGAATATCTTTCAGATGTTGAAATATAAATATAATCAAAATATTTTTTAACTTCTAATGCCTGTCTTATTCCTAAGGCATTAATGGAGTTGTACTCTTCTTAACTTATTAAAAAGTATTTCACCATGTCTGATCATATAAATAGTTTTTTTATAATCAATCTGATAGTCTACAAGTTATACTTTTCTTTCCACAAATAATTATATCACTTTCTAATAAATAATAAAAAGCCTTTAACTTAAATAAGAAATCAGATAATGCTGAATAACATTCATTAACCCTGCTAATATCATAATCAGAATAGGATCAATTTCCATTTTAAGAAGCAGAAATACACATATACTAAAAATAATAACCATTTGGATTTTTAAATTACTTAATAAAACAATACCTGATTCACCAAAAAAAGCTGTTATCAGAATAGAAACACCTGCCGTAGAAATAAGAGCAACAACAGCTGGCCTTAGCATTTTTAATACATTCTGAAGAAGATCCATTTTACGATATTTAAGATACAAATAACTGATCATACTTACTATGATAATGGAAGGCAGAATACATCCCAAGGTGGCGACCAGTGCACCGGGAATGCCTGCGACTTTTATGCCTACAAATGTTGCTGAATTGATAGCAATTGGACCGGGAGTCATTTGTGAGATAGAAATCAGATCAGTAAATTCAGATAAGGACAGCCATCTATGATAATCGACAACCTGTGACTGAATAATGGGCATAGAGGCATAGCCTCCGCCAAAACTTAAAATACCTACCTGAAGAAAGCTTAAGAACAGTTTTACATAAATCATTTTTGCTCCTTTCTTTCCTTTAATGAATAAACTATCCCTATTAAAATACATGAAATAATAACAATCATCACATTAATCTTAAAAAAGTAACTAGCTATAAAGGATCCTATCATGACAACTATATAAATAGGTGATTTTTCTTTTAATATGCCGGACCCCAATTCAAAGCATACTGAAGCAATAACTGCCCCTACTCCTGCCTGCATCCCTTCTAACATCAAAGATATAATAATATTGCTTTTTAATATCTGATAAACAAATGAAATAAGTGAAATGATAAGAAAAGGCGGTATGATTGTCCCTAAAGATGCAATAAAAACTCCAGGCAATCCGGCAATCTTATATCCTACAACTATTGCCCCATTAACAGCAATCGCTCCGGGAGCACTTTGAGCTATTGCCACTAAATCAAGCATTTCATCTTCTTCAATCCAGTGAAGCCCGCTGACAAACTTCTTTCTCATTAGTGTTACAATGACATATCCTCCGCCAAATGTAAAGGCACTTAAATAGAACGTGGATATAAACAATGTGATTAGCTTTTTCTTCATTTTATCGCTTCTTTCTTTAAAATTATCTTATGTCTGTTCCCATTGGAACAAAGTCTCCTGTTTCCATATAATATTGTAACAATCTTTCTTTTAATTGAATAATTATTTCCTTATATTCAGGATTATTAATTTCATTTTTAAGTTCTAGCGGATCTTTTTCTAAATCATATAGTTCATCTTGCTCATATAATCTCATAGTATACTTAATATTACCCATACGAATCATACATGCTTTTGTATGCTCCGGTCCTTCACTGGATTGTGTAGAAAGACGAGGCCAATAAACAGACTCCCTTCCATGACCGCCTTCCATAGCCTGAGTTTCTCCATGAATTCTTCCACCTTCACAAAATACTGCATCACGGTGTTCATCATCACCTGCAACAACGTGCAACATTGATTGACCAAATTGTGTATATGACAATTTTATTCCACACATATCAGCAATAGTAGCCGGAATATCCAGAAGCTGTCCCAGTGCTTTTGTTTTCCTTGGCTTACAAGGAATATTTTTGGCCGGCTTAATAAGCAATGGTACATTACTAACAGGATTTTCAAAACAGTTCTGAACTTTTTCTACAATATTATAATCCCCTGTATAATCACCATGATCAGACCATGCAATAATATTTGTGTCATCATAAAATCCTGTTTCTTTTAGTTTATTTACTACTATACCAAACTGATAATCTAAACGAGAAACCATAGCTAAATAAGTTGCCCTTAATTCTGTAAAGCGTTCATCACTCCAAGTTTGCAACTGCTGTTTAGACTCAATTCCATAAAGCATACTGGCACGATCTTTGAGTGTAGCAATATTAGGTCGTCTTTGAGTTATCTTACTTCTATCAATCATAGAATACCATGGCTCTTCACATCCATAAGGAGGATGCGGAAAAAGAAGTGTACAATAAATAAAGAAAGGTTTTCCTTGTGGTTCTTTACTTTTACGATCTAAATAATCTACAGTGCTTTGAATACAATTCCAATCGATCTCAGAAGATCCCTGATTAGGTATTTTCCCTAGATAAAATGAATAATACGAATCATCTTTCATTTCTGCTTCAGTAACTTTCTTCTTATGAGAAGATGTATGCTTCATAAAAAAGGATTCTTTATCAGAAACTTTATTTTCCAATGAAAAGCCATCATAATACTCATCACAATAAGCCTCTTTAGATCTGTTTCCGGGAATAATATCATTTCTTCCAATCCATATGACTTCATATCCATTATTTTTCATTTCTTTAAGAATATTTGGTTCTTCCTGATTTCTTTGTAAATAATGCATAGTACGATGACCTGTGGTATGTGGATAAAGTCCTGTTAAAAAACTGCATCGTGATGGAACACATACAGGATTCTGACAATATGCATTTTCAAATGAAATACCATTATTTAGGATGTCATCAAGATTGGGTGTAAGAGAAGCTTCATTCCCCATATGATGCATAGAATCAGCTCGCATTTGATCTGCTACAAATAATAATATATTATTTTTTTTACTCATAGATACCTCCTCAAAACACGAGAAAAAGCATAATTATACCTTTTCTTCTATCATTTTTTCATCTTTTAAAGCATTATTATCAGCAGCTTTAAAAAACGGATAATAAACTGCCATTTGAACTATAACTAATATTAACTGTAGAATAGTTCCTTGCCATCCAACAGTCATTAATGCGGAAAGCCCTATTGGTGTTCCTAATGCATTTGCTACACCATTTGGAAAAGGAACGAGACCAATTGACATGCATAGATAAGAAATACCAAATGTAATCATTGGTGTTATAATCATAGGAATTAACATTACTGTATTTAGTACCATTGGAAAACCAAAAGTAATAGGTTCATTAATACCACAAATACCCGGAATAATAGCTAGCTTTCCCAAAGATTTATAACGTTCACTTTTTGCTAAAAAAAGCATTAATATACAAAGGCCTAAAGTCCCTCCTGCTCCGCCAAGAGAAGCAAAATTCATCCATGTAGATTGAGTAATCAAATTAGGTAAAGCTTTCCCGCCCTGATATGCTGCTAAATTTTCTAATAATGTTGGCATATACAATGTATTTAATATTGGCATAACTATCATACCACCATGAATACCAAAGAACCACAATAACGAACATAATGCTGTACAAAATACAAAAGTTAACGGACTTCTTCCTAGACTGACTAATGGTGATTGGATAACAGAATAAATTAATGAATTTAAATCTCCATAAGAGGTAAAAGAAAATCCTAATCTAATGAAACTAAATATGAAGACAATTATTAAACTTGGTATAATTGCACTGAAACTTTTTGAAATTGTTGGCGGTACAGACTCAGGCAATTTAATAGTAATATCTTTTTTAAGAATAATAAGATAAATTTTTGCTGAAAACAAAGCAATAATCATTGCTGAAAACAATCCCGCCGAACCTAGAAAACGTGTTGGTAAAAACGCAGCTGTCATACCATTAGTTTTAACTGACTTCAATGGAATCATCAGCATAAATGAAACTAAAGCTGTCGTAGCAATAAAAAGACTTTCTTTCCCATAACCTTCTTTTTCACCAAAAGCCTTAGCAATCAAAAAAACAGTATAAACAGCTAACATATCAGTAGTGACTGTTGATGCAAATGAAAATAATGTTTTAATACCGGTTTTTGTAATGAGAGCCTGATAAGGCTGAAAGTTTAACGAACTTATAAGAGTAAACAATGCTCCTACCATAACAACAGGTAACAAATAAGAAAAACCTGTGGAGATAGAATTTAAATACTTGTTTTGACCTAGCTTATTTGCTAAAGGTACTAAAGTGCGTTCTAAGAATTCATTTATTTTGCCCATATTTTTCCTCCTTTTTCTAGTTAATGACAAAAAATAAATTGAAAATTATTACAATATTATATTATACCTTTTAAAATTTATTTCAATAATAATTTAAAAATTATTTCATTTTATTATTAATCTTGTTTCAAAAGAAAAAAGAAGGTATGATAAATGAGAAAGGCGGTTAATTATGAATCCTCTTGAAAAATTAGATTTTTATAAAAATATTTATACTAAAAAAGATTATAATATTTATGAATATATTAAAAAACATCCAAACTCTATTACACGCTTTAATGTTGAAATGCTGGCAAAAGAGATTCCTGCTTCTAAAGCAGCAATCATCCGTTTTTCAAAAAAGATTGGCTATAAAGGATTTTCTGAATTCAAATTTGAAATGACTCGTTATATTGTCTCCGGAGGCAGAGAAAATGAAAATGAAACTATGGATACAATCCAATCAATTACTTCTCTCTATGCCGGTTTTATTAGACAAATTAATGAAACTATTTCTCTAGATGATGTTTCATTTATTGCTAAAAAAATTGCAAATGCCAGATATGTTAAAATTTTTGGGCAGAATCGAAGTTATACTGCTGCCATGCAGTTTAGACATAGACTAGCAAAAATAGGATATGATGCTGAAGCCATTAGAGGTTTAATTCTTTTTGATCAGATTATTGATTATCTTGAAAAAGATGACCTTATTATTTTCTTTACTACACAGGCTAGAAGCAAGTTTTATAAAAATTATATTAAAAAAGCAAGAAAAAATGGGGTTGCTGTTATTATTATCAGCTGTGCTCAGACCGCTTTGCTTAATGAAGCTTCTTATTCCATAATTCTACCATCCATATCGGATGCCTCTGAATCATCTTTCTTAGATAATCAGGCACTTTTCTTTGTTTTTATAGAAATACTTCTTGCCGAAATAGCTTATAGAATTCAAAAGAACTAAGCTAATAGCTTAGTTCTTTTGCTATAGTATAAAATATTTGATATGTTTCTTCCAAAAACATCTGATAGCCGCAATAATCTTTATCAATCAAAATACTTTTCATTCTTTTGCAGTTGCCCTGACAAATATTCACAAAACGGCATTTTAGGCATATATTATCAAGACTTTCCGGCTTTCGTATAAATTCCTGTGCAGTTTCCCCTTCTCTCATAGTATCTAATTCATCAGTAAGAATATTCCCCATCCTATAACAATCAAGAGCATAAAAATCACAAGGATAAACATTTCCATCAGATTCAATGATATATTGAATCTGACATGAACCAAGCATTCCACATGTACGTGGCATTCTTCCACTAAAGATCATAATCAGATCCTCAAATAGTGAAATCGAAACATATTTACCTTTTAAATAATCCTGATACCATAAATTAAATAATTTCTTATAAAATTCATAAAACTTATATGGTGATAAAGAAAAATTATTAGACAATTGATTAAGATCGGGAAGACAAGGAATAAACTGAATATGTGAAAAGCCTTCTTTTTTATAAAAAGTATAGATTTCTTCTACTGAATCAGTAAGCAGAGGAGTAATAACAGTAAGAATATTTATTCTTAACCCGAACTTCTTCATAAGATGAATATTATTTATAATTCTATCAAAAGTTGGTTTATTTCCTATACTTCTTAAAGAATCATGACATGCCTTTGTCCCATCTATAGAAACACCAATTAAAAAATCATTATTTTTAAAGAATCGGAGCCATTCTTCATCTAATAATGTTCCATTTGTCTGAATAGCATAACTTATCTTTTGATTACTTTTCCTTTTATTTACTTCTGTTATAAAGTTTTTAAAAAAATTTAATCCTGCAAATGTAGGTTCTCCTCCCTGAAAAGCAAAATGAACTATGCCAAATGATAGTCCCTTTTCAATAATAGAAATCATAACCTTATTATTCATAATTCCAGGTGATAAAGAATGCCGATGACTAGTTACATCAGCATAAAAGCAATAACGGCAATTCATATTGCATAATGATGATGCAGGCTTTATTAATAATGAAATTTGCTCCATTATTTCTCACACTCCTTTATTATTTTAAAAAAGCATTATTAGAGAAGTTTAAAAACGCCGATAATATCGACGTTTTCATTACTTTTTTATTCAATACCTACAATAAATGAATAAACCGGCTGTTTTCCATCAACAACTTCTAATTCAGCATCATAATTATTTTCAATATAATTCTTTGCTTCTTCTTTTTCTTCCTTGGTAATATCTTCACCACAAATAAGTGTAATAACTTCAGAATCCTCATCAGCAAGGCCGGATACCGTTTCCTTGAGAGCATCCAGCTTATTTGGCATACAGGCAGTAATTTTTTTCTCCTGTAATGCCATATATTCATTAGCTCTTATATCTAATCCATCAATGTTTGTATCTTTGATTGCAAATGTAACCTGCCCTGTTTTTACATTACTTAATGCTTCTGTCATTTCTGCTACATTTGTATCTAAATCTGCTTCTGTATTATACATAATACAAGCTGATAATCCTTGCGGTATAGTTTTAGAAGGAATTACAATTACATCTATCTCATCTTCTAATACAGTAGCTGCCTGCTGAGCAGTCATAATAATATTAGAATTATTCGGTAATACAATAACATGTTTTGCATTAACATTTCTAATAGCTTCTACCAAGTCTTCTGTTGCCGGATTCATTGTCTGTCCACCACTAACGACAAAATCACAATGTAATTCCATAAACATATCCTTAATACCCTCACCGGCAGATACAGAAATGATAGCAACTTCCTTTTCAGGTTCTTCTTTTAATTCCGGTGCTTTAAAGCTAACTTCAGTAATATTCTTAATTTCAATCTTCCCTAAAGTTCCATATCTCTGTCCAACATTTAAGGCATTGCCAGGCTTATCTGTAGCAACATTGGCTTTAATAATACCATTATCTTCAATAATTTTAATATTTCCGCTCGGTAAACGTTCTAATTCATTTTTAAAGCGTTCAGCAGTAAATGCTTTTTCTTTTCCTTCATCAATCTTAAATGAATATTCTAACTGATAATCATACTTTGTTTCTGCTTCTTTTTCCGCCATAGCACGATCAATTGTTTCTTTTGCTTTATTGCCTTCTGATGTCACATCAATTCTTTCAATAGTTTCACCTGCCAGTGCACTTAAGAAACCTGTTAAAACAAGTAATAATCCGGCACCTCCGGAATCTACAACACCAACTTCTTTTAAAACAGGAAGTAATTCAGGTGTGTGATCTAATGAATCATTTGCTGCTTTTACAAAATATGAAAAGAAATCTTCAATTTCCATATCTTCTTTAGCATAAGCAACACCTGCTTCACTGGCTTCTCTGATAACTGTAAGTATCGTTCCTTCAACCGGTCTCATAACAGCCTTATAAGCAACTTTTGCTCCATTTGCAAAAGCATCAGCTAATTCAACAGCATTAACCTCTGTTTTTCCTTTTAATGATTTAGAAACACCTCTAAAAATCTGAGAAAGAATAACTCCTGAATTTCCTCTGGCACCCATTAATAATCCTTTAGATAGTTTCTTTGAAATCTCAAATAAATCATCACTTTCAAGTGCTTCTACCTCATTAGATCCATTAGTGAATGTTAATGACATATTTGTTCCGGTATCTCCATCCGGTACAGGAAATACATTCAATGCATCAATTTCCGGATGATTATTATGCAAAACAATAGCACCTGTCATAACCATCTCTCTAAACATTTTACCATTAACTGTCTTCATGTTAATCCTCCATTACCTTAATACTCTGGACATAGACATTAACAGCTTCTACATCAATATCTAAAGTGTTTTCTAATACATATTTAACTTTTTTCTGAACTTCATAAACAATCTCAGAAATTTTAATGCCATATCCTATAATTATATAAAGATTAACAATTGCTCCGCCGGCACCTTCTTCGACAACAATTCCTTTAGAATAATTATCCTTTTTTAATAAATCATAAAAACCATCACTCATTTTCTGGCTCGCCATACCTACAACACCATAGCATTCAGTAGCTGCGCCGCCACAGATAGTCGCAATGACATCATTAGATAAATCAATACGCCCCAAATCAGTTGTTTTCTGAATCATACTTTCCCTCCTATATATAAATACTTTATAGTATAATATCTTTAGTTTATTCTTTATTATATTAACAAAACACTTAAAAATTGTAAACACATACGCCAATATTTTACTATTTTAAATGATTATTTAACAAAAAACTATTGCATTTTAATCATCTGAGTGTTATCATCTACGAGTATGTAAAAAACGTTTAAAGGAGTGAGAATCATGTCTAGAAAAAGTCAGTTAAGTGGAAAAGGACCTATCACAGGTAATAATCGTTCTCATGCATTAAATGCTACTAGAAGAAGATGGAATGTTAACTTACAGAAAGCTACAATTTTAGTAGATGGTAAACCAACTAAAGTTAAACTAACAGCTAGAGAATTAAGAACATTAAGAAAAAATGCTCAATAATAATAAAACGGCATACTTGCCGTTTTTTATTTTATCCAACAATCTGTTTTACTTCTAAAAGTGAACTGATCTGATAATCAGGGATAATATCTGTTTCATTTAATATTCCTTCAGGATTATACCAGCATGTTAGAATATCTGCATTAATTCCTCCCTTTATATCGCTTGTCAGACTATCTCCTATAATAATTGTCTGATTACAGTCATAATCAGTCATTTTCTTTACATAATCAAAAAAGCTGATATGAGGTTTTTCATAACCGATTTCCTCAGAAATAAAACTCTGCTTAATAAATAACTGTATTCCTGTACTTTCAAGCTTGCCTTGCTGAGCTATTTTAGAACCATTGGTTACAACATACTGTTCATGATTCTGACATAATGCCAATGTATTTAACGCATGTTTTTCTAAAAAAGTATTCTTAGATAAAGATTTTTGATATTGATAATTAAATGCCTGGCAGTTTATATCCTGACGATTAATGAATTGAAAGAAGTCTTTGAATCTATCTTCTAATGCTCTAGTTCTTTCAATTCTTCCATTCTCTATATTCTTCCAGTATTTCTTATTAATTATCAGATATTCACTTAAAAGATCATCTGTAAGACTAATATTATTTTCTTTCAATAATGTCTTCAAAGAAACATATTCTGATTTCTTAAAATCAAGTAATGTTCCATCTATATCCCATAATATTTTCATATATACCCCATATCAAAATAGAGCCGGCCTAGCCGGCTCTATGCCTTAAATGCCTTCTTAAAAGTATCAAAGATAGTTTCTTTGCTGCCTTCATTTCTTAATTTTTCATAGAGATCTCTCTCTTTCTTAGTAAGCTTTTTAGGAACTTCTACATTCACACTAACAAACTGATCTCCCTGTACATTACCTCGAATACTTTTGATTCCTTTACCTTTCAATCTTAATACAGAACCGCTTTGTGTGCCGGCAGGAATCTTCATTGTCACATCACCATAAACAGTTGGTACATCTACTTCACA
This sequence comes from Eggerthia catenaformis OT 569 = DSM 20559, assembly GCF_000340375.1. Taxonomy (GTDB): domain Bacteria; phylum Bacillota_I; class Bacilli_A; order Erysipelotrichales; family Coprobacillaceae; genus Eggerthia; species Eggerthia catenaformis. The sequence continues at coordinate 141,536 of NZ_KB446649.1, forward strand.
TCCTAAGGCAGCATCTACAACAGAAATTGGTACTTCTATATAAATATCATTATTTTTTCTTGTAAAATATTTATGTGGTCGTACATAGATTTCTACATATAAATCACCATTAGGACCGCCATTTATACCACGTTCTCCTTTGCCTGAGACACGCAGCTGCTGATGTGTATTAATACCGGCAGGTATATTCAATTCAACAGTAATTGTCTTATGTATATATCCCTTACCATGACACTGCGAACACGCCTTAGTAATTTTCTTTCCTGTACCATTACATTCCGGACAAGTTGTCTGATTAACAAAAGTACCAAATGGAGAGCGCTGCTGTGTACGAATCGTACCAGTTCCTCCACATCGCGAACATCTTGTAATATCTTGTGATGATTCAGCACCACTGCCATGACAATGACTACAAGGTTCATCATAGGATATTTTAATATCTGTCTTCTTGCCTTTAATAGCATCCATGAAATCAATTTCTATTTGAGCAAAGCGATCATCACCTTTCTGCGGTCCGGTTTGTCGTCTTGAACGAGTTTGTCCACCACCAAAAAATGATCCAAAAATATCTCCTAAATCAACATCTTCAAAACCAAAGCCGCCGCCAAAGCCTCCGGCACCGCCAAAGCCACCGGCATTCTGATCAAAAGCTGAGTGACCATAACGATCATAAGCTGCTTTTTTATTATCATCCGATAATACATCATATGCTTCCTGAACCTCTTTGAATTTTTCTTCAGCACCAGCTTCTTTATTAACATCAGGATGATATTTTTTAGCTAGTTTTCGATAAGCTTTTTTTATTTCTTCTGCACCGGCTGTTTTTGAAACACCCAGCACTTCATAATAATCTCTTTTATTAGCCATAGCTATCCCTTCTTTACAATACAAAGCCAAGGTTTTCCCTTGGCTTTATTTTAATTCTTTTCAGTGTAATCAGCATCAACAACGTCATCATTTGCATTGCCTGATGCAGCATTATCTGTACCACTTTGAGTATTCTGCTGATACTGATAACTTGCCATCTGCTGAGCCATCTGTTCTAACTCACTCATACGAGCTTCTAAAGTAGCCATATCATTAGTATCTAAAGCTTTCTTTAAATCATCTCTTAAGCTTTCAGCCTGAGTTTTCTGATCAGGAGAAATCTTATCACCCTGATCTTTCAAGGCTTTATCAATTTCATTAATCATCTGTTCAGCTTTATTTCTTGTTTCAATATCTTTACGCTTCTTCTCATCTTCTGCTTTATTAGCTTCTGCTTCTTTAACCATTCTATCAATTTCATCATCACTTAAACCTGTTGAATTCTGAATTGTGATAGACTGTTCTTTATTTGTTTTTAAGTCTTTCGCCTTAACATTAACAATACCATTAACATCAATATTGAATGTTACTTCAATCTGAGGTACACCTCTAGGTGCCGGTTCAATACCATCAAGCTTAAATAAACCTAACTGCTTATTATCTTTGGCCATTGATCTTTCACCTTGTAAAACATTGATATCAACTGCCGGCTGATTATCAGCAGCAGTAGAGAATATCTGAGATTTTGTAGTAGGAATAGTCGTATTTCTTTCAATTAAGACTGTCATTACACCACCCATTGTTTCAATACCCAATGATAATGGTGTCACATCTAATAATAAGACATCTTTTACATCACCAGCAATAACACCACCCTGAATAGAAGCACCCATTGATACAACTTCATCCGGATTTACTGATTTATTTGGTTCCTTGCCAAGCAGCCTTTTCACTGAATCCTGAACCGCAATAATTCTTGTAGATCCACCAACTAATAAAACTTCATCAATCTGATTTGGTGAAATCCCGGCATCGCTTAATGCCTGTCTTACAGGTTCTTCAGTAGCTGCTACTAAAGAAGCTGTCAATTCATCAAATTTTGCTCTTGTCAGTGTCATTTCTAAATGTACCGGACCACTAGCTCCTGCTGAAATAAATGGTAAAGAAATTTGTGTCTGAAGCATTCCGGATAAATCTTTTTTAGCTTTTTCAGCAGCATCCTTTACTCTCTGCATAGCCATCTTATCATTTGATAAGTCAATACCCTGTTCTTTCTTAAATTCAGCAACAATATAATCCATGATAACCTTATCAAAGTCATCTCCACCTAAGTGATTATTACCGGCAGTTGCCAGTACTTCAAAAGTACCATCGGCCAAATCAAGAATAGAAACATCAAATGTTCCACCACCTAAGTCATATACAAGAACTTTCTGTTCTTTTTCAATCTTATCAATACCAAAAGCAAGTGCAGCAGCAGTAGGTTCATTAATAATACGTTCTACATCTAATCCGGCAATTTTTCCGGCATCCTTAGTAGCCTGACGCTGTGCATCATTAAAATATGCCGGAACAGTAATAACTGCTTTAGTAACCGTTTCGCCTAAATAAGCTTCAGCAGTTGCTTTTAAATTTTGTAAGATCATTGCAGAAATTTCTTCCGGTGTATAATCTTTTCCATTAACATGTTCTTTATATGAAGAACCCATATGCCTTTTAATAGAAGATACTGTATCCGGATTTGTGACTGCCTGACGCTTAGCAGCTTCACCGACAATGATTTCTCCATTTTTAAAAGCTACAACTGATGGAGTTGTTCTCGCACCTTCAGGATTAGCAATAACTTTTGCTTCCCCATTCTCCATAACACTTACACATGAATTTGTTGTTCCTAAATCAATACCAATAATTTTACTCATAATCATATTCCTCCTATTGATTCACTTTTACAAGTGATGCTCTTATTACACGATCTTTTAAGACGTAACCTCTTTGTAATTCTTCTAATATCATATTCTCTTCCTTACTTTCATCATGCTCAGTCATGACTGCCTGATGAAAATTAGGATCAAACATCTGATCTTTTGTTTCAATAACTTTAACACCGTTCTTTGCGAGTATATTCATCATTTGATCATGAATCATCTGCATTCCTTTTAAATAATTAGCAGCTTCTTCATTTGTTGTCTCAACAGCTAAAGATCTTTCAAAATTGTCTATAACCGGAAGAAGTTCCTCAATAAAGGATTGCATAGCATATTTAACCTGACTGGTATGCTCTTTATTCAAACGTTTTCTAGTATTTTCCATATCAGCAAATACTTTATAATAATCAGTTTTCCACTTATTGACTTCTTCTTCTAATTCTTGAACTCTCTTTTCTAAAGAACTGTCTTCTTTAGCATCAATAACTTCTACATCTTTATCAGCAGTAATTTCAGTTTCTTCCTGCTGCACTGTTTCTTTCTTTTCTTCTGCCATACTATCACCTTTCTTTATTCTGTTCCTGAATAAGTTTTTCTATATTCTTTCCAATAATTTCTACCAATGAAACAACCTGATCATAAGGCATACGTGTTGGTCCAATAACAGAAATTGATCCTTTAGTATCCTGTCCTGTATCAAATGAAGCAGATATAACTGATACATCATTCAATTCATCATCAAAAGGCAACTCATTGCCTCCTATTCTAATCACAACACCGTTCTGATTATCATCAAGCTCTAATGATTTCCATTGCTGGGCATTCTCAAAAGCACTTACTAATTTTCTTAGCTTATTAATATCATTATATTCCGGCTGATAAAGTAAATGATTCTTGCCGGAAAAATAGATATTACTTTTTGCAAACTTCATAAAAGCCTCTAAAAAAGCATTAAACAGTGCTTCATGTTCTTTTACACGAACATTCATAATCGGCTTAACATCTCGCTGAAGCTTATCAGCCACTTCATTAATAGGAGTTCCTACTAAAGTATCATTCATGATATCAACACAGGCATTTAAATCATCCATAGATGATTTTTTAGAAATCTTAAAAACTTTATTTTCTACATGTCCTTTATCAGTCACAATAATCGCTGTTACGCTATTTGTTCCTACCGGAACAAGTGTAACATTCTGAAAATGCTCATATCCTGAATTACTGCCTAAAGCAACTGCTGTAAGATGCGTCAATTCACTAAGCATCTGGCAGCTTTCTTCAATAATCTCCTGCAATGAATAATTTTTATTCTGAAATAATGAAGCTACCTGGTTCTTAATTTCATCATTAACATTAGGTTGAAGCAGTGTTTCTACATAGAAATGATATCCCTTCATAGAAGGTATTCTGCCGCTAGATGTATGTGTCTTTTCTAAGAATCCTAAGTCTTCCAGAAGACTCATTTCATTTCTGATTGTTGCACTCGAATAAGAAAGATTGTACTTTGTCATTAGGAGCTTAGAACCAACCGGTTCAGCAGTTTCAATGTATTCCTCAACAATATATTTAAAAATCAATAATTGTCTCGCTGTTAACATTTCAACGCCTCCTTTAGCACTCTTTATTCTTTGGTGCTAACATCATTATACACGTTCTTTTGGCACTGTCAACATTTTAGTGCTAGAATTTACAGAAAATAAAAAAGAGGACTCAATCCTCTAAAAAATCAATAAGTACAGTATTTAAAATATACATTCCCTGATCAGTTGTCTTTATATAATCATCTTTAATTATCAGATTATTTAAAGCTAAATGCTTAGCTATAGGATATCTATACAGGTTTAAAAAATTTTCATGATATCTTTTATTAAAATCCTTTATATTAAGACCTTCAACTAATCTTAAGGACATCATAAGATGATTAAACATCGTATCTTTCTTGGTAAGCTTTTGAATGCTTGTAATATCTTTTCCTTTTAAATACCGGTTAAGAGCTCTTGAATGAGTTATCAGCAGATCATCTATTTTTCCTGATGCCCCTACTCCTAAACCATAATAGTTTTCATAATGCCAATATACTTTATTATGTATAGATTCATAATTCCCTTTGGCATAATTACTAACTTCATACTGATGAAAGCCTTGATTGCTTAATACTTCATAAATCATTCTATTCCACTGATATTCTACCTCACTGTCAAGAGGAACAAAGCGAGAATTCTTTAAGATAGTATGATCTTCTAAAATCAGTGAATAATAAGAAATATGTTTAACAGGAAGATTTTCTATAGTAGAAAGATCATTAAATAAATCAGATTTCTTCTGATCCGGTAATCCATACATCATATCAATAGATATATTATCTATAAATTCAAAAGCTTGTTTTATAAACTGCTGTGCCTGTAATGAAGTATGTTTCCTTCCTATTTTTTCTAATAGATCATCATTGAAAGTTTGTATCCCTACTGATAAACGATTAATACCGGATTTTTTTAAAAGTTTGAGTTTTTCAACACTCATTGATTCAGGATTCACTTCTATTGTAAATTCTTTAAGATTATTATCAGTTAACGGCTTAAGGATCTCAAAAAGATAAGATAGCTGATAATAGTTCAAAGCACTAGGAGTTCCTCCTCCTATATAAATAGTCTTAAAATTTTTTTCAGGTAAAGACTCTATTTCCTCAGAAAGTATAGACAGATAACGGTCAGCAATTCCCTGATTATAGAATACTTTTGCGAAATCACAGTAAGTACAGATATGCTCACAGAAAGGAATATGTATATAAAGAGCTTCAGTCTTCATAGATATCCTTATATTCTTTTGCTAGACCACCTAAGCTTGTCTCTTTATAAGCAGAATTAAGATCAGCTCCCGTTTCCTTCATAACTTGAACTATTGTATCAAAAGATATCTTATTCTTCCTTAAGTATCCTAATTCCTTTGCTAGGGTTGCTGAATCAACAGCACGCATTGCTCCAAATGCATTACGTTCAATGCATGGAATTTGCACATAACCCATAACCGGATCACAGGTTAAGCCTAAATTATGCTCAAGACCCATCTCAGCTGCATAAGCAATCAAAGAATTATTCAATTCATAAATCCATGCCATGGCGGCGGCAGCCATAGCACAAGCTGTTCCAACTTCTGCCTGACATCCTCCATCAGCACCGGAGATTGTTGCATTTGTTTTTACTACATTGCCAAAAATACCGGCAATCGCAAGAGCCTTTATCAGATCTGATTTCTTCATACTCATCTTTGAATAGGCATAATAAAGAACCGCAGGCAATATACCGCTTGCTCCACATGTAGGTGCTGTTACAATAGTATAGCCATCAGCATTCTGTTCACTGACTGCATAAGCATAGCTAGCTAAAAATAAGCGTCCTCTTTCTGTTTCTGAATGCGTATTTAATGCCTGCTGATACATTGAAGAAGCAACTCTCTTGAGTTTCAAGGCACCTTGAATAGTCCCTTGGGTATGTAAACCTTTTTCAATACAGCGAAACATTGTATCTAATATCATATGCAGATATCCTTTAATATCTTCATCTTCGTAAGCTAATACATAATCATATAATGAAATACCTTGTGATTCACAATATAATAGTATTTCTTCTAATGTTTTTTGTGGATAAACTTCTTTTTTATACTGATGATGGTCTCCTGCAAAAACAATTTCCCCTCCGCCAATTGAATAAGCTTCTATTGAAGCCGATATTTTCTGATCTGCTATAACATCAACAATCATTCCATTAGGATGTTTAGGTAAAGAGTCACTGGAAAATGTAAAAGTACATTTTGTCGGAGAAAATGTTTTTTCCATTATTTTATCTGTTAAATGCCCTTTCCCGGTTAATGCCAATGATCCATAAAGATGAACAATAACTTCCTGAGCATAAGGATACAGTTTTTTAATATGTTCAGCAATTTTCATAGGACCCATAGTATGTGATGAAGATGGTCCTACTCCTACCTTATATAATTCTCTTAAAGATTGCATAAGCCCTCCTAAATCAACATAAGGAATAATTCTAATCCCTTTTTTTTGTCAATCATTCCTGTTTTTATTTTTACATCAAGCTCTGAAAGCTGATGAAGCTTATATAATAAGTCATCAATCTCAAATTTCTTGGCATTCATCCTAATCGGATAAACGGCTCGCGGATTCAATCCTAATATACTAACCATTTCCTTATCACTATAACCTTTTCTTTCTAATAGCTTAACCTGATAAAGATTACGCAGAGAATAAGCTATTAAGGCTATTAAGGCTATTGGCTCATGATTAGAAATCATTAAATCATGATAAATGAAAGAAACCTGAGACAAATCATGAGATAAAATAGCATTTGTTAATGCAAAAACATTTTCTTCAATAGGCCTACTGACCAGTCTGTTAACATCTTGTATCTGTATATTTTTAGTATACAGACATAGTTTTTCCACTTGATTGCTAACAGCTTCTAAATCATCTCCTGTTCTTTCTAAAAGGAGATTTAAAGCATCATCATTAATTATTGCCTCTCTTTTTTTAATTGCTTCTCTAGCAAGTTTGTATAAGTCATGACGATTTACTTTTTCTATTTCATAAAACTTAGCATATTTTCTTAATGCTTTCACTGCTTTTTTTCTTTTATCAAAATTCATCACATCATGATAAATTACAAAGATTGTTGTAGGATTATCATGTGCCAAGTAATCTATAAAAGCGATTATATCTTCTTCGCTGATTTCTTTCTGTTTTTCAGATGTTAAGAAAAGCGGCTGTCTTAAAACAATCATCTTGTATTCGCTTAAAAAAGGCGGTGTCAAAGCATCAGAAAGAATTTCTGACATAGATGTTTCATTTAGATAATAAACTATAAAGCTCATATTCTCTTCATCAGTATGATATTTTTTCTTTAGTTTTGCCAACTGCTGTTTCATCAACAGCTTTTCATTTCCATAAATAACAATATTCATTTTATAATCTTTCTTTCATCCATTCATAAATATCATCAAATACTATTTCATGATCTATCTCATTAAGTATTTCATGCCGATAATCTTCATATAATTTACATGTCAAGTCTTTTATTCCTGTTATCTGATACATTCCATAAACCTTTTTAACACCTGTCCCTAAATTACCTACCGGATCATTGGCACCGGAAATAATGAGAATAGGAAGGTCTTTATTAGTCCTATTTGTATTAGTCTGGATAGAATCAAAATATACAGTTTCAAATAATCCTTTATAGCCATTTAAAGTAAAAACATAATTACACATAGGATCCTGATAATATTTTTTTACTATCTCCTGATTTCTAGTAAGCCAGCTTTTTTCCGGTTTTTTTCCATTTGTATCAAACTTCTGATAACTCTTACCAAAAGATAAAGCTGTCACAAAACGACTACGGTGATGTGATTTAAAAATCTTAATAAATATTTCATTCAAGGTAATCGCAAAGCGTGAAAGTGCCGGACTGATATATCCTGTTCCCATAATAATTGCTCCATTCAACGGTTCATCATAAGTACTTAAATATTTTCTTAAGAGATAAGACCCCATTGAATGTCCTAAAATAAAATAAGGAATATTAGGATAATCTTTTATTATATGATGAAAAAACTTATACATATCAGCAGTTAATGTATCACTGGGGTGATTATTTGTAAAATAGCCATATTCTTCATCATTGTTAACACTTTTTCCATGTCCTAGATGATCATACCCAACAACCATGATTCCCTTATCATTTAAATAACGTGAAAATGAATCATATCTGTCAATATATTCCTGCATACCATGGGCAATCTGTAAGATAGCCTTTATTTTTCTTTCAGGCTTCCAAACAATCGCATGAAGATGATGTAATTGATCATTGGATAAAAAGGTAAATTCCTGCTTCATAATGATTCCTCCACATATACATATTATACAGCATCCTTCTTATAAAAAAAGTGAGAACTCATGAAAAGTTCTCAACTTTTTAATTATTTATATTTGTAGAATCCTTCACCGGCATTAACACCAGTCTTACCGGCATCAATGTATTCTTTCAATTTACCGGCCACCTTGCCTTGAATTGTTTCCGGATCTTTTGATCTTGGATCCATAATCACAATATTATAAGCCGTTGTCAACCCTACAACATCAAGAATTCTAAATGGTCCAGCAGGAGCACCTGTTCCTAGCATCCATGTCTTATCAATTGTTTCCGGATCTGCAACGCCATTCGCAAACAAAGCTTCAGCAGCATTTAAGAAAGGCACTAACATACTATTTAAAATATAGCCCGGCTGTTCTTTATGAAGCTTTAAAGGAACCATATGAATTGCTGAAGTAAATTCTACAGTCTGATCATAATATATTTTCTCTGTACCGGCATGACCCATTATTTCACCAGTATTATTTCTCCAAATTTCATTCGCAAAATGTAATGCCAGATATTTTTCCGGTCTGCCTGTATAAGAAGCGAATGTACTTGGTAACATTGTTGATGAATTTGTTGCAATAACCGTATGATCAGGAAGGTATTTTGCCATTTCTGTATAAAAAGCTATCTTCTGTTTAGGGTCTTCAGCAATGGATTCAATCACAAAATCTGCATCTTTAAATGCTTCATTATAATCCGTTGTCAATACAAGACTCTCATATGCTCTATTAACTCTATCTTTTAAATCAGCAATAACTTCATCAGTTATTTCACCGGTGATTCCAAATCCTCTTGGTGTCAATGCCGGATTTTCTTTTAATGCATCAATTGTCTTTAAATAAATATCTTTTAGTCTGTCAACCTTTGGCTGTGTACGCCCAATTGAGCCTTCACTTCTTAGCCATATTTTTGTATCAAAACCGGAAAAAGCTGTCTGGAAAGCAATTTGACTTCCCAATACTCCTCCGCCTGCTACAACTATTTTTTTCCAATTCATTTTTATTTCCTCCTCATTTCTATTAATAATATATTAGCACTAAAAGTATTAAATGAAAATCTATATGTTCTTTTTTATATCCTTCTATCTTCATCTAAAGATATAATAATGCTTTCTATAATGAATAATAGTAATATTGGAATCTCTATCTGTTCTTAGTGTCAGTATCCCCCTTTCTTTTAATCTTTTAAGAACCAATGACGAAGGATGGTGATATTTATTATTTCTACCTACACCTATCAATGCCGCTTTAGGATGTATCATTTCAAAAAGTGCAACACTGCTAGAATACTTTGAACCATGATGAGGAACTTTTAAAATATCTACATTTAAAGAACGATATTTATTAACTAAAGCCTTTTCTACTTCACTTGATATATCACCGGTAAACAAATAATGAATATTAAATAATGTCATATAAAGAATATTACTCTTATCATTCTTTTCTTTTGATTTGGTTTCTACAGTTAAGCAGGATATACTAAAATCTTTCTTTTTCCTCTCTTTAAATGGTTTATCTATAACTTCTCTAACATCAAAATGTTTCTTTAAGGAATCCAACGCTCCGCTATGGTCATAATCATAATGAGATATAAAAACTGTATCTAATCTTTTAACTCCTCTACTTTTTAAATAAGGAATAACACGATTTAAAGCAATATCATAATTCCTGTCACCTCCTGTATCTATCAGGTAGTTTCCCTGATCAAAAGGCAATCGTATAAATGTACAGTCTCCCTGCCCTACATCTATCATTGTTACTTCAGCATAAAACTTATAGTTAGAATAAAAATTAAAGATAATCAGTAATGATAAACAGCACAGTAAATGACGATGAATCGTCTTTTTTAACTGCTGTCTAATAATAATTTGTGCTAATAAAAAATAATAAATACCTATAAATAATAGATTAGGCTTTCCAAATATCATTTCATGACTTAAAGAATATGAACTTTTAAGAATAGAATCAAATATATTAATAAAAATTATTAATAGATACTGCACAAATGGTATAAATAATGACAATACTGTCAATAGATAAAAATATTTTATAAAAGGCACTAATAGACATCCTAGAACAAATGAGAATGGATATATTGAATAATTAACACTTAATATAATAGGAATAGAGGACAGATATACACAAACAAAAGAATATTTTAAATTTTTTGTCAGTAAGACTATCAAATAAATAAAATATGAGAATATAAAAGAAAGATTGAATAGAATAAATGGATTATATATTAATGAAATCATCACTAACAAGGAAAGAAAATCAAGACTATTAAGATATTTTTTAAAATAATCATGGAAAAGCATAAAATAAGCTCTCCATAATGAAATATTATAAGGAATAGAAAAAACATATATGCCCAATAAGAATCGAGTTAAAACAGATGCTTTCTTTTGGGAAAGCAGATAGCTTAAAAGATTATTTAAAATATTTGATAAAGCAGTAATATGCATTCCGCTTAAAGCAAATAAATGTACTATAGATAGACTAATCATCTTCTGATAATCTGATTCAAGATCATTATGTATACCTAAAAGAAATAGTTTCTGATAGCTGGCTATCTTAGGAGAAGATGATAAATGATCAACAATAATATGAATTAAGGATTTATGAGAAACTCTTTTAACAACGGAAACAAGCTTAGCTTTTGCTTTAATATTTAAAGATCTCAAATAGTATGTTTCATTAAAAAAATCAGTATTATTAATAGCTAATTGTTTTACTTTTAAAATCGCTTCATCGTAATAAGAGAACTTTTCTTTTGTATAAACCTTGATTTTTCCTTGTGATGTTTTTAAGACTATAAAATTTTCTTTAATATCAATTACTTTTCCTTTAATCAGATGATTCATATGTATATCATAGGATAGTGGACGAAATAAAAGTATTCCTATGAATAAAAGAATAATAATAACTGAATAATGAAGAAACTTAAGAAGAAAGAAACTATAGATGATTAAAATAAGATAAAAGACCGGATGATAAAATCGTGATAAAACACAAAGTATTGAAAAGACAGCATAATAAATAAGATGATAGCTTAAAGGGATAGGTTGTTCCGATATTTTAAAAATCTCTGATTCCCTATCCCTTTAATATTCTTTAAATCTTCTATCTTTTCAAAACAATGCTTTTTACGATATTCAATAATCTTGTCCGCCGTCTTTTCTCCTATCCCTTTAAGCATCATTAATTCTTTCTTTGTAGCATTATTTAATGAGATCATATGTTCTTGTTTTACAGGAAGATAATAGCTTTCTTCTGCATGTATTATCTTGTTCATATTAATGCTTTTTACACTGGCATTCTCTTTTATTCCTACCTTCTTTACTAAATCCTTCATAGTCATTCCTTCTTTAATAGGGATTTTCCCTGTCTGATTAAATGCTCCTTCAAGTGTCACTGTTAATTCTTTTGGCTTCTTATAATTTAAAGGTTCCGGCTTTCTCAGCGAATGAATAACAGAAAGAATAAACAATAGGATAAATCCTATTATCTGTATTTTTTTCATCAAAAAAGGAACTCCTTAGAATTCCCTTGTAATATGAAAATGGCGATAAGCTAAGTCTGTAGCTATTCTTCCTTTCGGTGTTCGCCTAATTAAACCTTTTTGAAGCAGATAAGGCTCATAGACATCTTCTAAAGTTACCGGTTCCTCGCCAATACTGGCAGCAATCGCATTCAATCCAACAGGTCCGCCTTGAAACCGATGAATAATTCCTAATAGATATTTATGATCAACATCATCTAATCCCAAATCATCTACTTTTAACTGATCCAAAGCTTCTACTGTTCGATCAAGAGTAATCATTTCATCACCATAAAACATCGAAAAATCTCTTACTCTTCTAAATAATCTATTCGCAATTCGAGGAGTTCCACGACTTCTTTTAGCAAGCTCATTTTTGGCATCTTCATTCATTTCCATGCCATATACTTTACTTGTACGTGAAATAATCTGTTTCAATTCATCAACTGTGTAGTAATCAAGTTTTGAAATAATCCCAAAACGATCTCTGAGAGGTGCAGAAATATCACCGGCTCTTGTAGTGGCACCAACTAGCGTAAATGGGGGGAGATCGATTCTTATTGATCTGGCTGACTGCTCTTTACCAATAATAACATCAACACAGTAATCCTCCATCGCCGGATAGAGTATTTCTTCTATCACTTTATTTAATCGATGTATCTCATCAATAAATAATACATCCCCCGGCTGAAGTGCGGTTAATATCGCAACGAGATCTCCTGTTTTCTCAATTGATGGACCAGTTGTGATCTTAATATTTGTTCCCATCTCATGAGCAATAATCATTGACATCGTTGTTTTGCCTAATCCGGGCGGTCCATATAATAAAACATGATCCAGTGATTCGTCACGCATTTTTGCTGCACCTACAAATATTTTTAGATTGTTTTTAAGATCTTCCTGACCTACATAGTCTTCAAAGTTGGAAGGTCTTAATTGACTCTCCTCATCTTCAGTATGTGCATCTGTATCATAAATATCACGATCCATATTATCTTCCTTTCTATTTATTTAATGTCATCAAAGCCAATGCTTTTTTTACATATCCGTTTGTATCTAAATTTTCTTCTGATATCTGTTTCATAGCTTTTTCAGCTTCTAATTCTTTATACCCTAATGCAATTAAAACTTCAACAGCCTCCTGATAAGATGGAGATATAGAAAATGAAGATTCCAATCTCTCTACCCCATTAAACTTACCTTTTAAATCTAGAATAATCTGGCTTGCTGCTTTAGGTCCAATACCCGGAAAGCTTCTTAGAAATTTTACATTACTATCTTCAATAGCTTGAATAATATCCTTTGTTTCACCGGCAGCTATGATTGCAATCGCACTCTTAGGTCCAATACCCTTGACTTTAATCAACATTAAAAAAAGATCTTTCTGCTCACTTGTTTTAAAGCCATAAAGACGCATATCATTCTCAGTAATACTCTGAAAAATATAAACAGTATATTCTTTATTCTTTTCAAACTGATAGGGATTTGATACATAAACAAGATAGCCAATTCCCTGATTATCTAAAACAATACTATCAGAATACAAGGCAACTATTGTTCCTTTAATATAACTATACATAATGTCTCCTTCAATCCCTTTTATTGTATCATAAATCATATATAAAAAAAATATACTGAACATTATTCTTAATTAAAAGAGTCTCTTTCGAGACTCTAATTCATGAATTCAAATTCAAAATCAAGAATACGAATGATATTTCCATCCACAGCACCGGCTGCTCTTAAAGCATCATCTACTCCATAATTTCTCATCTTAATCGCAAAATTCTTAAATCCATCATCAGTATTTAAAGAAGCCATCTGAACAATACGTTCAATCTTATCACCGGTAACCGTAAAGACTCCATTCCCTTCATTCATAATTTCAAAGGCTTTTGCATCATCTTCTTCATATGTATAAAGAACACTATCCTCTTGTTCATCTTCTTCGATAGAATAATAAGGAGCAGTCTTTAATGTATCAGCAATTGCATAAAGAAGTGCATCAATTCCTTCATGAATAGGAGCAATTAATGGATAAATCTTAATATCTTCGCCTACTTTTTTCTGAAACTCTTCGAGATTTTCCTGTGCATTATCTAAGTCCATCTTATTAGCTACAATAATCTGAGGTCTTTCCATTAAATGATAATGATAGCTTTTTAATTCATTATTGATTGTCAGATAATCTTCATAAGGATCACGTCCTTCACTGCCGGACATATCAATAATATGAACAATAACACGGCATCTTTCAATATGTCTTAAGAAAGTATATCCTAATCCTTTTCCCTGTGAAGCTCCTTCTATTAGTCCAGGCAAATCCGCCATAACAAATGAACGCCCATCCTTAACTTGAACCACACCTAAATTAGGAACAATGGTTGTAAAATGATAATCAGCAATTTCCGGCTTTGCTTTAGTAACAACTGAAAGCAATGTTGACTTACCGACACTTGGAAAACCAACTAAACCAACATCAGCTAAAAGCTTTAATTCAACGCGTAATTCTAACTCTATGCCGGGTTCCCCACGTTCACAGATTGTTGGTGCAGGATTCTTAGAAGTGGCATAACGAGCATTCCCTCGTCCGCCACGTCCGCCTTTTGCAATCACCGCCTGCTGATTATCTTCAGTTAAATCAGCTAACAATTTGCCGGAAATATTATTATAAATACATGTACCTACCGGGACTTTAACTATCAAATCAGCAGCATTGGCACCATGCATCTTTTTAGCCATGCCATTTTCTCCCGGTCTGGCACGATATTCACGATGATATTTTAAATCAAGCAATGTTGATAACGAATTTGTAGCTAAAAAAACAATGCTTCCTCCTCGTCCTCCATCTCCACCTGAAGGTCCACCTTTAGGAACATGAGCTTCTCTGCGGAAAGCAACAACTCCATCTCCGCCTTTTCCGGAAATAGCTGTAATAATTGCTTTATCTATAAAATTCATACTTTCCTCCTTTCTTCAAAAAAAGAATCCCTAAGGATTCTTTATGTTAAGCAGCCGGGTAAACAGAAACTTTTTTCTTTTTCTTGCCAACTCTTTCATACTTAATAACACCATCAATTTTTGCAAATAATGTGTCATCTCCGCCTTTGCCTACATTGTTGCCAGGATGAATCTTAGTTCCTCTCTGTCTGTAAATGATAGAACCGGCTGTACAAACCTGACCATCAGATAATTTAGCTCCTAAACGCTTAGATTCAGAATCACGTCCGTTCTTTGTAGAACCTACACCTTTTTTAGAAGCGAATAACTGCAGATTTAATTTGAATAACATGGATTATTCCTCCTTCTGATTAATCTTAATATATTGACCATAGGAATCTTCAATTCCCTTAAGTGAAATGACCAATGTCTCTAGTATTAACTGGTTTTCACTTGTGACATTGTCAACTGTAATGTCTATATAACCTTCTCTTAATACGATTTTACCCTGTGACAGAAAATCATGTTTTACAAGAGTATTAGCTATACCTGTAGCTATACTGCTGACTCCTGCACAAACCAAGTCCTTACCATATTCATTGCTCTGAGCATGTCCGGAAATCTCTACATGAATCAGCTGCTCTAAATGATAAGATAAATCGACTTTAATCATAATTAAGCATTAATTTCTTTGACTGTTAATCTTGTGTAAGGCTGTCTATGACCCTGTTTCTTATGATAATGCTTTTTAGGTTTATATTTATAAACAGTCACCTTTTTAGCTTTACCCTGATTTACTACTTCAGCAGTTACAGTAGCACCTTCTACATAAGGATTACCAATTTTAGATGCATCTCCACCAACAAATAATACCTTGTCAAAAGTATAAGCTGCACCTTCTTCAACATCTAATTTTTCAACAAAAATAGTGTCACCTGCTTCAACCTTTAACTGTTTTCCACCTGTTTCAATGATTGCGTACATTCAAGTACCTCCTTTTACTTATTCTTAGACTCGCCAGCTAAGGCAGTACATTGTACATTTAATACCTTTTTTGAGCGGTTGTAGCTAGAGGTCTACAACAAATGAATATTATCATTTTCCTTCCTTTTCGTCAATCATTTTTTGATTTTTTTCTAATCGTTCAAGTGCTTTTCTAGGACATGCCTGATTATAAACTTCCTGTAGCTTTTCTCGTGTAATATGTGTATAAATTTGAGTTGTCGCAAGTGAAGAATGACCTAATAATTCCTGTACTACTCTTAAATCCATTCCTGCATCGAGCATATGAGTCGCAAATGAATGGCGAATAGTATGGGGATGAATATGTCTTAGCGGATCGTAATGATTCATACACCTATTAACAATATCTTCAATACCACGGTTAGTAAGAGCTTTTCCATTCTTATTCACAAAAACAAAATTATGATCCTGATGAGTAACTGCCAGCAATTCTTTTCTTGCTTCATTAATATATTTCTTAAGCCATAGAGATGCATAATCATGAAAAGGCACATAGCGATCTTTATTTCCCTTACCTGTAATAAAAAGAATATGTCTATTCCAATCAATATCTGATAAAGACAAACTAACCGCCTCACTCACACGCAGTCCCGAAGCATACATTAATTCCATAAGTGCCTTATTTCTAATACCTAACGAAGATGTTACCTCAATACTGTCTAATAATTCCAGCATATCATCAAGATAGAGAAAGTCAGGATTTCTCTGACCGGTCTTTAAAGAATGAATCAAAGTAAACGGATTATTCTTTACAATCTTATTTTTTTCAAGATATTTATAAAAAGTTCTCAGAGTTGAAAGCTTATGATTAATAGAAGTATGACTTAAATGCTTAGAATTAAGATAAACAAGATATGCTCTAATGAATTTATAATCACATTCTGCAAACTCGGATAAAGCTTCCTGATGAATAAACATTATAAAATCATTAATCTCTCGTCTATAGGAAGCAATAGTAAGATCAGAATAACGTTTCTGATATTTTAAATACTCAAGAAAAGAATCCCTATGCTTATTCATTATGTTCATTCAAGAAAGTTTCCATCGTCTTTAATGCTCTTGATGCATAAACCTCTTTTCTTTCTTTCTTTTTCACTTTCTCCTTCAAAGAAGGCAAAATCCCAAAATTCGCTTTCATTGGCTGAAAATCATCAAATGATGCATGTGTAATATAATAACTTAATGCTCCCATAACTGTTTCTCTCGGAAAAACAAGCAGCTCTTTATTTTGTAAATATCTTGCCATATTAATACCGGCACATATTCCGCTTTGTGCAGATTCAACATATCCCTCAACACCTGTCATCTGCCCGGCAAAAAACAAATTATCTCTATTCTTATACTGATAAGCCCGGTTCAAATATAGAGGTGAATTAATATAGCTATTACGATGCATAACACCATATCTGATAATCTGAGCATTTTCTAAGCCGGGAATCATATGAATAATACGCTCTTGTTCTCCCCATTTCAAATGTGTCTGAAAACCAACAATATTATAAAGAGAACCTATCGCATTATCCTGTCTAAGCTGAACCACCGCATAAGGTCTTTTCCCGTCAGGTGTCTCCAAACCAACCGGTTTCATCGGGCCGAAAAGAAGAGTCTGCTTGCCTCGTCTTGCGATTTCTTCAAAAGGCATACAGCCTTCAAAAAACTTTTCTTCACCGTCATGCGGCTTTACTGTTTCAGCATGAATCAAAGCCTCATAAAAATTTTCAAATTCTTTTTGAGACATAGGACAGTTAATATATTCGGCATCACCTTTATCATACCTGGATTTGAAGTAGGCTTTTTTTAAATCAATGCTTTCCTTAGTTAAAATAGGTGCTGCCGCATCATAGAAATAAAAGTATTTCTCTTCTCCCAACAAGTCAGCAATAGCTTTTGACAACAAGCTGCTTGTAAGCGGACCGGACGCAATAATAGTAGGACCCTCCGGTATCTCTGTAACTTCTTCATGAAACACATGAACCAAAGATTGATTTCTGATATATTCAGTAATAGCCTTAGAAAATCCCTCGCGATCTACCGCCAGACTGCCTCCAGCAGGCACAGCATGACATCTTGCAGTTTTAATAATTAATGAATCATTCATCATCATTTCCTGTTTAAGTACACCTACTGCATTTTTTAATCCATCCGCTCTTAATGAATTAGAACAGACAAGTTCAGCAAAGTCTCCGGTTTTATGAGCACCGGTAGATTTATTTGGTCTCATTTCATAAAGATTTACTTCAATACCCCGTTTAATAAGCTGGTAAACCGCTTCAACTCCAGCTAGTCCGGCACCAATCACATTTACTTTTTTCATATTCCACTCTCCATAAGCATTTTATCATGTTTTGAAAAGAAAATGAACTGCTATGCAGTTCACTCATCATCATTCTTCTTTTTCTTTGATTCCTTAATAATCGTTTTACATGTCGGATAGTTTGAACAAGCTTTAAACATACCAAAGCGTCCTCTCTTCAAAACAATCGGACTACCGCATTTTGGACATACTTCCCCTTCAACCGTTTTTTCCTGAGACTTGATATACTTGCATGTCGGATAATTTGAGCATGCTTCAAATTCGCCAAAACGCCCTCTTTTATAAATCATTGGACTGCCGCATTTTGGACACATTTCACCGGTTGGCTGCCCTATGCGATCATTAGAATCTTTTTTGATATATTTACATGTCGGATAATTTGAACAAGCAATAAACTCGCCAAAACGCCCTTTTCTAACCACAAGATCTCCGCCACATTCCGGACACTTTTCACCGGTTTTCCGGGCTTCGATTTTTTCCATATTCTTATCAGCATTAGCCAATAAAGGTTCAAATTTATCTTCAAAAGAAGTAATTGCATTAAGATACGTATCATCACCATTCGCAATTTCATCTAATTCGCTTTCCATATTTGCAGTATATTCAACATTAATAATACTGTCAAAGAACTCCAGCAGCTTACTATTAGTCAGCCGTCCGGAATCTGTAGGCTTAAAAGCCTTAGAAACCATCTCAACATAATCTCTTTGTACAATAGTATCAATAATCGTTGCATATGTAGATGGTCTTCCAATACCTAGCTCTTCCAATTCCTTTATCAGTTTTGCTTCCGTATAACGTGCAGGCGGCTGAGTAAACTTCTGTTCCTTTACAACTTCAAGAGCTTCAAGACTATCCGCTTCTTTTAAAGATGGAAGATATGTATCATTATTCTTTTCATAATCACCATAAACTTTCAGATAACCATCAAAAACAATAACAGAACCGGATGCATTGAATTTATAATTATGATTATCAAGCACTATGCTTGTGGAGTCAACTTTTGCAGGTGCCATCAAAGAAGCAAGCGCACGGGCATAAATCATTGAATATAGTTTGTACTGTTCAGCAGTCAAATAACTCTTTACACTCTCAGGCGTACGATGAATACTGGTAGGTCTGATAGCCTCATGAGCATCCTGAACATTTTCTGTTTTCTTAGAAATTTTAACATGTCCTCTATATTCTTTACCATAAGTCTCTTCAATAAAACTCATAGCGTCATTAATAAACTCAGGTGCCAAACGAATGGAATCAGTTCTCATATAGGTGATCAGACCAACTGTTTCATTCCCTAAATCTACACCTTCATAAAGCTTCTGAGCAATTCTCATAGTACGATTAGCTTTAAAGTTTAATTTTGTAGAAGCTTCCTGCTGTAATGTTGACGTAATAAAAGGAGCTTTAGAATTTTTCTTTTTAACACTTTTCTTTAATGACTCAACAAAATAGTCTTTATCCAAATCATTATAGATTCTTAAAGCTTCTTCCTCATTAGAAATTTTTAATTTCTTTGTACCTTTTTTAGTTAGTTCAGCCTCAAAGTTAAGATCATCTTTTTCAAAAAGAGCCTTAATCTTCCAATATTCTTCCGGAATAAATGCTTCAATTTCATCTTCTCTTTCACAAATCAATCTTAATGCTACAGACTGTACACGTCCCGCAGATTTAGATTTTATCTTTCTCTGTAAAAGCTTAGAGAGCTTAAAACCAATAATGCGATCTAAAACACGTCTTGTCTCCTGTGACTTAACAAGATCCTGATCGATCTTACGCGGATTCTCTAAAGCATGAATAACAGCATTTTTAGTAATCTCATTAAATACGATACGATTTTCTTCATCCATATCAATATTCAGCACCTGAGCCAGATGCCAGCTGATTGCCTCTCCTTCACGATCAGGGTCAGTTGCAAGATATACCTTATCTGCTTTCTTTATATAATTTTTCAATTGCTTAACAACATCTTTCTTGTCTTTACTAATAGTATAACAAGGAGCATAATCATGTTCTATATCCAATCCCAATCCACCTTTTCCGGATGTTGCTAAATCTCTGATATGACCTTTGGAAGATGTAACAATATATTCTTTCCCTAAATATTTTTCTATTGTCTTTGATTTTGATGGCGACTCTACAATCACAAGATAACTCATAATATCAGCTCCTTTCCGTTTTCTTAATATAAATCAGCAAACGAAGTTTTGTCAATACTAATGTTTCTATGTTCTCAATTCTTCTGCAATATCTTGCCCCTTTACAACAAGCTTTGCTCCTTGATTAATCAGCATATTTGTTCCCTGATAACCATCAATACTGCAAGGAACCGCAAAAATATCCTTTCCCTGCTCTAAAGCATAGCCAACTGTAATCATTGTTCCGCTCTGTTCTTTTGCTTCACAAACGAGAATCTGCTGTGAAAGCCCGGCAATCAAACGATTACGAATACGAAAATCTGATTTCACCGGTGCTTTCGCAAAAGGAATTTCACTTAATACACAATGCTCTTTTTTTAATGTTTTATAAATATCATGATTTGACTTAGGATAGCCAAAATCAATGCCTCCTCCCAGTACTGCTGCCGTCTTTCCCCCATTACTGATAGCACTACGATGTGCTATGCTATCGATTCCAATAGCCATACCTGAAACAATCACATAATCATTGCAAACTAAATCATGTACTAATGATTGAGTAGATCTGATGCCATATGAACTAGGGTGTCTCATCCCTATCACCCCAATTGTTTTCTTTTCCAGCAAACTGATATCTCCATAATAAAATAAAACAAATGGAGGATATCTTATCTCCTTTAATAAAGACGGATAATCTTTAGAAAGAATGGTCGTATACTTGCACTTTAACTGTTCCAGATATCTTCTCTTTAATTTCTCATCAACCAATTCCTTATTTTTTAAAGCCTGATAGATTTTCTGATAATCCCCCTCATATTTACAAGCAAAATAAACAAGCATCTCTTCCATAATATCTCCTCTTATCTATATATTCTCCAAAAACAAGAATTTTTCTCACTGTAAATTCAATTTTTTGAAATATCCGCAAAGTTCTTGCATTTTATAAAAACGAAGCTATTATAATAGCTTGTGGAGGAAGAAAAAATGTTAGATACAAAAGTAAAAGAATTGATTAATAATCAGATTAATAAAGAATTCTATTCTGCCTATTTATATTTAGATTTTGCAAATTATTATGCTGATGAGGGTCTTGATGGTTTTGCTAATTACTTTGAAATACAGGCACAGGAAGAAAGAGATCATGCAATGCTAATGAGGACTTATCTTCTTAACAATGGTGAAAAAATAACACTTGAAGCTATTGATAAGCCTCATCTTACTTACAATAAACTGGATGAACCACTAAAATCAGCTTTAGAACATGAAAAATATGTAACTAGCCTGATTAATACAATCTACAAAGCTGCCAGTGATATCAATGATTATCGCACTATGCAGTTTTATGACTGGTTTGTTAAAGAGCAGGGAGAAGAAGAAAAATCTGCTGATGACTTAATTAAAAAATTCAAACTATTTGGTTCTGATCCAAAAGGACTCTATGCCTTAAATCAGGAATTAGCCGGACGTACATATAGTACTCCAAGCTTAACATTATAAAAAAACTGAAAGTCTGTTTAATGGAAGTGAATATCTTTTAACTCACTTAAGATTAAACAGACTTTTATAATTCAAATAGATTGATTTGATGATTTAATATCTCTTTTACAGGTCCAAAGCTTTTTCTGTGGATCGGAGTAACTCCATATTTTAAAAGAGCTTCTTTATGTGCTTTAGTAACATAACCTTTATGTTTTTCAAACCCATATTCCGGATAAAGTTTGGCATATTCTTCCATGATATGATCTCTTGTTACCTTAGCTAATATTGATGCAGCAGCAATTGAAAGAGATAAAGAATCCCCTTTAATAATAGATGTATGAGGAATATAATTATTTAATGGCATCGCATCTGTTAAGGCATAATCCGGATGAATAGCTATCGTATTTATAATTCTTAGCATTCCTTCTCTAGAAGCCTGATAAACATTCAGTTTATCTACCTCTTCAACAGAGATAACCTCTACCTTATAAGCTAAAGCATTAGCTTTAATAATTTCAGATAACTCTTCTCTTTTTTTAGCAGTCAGCTGCTTAGAATCATTAATTCTTTTATCATAATAATTTTTCGGAAAAATGACACCACCAACCGTTAGAGGACCGGCCATCGGTCCTCTTCCTGCTTCATCAAGACCAATAATAGTATGATATCCTTGCAAATAAGCTTCTTTTTCATAAACTAGACAATTAAGATTATTCATAAGGATTCTCCCATGTAATACCGCCAAATACTCCGTCACTTAAATCTTTAAAAAAGATATCTTGAACACGATCATAATCAGTTTCACCATTCTTTTTAGGAAGATGACGAACTAAAGCAATCTGATCATAAGCATCAAGTATCCAGTCCTGGTTTTCATCAAAAGATAATCCATATCTTTTCATTAAAGCCTTTGAGTAATGCTGATTTAAATATTTAACAGCATAGATAAAGAGATCATCCAAAGGAAGAATATCCTTCTTTATAGAACCAATCAAAGCCACATTACATGAAGTAATAAAATCACTATATTTTGGAGGCAAAATACCGGGCGTATCAAAAAGCTCAAAATCTTTATTTATTCTAATAATTTGTTGAGCTTTAGTTACACCGGGCTTATTTCCTGCTATTGCTGCTTTTCTTTTTGCTAAAGCATTGATAAGTGTTGATTTACCTACATTAGGTACTCCAATAATCATTGCTCTAATTGCTCTTATTTTTAATCCTTTTTGTGCTTCTTTTTCTCTTTTTTCGCTTAACATTGCTAAGCACATATTAATAATTTTCTTTTCTTCCTTAAAATTCTTTAAATTAACTGCTAAACTTAAAAAACCTTTTTCTTTATAAAAAGACTGCCACTTTTCAGTTATCTGTGAATCTGCCAGATCACTTTTAGTCATGAGTACAAGTCTGGGCTTGTTCTTTAAAATACGATCAAAACTTGTATTTCTTGAAGAGAAAGGAGCTCTGGCATCTACTAATTCAATGACCATATCGACAATTTTAATACGACTTTCAATCTCCCTTTCCGCTTTAGCCATATGTCCCGGATACCAGTTTATATTTGCTTTATTTCCATTCATTATTCTCACTTCCTTTAAAATCACCTTTGATTATAACATGAAAAGAACCGGTTTCCCAGTTCTCCTGTACTCTATACCTGCTATTCAATAACTCCAAAATTCTTTGGTGGAAAAACAACAACACCTTTGGCAGATATAATATCATTAATAGAAAAAGCACCTAAAGTACGTGAATCCATAGAATTTAAACGATTATCTCCTAAGACAAAATATTCATCTGATTTTAAAGTGATTTTAAAATCAGATGTAAAAACTTTCGTATTATGAGAAGCTTTCTGCTTTTCTACAAAACTCTTATTAAAATAAGTTTCTTTAACATATTTTCCATTTACATAAAGATGATCTTCTTTATATTCAATAGTTTCTCCCGGTAATCCGATTACTCGTTTTACTATATTTTCATTAAGTGCTTTACTTTTTATCACAACAACATCAAATCGCTGAATAGATTTTTTAGAAACAGACCATCTATTAAGTAAAGCAATATCCCCATCATGCAGTGTACCAAGCATACTGTTGCCATCAACTTTAACAGGAATAATCATAATTTTAAATAATCCAAAGACAACTGCAATCCCTACTGCTGATTTTATAAAAGTATGATATTTTTTCATAAGCTTACCTTTCTAAAAAAGAATGGAGTATACCCCATTCTTTTTTTATTTACGAAGTTCTTTAATTCTAGCCGCTTTACCAGATAAACCACGTAAGTAATGTAATTTAGCTCTACGTACTTTACCAATTCTAGCTACTTCAATATGATCAATAATTGGTGAATGAACCGGAAATACTCGTTCAACACCAATCTGATAAGAAATCTTTCTAACAGTAAATGATTCCTGAACGCCTTTACCACGTCTTGCAATACAGACACCTTCAAACATCTGAATACGTGTTTTATTTCCTTCTTTAATTTTAACAAATACCTTTAAAGTATCACCCGGCTTGAAATCAGGAACATCATTTCTTAACTGACTCTTTGTGATTTCATCAACTAATTGCATATTCATTATGCATTCCTCCTTATAAGTTTATAATGTCTTCAAAGCTCATAGGAATAAGTCCCAGCGGAACTTCTGCGTCTTACGACTAATGAATAATATCATTTTTATAGCTTAAAATCAATCTTTTTCTTCAATTTCCTCAAGCATTCTGATTTCTTCCTGACTCAATCCCCTTTTTTTCAGTAGATCCGGTCTTTTATGTTTTGTTTTTAATAAAGACATTTGATGTCTCCACTTTCTGATATGAGCATGATGCCCTGATAATAAGATGTCAGGAACTTTATCTCCCTGATAATCATAAGGTTTAGTATACTGAGGATATTCCAATAATCCATCAGAAAAAGAATCATCTTCATGGCTGCTTTCTCTAATTGTTCCTTCCAATAACCTAACAACACTATCAGTAACTGCCATAGCTCCTATTTCTCCGCCAGTCAAGACATAATCTCCAATAGATAACTCAACATCTACATAATTTCTGATACGTTCATCAAATCCTTCATAATGACCGCATATAATAATAAGATGTTTTTCTAAAGAAAGCTCCTTAGCATAACTTTGATTATGAGTCATCCCTTGAGGACTCATCATAATCACAAGTGAATCTTTAGTAGTTATTGTCTTAAGACAATCAATAATAGGCTGACATTTAAGAACCATTCCGGATCCTCCGCCATAAGGTGTATCATCAACACTTTTATGCTTATCTAAAGCAAATTCTCTAAAATTATGAATACTAATAGTTACAATCTCTTTTTCAATAGCTCTTTTAATAATTGATGTCTTTAAAAAGCCATCAAACATTTCCGGAAATAGTGATAGAATATCAATCTTCATCATCTATAAATCCTTTTATTAATGAAACATCAATACGCTTATGTTCAATATCCTTGTTTTTAATAAAAGCCTCTACACAAGGAATAAGAAGTTTTTTACCCTGATAATTGACATGCAGTATATCCTGATATGTATTCTCATACACATCTACAACTTTTCCCAGATATACTCCCTCATTATAGACTTCACATCCCTGCCAATCTGAAATATAGTATTCATCCTCATCTAAAAGATTCTCATCTTTATAAGCATATACTTTCATTCTCTTTAAATGTTCTACAAGATTAATATTCTGATAACCCTTTAAAGATACTAAATCATAACCTTTATGAACACGATGAGTTTCTATCGTATAACTTTGATCACCTATCCATATTTCCTGACCGGGCTTAAATCTTTCATCAGGAAAATCTGTTGAAGCATTAATCTTTAATTCACCTTTGATTCCATGAGTATTAATAATGATTCCAATAATTACTTTCTCTTCCATACGCTCTCCTACTAAAAAAAGGGAATTATTCCCTTTTATTCATCATAAGACTCAAACTTAATATCAATATGCTTATCATTCATACGACCAGGTACTGACATTAAACGTCTGATTGAATTTGCCATTGTACCACGTTTACCAATCAATCTGGCAATATCATCATGATCGGCATAAACATGAAGAACAATAGTATTTTCTTCTAATGAAGGCATTTCTCTTACTTCTAATCTATCTTTGCTGTTAACTAACTCAACACAAATATCCTGTAAAGTTTTAGCGTAATCCATAGCTTAAGCCTTCTTCTTAGATTCAGTAAATTCTTTGATGATACCTTCTTTAGAAAGAAGATTTCTTACTGTATCTGATGGCTGTGCTCCATTAGATAACCATCTTAAAATTTCTTCTTTCTTTAAAGTAACAGCTGCAGGACTCTTTGATGGATCATAAGTTCCTAACTGTTCAATAAAGCGACCATCTCTAGGCATTCTTGAATCAGCTGCTACAATTCTATAAAAAGGAGCTTTCTTACGTCCCATTCTTTTTAATCTTAATTTTACTGCCATTTTCCTATCCTCCTAATATCTTTGACTTATGTATAATACCATATATAAAACAGGTGTCAAGTATTTTTACTTGACACCATAAATTATTTTTAAATAAATTATATATATGCTTAAAAAAATTAATAAAATATCCTGTGTATCAAATGATCCAAAACAGAAGAAATACTCAAATAATTCTACTATAGCTACAGAACAGATAGAAAAAAACAAAGTAACTCTTTAAATTTTATTTTTCTATCTAAAAAATCATAGCGATATTAAATGGAATATAGGATATAAAAATTAATACTTACTTCTTTTATAAATCCCATCAAATAAAAGCTTCTCTATAGTTCTGAATATAATCATAAAAAGAAATACTATTAAATCGGCAATGTCTTTTTGATACTTCATCAACTTTCTCATTCCCTAATCTCATTGAGTATTTCCTTGTATCAGATTATTATAACCAAAAGTATTTTCTATAATAAATCTCCTTAGCAAAAATTATCTTTTTTTCTTCTTATGTCTTAATTTTTTTCTATTTGGATTAACCTGAAAAGGTTTCTGCTGTGGTCTTTGAGTAGGCATACCGGTAGAGGGATCAATTGATGACAACTGTTTCATCATTTTCTTTGACTGTTCAAACTGTTTAAGAAGTCTGTTAATGGCAGCAACATCTTTACCGCATCCTTTAGCTATTCTTTCTTTACGCTTTAAACTGATAATTTCAGGATGAGCACGTTCTTCTTTAGTCATTGAATAAATAATAGATTCTGTTTCTTTTAAACGTGCCGTGCTGTCTTCATCGTTTATCTTAGGCATTTTTGGCATACCCGGAATCATCTTTAAGATACCTGATAGTGGTCCCATTTTTTGTAGCTGATGCATTTGAACAAGCATATCATCAAGTCCAAATGTTCCTCTTTTCATCTTATTGAAAGCTTTCATGCTTTCTTTTTCATCATAGACATCCTGTACTTTTTCTACTAAGGAAACAACATCACCCATACCTAAAATACGATCTGCCATACGATCAGGATAGAATAAGTCAATTGCATCCAGTTTTTCACCAGTACCTATATACTTAATTGGAACACCGGTTAAATAACGAATAGAAATTGCTCCGCCACCTCGTGAATCGCCATCCAGTTTTGTAAGAACTGCACCGGTGATTCCTAATTGATCATTAAATGATTGTGCAACATTAGCAATTTCCTGACCGGACAATGCATCAGCAACTAAAAGTATTTCCTGAGGATGAGCAATATCTTTAATATTTGATAATTCCTGCATTAAAGGTGCATCAATCTGTAAACGTCCTGCGGTATCAACAATAATAACATCATGATGATGATTATGAGCATACTCTAATGCTTCAGTTACAATTTCTTCTGCTTTAATATTTGTACCTTTTTCAAAGACCGGAACATCTATCTGCTGTCCTAATGTCTTTAACTGTTCTACAGCTGCCGGACGATAAATATCAGCAGCAACCAATAATGGTTTCTTATTATCCTTTTCTTTTATTCTTTTAGCAATCTTACCGGTAGTTGTTGTTTTACCTGAACCTTGTAATCCAACCATCATAATAATCGTAGGATCTTTACTAAAGTCTACTTGGGCTGCTTCTGTTCCCAGTAATTCAACTAATTCATCATGAACAATCTTAACAACAACCTGACCGGGCTTTAATGAACCAACAACATTCTGTCCTTTCGCTTTTTCTCTTGTATGGTCAATAAATTCTTTTACTACATTATAATTAACATCAGCTTCAAGCAATGCCAATCTGATTTCACGGAACATCTGCTCCATATTCTCATCAGTCAGCTGTGCTTGTCCTCTGATTTTCTTTAAAGAGTCTTGCAGTCTTTCACTTAATGATTCAAATGCCATAAATAATCTCCTATATTCTTCTTAACATTTCAAGGTAATCAGTTAATTCCTGATATTCTTTTTTTCCTTCTTTTTCTATTTTATCAATTAAAGCTATACGTTCTAAATGCTTTTCTAAAAGCTGAAGCTTTGCTTCATAACCTTCAAGCGTTTTAACTGCTCGTTTGATATTATCAAAGACAGCATTTCTTGAAATGCCTAATTCTTCACTTATTTCTCCTAAGCTCATATCTTCTTCATAATATAAAGATAAATACTGATTCTGTTTATCTGTTAAAAGCTGTCTATACATATCCATCAATAAGATAACATGTTCTTTTTTTTCTAATATATCATTCATTTATTCACCCATTAAATCATGACATAAGCCATAAATATAAGCTTCTAAATCAAATTCCTGAAGATCATCAATCTTTTCTCCAAGACCTATAAACTTAACCGGAATATTAAGCTTATCTTTAATAGAAAGGACTATACCACCTTTAGCTGTACCATCCATCTTGGTTAGAACAATACCACTAATATCTGTAATCTTTGAAAATTCAACAGCCTGTGATATGCCATTCTGTCCGGTTGTTGCATCTATAACTAATAAGGTTTCCTGCGGTCCGTCAGCTACTTCACGCCCAATAATACGATTCATTTTTTCTAATTCTTTCATTAAGCCGGCTTTATTCTGAAGTCTTCCTGCAGTATCACAAATTAGAACATCTACACCTGAGGCTTTGGCCTGTTTTAAACCATCATAAATAACTGATGACGGATCACCGCCTTCTTTTCCTATCACACATGGAATATGTAAACGATCAGCCCATACAGATAATTGATCAATAGCTCCTGCTCTGAAAGTATCACCGGCTGCCAGCATCACACTCTTATAGTCCTCATTAATAATCTTATTAGCAAGCTTAGCAATAGTAGTTGTTTTACCGGCACCGTTTACGCCAACCATTAATATGACCGTAAGTCCTTCCTTAGCATAATTCAGTTTTGTTGTCATATAAGAATCATTGGCATAAATAATAAACATTTTATCAGCAATGATTTCGTTAATTTGTGAAGTATCTCTGATATTTTCAAGTCTGACTTCCTTTTTAATTTCATCAACGATTGTCATGACCATACTGACACCAACATCACTCATAATCAAAATATTCTCTAATTCATCAAAATAAGCATCATCCACTTCACGATATCTGGCTGCCAAAGCATTCAGTTTATCAGAAAACGAGCTTGATGATTTATCTAACCCGGCTCTATATTTCTCATTTGTAACAGCCGATTTCCCTACCAAAGCTTCTTTAATTTTATTAAAAAATCCCATATATTTCTCCTTTAAGCATCAGCTAATGCCGTTGCATCATCTAATTTGACACTTACCAGCTTAGTAACACCTTTTTGTTGCATTGTTGCACCATATAATAAATCACATTCAGCCATTGTGCCTTCTCTATGAGTTACAACAATAAATTGGGTTTTATCTGAATATTCTTTCAAATATTTCGCAAACCTTTCAACATTAGCCGGATCAAGGGCTGCTTCAACCTCATCTAATATACATAATGGCACAGGTCTTACTGACATAATCGCAAACAGACAGCTCAAAGCAATCAGAGCATTCTCTCCGCCCGAAAATGAATGTAGCTTAGCAGACTTCCCGGGAGGCTGAGCCTCTATTTCGATTCCGGTTTCTAAAATATCCTGTGGATCTACATAATGCAAAGAAGCATGTCCGCCGCCAAATAAGTATCTAAAAACTCTATTGAACTCTACATTAACAGCTTCAAATGTCTTTGTAAAGCGATCAATCATAATATGATCCATATCATTAATTGCTTTTAATAAAGAATCTTTAGCTTCAATAAGCTCTATTCTATTCTTATTCAACGATTCATAACGCTGAGATATTTCCGTATACTGATCAATAGCATCTAAATTAATATGTCCCAGCCCGGCAATTTTAATTCGTAAATCTCTTACTTTTTCTTTAGCATCTTCCGTATCCAGTCCCTCATTAACAAACTCTAAAGCATGTTCATAAGTCAGTTGATAAGAATCATTAAGACGATTTAAGGCATTCTGTATTTCTGTCTCATATTTTGTTTTATTAATTTTATTATTTGTGATAGCTTCTTCAATAATCTTAAGATGACTTCTTTCTTCTCTTAAAGTTTTGGCAATCTCATCATTCTCATTGACATAACTCATTCTTAATTCACGTTTTCCTTGAATTTGTTCCTTCAGTTGATCCCTTTCCTTCTTTGCCTTATTTAAGATTTCAAGAAGTTCATTTGATTTGCTGCCATCAGCAATTTCTTCTAATTCAACACTCTTATTAGTAAGTGCTTCATAATCACTTTTAGCTAACTGTAAATCATTTCTTTTATTTGTAACCACAATTTCCAACTGAGCAAAAGACATCTGTTTTTGCATAAACATTTGTCTTAACTCTCTAGTCATATTTTCCTGTTTAGAAAGTTCCAACTTCTTATGATGAAGCTCCTTCTCATGATCCGTCAGTTTTTCATTCAGTCTTTCTAATTCTTTCTTACTCGCAAAACCATCATTTTTATTCTTATAATTACCGCCAGTCAAACTTCCTCCTACATTCACAATATCTCCTGATAGTGTTACAACTTTCAATCTATAAGATGTATTCCGAGCTATTTTAACTGCATGATCTATATGATCAGCTACAATAATAGAACCTAAAAGATTAGAAACTATCTGATCTAATGAATGATCATATTCAACAAAATCACTCATAACACCTAAATATCCCTGTGATTCTCTCGCAATCAAAGCCAGATCACCACGTATTGTTCTTCCCTTAATAACATCTAAAGGAAGAAATGTTGCTCTACCGGCCTGATTTCTTTTCAGATAGGCAATAGCTCTTTTAGCATCTTCCTGATTTCTAGTTACAATATGATTAGAAGCAGCCCCTAACGATATATGGAGTGCTGTTTCATAATTTTCTCTGGCACTGATTAAATCACCTATTGTTCCTTTAATCCCGCTTAATGTTTCTTTTGCCTGTAATACTGATCTTACACCATAAGGATAATTAGACTTAGAATCCAGTAATTCTTTTAATCTTAAAGATTCATTCCTTTCAGCATGAATCTTTAAATTTAATGTTTCTGCCTCTTCTCTTAAAAGATTTTCTTTTAATAAAGCTTCTTTTTGTTTATTTTCTAATTCTTCTTTTTCTTTCTTTACCTGCTGATACCTCTGAACACGATCATTATATTCTGAAAGTGCATCCTGAAGCGTCTCTTTCATAGAAGCAATACGTAATGCCAGATTATCTTCATTCTGATTTTCTAAAATATGTTTCCTATTCGCATCAATTTCAACCTTCTGTGTTTCCAGTTCATTCACACGATTCATGGTAGCTAAAAGCTTCCCCTGTAATTCATTAATTTCACTATCTAAAGCATACATTTTTTCTTGAATAGCTGTATTCTTGTTTTCATTTAAGATAATATTACCTTCAAGCTCTGTAGCATGAGCATAAGATTCTGTTAATTCCTGATTAAGAATTCTCAGTTTTTCATTAAGCTTTTCAATTTCTTTAACCAAAACTGTAACTTCTATTTCCTGAAGTTCTCCTGAAAGCTGAAGATACTTTTCCGCTTTCTCTTTTTGTCTTTTTAAAGGATTCAGCTGTCTCTCCAATTCACCTGTAATATCTTCTACACGTTCCAGATTTTCTGTTGTTCTGGCAAGCTTTGATACAGATTCTTTCTTCCTCGCCTTATATTTAGCGACACCTGCCGCTTCTTCAAACATACCTCTGCGATCTTCCGGCTTACTGGCAACAAATTCATTAATAGAGTTCTGAGAAATAATAGATAATGAATCCCTTCCTAAGCCTGTATCCATAATCAATGTTGTAATGTCTTTTAAACGCACAGACTGACGATTAATAAAATACTGTGCTTCACTGCCATCTCGATAAATGCGCCTAGTAATCTCTACTTCATGTGAATCATAATCAAGATAGTGATCTTCATTATCAAAAACCAGTGTTACCTCCGCTATATTAAGAGGCTTACGATCCTCGCTTCCTGAAAAAATAACATCAGTCATGGTATCTCCACGCATAGCTTTAGCACTCTTTTCACCCAGCACCCATCTAATCGCATCAGTAATATTTGATTTTCCACATCCATTTGGACCTACTATTCCAATGACTCCCGGCATAAATTCAATAAAGCTTTTATCAGCAAATGATTTAAATCCTTGAAGTTCTACTCGTTTTAAATACATGACTTTCTCCTATCTTAAAATGACTTTCCCATCATTAAATCCATCCACAATAATAAGTGATTCTACCTGTAATCCTGCTTCTTCTAATCTTTTTCTTCCTTTTTGGAACCCTTTTTCAATAACAATGCCAACACCTTCAATAACTGCTCCTGCCTGATGTGCTAAATCAGCTATTCCTAAACAGGCCTCACCATTTGCCAGAAAATCATCAATTATTAATATGTGATCCTGACTATTAAGATATTTTTTTGAAATAATACCGATATAATCTTTATCTTTAGTATAAGAATGAATAACTGTCTTATAAAAATGATTATCTATTATACGACTTTCATCCTTTTTAACAAAAACAGTCTTGCAATGATCAAAATATAAAGAAGCAATAACTGCTAATGCTATACCGCTAGATTCTATAGTCACTATTTTATTAATAGGCTTATCTTTAAAACGTCTTTTAAATTCTTTTGCGATTTGTTCAAACAAAGCAACATCTATCTGATGATTTAAAAAAGAATCTACTTTCAGTATATCAGGTTCTATGACTATACCATCACTTAAAATACGCTTTTTTAATACTTCCATAGTTAATCTCTCTTTATATTTAATCTCTTTCTTAATTCATTTAAAGGTTGATAAGGAATAAAAACAGTAAAGATTGTCCCTACATCCTCTTGTGATTTTACATCTAGTTTAAACTTATGTAAATCAATTATTCTTTTAACAATACTTAATCCCAAACCATTTCCTTGTACACTTCGTGATTTATCTTCCCGATAAAAGCGTTCATAAATATGACTTAGGGCTTCCTGACTCATACCAACACCGGTATCCTCAACAGATATTTCTATTTCATTAGATTTCTTCTTAATCTCTATTGTAATAACACCTTTAGGCTTAGTATATTTAATCGCATTAGAAATAATATTAAGCCATACCTGTTCCATTCTTGAAGAATCAGCCTCTATAAAGATATCTCCTCTTGGTCTCTTAAATTCTATTTCTATATCTTTTGCGAGTGCTTCATTATCAGTCATTTCAATAACCCTGTTGATTTGTTCTATGAGAGAATATTTCTCAATATCTAAAGTAATATCTTCTCCTTCAAGTAAAGTCAGTTGCAACATATTTTTAGAAAGAATAGAAAGTCGTTGTGAATTATGCATAATAATATCAGCATATTTTCTTCTCTGTTCACTATCAAGCTCTTCATTCTTTAAAATAGTCGCAAAACCATTAATTGCGGTTAAAGGTGTCTGAAATTCATGAGAGACATCACTAATAAACTGCTGTCTTGTTTCATCCTGCTTAGCCAGCTGAATCGCCATCTGATTAAATGATTGAGATAATCTGCCTATTTCATCCTTACCACTATAAACCACTCTTACCTTATAATTTCCTTTTATCAGCTCATTAGTTGCTTTTGTCAGTCTGGATATTGGTTTTACAATAAAATCAGATATAACCATAAATACTATAGTCCCGCCAAAAAACATAATTAGTGCTGATAAAACATAAGAATCAATAAAAAATCTTGCTGAATCGCTCATATCTTTTGTTACATTCACAATATACATCTTATTATCAGTTTTAAATGTTTTTGTATAAGAAAAAATATTCCCCTTCATACTATGCGTTTGAACAGGTCTAACATTCTTCAGTATCTTATTAACTTTTTCCTTATTTAAAGACAATATATTAGTTTTATGACCATACTGAACAATTTTATCCTGAGTAATAATCTGAAAACTGATATTAGCAGTAGAAGCATAATTATGAAGTATTTTATCTAAATCATCGTGACTAATAAGTTTCATCAGATTACTAATATGTTCACCCGATGCTTCCAGCTCAGATAAAGCCATATTTTCAGCTGTTGTATTCCCCTTTTTTACTACAAAATATCCGGTAACAGTTAAACTAAGTATTAAAGACAACAAAAATCCTACAAACAGTTTCCCATAAACCGATTTCATTCTTCAACCTCTATCTTATATCCAAGTCCTCTTACCGTTACCACTTTAAATCCGGGTAAATATCCTAAATTCTCTCTTATTCTTTTAATATGTACATCAACTGTACGATCAAAGCCGTCATAATCCATTCCCCATATCTTTTCTATCAGCTGTTCTCTTGTAAAAATCTGATTAGGATTCTTAGCAAGCTCAAAAGCTAACTCAAACTGTTTAAGAGGTAAATGAATCTTCTGATCCTTATATCTTATTTCATATTTATCTCCATCAAATACTACATCTTTAATAGTTATTATATTTGATGAGTTAATACTATATCTTTTTAAAATAACCTTAATTCTGGCTAACAATTCATCAGGATCAAATGGTTTGGTAACATAATCATCAATCCCTAAACTAAATCCTCTCAGTTTATCTTTTGACTGAGATTTTGCAGTCAGCATAATAACCGGAAATTCACGATACTGTCGCATCTCTTCTACAAGCTCAAACCCATCCATACCAGGCATCATAATATCTACTAAAGCTAAATCTATGAACTGATTCTCAATAATTTCGATAGCCTGTTCTCCATTAGCTGCCATCAGACATTCAAATCCTTCTTTATCTAAATAGAATCTGACTAATTCACGAATATGTTCTTCATCATCTACAATCATTATTTTTGATTTCATACCGATACCTCACTTTTTAGATTATAGCATAGAAACAGTGATTTTTCTAATGTAAAAAAGCGTGATAATCACGCTTAAATTTGTGGTCCTTTAAGAACTTCTTTCAATTCTTTTAATAATAAAGGCAATTCATCCAATGATTGAAGCGTGGCTCCGCTGGCTAGAGCATGACCGCCACCATTAAACTTAGCAGCCACTTTATTAACAGGATATTGTCTGCTTCTTAAGGAAACTCTAATATTTCCTTCACTTTTATTTTCTGTTAGAGCCATATAAATCTTGTATTCTTCAATATTTCCCAACAGCTGCACATAATTGCTGCCTTCATTTCTGGTAATATTAAGATGATTTAATGTCTGATCATCTAAATAATAATAAGCAATTCCTTCATCATATATATAATGATTATAAATATATTTTGTAACATCTAATTCCTTTGCTTTTTTAACATAAATATCCCGATAAATAGCTTCTATATCAATACCTGCTTCTAATAATAAGGAAGCAGCCTGAAATGTTTTCTGAGTTGTATGGCGATATAAGAAACGATTAGAATCTCCTACAATCCCCATATAAAGACATCTTGCTGATAAGGAAGGAATAGGATAAGCTTCTTGATGCATTAATAAAGTCACAATTTCTGAACATGATGATGCTTCCGGATTCTCATATCTGATATCACCATAAGCATCTACAATAAGATGATGATCAATCTTAATAATTTCTTTACACAGATTAATATCACCATCTATTCTTTCTCTATTAGCAGTATCCATAACAATTCCTAAACTATCTTTATAAAAAGTAAATTCAGGCACCTCATTTATATAGAGATGATAAAGATCATCTTTAAATTCTCCTGCTAAAACTACATTCTTATCCGGAAAATATTTTTTAAGATAATAATACATGCCAACAGCACTGCCATAAGCATCTGCATCAGGATTGATATGACGATAAATAATAATATTCCGGTATTCTTTGATTTTATTAATAATAGTTTTCATTTGTACCTCTTCTGTCTTTATAATTACTCCTAAAGAATATCATAAAATCATTAAAAACACTATGATAATAATATTATTTGTTTTCTGGAGTATTCTTATGATAAATAGCTTCAAAATAATCAATAATTTCTATATTCTTATTTCTTAAAATCTGATAAGCGATCTTAGGATTTTCAGCAAATGATGCTCCCAGAATATTTTGATAAAAGATTCCATTACTAAAGTAATAAGTACATTCTATTTCATAAACAGTATGTAATCCCAGATGCATTGCTGAAGTTACGGGATTAATAAGTTTCATTTCTACATTTTCTAAATCATTCCAATGATAATGTAAATATGTCTCTTTTTCTTTTTTAAAAAGAATAGCTTTAACTATCTTTATCTTTCCTAATAGTCTCTATGAGCATAAGATGATATCTTCATCACATAGTTCTATATAATCCTGTTCATCGGTAAGCTGAAATAAAGCAATAAGTGAGAATACTATCCACCAGAATAATACATAAACAATAATAAAGCCTGTAAATAAATCATATTTCGGCAATGAGATACTTATGAAAATATTTAATCAGTGATGCATATAATATAAGCGGTACATCTATCAGTAATGAATAAAGAAAACAAATAGGTAATCTCTTCAGATAATCCCTAACGTTTGTTTTAGTACCAATAATAACAGTTTTATCTTCCATCTTAATAGATTCTATAGGCACATCAATCTCTCTTAAAAATATAATCTTTTCAATTAGAGTAATTACGATATCCATTCTCATCACGATATGGCTTTATAAGATCCATTTTCTCATAATATCTTAATATATAAGGACTTAGCTTTAATTTAGCTTGTACTTCTTTAATTAACATAAACATTTTCTCCTGATTTCTATGTTAAGCGTAAGCCTTAAAGCTAATCTAATGTCAAATAGTTTTTTTAAATATTTATTTTTAACTATTTTACCATATAAAAAGACCTTAAAGGTCTTTTTACAGTTCTAATAATCTAACAGTGTCTCTAGCAATGACTACTTCTTCATCTGTAGGTATAACATAACAGGCAATCTTTGAAGATGAGCTTGAGATCAATCCTTCACTATTACCGTGAGCATCATTAAGCTGATCATCCAAGAAAACATTGAATGCCTTTGAACATTTATCAATAATCATTTTTCTTAGATAAGCAGCATGTTCACCTACACCGGCCGTAAATGCGATTGCATCACAACCTCCTAACTCTACATAGTATTCACCAATATATTTTGAAACAATGCGAGTATAAAGCTCACATGTAAGTGCTGCACGCTCCATCTGTTCTTTAGTAGCTTTACCATCTTTATTGAAAAGAGCATTTTCAATATCTCTTGAATCACTTGAAATTCCTGATACGCCTTTCATTCCTGATTCATGATTATAAATATCCAGTAATTCATCAGGTGTTTTATTAAGCTTCTTGCAAAGATAAGGCATAATTGATGGATCTACTGATCCGCATCTTCCTCCCATCATAACTCCGGCTAATGGTGTAAACCCCATTGATGTGTCAATACATTTTCCATCTTCTACAGCTGAAAGAGATGCTCCATTTCCTAAATGACAGACGATCACCTTAGAATGTTTAGGATTCCCTAAACGTTCAATAACCTGCTCAGATACATATTTATGACTTGTTCCATGAGCACCATATTTTCTTACTTTATAGTCTGTATAGTATTCATATGGCAATGGATAAAGATATCTTTCAGGATCCATAGTCTGATGAAAAGCTGTATCAAAAGTAAAAACATGCTTAACGCCGGGCAAAGCTTTTTTAAATGCACGATAGCCGATAAGATGAGCAGGATTATGCAAAGGTGCCAATTCAGCTAATTCTTCTACTTTCCTTTCTACATCTTCATCAACAATAGCACTATCAGCAAAATAGGGTCCTCCCTGAACAATACGATGTCCAACTGCATCTATTTCATCTAATCTGGTAACTACTTTTTCTGCTACTAATGCCTTTAGTAATAAATCAACCGCCACTCCATGATCTGTAATCGGCTGTTGAACTTCTTTTTTATGATCATTATGCTTAATAGAAAAAGCTCCCATTTCTAATCCTATTCTTTCTACAATACCTGAACATATCACTTTTTCTTCAGGCATTTCAAACAACTGGAATTTTAATGATGAACTCCCAGCATTTACTGACATTACTTTAGTCATGATTCTTCCTCCTTCGTCAACATGTTTATTTTACTAGAAAGTGTTTCGTTCTTCAACTTCTTTTTGTAAGTGTTTCCAGTTCTTTAGAATAAATCCTCTTCTTCATTCTTATAATGTTCATCAATCACAATAGTTTCCATATTCTCAACACATTCTTCTATCTGTGACATAAAATCCCATGCTTTTTCATAAACTTCTGCTTTATACTTTTTAGGCTTAGTAGCAGGTCTTTTAGGTGTAAAAATAGTACAGCAGTCTTCAAACGGTCTAATAGAAATATCATAAGTTCCTATTTTCTCTGCTAGATCAATAATTTCCAATTTATCTAAACAGGCAACAGGTCTAATTACCGGTGTCCTAATAACTGAATTAATCGTATTCATAGAATCTAATGTTTGGG
This sequence comes from Eggerthia catenaformis OT 569 = DSM 20559, assembly GCF_000340375.1. Classification (GTDB taxonomy): domain Bacteria; phylum Bacillota_I; class Bacilli_A; order Erysipelotrichales; family Coprobacillaceae; genus Eggerthia; species Eggerthia catenaformis. The sequence goes on from NZ_KB446649.1 coordinate 180,509, forward strand.
AAGCAACCTGACCTACTGATTCACCATTCACAATTGCCTGAATATGTCTTTTCTCACATACTTTTTCAGCTATACGATACATCATACGTCTCATAACTGTCATAGCATAAGATTCATCACAATGATCATAAACAGATAACTGAAGTCCCGTAAAAGGAATAATGTGTACCGCTATCCTGCCATGAGTGAAATTCTTCATCACGTCAGCTAAATCCAATACTTTCTCTCTGGCTTTTTCATTAGTATAAGGCGGAGATGCATAATGAATACATTCTATATCAATTCCCCTTTTCATCATCAAATAGCCGGCAACCGGAGAATCTATCCCTCCAGAAAGCATTAGTAAAGCTTTCCCTCCTACACCTACAGGATATCCTCCAGCACCTTTAATCACATTGTCCATAATATATGTGTAATCTTTTCTTAATTCTATTTTAACTCTGATCTGCGGATTATGTACATCTACTTTTAGATTCTCTTTTTTCGTATGATGAAAAACATAACCGGCGATAGCTTTATTCATTTCCAATGATGTCAGCGGGAAATCTTTGTCAGCTCTTTTAGTATCTATTTTAAAAGTATTCCCTTCATCTTCATCAATAATCCGACAGGCTATTTCTTTAATAATATCCATACTGCTTGCAGTTTTATAACAGATTGAAAAAGAATGTATGCCAAAAACAGTTTTCAGCTTATTTGTAACTTCATCTGAATCTTCACCATTTAGCATAATATATAAGTGATCATAAACCAACTGATATGTTAATAGCTTATACTCTTTTAATATTTCCTTCGTATTCTTTAATAATCTTTGAGTAAAGATTTTTCTGTTTTTTCCTTTTGTAGTCAATTCACCAAATCTGACCAATATATGATTAGGATACATAATTACCTCTGTTTCTTAACTTCTGTTAATGCTTGATCTAATGCTTTTATAAATATTTTAAGTTCTTCTTTTTGCGTTAAATGAGAAAGAGACAAGCGTAAAGCGCTTAATCCTATCTCTTCATTTATAGCTGTAGCTTGTAAAGTATGGGAAATATCCTGCTTTTTAGATGTACAGGCACTTCTTGCTGATAAATAAATATCTGATGTTTCTAAATAATGAACAAGTACTTCAGGCTTATAATGAGGTACTGAAAAATTTAATAAATATGGAGAAGCATTCTTTGGAGAATTAATAAAAACAGCTTCTCTTTTTTTCAGTTCTTCTCTTAAATACTGATTTAACTCAATTACATAATCATAATGTTCCTGCTGAGCTTCTAATGCCAGTCTTAATGTTTTCGCAAAAACAATATCTTTAGCACTATCACTTGTTCCTCCTCTTAATCCATATTCCTGTTGACCGGCAGTAATTAAAGGAATTAGTAAAGTACGATGATTTTTATAGAGAAGCCCGCTTCCTTTTAATCCATAAATCTTATGAGCAGAAAATGAAGCTAAATCTATACCTTTTAAATTGATAGGTATTTTCCCTAATGCCTGTACCATATCAACATGATATCGAGTCTTAGGGTTCTTTCTATGAATAATATCAGCTATCAAAGATACCGGAAGAATAGAACCTATTTCATTATTAACATACATTGTACTTACTAGAATAGTATCCTCCCTGATCATATTCTCTAATACCTGTAAATCTATCATCCCTTGATTATCTACATCTAAATAATCTACTTCAAAACCAAATACTTCAGCCATTTGCTTAAAGCTGGCATCTACACTGGAATGTTCAATTTTTGTAGTAATGATATGCTTTCCTCTATTTGAATATTGAAAACAAGCACCTTTAATAGCCATATTGTTTGCTTCACTGGCACAGCTGGTAAAAATGATTTCCTGAGGCTGAATTTTCAGCATCGATGCTATATGCTCTCTAGATTTTTCTATTAAGCCGCTAACCTGATATCCTAATGAATAAGCACTATCGGCATTCGCAAAATAGTTTTTTAATAATTTTATATATGCTTCATAAACATCTCTATTTAAAGGTGTTGTTGCCGCATAATCTAAATAAATCATTCTTTCACCCCATTTGTGAGTATTATACACAAAACATAGTCTGTGGTAAATCTATAAAAGGCATCCTTAGATGCCTTAAACTGATTGTGCTTCCTGTTTTTTTATCAGTTTCTCATAACTGCCCGGTTGAATTTTTTCAATCACATCAATTGCGGTTGTTAGTGCTTCAGTATATTCTCCATTTCTAAATAGTACTTCTGATTTTGTAAGTTCAGTATTTACTTCTAAAAATGTTGAGCGGAATCTGTTGCCAAAAACAATCGCTTCTTCTACCATCTGTGCAGTTACAATCAAATTATGAACATTATCATAAAGCTTATAAATAACATCTCTGGCTCCTTCAACTTTACTTGTCAATATTTCAAGCTGAACAGGTCTTTGATTTCTGAATTCTTGAATTTCTTCTGCTTTCTTATATGAATCTTTAATATAATCTTTATAGGAATCATTAATCATAGGTAAATGATGGTTCTTAATCTCAGATTTAGTCTCTAATAAGACAATATTGATATTCTCTAATTCTTCAATAGCCTTTGACTCTGTCTTATAGAAAACATCTCTTTGACTCACAAATTTTTCAATACAGTCGATATGTTCCGGAATGCGTTCTAATAAAGAATAAATTTTTTCAAGAGCATCATTATAAGCAAAATCTCCGGATAATATCTCATCTTCCAATTCTTTATAAGAATCGTAAAGAATCGTAAACTGGCGATTATTCTCTTCAATCGTAACTTCATCAGTATTAATCACATAGTAACTTCCCAGCTGCTGATAATCCTTCATACACTGTTCATAGCGATCATGAGTCTCTTCATATACTTTAATAGCCTCTTCCCAGTTTTTCTTAAATGCTTTATAAGATTCTCTTTCAGCATTCAGATCAATAACTAAAGATTCAATCTTATCTGTTAAAGTTTCAAGATTTTCTCCTGCCTTTTTAATCTTAACAGCTTTAACAAGTTCTCTTGCTTCTTCAAGCTGATTGACAATCTCATCATGCCTTTCAATCGCATTCATTGCTTCCAAAGCATAAGTATCTTCTTCCAGCTCTTTCATTACCAATTCAAAATCCTTAATCTTCTTAGGTAATAAATGAGTAACTACTGAAACATAAGAAGGCAATTCCTTCATATTATTAGATAAACGATCAATACGAGCTTCTATTTCACCGGTAAATTCTTTAGCATCAGAGAAAAGCTGATTATTCATCATTGTTTCAAGCTTCACAAAATCCTCATCAATACTCTTAAATATTTCTCCAACTTCGGGAACATAATTTTCTACTTTTCCTCTAATAGAATCATACTGACTCTGAACACTGCGATATTTCTCTTTAACTCTGATAATCTCTATTCTCTGTTCATTTTCTATTTCAGTAACTTTCTCAATACGTGCTAATAATTCTTTTGAATCCGTTTCATATTTATTAGCCATTATCGTCAGTTCATTAAGTTTCTTATTAGCACCTGACAACTTACCATAAAAAAGCTGTTCATCCACATCATTCACAAGAACACCTAATTCATTCTTCTGAAATTCTTGAAGACTATCATAATCTTTAACAAACTCTTCATATTCTTTTGCAACACCGGCCATATTTTTAGCAATACTTTTAACTCTTCCTAAACGATATTGAATAGGCAAAGTTTTAATACCATTAATTTTATTTTCTAATTCAACAATAGTCTGTCTATATACTTTCAATCTTAATGATCTATAAATAAGAATTGCAACGATTAATAATATAATAATGACACCTACAATCGCAATATTTCTGATGCCTACTCTTGCAATGAACTGAGTTATTTGTTCCATAATGCACCCATCCTTTTTATCTAATATATTAATATTATCATAAAACAAAAGCTATTTCATTAGTAAATCTTAAAATAGCTTGAATTTCCTAGGAAAAAGTGAATCCTTTCAATTTTCTTCTTATTGACAAAGACTGCTAAAGATGTATAATACAAATTGCAGTATTGCGTAGCGGTACATAGCAGTCTTAATTTCTATGTTTTCAACATTAGGATGTCTAGTATCTTTACCGCAGGAGAAAAACTTTGTGGGAACATACTTAAGATGAACTATGGCTCTACTTATTGCAAATATACAATAAGGAGGAAACGTCATGTCACGTTACACAGGTCCAGTATGGAAGAAATCAAGAAGACTTGGATTTTCAATTCTGGAAAATGGAAAAGAATTAAATAAAAGACCTTATGCTCCAGGCCAGCATGGTCAGGGCAGACACAAATTAACTGAATATGGATTACAGTTAGCTGAAAAGCAGAAAGTAAGACATATGTATGGATTAGGAGAAAAACAGTTCCATAATACTTTTGATAAAGCAAATAAAATGGATGGTATTACAGGAAGCAACTTCTTATTCTTACTTGAATCTCGTTTAGACAACCTTGTTTACAGAATGGGATTTGCGGTTACTAGAAGACAGGCTCGTCAGTTAGTCAATCATGGTCATATTTTACTAAATGGTAAAAAAACTGATATTGCATCAGCACAGGTTAAACCCGGTGATACAGTATCTGTAAGAGAAAAATCTTTACAGTTGGAAATCATCAAAGCCGCCTTAGAAGCTAACGCTTCTACTTTAGGATTTGTTGAAGTGGATATTGAAAAGAGAAGCGGTAAATATTTAAGATTACCTGAAAGATCTGAATTAAATCAGGAAATCAACGAACAGTTAATCGTTGAGTACTATAACAGACTTGGTTAATGACAAAAAAGAACATACAACATGTATGTTCTTTTTTATTTATATCTGTCAAACTCATCCTTGCTTATACCGGCGATTTCAAACATCCACATTCCCATAATATCAGATAAAATAGAATCACAGGTAAATTCTTCACCATTATCATCATATTTACAACTAAATAAAGGCATTCTTGAAGCTGCTTTATAAAATTTCAATGCTAAGTCTATTAATCCATTTGGATCAAAAGAAAGTGATAACTGTTTTGCAATAGTACTGCGAACTTCATCCCAATCTCTATTTTCAGATTGATAGTCCTTTCTTGTTTTTAACAGATAGCCATTACAGTATGCCCCTAAAAAATTTTGATTCCTGTAAAGATATTTACAATTAAAATCAAGAATATATCCCGCATGAAGCAAAAAAGTTAATAAATCCTCCAGATTCTCTGCGACTCTTCCGATCTCACCTTCACTGCTGATAAAGCCTATACTGTGATCTTCAAGAAACACATATTCACCGCCACTGGAATCTCCAGCAAAGGCTTTACAGACCATGGAATATACTTCATGATTATTACTGAATTGTACTTCTTGGCTACAAGGATAAAAATAAATATCACATTCATGCATCAATAAAGTATTAAGTTCATTATCATTCCTTATTATTTCTATTAATTTATTATTCATATAATAACCTTTCATTAAAATATATTATCCTACACGATGACCGGAAGCCGCTTCAAAATGATATTTGACAATACCAAGATCTATTCTTGAATAAAATCCTCCCCTTGCTTTTGCAATAACTCTATTATTACTGAAAGTGAAATAAAACTTTTGTTGGTTCATTGCAGTAGGTGCCAGCATCACTGCTTCCATGCCTCGCTGATACCATTCCAAATCATGATCAGTCAAATTAGAGACTTCTTGCAATGCTTTATTCTTATGAGGATATCCCTGATTTAATCCATAGCCTAATGCTATTAGAATAACCTCCTTCTCTCCTTTAGAAATAACTGCTGTACTTTTACCATGAGTCATCGCACACCAGCAGGTATTTAATCCCAGCTCCTGTGCTTTGAGTACTATTTGCTGACCATAATACCCGGCTTTTTCCTGAAGATTCTTTTCTTTCACTCCGATAATTGAAATATAATTACAGCAGCCTGAAAATTTACCATAATGAGCCCTCATTGAACGAAAGCACTTAGGTTCATCATAGATAATCTGAATATGCATACCGCTTTCCTTATTTATCTTTTGAGCAAGAGTGTCTAAAACCGCTCTTTTTTCTTCCTCTATAATTCTTTCACTATATCGTCTAACACTATGTCTTTGTCTCATAATCTCTAGAATATCCATTTTAGTATCTCCTTATTTTAAGTGTTCAAAGATTGTATGCCTATGTATAGGGTGATTTTGATCTCTTACTTTCTTTAAGTGAATAAGCATCTCTTTGGATATAATAAAAGACTGATTAAATGCATTAATCACAATACCCATTCCCTTAGTATCTCTATTTAATATATCAATAAAATCATCAATACATAATGTTAATACTGTTGCTTTATGAACATCATATTCAACCCATTTTTCACATTCCTTAAGACTCGTAAAAACCGGATAGTATTTTCCCCTAGAATTCGTTAATACAGGAAAAGAAATATTTGTGTCATTCTGTAATAAATAATTACCATCCTTTTGAGCTACAGGTCTTTTGGAAAAAGAGACAAGAACATAAAAATAACTCGATTCAGCAACATAAGTAAATAACTCTTCATAATAATCTTCATTCGATTGATTATTTAAATAATCTAACAATAACTCTATTCTTCTATTATCTAAGTTCCTTTGTTCCATAGTTTTACCTCACCTATAATTATACGAATTTATTGATAAAATAAAAGAGTTATGGCATACTTAAATCTAAAAGAGGTTAATAGATGGAAACAGTATTATTTGATTTAGATGGTACTCTTACAGATAGTGGCGAAGGAATTATCAAGAGTGCAGATATTGCTTTAAAACATTTTAATATTCATGCAACACAAGAACAATTAAAGGTCTTTGTAGGACCTCCATTAATAGAAACATTTAAAATGTTTGGTATTCAGGAAAGTTCTTTAGATGAAGCAGTAAAACTGTTTAGAAAAAGATATTTAACTGTAGGAAAGTTTGAAAATCATCCTTATCAGGGAATTGAAAATGTTCTTAGAACACTCAAAGAGAAAAACTATAATCTTTTTGTTGCTACCAGTAAGCCGGAAAAAATTGCGATTGAGATTTTAGATCATTATGAACTATCTCCTTATTTTACTAAGATTTGCGGAGCTACAATGGATGAGAAAAGAAGCAGTAAAGATGATGTTATCTCCTATTTAAAGACTCATGTTGATACTGATAAGATGCTGATGATTGGTGATACTATTTATGATGTATTAGGCGCTAATGTTCACTCTATTCCTACAATTGGTGTATCATGGGGATATGGAAACCCAAAAGAAATGAAAAAAGCCGGTGCAATCACCATTGTGCATACACCGGAAGAACTTTTAGATGAAATTATCAGCTTTAAATAGACTGTTAGAATAATCTTTGATAAAATAGGCAGAAAGATTTAGAGGTAAAAAAATGGAAGAAAACATAAGTAAGAATTTTATAGAAAAAATTATTGATGAAGATTTAGAGAATGGTACATATGCAAAGGTTGTTACAAGATTTCCACCGGAGCCTAATGGATATCTGCATATCGGACATGCTAAGAGTATCTTATTAAATTATGGATTGGCACAGAAATATAATGGTGATTTTCATTTGCGTTTTGATGATACAAATGCTAAAAAAGAAAATACTGAATTTGTGGATAGTATTGTAAAAGATGTTGAGTGGCTCGGTGCTAAATATGTAGGAGGCATCAGATATGCATCCAATTATTTTGATGATATGTACAAAGCAGCAATTGAACTGATTAAAAAGGGAAAAGCTTATGTGGATGATTTAACTGCTCAGCAGATTAGAGAATATCGAGGAACATTAACTGAACCCGGTAAGAATTCACCTTATCGAGATAGATCTATTGAAGACAATTTAGATTTATTTGAAAGAATGAAAAACGATGAATTTAAGGATGGTGAAAAAGTATTACGTGCTAAAATAGATATGAGTTCTCCTAATATTAATATGAGAGATCCTATTATTTATCGTGTTGCTCATGTTACTCATCATAATACAGGTGATAAGTGGTGTATTTATCCAATGTATGACTTTGCTCATCCTATTGAGGATGCCATTGAAGGGATTACCCATTCTATTTGTACATTAGAATTTGAGGACCACAGACCTCTCTATAACTGGGTTGTTGAAGAATTAGGATATCCTCATCCTCCTAAACAGATTGAATTTGCTAAACTATATCTGACAAATGTTGTTACAGGAAAAAGATATATTAAAAAGCTTGTTGAAGAAGGGATTGTTGATGGTTGGGATGATCCTCGTCTAGTTACAATTGCCGCCTTAAGAAGAAGAGGATTTACTCCGGAATCATTAAAGATGTTTATGGAAATGACATCTGTGACTAAGAGTAATTCTTCTGCCGATTATGCAATGCTGGAATATTGTATCAGAGATGACTTAAAACCTAAGGCACCACGTTTAATGGCTGTCTTAGATCCTATTAAACTTATTATTGATAACTATCCTGAAAAGATGACGGAATATCTTGATGCCCCTAATAATGTAGAGAATCCTGAATTAGGTTCAAGAAAAATACCGTTTGAAAAAGAGCTTTATATTGAAAGAGAAGATTTTATGATTGAACCTCCAAAAAAATATTATCGTTTCTTTGTTGGTAATGAAGTCAGATTAATGAATGCTTATTTCGTAACTTGTACAAGTTACGAAACCGATGATAACGGTAATGTAACAGTGATCCATGGTACTTATGATCCGGAGACTAAAAGCGGATCCGGATTTAACAGCAGAAAAGTAAAAGGTACTATTCACTGGGTATCTGCTCACCATTCAAAAAAGGTTACAGTTCGTCTTTATGAACAGTTAGTTGATGAAGAAAAAGGTGTTTATAATGAAGATGGCAGTGTCAATTTAAATCCAAATTCATTAACCGTTATTCATAATGCCTATATTGAAGAGAATATCAAGAACTATAAGGCTGGAGATTCTTTCCAGTTTGTCAGAAAAGGCTTTTTTAATATTGATCCAAAGGATTCTACTGCCGATCATCCTATCTTCAATAGAATAGCTTCTATGAAATCATCATTTAAATTACCTAAGTAAAAGATTGCTGATAACAGCAATCTTTTATTCTCTAATCAAATTCTTTACGCCGGCTTTTGCAGCAATCCTGTAATAATGTTCCATTTCGTCTTTATTAAACATCCTATAATTCTTGCTTAATTCATATTCCAGATTCAGCAATTCATACTTTGATAATCCTAATGGATTATAGTTTAATAATTCATATCTTACATCAGAATAAAGATAGACTAAGAAGGAAGCAATATTCTTAATATTCTTATCATTTGCGGTGATATAAGGTATCAGAGGTGTCCTTATAATGACTTTATCTTTATGGCTGCTTGTCAGAATATATCTAATATTGTCTTTGATGATATTTGATGAAACATTTGTATACTGTTTATGTTCCATTTCATCAAATAGTTTGAGATCAATATAAATCAAATCTAAATAGGAGAGTATTTTTTTAATATAGTCTAGTGAAGCATACATTGTGGTTTCAATCGCAGTATGTATACCTTCCTGTTTACATTTCTTTAATATTTCTATTAAAAAATCTCCTTGTGCTAATGGTTCTCCTCCAGAAAAGGTTACACCGCCATCATTTCTGAAGAAAACCTGATCTTGCCTGATTTTTTCCAGCAATTCCTCTAATGTATATTCCTGACTGTCATATCTGATTGCATTTGCCGGACAGGCTTTGATAAGATTATCAAAGTTTTTTTTATAATCGAGGTTAAAATAAGGACGATCATTCTTATAAATCATTTGATTCTCAAAAGATGCTTTTTCACATCTATGACAATGAATACAATTATTTTTAAAATAAATAGGTCTTTTATTAAATGTTAATCCTTCAGGATTCTGACACCATTTACACCTTAAAGGACATCCTTTAAAAAATACTGTTGTTCGTAATCCTGAGCCATCATGAATCGCAAATCTTTTAATATCAAATACTAATGTCTTCATAGGCTGTACGCTCAATAATCTCATCTTGCAGCTTTCCTGCCAATTCTACAAAATAAGCAGTATAACCGGCTACTCTGACTGTAAGTGATCGATGTCTTTCCGGATGTATTTTTGCATCTAAAAGATCTTCTCTTCTTACTACATTAAACTGAATATGAGGAATCTTTAAATCAATAAAAGCTCTTAAGAAATTTTCGAACTTCATCATTCCTGTCTGTGTATGAAAGAACTCCGGCAGAAATTTCATATTTAATAACCCTCCATTTGTAGTATAAGAGTTATTCATTCTTGATACTGACTGTAAGACTGCTGTCGGTCCTTCCATATCTCTGCCATAGACCGGTGACATTCCTCCATCAGCTAGCGGCATATAAGCATTTCTGCCATCCGGAGAAGCTCCTACATTCTCTCCCATTGGTACATGTGCAGAAACAGTATACATACCGGTATGATAAAGACCTCCTCGATAATTCTGATATTCCTTTAATTTAGCCTTAAAATATCCTGCCCATTTTGATCCTAAATTATCTACCCATTTAATATCATTACCATATTTAGGTACCTTATTCAAAAGCATTGTCTGGGTAATTTCATGTCCTTTGAAATCTGCTTTTAAAGATTCCAGTAATTCATGAGCAGTAATCTCTTTTCGATCATAAACCAATTCTTTAACCGCTGCTAATGAATCAGCAAGATTAGCAATCTGAATCATTTGTATTCCTGATAGATTGTACTTTGCTCCGCCACAAGTTACATCTATACCTTTATTCATACAATTATCAATTACTGAAGAAAGAAAAGCTGTAGGAAGATAATCCTGATGTGCTTTCTCTACTATTATTTCAGCTTTAATCATTTCATTAATAAAATAATCAATCTGTTTTGAGAAAGCTGATTCTAATTCTTCAAATGTTTTGTAAGTCTCTATATTACCTAAATCCAATCCCATTTGTTTACCTGTTAATAAGCATCTTCCATTATTCAACGTCAGTTCCAATGCTTTATTTAAATTAAACATAGCTGCATCGGACCAGCCAAGAGAATTACCATGTGATGTAAGTTCTACACATCCTACAATCGCATAATTTAAAGCATCTTTCTTTTCAATTTTTAAATTATTAATCATTGGTTCAATGATAGCTTCATCATTGAAAAACTGTGGCATCCCGCTGCCTCTGGCTACTACTTTAATAGCCTCCTGCATGAATTCATGCGATGTATTCTTATTAAGTCTGACAGATAAATTAGGCTGAGGCAATCCTAAATGATATTGTGCCTTAAGCATTAATAATGATAATTCATTATATGTATCTTTTCTATTCTCATCAACTCCTCCTATCGCAATATTAAAGCCAATAGGAAACCCGGCAAAATATTTAGCACTATTCTGATTTCTTAAATAAACAATCTGATTAAACTTGAGCCATAAGCATTCTAGTATTTCTAATGCTTCTTGATTGCTTAATAAACCCTTCTCCCTATCTTTTTGGTAATATGGATAGAGATACTGATCCATTCTGCCGGGAGAAAAAGAAGAAGCATTAGATTCCATATGTAATATCACAAACAAGAACCATACAGACTGAGCAGCTTCATAAAAATTATGTGGCTCCCTTTTTGATAAATTTAAACAATTTTTAGCAGCCTGCTTTAAAGAAGCATGATATTTATTATCTATCTGATCCAGCATATTCATTATATAATCATGGTATCTAATCATAAAATGACAAGCCCCTTCCAGCACAATAATAACACATTCATAGAATTCTTTATTTTCTTTAGAACATGTTTTTAATTTTTCTTGAGCCTCTTTTATAAGCCCTCTTGGTCCTTTCTCAAGCCACAATCCGGTATTTGGACAAATGTGACCCTGAGCATGATCTTTCTGATTAATCTTAACAACTTTACTAATAGATTCAATATGTTTCCCATCATTTTTCTTAATCGCATCTTCTAGAGTTCTCCCTTTCCAATAAGGATAAATACTTTCTCTAAATTCTTTAATATCTTCCCGATTTACTAAAAACTGATCTTGCGGTCTTGTAGGCAAAGTTTCAAATTCTCTATCTATCCATGAACATCCGCTTTCAGGAAAAATTACACCGTATCTGACTCCTTTTGTTCTATTTCCTACAATCATCTCTTCTTTCTCTACACTAATTTCTAATTCCTCTAAAGATGCTCTTAAAGATAAGGCACGTTTTTTAGAAACAGAAAAATTTTCATTTTCCTTATAAATACGAGTAATAATACGAGCCTGTTCAATAGACACATATCTTGGTGAACTTAACATTCTATCTTTTAATATATCAATTCTTTCAGTCATTTTTAAGTTATTCATGTTCTTTTCCTCTTTCTTTTTTATTATAACTTTTTATTAATTTTAATACAATATTTTTTAATAAAAAATAATAATATAATTATTTATTTCAATAAAATATAATAATAAATAATACTTTATTAATTCAAAATTTATTCATAATGATCTTTTGCTATCTGAGCATATAATTGCATATATAAAAAAACTCTCTGTCTAATAAATAGCTGAGAGTTTTTGTCTGATCGCTTTCTATTTTCATTACAATATGCTTATAAACCTTTTTTTAAACTTATGGAAATCTGAAACCTCTGTTGAGAAATGGGTAATAGAAACCAAATGGTTTGCTCCACATCCTATGCCAAGCTCATATATAATAGATTCAGATTGATAAGGATTTTCATTATCTGTTGTGCAATAACCTAATGAAAATTTTAATTATGTAGCTCTGCTTTAATTCAATCATAGCTTTCTTCACATATTATATAAAATCAGGATTTCATCTTCAACTTTTGATTGTCAAGCAAAAAATAGAAAACTTAGATAAATAACATAAATCCATTTTTACTTTTCAGTTTTAACAGTCTATAAAAGATTTATATAATTTGAATTGGTACTTTCTGTTTTATGTGATCATTTAATTCTTTTTCACCAATATAGCTACTAAAATCCTCCAAGGAAGCATAAATAAAATTGCCATCCAATGTATATTTTATTATCTCAGCTGTTAAATAGCTGCGCCTGCTTGCTGCAATAACGGCTTTCTTAGTTATTCCATCATCAGCATCATAAGTAGAAACTGTTTTATCCTCTACATCTATTCCTACCGCTCCTAAAAACGCCATATCAAATCTATATTTTTGAATTTGATCTATAGTTAATGAGCCTACAAAGCCATCTCCGGAATGGTTAAGCTTGCCTCCTAAAAAAATCAGCTGTATTGAGCATTCCCTTGTAAATATTTCCATAATATCAATCATATTAGTAACAACGGTAATATTCATATTTCTTTGGTAAATAAGCTTGGCAATTTCCAATGCTACGGTAGATATATCCAAAAATATGACTGTTCCCGGCTTAATAAGCTCAACAGCCTTTAAGGCAATAGTCTTTTTTTCTTCTATTCTTATATTCCTGCGATCATTGACATGAAGAGTATGAAGATTAACGCGTGTTAAAACCGCTCCGCCATGGGTTCTCTTCAATTTATTCTCTTTTTCCAGTGCTCTTAAGTCCTTTCGAATGCAATCCTCGGTTACCTGAAAGATCCTGCTTAACTCTTTAACTGTTACCTGTCTTTCCAAATTAAGCTTAGCTAATATCTGGTTATGTCTTTCCTGCTGAAGCATAATGTTCACCTCTTTTATTATTATGGCATTAAAATCAATAATAAACAATACAAATTAATAAAACTATTTATTTTTAATATTACTAATTGATTATGTCTTAAATATAATTATATATATTGAATCATGGAATAATCCACTAATAAAATCATTATATGATGAATTGTAAAATTAAATATGACATTAAAAAATACCCTCCTTACTGGGTGTCCAGTAAAGAGGGTACATATCAATATAGTAGCTTTTTTATTTAACCACAATATTAACAATCTTATTTGTGACCACAATAATCTTCTTAATATCTTTGCCTTCTGTATGTATTTTAACATTATCTAATGCTAAGGCTGCTACTTTTACTGTTTCTTGATCTTCATCCTTATTAACAGTAATCTTACCTCTAAGCTTACCATTAACCTGAACAGCCATTTCCACTTCATCAACTACAAGCTTACTTTCATCATATACCGGCCATGGTTCATAAGCCAGAGTACTTTCATGTCCAAGTTTATTCCACATTTCTTCACCTATATGAGGTGCAATACAGCTTAACATTTTGATAATACCTTCAGCATAAGGCTTATAGACAGTTTTTGCTTTATAAGCCTCATTCACAAAAATCATCATCTGTGAAATAGAAGTATTAAAGCTTAAACTTTCAAAATCTCCGGTAACCTTCTTAACTGTAGCATGATAGATATAATCTAATGATCCGTCATTCTCATCAGTTAATTTATTTGATTCAGCAAATAATCGATAAACTCGCTCAAGCCATCTTCTAGATCCTTCAACTCCTGTTGTAGACCATGGCTTAGAGGCATCTAAAGGTCCCATAAACATTTCATAAACTCTTAATGTATCTGCTCCAAAATTTTCTACAATTTCATCAGGATTAATAACATTACCTCTTGATTTAGACATTTTAACACCATTAGGTCCCAATATCATTCCCTGATGGAATAATTTTTGAAACGGTTCTTTAGAAGATACGACCCCTAAATCATAAAGGAACTTATGCCAAAATCTGGCATATAATAAATGAAGAACAGCATGCTCTGCACCGCCAATATATAAATCTACCGGCAACCAATGATCAGATAATTTCTTATCAGCGATCTCATTATTATTATGAGGATCAATATAACGTAAATAATACCAGCAGCTTCCTGCCCATTGAGGCATTGTATTTGTTTCTCTTTTTCCTTTTACACCGTCAATTTCTACATTTAGCCAGTCAGTACATCTTGCAAGAGGTGATTCTCCATCTTCGCTTGGAAGATAATTATCTGTGGCCGGCAATTCTAATGGAAGATCAGATAAATCTACTGTACGTGTTGTACCATCTTCCATGTGAATAATAGGAATTGGTTCTCCCCAGTATCTCTGTCTAGAGAATAGCCAGTCTCTTAATTTATATGTGATTTTCTTTTCACCGCAATGATGATCCTGAAGCCAGATAATCATCTGATGAATAGCTTCCTCTTTGCCAAGTCCATTCAAGAACTCTGAATTAATATGAAGACTATCACCAGTATAAGCTTCCTGTTCTACATTGCCGCCTTCTAGTACCGGAATGATTGGCAAATGAAATTTCTTGGCGAATTCATAGTCTCTTGTATCATGAGCCGGAACCGCCATAATTGCTCCTGTTCCATAAGAAATTAAAACATAATCTGAAATCCAAATTGGCACTTCTTTCCCATTAACCGGATTAATTGCATATGCTCCTGTAAATACACCTGTTTTATCTTTATTTAAATCAGTTCTCTGTAAATCAGACTTTGTAGCACATTCTTTTTTATAAGCTTCAACTGCCGCTTTTTGTGCAAAAGAAGTAATCTCATCTACAAATGGATGCTCCGGAGCCATAACACAGTAAGTCGCACCAAACAATGTATCACAGCGTGTTGTAAATACAGTAAATTCCTTATTCGTATCCTTAATTTTAAATACAACATCAGCACCGATTGATTTCCCAATCCAGTTTTTCTGCATTTCTTTTGTTGACTGAGGCCAATCAACTTCATCAAGATCATCTAATAATCTTTCAGCATATTCCGTAATTTTTAAAACCCACTGTCTCATCATTTTACGATAGACAGGATAACCTCCCCTTTCACTCTTTCCATCAATAACTTCTTCATTCGCAAGAACTGTTCCTAATTCCGGACACCAGTTTACTGGCATTTCTGCAACATAGGCAAGACCGGCTTCATAAAGCTTTTTAAAGATCCATTGTGTCCATTTATAATATTCCGGATCACATGTATTAATCTGCTTATCCCAGTCGTAAGAGAATCCCAGAGACTTGATCTGACGCTTAAAGTTCTCAATATTATTATAAGTAAATTCAGCCGGATGATGCCCGGTTTTAATCGCAAATTGTTCAGCAGGCAGTCCAAAAGCATCAAATCCCATTGGATGTAAAACATTAAATCCCTGCATGCGCTTATATCTTGTCACAATATCTGTAGCTGTATAGCCTTCAGGGTGTCCGACATGGAGTCCTTGTCCGGATGGATATGGAAACATATCTAGAGTATAATACTTAGGTTTTGAAAAATCAGCTGTATCTGTCTTAAAAGTCTGATTCTCCTCCCAATAATGCTGCCATTTTGTTTCTATTTGTTTGTGGTCATATGACATGATTGATGATCCTCCTTAATAATAAAAATCTTCATAAACCTAAGGGCGAATGACCGCGGTACCACCTTAGTTCATGAAGATATCATGCTCTTATCTTCTCTTAACGCGAGTAACGTCATCTACTTTCATAGAAGCATCTCCCTAGCGAGTTCATAGCTATCTCTTCCTCATTTTCACCACCCATGAGGTCTCTATTAAGAAATAAATCTATTACTATTCCAGTTCATTGACTTTTCTTTTACCCAATCATCCTATCATAAGTTTTTTTAAGTTTCAAGTAGAAGTGCCTTTTATCCCCTCAGAAATATTCATTCTTAAAATCGAAATCATCGGAATCATCCCACTTAATAATACAAGAATAAAAATAAAAGCATAAATAGAAAAAATAAGTTTGTTATTTGGTATAAGCTTGAATTGGATATGAAGTAAAGATGGTATAAGCTTTTCATTACATAAACCAAGAATCACCTGAAAACCCATATAAGCAATGCTTCCACTCAAAATAAATACAAAATCTATCAGATACATGAACATTCTTATAATCTGTGAATATCTTGCTCCAAAACACATCATGATTGAAAAGTCTCTTTTCATATTACTTATAAGCAATTTAATAATCTCATGAATCATCGCCAATGACGAAAGGACTGCCAGTAATGAAAAAATAAGCAAGATGATTTCAATCATATTCATTGTCTTATTCATTGAATTTCTGGTCTTTTCACCGACCACCTTAAACTGCATACTAGGATAAGTCTTATTAAGCATTCTTAAAACTTTATCAGTTTCATCTTGATAGTAAAGTATCCCGATATTTGAAGAAATATCTTTCTTAAACAATACTTTCAAATGCTCAATATTTGCAAACTTTTTTTGATAGAATGCATCATAATCAGGTTTCTGGCTGCTGATTCCTACAATCTTCAATGGATACCCTTTTACCTGATTCCGGTACTTATAATAGGCATAAACCGTTTTATTAATAAGTGTTTCCGGTTTCAGATTTGCTGCCAGCTTTTTAGCAGTTGGATATGGGAGAACAATTTCATCATGTGACATTACCGCTTTGCCAATAATAATATTCTTAGCAGCACCAGTTTCATCATGAATATAAAGTGTGCTATTTTTTATATAATGATCAGCTTCAAATGATAACCCTAAACAAGTGTATTCATTAGGATAATAGAAAACATGTTCAATAGCTTTAACTTCATGGAAGTCACGATATACATTACCCGTCTTAAAGCTAATCGCTGATTGTGGAAACATCGACTGAATATAACCATTTAGCATAGATCTAAATGAAAACGAACAAGTAAACATCAGCATAATAGAAATCATTGCAATAATTAAAGACAGACTCATTTCCAACAGTCTGTTCTTCATCGAGGAAATAAGATAAGCTGTTAATTTAATAATAGAAAGCTGATATTTCTGCTGATAGCTGCTTTCCTTCTTTTCCTTGCAAGGATGATTTATTACTTTGTGGTCAACAATCTCTCCATCATTCATCTGATAGATTTCATCACTATACTTATCCACAAGTTCCCTGTCATGAGAAACAAAAATAATCAATCTGCTATAAGATAATCTTTTCAATTCCTTCATAACCATTTGAATATTTTCATTATCTAATGATGCAGTTGGTTCATCACATAAAATAATATCCGGCTCAAAATATAAACTTCTTAAAATCGCAATACGCTGTCTTTGTCCCAATGATAATAAAGCAGGCTTAAGATTCTTAAAAGAAGATATTCGAAATTGCTTGTTTTCCTTATAAGAACTATGATGAAAAAAATCATAAAGTCTAACATTCGCATTTGCTTTTAAAAAAGAAATCAAATGAAAAGATTGAAAAATATAAGAAGTTTTACCTTTTCTAATCAAATTATTTATCTTTTTCCCTTGATAATAAATATATCCTTGATATTCATTATCTATACCGCCAATCACATTTAGTAAACTGCTCTTCCCACATCCGCTTTCTCCTACAATAGAAACAAAGCCATAATCAGGAAATGATATGGATATATCCTTTAATACGGCAAGATTATAATATCTCTTATTAATATTCTTGATTGTAAGCATTAATCTTCCTCCCTTAAAAGCCGGACAGCATGATCGTCGGTTAAGCTTTTAAACTGAACAAAAGAAATAAAAGCCAATACACATAAATAGATAACAACAGTTAAAACAAAAAGAATATTAGGAGATTTTAAATAAAAATGATAATAATCATAAAGAGGGTTTAATATATTAATGGAATAAATACTCACAATACTGATTACCAAAGATAAGCCAATGATAATAATACCGATAACCATATTCTCTAAAACATGCATCATTCGTAATTTTATCTTTGAAACCCCTAAGGACAAATAAAGAGCATAACTGTGAAGATGACGAATATACCTATCTTTAAAAACAATCATCAGCAGAAGGATAGAAACAGCTAGACTAACTGTCATGAATATTCCTGCAATCATCTTTCCTATTTTAATCAGATTCAGATAGCTTTCTTTTTCATTTTCAGCATCATTATTAATGATATAATCTCTATACTGTTTTTTTACATCCCAATAGTTTCCTTCTACTTCATAAACTGACTGTGAATAGTATTGAGGATAGTTCTTAGTAAACGAAGGTGTTAAATAAATTTCCTCTTTTGAAAAAAAGGATGCTTTCAATACTCCTGTTACTTTTAAATAAATAGGCTTATCTATTTCTATTTTTAATATATTAACAGGATGCTTTTTATAATAAGCAGCTGAAACTATACAGCAATCTGCTTCATTTCTGATTTTTCCTTTTGACAATTTTATATGATTTGTATTTTCCGGAAGAATGAATATTTTTGCATCAGCTATAATAGATAAGCTATTAAAAGCAGCTCTTCCTTGAGAAAAAGAAAAAAACTTTCCATCTTTCCTTTCAATCTGGCTTATATTTTTTAACGGATGTGAACTAAAATTATCATCTATTGCCTGCTGCACTCCTTCTAATCCTGCATTCATCAGAAAAAAAGAAATCAAAATCAGACATTGAAAAAATATTAGTGAAATGATATGCCGATAATCATGAATTACTTCTTTTAATATAATTGGAAAAAAGGATTGAGATGAATGAATGCTTCTTATCATCTCATGACCGGATTCCCTCATTTTTTCTCCGATAAGTTTTCCTTCCTTCATTTCTACAAGAGTCTGACAGTATTTTTTTAAAAGTGAAGATGAATGAGAAACAATAATTACTAAGCTATGCTGTGACAACTCTTTTAATAAACTCATTACCTCATGACACTGCTTTTCATGTAAAGCACCTGTTGGCTCATCACATAAAATGATAGCGGACTTTTTTAACAATGCCCGAGCAATAGAAACTCTCTTTCTTTGTCCTATTGACAATTCATAAGGATACTTTTTTAATAAATGACTGATTTCTAATCGATCAACTATTTTCTTAAATTCATTCTTATCAATCTTCAAATTATTAATTCGACAGGCAAGCTTAATATTCTCTCTAACATTTAAAGCATTTTGTAAATCATGATTCTGTAAAATAAAAGATATATGTTCTTTTAAAAATCTATGATCTATTCTTTTCCCCCAATAAGTAATTTGCCCTTCCTGCGGGCTTAGCAATCCGGCAATAAGATACAACAATGTCGTTTTTCCACATCCGCTTTTTCCTGTAATACCTATCATTCCAGTAGCAGGAAAAGAATAATTCATTTGCTCAATAATTTGAGACTCATCATAGCTGAAACTGATATCTTCAATAACTAGCATAGACTTCTCCTTTTTGTTATAATGGCAGCGAGGTGTTTTTCATGAATCCATTCCCCTATTCACTCGACAACAAACGTTATCATACATACAATTACTTTTTAAAAATGAAATACCATACCAAAGTTGCTAAAGCATCATTAAATGCTGACTTTACCTGTCCTAATAGAGATGGCAAGAAAGCTTATGGAGGATGTACATTTTGCTCTTCATTGGGATCAGGTGACTTTGCCGGCGATATCAATCAGTCTTTAATGGAACAATTTCAGTCACAGAAAGTCATGATATCAAATAAATGGCCTGATTGTAGGTTCATTGCTTACTTTCAGGCATTCACAAATACTTATGCTCCTCTAGATAGCTTAAAAAAGCGCTTTGAACCATTTGCAACTTTAGATGAAGTAGCCGGCATCGCAATCGCAACAAGAGCTGACTGTGTTACTGAAGAAATAGCTTCTTATCTGGAAGAACTAGATACCCGTAAAGATGTCTATGTTGAACTAGGGCTCCAGACTATTCATGATAAGACTGCTTCTCTTATTAACAGGCAGGAAACATTTGAAGAATTCAAAAATGGACTTAACCTGCTTAGAAAACATCATTTACATGTCTGTGTTCACATTATCAATGGCCTACCCTATGAAACCATAAATATGATGGTAGAAACCGCAAAAGAAATAGGAAAAATGGATATACAGGCTATTAAGATTCACTCCCTTTATTTAACTTATCATTCTGTCTTATACCAGCAATATCTAAAAAATCCCTTTCCTTTACTAACTAGAGATGATTATATTCATCTGATAGTGAAGCAACTGGAATATCTTCCTGCTCAGATTGTAATCGAACGATTAACAGGAGATGCTCCCGGCAATGATCTTTTTAAGCCGGAATGGTCTGGAAATAAAACAACAATCTTAAATGATATTGATAAATATATGGCTGCTCATCATATTATTCAAGGTGATCTCTTATAGCCCTTATCTTTATATTCTCAGAATTTTATAAAATTACTCACATAAAAAGAAAAGTCACACATTTTGTGTGACTTATTTTCTTATTCAGTTTCGAGCAAGCCATAACCGCCATGAGTGCGTTTATAAACTACGCTTACTTTATTTGTTTCGACATCCTCATAAACAAAGAATGAATGTCCAATTAACTCCATCTGCATAACTGCTTCTTCAAGATCCATTGGCTTAGGACTGATTGCTTTTGTCTTAACAACTTCATCTTCTTCTACTTCCGGCAGTTCACCAAGTGAAGCAACATTGAAGGCCAGCTTATTATCTTTGTTTTTTCTGCTTAGTCTTGTCTTGTTCTTTCTGATCTGTCTTTCCAGCTTGTCAATGATTAAATCAATTGCATCATAGAGATCTTCATTTGTTTCTTCAGCTCTTAGTAAAACAAGCCTGGTAGGTATTGTGACTTCTATTTTCTGTCCATACGGATACGTCCTTACTAAGACTTTAGCCTCAATCTCCTCTCCTGCAATTAAGTACTTATCAAGTTTTGAAAGCTTCTTTGTTACCTTTTCTTTAATAGAATCAGTAATCTCGATATTCTTTCCTCTTAAATTCACTTTCATAAGTACACCTCCTTTATATGTATATTATACTACACTCTCATTCATTTGATAACTCTAATAAGTATTTTTATTAAAAAAGTTCCATAGAAAATAAATCCATGGAAACATCTTACTTCTTTTGTACTTTAAGCTGTGTTAATGCAGGTATATAGCCCATTTGAGATAAAGCAGACAAAATACTTTTAAAAGATTGCACTTTTAAGTCTTTTCCTGTACACATAACCTGAAAATCCACTCCTTTAAAATGAGTTTCATAATGTGATAAATGAAAATGATTCTTAAGATAAAAACGTCTTCTTCTCATTCTTAATGATTCAAATGGTGTTTTATTATCTACTTTTTCCACCTCTAAAATAAGTTGCTTATCTTTAAATAACTCTTTATAAGTATTTAATACTTCACTTCCATAACCCTGACTTTGAAATTCCTTATCAAAAGCAAGATAAAATATAAATACAGCTTCTTCATCCACTGAGATAACACTAAAGCCTATAGGACAATCCGCCACAATCTTATAAATATTTAATAGTCCTTTATCCTGAGCATCTAAAAATTCTTTTATTTCAAATCTTTCTTCTTCAGGAAAGAGAAGATTAACTTTCTCAAAGAAAGCTAAATCTTCTGCTGATGTTAACGTCTGTAAATGTATCATTTCAGATATTCCTT
Source organism: Eggerthia catenaformis OT 569 = DSM 20559 (assembly GCF_000340375.1). Lineage (GTDB taxonomy): Bacteria > Bacillota_I > Bacilli_A > Erysipelotrichales > Coprobacillaceae > Eggerthia > Eggerthia catenaformis. Next base: position 202,826 of record NZ_KB446649.1, read on the forward strand.
CAAAACATTAACTTTATCAAGATGCTCCCAAGGAACATCAATATCATCTCTGCCCATATGACCATATGCAGCTGTCTGTAGATAAATTGGCTTTCTTAAATCAAGGGTTTTTATAATACCTGCAGGCGTTAAATCAAATTCATTCTTGATAGCCTGTAATATAATATCTTTAGAGACTTTCTCTGTTCCAAATGTTTCAATATAAATAGATGTAGGCTCTTTCATTCCTATTGCATAACTGGCTTGCAATTCACATCTGGAAGCAAGCTTAGCAGCAACCAGATTTTTAGCAATATATCTAAGCATATAAGCTGCACTTCTATCAACTTTAGTAGGATCCTTTCCAGAAAAGGCTCCACCGCCATGTCTTGCATATCCGCCATAAGTATCAACAATAATCTTACGTCCCGTCAAACCTGTATCACCATGAGGTCCGCCTATCACAAAACGTCCAGTCGGATTAATAAGAACACAAAAATCAGTATTCATACCAAATTCTTCAGCTGTTTTTTTCATGATTTCTTCTCTAATATAATTTTTAAATTCTGTTTCATTAAAATCAGGATCATGCTGAATAGACATTAAAATCGTATCAATGTAAGGGTGTTTGGGATCACTATAATCAACAGTTACCTGTGATTTCATATCAGGTCTTGCCCATTTAAATTCACCACAATGTCTCTTCTCACTGGCTCTTCTTACCAGTTCATGAGCCATATCAATGGGAAGAGGCATATAATTCTTAGTTTCATTAGAAGCATAGCCAAACATAATTCCCTGATCTCCTGCGCCGCCAGCTTCATTATTAGTCCCCATTGCAATATCAGGAGATTGAGTATCCATAACAATCTTAATTTCACAATGATTACAGTCAATACCTAAATCATTATGGATATAACCAATTTGTCTTAAAACATCTCTGGCTGTCTTTTCATAATCAACTTGTGCTGTCGTTGTAATCTCTCCACCAATAACAACCAAATTTGTAGTTGCGAAAACCTCACAGGCAACACGTGAGTTAGGATCTTGGGCAAGACAAGCGTCCAAGATAGCATCACTAATTTGATCACAGACTTTGTCTGGATGCCCTTCAGATACTGATTCTGAAGTAAATAAAATTTTATTTTTCATTTCTTTCTCCTCTTTTCCAACAAAAAAAGCTTTCAAGAGGAAAGCCTAGCTTCCTCTTATTGTTCAGATAAATCTGCTTGGTTCAGGCACCTTCTTCTATGAGGGTTGCCACCACTTTAAAACGGTCCGCACCTTTGTGGTTCTTAATAAGAGCTTTTTTTATTTAATTTTTTATAATATACCACAGTCTGTACAATTATACAACTCGTACTTCTACAACACCGGGAACTTCTTCCAACATAATCTGTTCAACACCATCTTTAATAGTAACGTCAACCAGTCCACATCCCTGACATGCACCAAAAAGCTGTACATAAACAACTCCATCCTGAAGCATCACAAACTCTATATCTCCACCGTCTCTTTGTAAATAAGGTCTTATCTTACTGATAACTGTACGAGCCTGATCTTCCATACTAACTAAATTATCCATCAGCTTCACCTCTTAGACTATTATAGCACATTGATAAAAAAGTAAAAGCAATATGCTATAACAGCTTCTTGAATAAAAAGGAGGACTTCTTCACTTTGGCGTAAAATATCCTCCTGATACATAATATATATTTAATTATTATTTTTCATCAAATAAAAGATTATAAAAATGCTTATTGACAAATTTCTATCCGCAATCCCCGTTTCTTTTCTTTTTTCTTCTCAATATTTCAAGTAATACCATTATAGAAACTGATAATCCTATCAGATTAGGATATAAGCTCAGATTTAATCTGTCCCCTGTTTTTGGTAAATCTTTTTGTGGCTTTACAGGCGGTGTTTTCGGTATCCTTACATTAGTAACTATAAAGCCTTCTTTTACATTTCCTGTAACAGTACTTGTATATCCATTTGCAATATCCTTTTCCTTGATTGTATATTCAATCTTTTTGCCTGCCTTATATTCATCAAGGTATGTAAAACTTCCTGTCCAGTTGTTTGCTTTTGTCAAAGTTATTGTCTTTCCTGTTTCTTTTCCATCAGCCAGCAGTTTGATTATTACTGTCTCAGGTCTTTTTCCATCTTGATTATTCTTATCTTTCCAAGCCTTGGTTACCTGCACACTTGTTTTTCCAGGTGTATAAGAATTTTTGAGATTAAATCCTTTTACTTCTGTTTGATAGCCTTCTACCTTTTCCTCTGTAATCGTATAATTTATTTCTTCTCCGTTTTCCCACTTGTCAAGATTTTCAAATTTCCATTTCCAGCCGTCAATTTTTGTAACTTTCTTTGTTTCTATTTTCTTACCATTCTTTAACAAATTAATTGTAATTTCATTAGGACGTTTTCCATCTTGGTTACCTTTATCATCCCAAGTTTTTGATCCTTCAACCGATACCTTTTCAGGTTTAATATACCTGTTTGTGACTACGAATCCCTCATCAGAATTTCCGGTAATTGTTGTATCATATCCTTCTATAGGTGCTTCTTTTATATAGTATTTATACTCATATTTAGTGACATATTCATTATTGATTTCTATTTCATCCTCATAAATATAATATTTATCTAAGCCTTTAAAAATGTGTTTCCAGCCATTTTTATTAGATAATCTGACCGTCTTTACAAGTTCAGTCTTTGTAATAATATCTCCATCCTCATTCTCATCTTTATATTCTCTATATAACATAATTTGGACAGAATCACTTTTTTTACTAACCCATTTCTTACTTATTGCTTATCTCTCTTATAGTAAGAAGAAAATATCTTAATATATTATCTCTAAAATAAATGATAGTCTTTTAATCTTCCCTTAAATTTCTTCCATTCCAAAGGATTCTTGACAAAATAAAGCGGACAAAGTTTACCTGTTACATCATAATGTCTAATAACCTGATTCACTTTTAAGTGATATGTATTAATGAGTGACTGAACCAATTTAACTAATGACTGGTAAGTAGCATTTGTGAAATGACCATCACGAGATGGATGACAGCATTCAATAGAAATAGTATCTTTATTTCTGTGGTTTGAAGCATAAGACCATTCATTTAAAGGAAGACATTGAATAATTTCACCTTTAATACCAATCACAAAATGAGAAGAAGCATATGTAATATGTGTACTTTTCAGATTCTCAAAATAATCTCTATTATTCTTTGCTGATGCACCGGGATTAGCTGTATAGTGAACAACTATTCCTTCAACTCTTCTTAAAGGCTTCCCTGATCTTGAATAAGGATTTTTAGTAAGAGGCTGATAAGAAATATTTAAGTCTTCAGCACTATATTTTGTAATAGTATTATTCACCGGCCTTATCAAATAATAATAAATTCCACTTCCTGCTAAAACAATTACTGCTATAAAAATAATTACTTTTTTTAATTTTTTCATTTTAATCACCAAATTTACTATAACACATTCTGATTTTTTTGAAAAATCATAGTATATAGTAATGATTTATGCTATAATTGGGGCGATTGGAGGGTAGTAAATGGACTATCAGCAAATTCATGCAGGTGACATCATATCCGTCACAATCACTGGAATTCAGCCTTATGGAGCATTTGCATTACTGAATGATCATTCAAGCGGTCTTATTCATATTTCAGAAATATCTGATCGATTTGTTGCTGATGTAAATAATTTTGTTACAGTAGGCGAAACTGTTCATGTTAAAGTATTAGATATAGATAAGGATACCGGACAGGCAAAACTATCTTTAAAAGCACTGAACAGATACAATAAGCGTCGTTTTAAAAGACATATTTCTTTTAAGCGTGCACCCATCAAAGAGACTCCTAAAGGTTTTCAGTCATTAGAAACAATATTGCCTCAATGGATCGAAAGAGGCATTAATAAGGAGGAAGACATATGATCCAATTAGATTTAACTCAGGCTAAATTATCAGAAGATCTTGCTTCATACAAAGACAAGGTCCAGGAAATTCACAACATGATTCACAATAAGACTGGAGCTGGCAGTGACTTCTTAGGATGGGTCAATTTACCTACAGACTATGATAAAGAAGAAGCCTTGAGAATCAAAAAGAAAGCAAAAGAATTATCAGAAGAAATTGATGTGTTGTTGGTATGTGGCATTGGCGGAAGCTATTTAGGAGCAAGAGCGGCAATTGAAGCTATTAACGGCTTATATCCGGCTAGTAATAAAGAGATTATTTATATCGGAAATACTTTCTCTTCTACATATCTTGCTCAAATTAAAGATTATGTTAAAGATAAAGAATTTGGTATTAATGTTATTTCAAAAAGCGGTACCACTACTGAAACATCAGTAGCATTTCGTATCTTTAAAACATTACTTGAAGAAATAAAAGGAAAAGAAACTGCCTCAAAAAGAATTGTTGCAACAACCGATGCTCATAAAGGTGCATTAAAAACTCTAGCTGATCAGGAAGGCTATGAAGAATTTGTAGTACCTGATGATATTGGCGGACGTTATTCAGTATTAACAGCTGTAGGACTATTCCCTATTGCTTTTGCAGGCATTGATATTGATGCTATGATGACTGGTGCTAAAAAAGCACAGGATCAGTATAATGATGCTAATATTGAAACAAATGATGCTTATAAATATGGTGTTGCCAGACAGATTCTCCATAAAGATGGCTATAGTACAGAAATGTTTGTTACTTATGAATTACAGCTTCAGCAAACTGCTGAATGGTGGAAACAGCTATTCGGTGAATCAGAAGGCAAAGAAAATAAAGGTATTTTCCCTGCTTCCGGAACTTTCTCAACAGATCTTCATTCATTAGGTCAATTTATTCAGGAAGGATCTAAAATACTTTATGAAACAGTTCTTAAAGTTAAAAAACCGGCTTTAGACTTAGATATTCCTAGTGATAAAGATAATCTTGACGGATTAAACTATCTTGCCGGTAAAACTGTAGATTATGTTAATAAAAAGGCATTAGAAGGTACAGTAGATGCTCATGCTAATGCAGGAAATGTTCCTAACATTCAGATTACTATTGATAAGATGGATGCTGAAAGCTTTGGATTTATGGTTTACTTCTTTGAGAAAGCATGTGCTTTAAGTGTTTACTTATTAGGCGTTAATCCATTTAATCAGCCGGGGGTTGAAGTTTATAAAAAGAATATGTTTAAATTGCTTGGCAAACCGGGTTATTAAAAAACGCTATCTCTTAAATGAGATAGTGTTTTTTTAACGACTGATTGTATATCCTTTTCCTAACACTGAATGAACATCCTCAATAACTACAAAAGCATCAGGATCAATCTTATAGATTGATTGTTTAATCGCATTGATTTTTGAGTAAGGTGCAATAGCAGCAATAACCATCATTTCTTTTCTTAAATAGCCGGTTTCACTTTTTAAATAAGTTAATCCAATATCCTGACTAAAAAGTAATTCTTCTCTGATTCTTTCATATTGATGAGAAAAAATTAATAATTTTGATTGAGCATGTCCATAAGTTAGTACTTTATTTACAATAAGGGAACAGATCATAATCACAAAAATACCATAGATTGTTTTCATTAAATTATGATATTGTAATAAGATAACTAAAGTATCACAGACATACATAATAATAGAAAGGTTAAGATTAAAATACTTATGTAAAATAACACCTAATGTGTCAAATCCTCCACAGCTGCCATTTCCTCTTAATATTAGACCCGTTCCAAGGCCTAACATTCCACCCGCAATTATTGCACTTAATAAAGGGTCACTTGCTGTTTCTTTAAAAAAAGTAATCCGGTTAAAAAACTCTAATAAGACAGGAAAGAGAAAAGAAGTGATCGCTGTCTTTAAAATAAATTCTTTAGAAATAAAGATCCATCCGCTTAGAAACAAACAGGTATTTAATAATAAAATAATTAATGATAGTTTTAAAGGAATAAAAGAACTTAATATAATACCTAAGCCGGTAATTCCTCCTGCCGCAAATTTCTGAGGAAGAATAAATAGCCCAAAGCTTGCTGCTGTTAATAGACAGCCAATAATAATTTCTAAATACTGTATACTCTTTTTCATATTTTTTCAGCTCCATGTAACAAGTATAATGAAGTATGAACAATGAAACAAGCATTAATTAAAATGTTTATAGTAAAGATATCCTAATAAAAGAACTCCCAAAGAAGCAAATGATAATACTGTTGAGCGTATACCTGATAAGAATAATTGATTAATAACTACAAATAAACCGCTTATTACAGCAATAAGTGGAATAATAGGATAAAAAGGGACCTTATATTCTCTTTTAATAAATGACTTATCTTTTCTTAATTTAATAACTGCTATAAATGTTAATGTATAAAACAGCCAGCTAGAAAATACAGCTAAATCCGTAAGAAGATTAAATTGTCCGCTAATGGAATAAATAATACCTATTAAAGCAACTAGAAAAATAGAATAAAAAGGAACCTTGTCTTTATTAAGTTTAGATAAATATGAGGAAAAAGGCAATGTTTCTTCCTGTGCCATCGCAAAAGCAACTCTGGATCCTGACATTAAAAATCCATTACATGCACCAAATACTGAAATCATAATACCTACTGCAATAATCTTTCCTCCAATGTTTCCAAACAGCTTAATCGCAACAGCCGCTGCCGGAGCTTTTAAAAAAGCAAGTGATGAAGCAGGAATAACTTTTAAATAAGCAATATTAATAATGAGATAAATAGCCATTATAATAGAGACACCACCAATAATAGCACGAGGAAGATCTTTACCAGGATTCTTTAATTCGCCGGCAATAGCCCCTACTCCTGTCCATCCTTCAAAAGCAAATAAAACAGAAACCATTAACTGGCCCAATACAACAACAGTATTAATATCTTTTCCTATCATTGGAGAAAACAAGGGCGCATCATTCTGACCCTTAATAAACCCAAAAATTATTAATAAAACAATAGGAATAAGCTTTGATACTGTAAAGATAATCTGTAATCTTCCTGCAGGCTTTGAACCAAGACTATTCATTCCTGCTAAAATAATGATACATCCTATCGCAATCACTATAATATACTGATCCGTTTTTAAAAATAATGACAGCTGATTAGAAAAAGCAACAGCTAAAGCAGAAATCATCGCCGGATAAAAAACCAGAACCTGAATCCATCCTGCTAAAAAACCTATTGTTTCACCAAATGCCTCTTTTAAATAAGTAACAATGCCCCCGGTTCTAGGAAACATAATAGCGATTTCCGCAAAAGTCAAAGCTCCGCATATACTCACAATACCGGTAATAATCCAGGCTATAAGTCCTAATCCCGGTGCCCCATGAGTAGCACTATATATAGCCTGTGGCTTAAAAAAGATGCCTGATCCGATAACACACCCTACTACTATAGAAATAGCTGTTGTGATACCTAAGTTTTTCTTTAATACACTATTATTCATATCATTCCCCTTTTATAATAAACCTCAAATATTATAACATAACCTATAAACTTATAGATATTAAATTATTTTCTTTCATTCAATTGAAATATCATTTCAAATATGAGGTAGTTAGATTAGATATATAAATCTTAATAAGCTAATAAAGAGGAAAAATAATTATGACAAAATCATTAAGTCTTATCATGAATATTATAGGATTTGCACCCATCATCATCCTATTAATCTCTATCATATTTAATTTGGAGAAAAAGTATTGGCTTAGTCTATTTGGTATAGATATTATTATGCAATTAGGATTGATTATTTATATATAAAACAAATAATTTACATGTAGGTTCTGAATTTATACCTTTAATTATACTGATAGATGTTATTTTCATAGCACTTGCTTTTATTATTATGCATAGAAGAAATAAAGCTTAACATGACAAAAAAGTCTGGAAATTATTTGGTTCTTAGGCTTTTTATAAACTTGAATAAATTAAATATTTTATTTTCTGAGTTTTATTGCTTAGCTCGGCTTCATTATAATATTATACCTTAAATTTATACAATAGTATGAAAGACTGACCTCTTACAGCCAGTCTTAATATACACTCAAATTATTGAAATTTTTTCAATATTGTTTTCAATAATATTGAGCTTAATGGAATCAATAAGTATATACCTATAATTACTAACATATTAAGTATAATTATGAATTCCTTAGATTCCATAAAAGTTATAACAGAAAATGAAATAGTACTATATTGAACAAAAAATATAATAATAAGCTCTATACCTATGAGTAAGTAAAATAGCTTCTGTTTTTTTAATATTATCAATATATAAGTACAAATCAATGATAATATAAGGTAAGGAAGTATAGTTTTAAATATACTTATATAAGTGAGTTCCGTAAATTTAATCATATCTGCCTTTATTTACGCTAATGTTAGCAAAAACAGGAACTGAAACGAATAAAACTAAAGATAAAATCATTATCAAACTACCAATCATTTTTGATTTTTTCATAATAACTCCGGTATAACCAAATTAAGATTATACTTCTCCTTTCTTTTCAAATTTTATAGTAAACAGTATAGTATATCTTTCCCATCATCCTATCGAATGATGAAATATTAAATATACCATTTTAATCACCTCCTATAAGCTCAATTAATTTGAAGAATTTATAAATTTATTATTTATAGTTAAATGAAATTCTATATATAGTCAACATTTTTTATGAACAATTTAACTATTATTTATGACTCTATTCAAACAGTCTCTTATTGCTTATGAGCATACAAAACATCTTTATTTATACTTATTATATTACTTTTTTCAAAAAAGAAAGCGTTTACGTTTTTTATTTGATGAATTATAAATTAAATGCGACATCCAATAGCATAGAAAACTCCATATAGCAATTAAGTCTGCCTTTGCTGATGTTGAATGAATTAAAATCATATTACAAAAAAATACAGAAATGTTAGTGACTTCAAATCAGCTTTTGTATCTGTCATTATTAATCCTTTAAAGCATACTACAGGTAACAAAATCAAAAACAAATAAGAATACATGACTTTAGACACTCCTATGCTGCATATCTCAGCAATAATAGTGCTGATATGCCGACAGTGTCTAAAATTATGAAGATATTCTCAGCACTTTAGATAGCCTTCCTAAATCCATCAGCAAGACTGATACTACCTCCAGATGGTGGAATATCCGGGAAAATATACGTGATGGCAATGTTGCCGTCAACACCCTGATGGATGCAATTGTAGAGCAATCTAACTGATACAAGAGAATGCCTATAAAAACGCAAAATTAAGCGATATAAAGAACCTTAACAATATTTTATAAATATTTAGGCAAAAATTCTCTACAGCAGGAAAAAGGATAAAAACGGCTATAGCTATTATCATGAGGATTTCAGAACCTCACAATGTGATCTGAAGAACCATGATACTGCCTATCATTATCAGAACAAAATAAGCATGATACCTACAAAATGGAAGAAGCTGTTTAATAATGAAAAGATCAGGGGAATCCTGAAAAAGAAAAATGGAAAGAACTTTCTGAAACTGAAAGTACATCAACTTTGAAATAACCGGATTCCCTAGAAAGGAAACAATAAAATTCAACCATTTTATAATTTACTGTTTATCATCATTTTCCTATAAAAATACCGACCTCTATGCTTAAATTTCTAATATCATTTTAGAGGTCGGTACAAAACAAATTTTTTTACTTCTTTCTGCTCATTTGAACAAAAAATATGATAATTAATGAAATTATGAAGAATAATAAAGGTATCCATATAGCTTTGAGCCCATATGCCTGTACAGGAGCAGCTGAAGCACCTGTTCCAGGTGCTTTGGAATAAACAAAGAACGTAACAATTAAAAGTAAAGCATTTATTCCAAAAAGAGACAAACATATCGATTTTTTGAAATGAAACTTTATGCTGAAAACCAAAATCAAAATTGAAAGAACACTTAAAATCCATGATATCATATAGCTTCTCCTTTAGTTAAAACTTGTATAATAGTTTTTATTAATATGTAATTCCCCATTTGAATTTTCTTTCCGGCTTCTCACCTTATTGCTTCCAAACGACGAAGAACTTGATCCATTAATAAACTCAAAATCAGGGTATGAAGTTTTTCCTTTAGATGTGTGATAATATACATAATCCTTATTTTTAGCATCTAATTTTCTATTAGTGGTATAATAGCTTAATTTTGATTTTATTGACTTTGCCAATCCAGATGGAGTATCCACTATATTTCCACCACTTAATTTTGTTTTAGCAACACTATTCCATATAGATTTTGCAAAATATGAGCAATTATCAATATAACTCCATCTGTTAATAGAGAACAAACAAGTATTCAGACTCTTTGTATCTTTACTTGTTAAACCCTTTCCGGCAGAAACATGCGAAGAAAACGCACTACTCTGTCCATTGTTATTTGCCTTGTATTGCAAATGTGCCTCTAAATTATACCAAATCCCTTTATGCTGTTTAATATTTCCCCACGTCCCCAGTGAGACGCTTCTTTTTCCGCCAATATTATAATTTCCTATCCTTAACTTTGAATTTGTAAGATTCTCGATGACAATCCAAGAATGATTATCTTCCAGCGTTGAAAAAATGATTAGTTTGGCAATCGGATCGGTCGCACTGACACTACAAACAGAAAAAAACATAATACTAATGACATACCTAATACTAATGATTTTCTTAAAACTTCTTTCATAATATTTTCCTCCGTTTTATCTCTACTATCATTATCCACGACAATAAATAAAAAGTCAAAATAAATAGCAATACTTATAAAAATTACTGAAAGTCAATTTCCAAGAGCAGTTATTCAGAAAAAATAAAAAGAAAGAAGTGATTTCTCTATAAATACAGAAAGTCATTCCTTTCTTTTTCCATATCTCTATTACCTTTCCATTCTCTTTCTTCCTATATAAATGCTTACATGAATTATTAAGCAAATCAAGAGTATGACTATACTAATTAAAAAGAATAATAAAGAATATGCATGGAATGATACAAGCTGAAATTTTGTGATAATTATCATTTCAGCAAGATGTAATATAATGTAGAGAACATATAAAGTGATCCAAATTTTGAATTTTAATCAATAGTGCAGAGATATGACTATTATTAAAATTGGACCAAACGGAAATAATAGATTTAAAATCAGCATAACTTAATTCATACTTTTCTTCCGGGACATCTTTTTCCGGATCAATAATAATGATATTCTCTTGACTCGTCACCCCTTTAATTAAATCTTCAGGATTCATAAATATTTTTCCTCCGGCTCCGACACTAATTTTTAGAAATTTATTTATACCTTTCTTCATGATATGACTTATCCTCCTTTGAATTGTACCTTTATTTCTATCTCATCCTATGCGATCAGCTGATGAGTAATTTTCATTCCTTTCTTTACAGCAATGTTGCCGTATTTTTATTTTGTTTGATTCTGTTTACTGAATGCTTTTTTGTATACTACTGATATATATTTTGATAATCAGTAAAAACAGTAAAAGGGCAGAAGATGTGTCCTATCCTGATAGGTTTATTTTCTGATTATATTTCTTTGATTGTTAATATGAGAACAGTCATGAATACTGCAAAGCCTTTTTTAATCATTTGTTTCATAAAATATATTCCTTTCTTATTTCTATTTTTAGTTTTCATGAAAATCAAAAAAGACACTCTCGTGTCTGTTAAACTTATTTAATTTCTTACTTATATACATTGATATAAGCTTTTAGATGCAATCATAGGCATCACCTCCTTTAGTACATTTCTGCAACAAAAAAGGGGCTGACCCGGTTAAATAAAACTGAGTAGCTTAAAAATAAAAATGCGACGGAGACATCCGACGCATTTTTTTGTATAATGTTTATATGACTAATACAACAGTATACAAAAAAGATTATAGCGTATTTCAGACCTATGCGCTACTCGATTTTACTATTTCTTTCGAGAAAGATGTGCCTCAGGATGATCTTGCACGTACCGTTATTGAGATTACGGAAAGGATAAACATTGGTAAATATGTTAATCTCAATAACCGCAAATCACATGGGCATGATCCAATGAAATTATTAAGATGTATTTTGTTGGGATTCGCTGAAGACGGTTATATTTCTACACGTGAATTGGAAAATAAAACTATTTCAGATATTAGATATAAATTCTTTACCGGAAACGTATCAATCGGTCACTCAAGTTTCCAGCGTTTTATGCACAATGACCTTCTTATGCCAATTGAAGATATTTTCTATGAACTTAATAAATTCATAGAAAATGATGACAGAATTGACATGGTTGCAGATATTCTGACTATTGATGGATCTAAGTTTGAAGCAAACGCGAACAAGAATACTTTCGTATGGAAAAAAGCTACAAAACGCTACTATGAAAGAACATGGAAGAAATTCATGAATCTTATCAAGAAGTTAAACAAATTCTTTAAAGCCAACGGCATTGATATATTCTATTCCCAAATAAGAGAGCCTAATCCTGCCTATATGCTTAAAATCGCTGATTGTATTGAAAAATATATGGAGGCTCAGGGAATTCAGATGGTTATTGGACGTGGCTATAGAAAGCAGGAAATCCAGAGATTATATGATGAGTTAAAGGATCTATGTATCAAGATATATAAGTATATGATACATTTTGACATATTAGGTGATCGTAACAGCTTTTCAAAAACTGATCCGGACGCTACGTTCATGCATATGAAGTGGGACTATTACAATCATACCAATATATTCAAGCCCGGATACAATGTACAGCTTGGCATCAGCAGTGGATTTATCAGAAACATTCTCATTACATCTAACGGTAATGACCTTCCTACTTTCATTCCTTTTTTAAAGAAGTATAAGAAGCATTATGGAAAGTATCCTTCTATCGTGGTTTGTGATGCCGGATATGGGGACTATGACAACTATAGCTTTTGTGAAGAAAACGATATTGAATATGGATACATCAAGTACTCAGGAATTTATAAAAAGCAGGAAAAAGTAACCGAGAAAAATCGATACTTCAAGAGACATCTAAAAAGAAATGACGATGGATTTTTTGTATGTCCTGAAGGTCATGTGTTTAATCCTGTAAGTCGTAGAGTTGAGAAGCGTGGGCTTTATGACAAGGAAAATATCAAATGTGAATGTGATGGATGCAGTACCTGTCCTTTCAAGAGTAAGTGTAGCAAAGCTTTGGGAAATAGAACAATGACTGTATGCAAGAAGCTCGAGGATTTTCACGATCACGTTGATGAAGCTATTCATACATCTGTCGGTAAGCAGTTAATGCAATCAAGACAGATATATAGTGAGGGTACGTTTGGAATTATTAAACAGGATTATGGATATGAAAGATTACGTCGAAGAGGCAATTCCAATGTAAAATTTGAATTTTACATGCTCGCAATCGGCTTCAATATCAGGAAGTACCATAATATGATACAAAGCAAAGCCAGGTTAGAGTGCAAACAGGCCTGCTAGAAAAAAGATAATCACACCTGAAAAATGACTTTTCACAACAGTATAGGGATATTGCGCCCAAAAAAGGGTGTTTTTTTATGTGGTTTCTCATCAATAAATAGAATTGATAAAATGAGTATCAGATAATAAAGAAAAAGAACTGACACCAGCTCAGTGATTAACAAAAATCACTTTACTGGGTCAGCCCCTTCATATATTTACTATTTAATCAATACATTATTGAAATCTAGTTCCCCAATTTCCACTTCCAATATTATATTTTTCTATATATTCATCTGCATGATTATGTCCCCAAGTTGCCGCAGCTCTGGAAGCCTTGTTTCTTGCTGCAAAGTCATCGTCTCCTGTGTAGGTAGCTGTCTCTTTGTGAATAATATATTCCTTTCCTGTCTGATCATCCTTAAGCCATACTACGCATGTTACAGTATGAGTAGCAGGCTTGCTTGGCTTTGAAGGCTTGTTAGGCTTAGATGGCTTAGAAGCAGGCTTGTTTGAACTTGTGCTAGGTTTTTTAGCCGGTGTAGAAGTCTTAGCAGGTGTGCTTGCCTTCTTACCTGAGCTAGAGCTTGAAGCTGTACTAGGCTTATTGCTAGTAGCCTTTACAGTCTCAGCCTTCCTGCTTGTACTAGATGAAGTACTAGAGCTTGAAGCTGTAGTAGGCTTCTTTTCTGATGTTCCACTGTTAGTTTGTGGAGCTGTTGTTTCTTCTTTCTTTTCTTCCTGATTGGCTGTTTCTGTCTGAGCAGTCTTGGCCTGAGTATCCTTTGCCTTTGATGTGTCAGCCTTTTTCTTGCCGCTACATCCGGCAAGCATAATGACTGCCATTGCCAGTGCAATAATTTTTTTGTTTTTCATAATTTATCCTCCATGAACTCTAGTTTATTTTTTAAGCTTCCTGCCAGGGTATTGTAATCCTCAAACAAACCTTCGGCAGAGTCTTTATTAAGCTTCATAAAGATCTCGGCTTTTTTCAAGGAATATTTACAAAGAACGCCTAATAGATCTGTTAGATATTGGGTTTATTTTCTGCTTTAGCAGCTTCATCGGTTCCTTTGATTTTCTTAATATATTTATCAATCGTTCTTGGCGAACGACCGACCATGCAGGTCACTGACTGTGTTTATCAAGCACATTGATAATTCTTTTTCTTCGCTCGTTCCTTCAGTATGTAAAATCTTCTTGAATGAATGTCCCGGCAATTACTTAAATGATCTTCTCTCTGCATGTACACTTGTATTTAACGCTACTATATAATTTTTAAAGATCAGCTGACTGTTCCTCGCTAGGAACATTGCTGCACATAAGTGAGATAAAGAAGCATTACTTATATGCAGCAATGAACTAATGAAGACTTCCGTTTCTTAAAAGAAAAAGGAACGAGATGCTCTCGTTCCTTAAATGATCTTATTAAAGTAAAATTGTATTAATAGTTATGTTCGATTAATAAAAATGGAGCGGGTGATGGGAATCGAACCCACGTAATCAGCTTGGAAGGCTGGGGTTCTACCATTGAACTACACCCGCATAGGTAGATGGTGACTCGCAGGAGATTCGAACTCCTGACCCTCTGATTAAAAGTCAGATGCTCTACCGACTGAGCTAGCGAGTCATTAAAATGGCTGGGATAGCTGGATTCGAACCAGCGAAATGACAGAGTCAAAGTCTGTTGCCTTACCGCTTGGCTATACCCCAACATAAGAAATGGTGGGGAGGGACGGATTCGAACCATCGAACCAAAAGGAACTGAGTTACAGTCAGCCGCGTTTAGCCACTTCGCTACCTCCCCGAAAATGGTGCCGGCTATAGGAATTGAACCCACAACCTACTGATTACAAGTCAGTTGCTCTACCAATTGAGCTAAGCCGGCATATCTTCGTGCATTCTTATGGTGGGAGCTAACGGGCTCGAACCGCTGACCCTCTGCTTGTAAGGCAGACGCTCTCCCAACTGAGCTAAGCTCCCCTCTTGAATGCCTTTTAATATTATCATTTACTCTTTTCTCTGTCAATCTTTAATTCATAATTTGTTGATTAGTGCTATAAATAATTATAATACTCAAGATAATCACTTAGTTTTCCGGCTAAGATTTTATCAGTTGCTTTGACATTCTTTAAAAAGCGATAACTCTTAGCACCACTTTCATAAATAATATACAATTTATCCTCATCTACATACATGTTTTCAGAACATTGATAAATATCTATAAAAGCTCTTTTCTTTAAAGATTTCATAGTCCTTCTATCTATCTGATTTATATAAAGCCTAGAATAATCCTGCTTTCTTGAATCATTAGAAGATGAATAAAGAATATAGTCTTTATGATGTCTAGAAGCAAAAATAATACCTTGCGTATAATAAGGAAGAAATCCTTTTATAAGTGAGGATGATTTGTTTTTTGTAGAAATGATTTCTAAATCTTCATATCTTTTTTCACTATATTTTCCTACATAAATATACCCTTTATCATAAGCTAAAAAACTTGGCTTCACTTGAGTTTTTAAAAGACTGTCATAATGGACATGATGTGTATTTAAGCCTTTAAGAAGTCTTTGTCTGCTGATGATCTGAATACAATGCTGTGATGAATCAGCAATATAAAGTTCTTTCTTATCTTTATTATAGGATATCCCTCCGGCATGGCATTTATTATAAAGACTGATTTCAATAACTTTCTTTGTATCTTTATGAATCATATAAAGAGTGGAATTCTTTATTTTATTTTTATCATAAGATGAGACAATAAAATAATCATCCATCATAGTAAGCCCTTGAGGAACAAATGAAGTATTTAACCCCGGAATATCTATTGAATAGCTTTTATATTCTTGCAGTCCTTTTTGATAAATGCTTAAGTCAGGTTTCTTTTCTGAAATACAGCCGAATAAACTGCCTATTAAAAATAATAGAATAATCTTTTTCATACTATTTATCCAAATAATCAATACAAAGCTTTGTAATGCCATCCAGCATATAAGGACTGGCTTCTTTAATAAAATAAAAATCAGGAAGGTAGTATTCTGGGATAAAAGAGGATAATTTCTTCTTTATTTCATTCATGTCAGGAGTCATAGGAGATCTTATAGCGACAGCCTGAGGAGCTAAAGTACATAATGACGGAAGAAGACCTGCACATACAAGTTCTAGGGCTCCCTCCTGTGTCCAAGGAAGGTTATGCAGCTTATCAGAAAGCTGCATGCGCTCTATAAAAAATTTGATTTCTCCTGCTAAACCTTTTCTTCCTTTTACGATCTTCTTATCAACCAGAATCCCCTGTCCGCCGGCATGATAGCCAAAGGGCTGTGTATGGAAAAGAATATCAGAATACTCCGGATGCTCTAATGAGAATCCCATTACTGCCGCATTCGCATTATTTGATACCAGTATTTCTATTCCATAATGTTTTTCAAATTCATTTTTAATATCTATTTCATCTTCCTGATATCTTAAATAACGCATCTTTTCTGTTTCATCCACAATACCCGGAATCGCAATTCCTATTAAATCTATATGTGAATACCTTAATAAAATTGTATCAATAATATCATAAAGATCATAGATATCAAAAGAAGGCTTAATAATCAAATTAGAATCAATAATTGTATTCCCCTTATATAAACGATAGTAGGTACGTGTCTGGGCAGTATTTGGCATCATAACTAAAGATAGAATAGATGCTTTTGTAGATTCCTTACAATGACATGATACTGTCTTTTTCTTCTGTTTATTTTTAAATGCTTTCACCTCATCATTAATGTAATTAATAACTGTCAAGGTATCATAAGAAGCAAAGGCTCCGGTTGGTATTTGAAGAACAGGTCTGTCAGTCAGGCTCTCCTGAATACGATGAAGCATATAACCGATCTGTGGAGCTAATAATATAACATCATATTTTGTTGCTTCCTGATAAATATTCAAATAAGAAACAGCATCAAAATGCATATCCAGTTCAAGCATTTTAGCTGATTCATTTAAATTCTCAGCAAACATAGAGGTTGTCAATCCTGCTGAGCATGATAATAAAATCTGTAAGGTTTTTTCCTCTTTTAATTTTAATAAAGTATCAATCATTTCCCGGTACAGCTGCTTGGCATGATCAATATTTTTTAATTCAAAATGAAGATAAAACTTAATATTCTCATCTTTTAACGAAACGATTGTAAATTCTACTAATGTGCTTTTATCAATATCAGTAAACTGAATAGTAGATACTCCATAATCTGTTTTTAATTCAATAGTATTATCTGATATCTCATTAATAGAATATTCTGTATTCTGATGTTCTTTAATCCATTTTCTATAATCTAAGCTAATCATTTTCTTCTCTCCGAACATATTATTTCTTTAAATAACTAATATACTTATTTCCAAAAGCTTCAATACTTTCTAATACGAGCCTTAGCTCTTTACCAATATCAGTTAATGAATACTCTACTCTTAAAGGTACTTCAGGATAAACAGTCAGACAAATCAATTTATTTTTTTCCCGGCTTTTTAATTATGTAGATAAAGTAGCCTGTGTCATTTCTATTTCCTTTTCTATCTGATTAAATCTTTTAAAACCATCAGATAAGCATTCTTTATTCATTCCGGTACTCTCCTTTTCCATTTTTTAATAAAGCATTTCTCTTGTATTTAGTATAATATCGCCTTATATTTTAAGCAAGTCAGAAAATTAAAGTATACTTTTTTTGATAAGAATTACTATTTAAGGAGAAAAACAATGATTACAAAAGGATTAAAAGAAAGAAGAAGTATCTATTCATTAAATAAACAATTACCAGTCAATGAAGAAGCGGTCATTCAGACTATTCAGGAAGTAGTAGAATACGTTCCTGATGCATTTAATATGAAAAGCCAGAAAGTCTTAGTTGCTTTAGGGGAAAAACAGGATTTATTATGGGATACCATTTATGATGCTTTTGAAGGAAAAGTTAGCAGAGAAAAAATTAACAGCTTTAAAGCCGCTGCCGGTACAATCCTATATTTTATAGATACAAAAATTGTTAAAGGATTGCAGGAACAATATGCCTTATATGCTGATAACTTTCCAATATGGGCACAGCAATCAAATGGTATGCTTCAGATTAATATTTGGAGTGCATTAAGAGAGCTAGGAATTGGTGCAAACTTACAGCATTATAATCCGGTTATTGATGAAAAAGTAAAAGCTCTATTTAATATTCCTGAATATTACCAGTTAATTGCTCAGATGCCTTTTGGAGGTATTGATACTTTACCGGATGAAAAAGAAAAAGAAAACATTAATAAAAGAGTTACTATTGTCAAATAAGATTATTAAAGGAGAATTTAATAAATTCTCCTTTAAGCTTTAAAAGTATCTAAAAAGATACTCCATCCGATTACATCCTACAGTCCTTTTAGCTTTCTTTAAACTATCGCCTGCTTCTTTTTTCTTACAGACAGTTCTTGTAAAGCTTTTTTTGCTTCTTGCCTTAGTCTTCAACCTTCAAACTTTCATCAGCAGTTTTCCAAAATTCTTTTCTTATCTTCATCACTTTTGAATTACTGCTGTGAATACGCTTCTCTTACTTTAAGCATTGATTTTTGTTACCTATTATAAGATTCCCACCATTAATATTTCACATATTAATGATTGCTGTTTCTTATTTTTCAGTAACATTCCTCTTTTTTAGATCTGTAGCCTATGCATAATTGACATCATTCACATGTAATCTTACTGAAGTATCTTTATCTAAAGAAGATCTTTTCTTCTTTTCTGATTAAAATATAGCATAGTTTGAAAACGTTTACAAGTAAAATTTTAAATTTTTTTAATATTTACAAAGATTGTAAAAAACAGCTCTTTTTTTATTAAAATAGAGCTGTTTTTAAAAACTATTTCTTTAAGCTTTTTAAATACTCCTTCATTTTTGCTTCATGTCCATTATCTGTTAAATGATAAAACTTTTCATCTTTAATAAGATCAGGAAGATATTGCTGATAAACATAATGATTTTTATAAGAATGAGGATATTTATATCCTTTTCCTCTATTTAGTTTACCGGCATTTTTATAGTGAGCATCCTGCAGATAAGAAGGAATCGCTAAATTGCCTGTTTCTCTAACTTTCTGTATTGCTTCATCAATACCTATAATAGCCGCATTGGACTTAGGAGCACATGCCAGATAGGCTGTTGCCTGAGCTAAAACAATCCGTGCTTCGGGCATCCCTATCATTGTTGCTGAAGCAGCTGCTGATGAAGCAATTGTCATTGCTAGAGGAGCTGCATTACCAATATCTTCACTTGCCAGTACAATAAGCCTTCTGGCAATGAATTTAACATCTTCTCCTGCCTCCAGCATTCTCGCCAGATAATAGATTGCCGCATCAGGATCACTCCCTCTTACTGATTTAATAAAAGCGGAGATTGTATCATAATGGTTATCTCCTGTCTTATCATAACGAATAACTTTCTTTTGAATACACTGTTGAGCAACAGAAAGGTCAATATGGATAAATCCATCTTCTAATCTTTCTGTTGTAAGAACTGCCAGTTCCAAAGCATTAAGTGCTCCTCTGGCATCACCATCAGCCATATCAGCTAAAAATGAAGCAGCATCCTCTTCTAAAATAACTTTTTTAGTTCCCTCTCCTTTTTCCCGATCATTAATTGCACGATAAAGAAGCTCTAATATATCTTCTTTATCTAAAGGTTTTAATTCAAAAATACGTGATCTGGAAATAAGTGCACTATTCACTTCAAAATACGGATTTTCAGTTGTTGCTCCAATCAATATAACAGTTCCATCTTCTACATAAGGCAACAAATAATCTTGTTGTGCTTTATTAAAGCGATGAATTTCATCTATAAAGAGAATGGTTCTTCTTTGTGTCATAGAGAAACTATGAATAGCTCCATGAATAACATTTTCCATATCTTTCTTACCTGCGGTTGTTGCATTAACCTGCCTGAAATCAGCACTTGTTGTATTAGCAATTACTCTAGCTAATGTTGTTTTGCCAACACCCGGAGGTCCATAAAGAATAATTGAGCCAAGCTGATCTGCCTTGATAGCCCGATATAATAATTTATCTTTTCCAATAATATGCTTTTGTCCTACATATTCTTCTAATGTATCAGGACGCATCCTGGCTGCTAAAGGAAGATTCTTCTCTTTTTCTTCATGTGTCATATAATCAAAGATATCCATAGCTTGCTCCTTTCAATAAAATATCAAATAAGCATAGATTATCTATGCTTATTTGTCTTTGCTTTTTTTATATATATATTTCCTCCCTCAAAAGAAAATATACAATCATCTTTATATTCAGTCAGATAAGCGGCATAGTCAAAATGTTTTAGTCTTTGTTCCATATCTTCAATATTAATATGTATTTCTTTATTATTATCCATAATCAGTCTAACTCTATTAGGATAAGCACGTAATGGATTAAAAATAACATCACTAACCGCATTTTTAATTATAGTGGGAACTTTAATATAAGCTTTTGCAAATGCTTTTACAACCGATAATTTATCAAAGTTAAAAAGCTTTGGTAAGCCATTTGTATTCTTTACTTTATAATTTGTTCCTATTTTTACTACATTACCTAGTTCATCAATAATATATGTCTGTTTCTTCAATTGACATACAGCAATGATTTCAGCTTCTTCAACAGTAATAAGAACATTTCCTATTAAATCCTTTTTAACAGATGCCTTTTTAACCAATCCCATTGTTTCTAATTCTTTTTTAACACTCTTTGTATTAAGAAAAAGATAGTTTGTTTTTAAAGTTTTAATCTGACTTCTCTGAATAATCAGATAATCAGAAATAACTGAGTTTCCTTTTATTTTAATTGTCTTTACTTTTGATAAATCACTTATAAAGAAACTTGTGATTAAACATAATACCAGAAACAGAGATAATAATATTATTCTTTTTTTTCTTCTCTTCTGTCTCTTTTTAAGAAGATAAGTCTTTCTAGGATCACTATCATAAATATGATAATAATCAGCAGTTTCTTCTTTTTCCTTTCTTTTGTTGAATATCATATCTATTACTCCCAGTTTACTAATATAACTTCTTTTTCTAAATGAATACCTGATTTATTATAAACTGTACTCTCTACATGAGTAATCAGCTCCAATATATCTTTACCGCTGGCATAACCGTTGTTCACAATAAAATTAGAATGTTTTGGAGAAACCTGTGCTCCTCCTATTTCATATCCTCTTAATCCCGCCTCATCAATATATTGCCATGCCGACTTTTTTTCAGGATTTCTAAACACACTCCCTGCACTAGGCATATTCCAAGGCTGAGTTGCCATACGTCTTTCTTTACGCTTATCTAAGACTGCTTTAATAGAAGCGGGATCTTTAGATGTCATTGTAAATAAAGCGTCTATTAGAATCCATTCCGGATGATCCTGCAAAATAGAATGACGATAGCCAAACTGCATATTTTCTTTGTTTAATTCAATAATCTCATTATTTTCATTTAAAACATGAGCAGATGTAAAAACATCAGCAAAAGCATATTTATAAGCTCCGGCATTCATATACAGACCGCCGCCAATGGTCCCGGGAATCCCTCCCATGAATTCAAATCCTGATAACCCTGTTTTTGCTGCCTGATAGGCTAAAGCAACAAGACCTGCTCCGGCTTGAGCTCTAATCTGATTACCATTGAATTCTACTTTATTAAAAGCATTAAGGCTAATAATAATCCCATCATATTCACGATCAGAGAATAAGAGATCGCTGCCTTTTCCAATTACCATGAATTGAATTTGAAATTCATGACAATATGAAATCAATTGTTTCAATGATGAAAGATCTTTTACTTCCACATACAGTCTCGCAGGACCACCTACTTTAAATGTTGTATGCTTATACATCGGTTCATTTTTTATAACTGTACCAGGATTCATATTCAACAAATCCTGATAAATCACTTGATACTTCATTTTAATTCCTCT
The DNA here is from genome assembly GCF_000340375.1 of Eggerthia catenaformis OT 569 = DSM 20559. GTDB lineage: Bacteria > Bacillota_I > Bacilli_A > Erysipelotrichales > Coprobacillaceae > Eggerthia > Eggerthia catenaformis. The sequence goes on from NZ_KB446649.1 coordinate 225,261, forward strand.
TTATCAGTTTTAATATTTCCTGATAGATATCATGGCAGGCTTGTGGCTTGCCTAAAGCCATAGAAGCCTGTTTTCGCTGTATACGAAGATCATCATGTATCATCAGATTATTAATCTTTTTAAATAAGTTCTCGGCAGTTAAATCTTTTTCTAAAATCATCTCGGCAGCACCATGATCACATAGTTCTCTTGCATTATACTCCTGATGATTCGCAACAACATAAGGTGAAGGTATAATGACTGCCGGTGTTCCTAAAGATGTAATTTCAGCCAACGTGGTTGCACCGCCTCTTGTCACTAATAAATCACATGAAGATAAAACACTTGGCATATCATCAATATAAGGAACAATATGAATATTATTCTGATAAGAAAATGTTTTCATCTCTTCATAATGGGCTTTTCCTGTTGCGTAAATAATATCATAAGATAAACCATTAAATTTTTCCAAAGCTTTTTTCATAAGATCATTTATTGTTGCAGAACCAAGAGATCCCATGACAATAACGACTATTTTTCTTTTTTTATCTACATTATAAAGATCATGAATATCAGTCAGTTCAGTCTCATGAACAGCCTGAGCCCGCGGATTTCCTAATAATTTTGTTTTTTCTTTAGGAAAAGCCTGATAAGCTTTTTCATAGCAACAAATAATTTCATCCACTCTCTTAATAAGAATTTTATTTGTTAAGCCAATAATAGAATTCTGTTCATGAATCATTGTTTTAATCTTTTTAAAACTGGCTGCTAAAACAATAGAAGCACTAGGATATCCTCCAAATCCTACAACAATATCAGGCTTAAATTCTTTTAAAATCTGTTTACTGGTATGTAATGACTTAATAAAAATAAAAGCATTCTTCAATTTATTTAAAGGATTACCAACCATTCCTTTTACTTTTAATCCTTTATAAGGATATCCTAAAGATGGTACAATTTCAGCTTCTAAGCGATCTGTTGTTCCTACAAATAAGAATTCACTTTCCGGATCTTGTTTCTTTATATATTCAGCTAATGCCAGAGCAGGATATAAATGTCCTCCTGTTCCCCCTGCAGATACAATTACTTTCATATATATCCTCCTAAAAAAGCAGCTTAAAGCTGCTTAACCATTTCTTTAAAGACATTACCTCTTTCAGCCATATTCTTAAATTCATCAAATGAACTTGTTGATGGTGAAAGGAGCACTATATCTCCTTCGATTGCTAGCTGTGAAGCTTTGATGACAGCCTCTCTCATATGTTCACATATATAAGTATGAGGATGATTCATATCTTTCGCAAAACGTTCTCCTGATTCTCCAAAAGTAATCAGTATTTTAATACGATCATTATATTGAGCCACATCCCTAATATCAAGACCCTTTTCATGGCCACCCATCAATAAGATGACAGAATGATCAAACGCTTTAATCGCAATAACCGCCGCATCAGTATTTGTACCTTTAGAATCATTATAGTATTGAACACCTTTTACCTCTCTAACAAATTCAAGGCGATGTTCTACCCCATGAAATAAGGATATTCCTTCTTTGATATCCTGCAAAGATAAGCCTGCATGTCTTAATGCAATAATACTCACCATAATATTTGAAACATTATGAAGACCGACAATCTTAATATCAGACCTGGCAATAACCGGTTCTCCTTTATAATAGATAATATCATTAATGAGTTCACAGTCTGCATGATGTAAGACAGAAAATGTCTCTACACTGCAGGGAACAGGATATCTTTTAAGATATTCCTGTAATGTAAAATCATCAAGATTCAAAGCATAGATATCCTGCAAATCAGTATTTTCATAAATACGCATCTTAGACGCATAATATTCATCTAGTGAATCCATATAATCTAAATGATCAGGCGTAAGATTTAATACTGAAGAAACATGCGGATGAAATAAATCAATATCAATAAGCTGAAAATTACTCATTTCAACAACAACGTCATGTCCGCTATTTTCATAAAGCTTATAATCCAATACAACATCACAATAAGGTATGCCATAATTACCACATATATGAACAGCTGAATGATGTCTTTTTAAAACTTCATAAATCAGTGAAACTGTTGTTGTTTTGCCATTTGTACCGGTCACTGCAATGTAGTTCTGTGGTAAGGCCATCTGATAAGCCAATTCAATTTCAGTATAGACAGGAATTCCTCGCTGTTTTAATTTAAGTATAAAAGGAGCATGGTAATTAATACCCGGATTCTTTATTACAAAGTCAAAATCACGATCAAAGAGTTCTTCAGGCTGACCGCCTGATACAACTTCTATTCCCTGACTTATATAATTCTCGTAATCTTCTATTAAAGAAGCTTCTTTTGACTCATTGATAGTAATTTTAGCACCGAAATGCTGTAAAAGACGAACTGCCGCCTTACCGCTTCTTGCTAAACCTAAAACCAGTACTTTTTTATCTTTTAATTCCATATTAGAAGACTCCCAGTAAAATACCTATAATACCGGCAATAAAACCGATACCCCAAAATATAGTAACAACCTTTAGCTCACTCCATCCAATCATTTCAAAATGATGATGAAGAGGTGCCATTTTAAAAACACGCTTTCCTCTTGTTTTAAAAGAAACAACCTGAATAATAACGGATAATGTTTCTATTAATGGAACTGCTCCGATGATAAGCAATAATAGTTCCTGCTTTGTAAATACTGCCAGAGCAGCTAGAACCGCTCCTAAAGCCAATGAACCGCAGTCACCCATAAAAATACGAGCCGGATTATAATTAAAATAGAGAAAGCCCGCCAAGGCTCCAAGTAATGCTGCTGAAGCAACAGCAGCCGGGTAAAGTCCCTGACTTAATGCAAAAATAGTAAAAGGTGCCATTGCAACAATCACAAGACCGGTTGCCAAGCCATCCAGACCATCTGTTAAATTAACTGCATTACTTTCAGAAGTAAACATAAAATAAACAAGAACCGGATAAAGTATTCCTAAATTAATTTTAATATTACTAATAGGAAGAATAATTTCAGTAGAAAAGTTAGGTAAAAACTTCTTTGCCAGAAAATAGAAGCCTATTGCCAAGGCAGACTGTAAAACATATTTATAAAGAGGCTTAAGTCCTTCATTATTATGTCTAACCACAATCAGATAATCATCAATAAATCCTATTAATCCATATCCTAAAAGTACAAAACTAAATAGATTTACATAAGGATTAAGCAAATAGTTAATATTTAAAGCATATACACTTAGTGCTGCTAGAATAAAGACAGCACCGCCCATTGTAGGTGTACCGCCTTTAGCTTTATGTGAAGCTAATCCTTCTTCTCTTTCTACCTGTCCAAACTTTAATTTGTGTAAAATCGGAATTACTTTTGGCATAGTTGCCATTACGATGATTAAAGGTACTGTAAATCCAAGCATCAGCTGTAATAAGATCATAATTTCTCCCCTCTTTTAACTGTTTGTAATATACCATATTTTTAGCATACTTACAAATTTACTTTGCTGATACCTTAATCTTTACTTTTGAATTAAGAATTGTTCCCTTACTTACTGACTGTTCATAAATAGACCCTACACCATTGACTTCAATCTCTACTCCTGCTAAAGAGGCAAAAGCTTCTGCATCCTTACGGCTCCATCCTATCATTGATGGCATTTCGATCTTATCACCATCAGTTAAAAGCATAACTTTGGTAGTTGATGAAACCGTTGTTTTTGCTTGAGGATACTGCTTAATAATTGTTTTTCCATTTCCTAAAATAATTGGTGAAATATCATGAGCAGATAATATTTTTTTAGCATAATCTGATGACTGATTGATATAACTTTCTAATTCGTATTGTGAACTCTTAACTTCCTTTGAATTACCTTTTAAAAGATTTAATGAAGATTTCATCATTGTTTTTACAAGATCACCACTATATTTTAATCCACCTGTCTCATTCTGATACCAAATTACAATCTCAATTGTTGGATCATTATATGGTGCTAAGCCTACAAATGAATGAGTATAAAGTTTTTCAGAATATTTTCCGTTAACAGCAACCTGCCCTGTTCCTGTCTTACCTATGATTTCTATCTCATCACTCTTATAACGCCATCCTGTAGCATGCTCACCATTAACAACAGTATATAAAAGGTATTTCATCTGCTTGACCGCTGATGAAGAAAAGATCTGTTTAGAATAAACTGATTTTCCCTGATAGACTATTTTCTTTGTTTTAGGATTAACAACCTTATCAACAAAGTATGGTTCTACAGTTTTTCCATCATTCGCAAATGTCGAATAGCCTCTCAACAATTGTAAAGCAGTTGTAGTAGATCCTTGTCCAAAACCGGTCGTCACATATTCTAAAGATTTAGTTTTGCCATCAAAGCCGGCAACACCCGAGCCTGAATACATACCATCAATACTGCTTGACTGAAATAAGCCCAAATCCTTGTAATCCTGAAGTAAAGATTTCATATCTGTATGATTCATTAGAATATTACAGATAGCTGTATTTGAAGAATGCTTTAGACCTTCACCATAAGTGATTTTCCCCCATCCTCTTCCTTGATTATAATCATGAATAGTAGCAATTATCTTACCGGCACTACGATAATTAAAAGATCCGGACATATAAGTATCTGATGTCTTAATGACCTTATCAGTTAACGCATTACCATAAACAAAAGCTTTAAATACTGATCCCGGTTCGACTGCTGTATTAAGAAAAATATCATTATAAGATTTAAAATCACGTTTATTAGGGTCAAATGAAGGGTAGTTACTTACAGCTAAAATTCTACCTGTCTTAGCTTCCATAATACCTACAGTCGCCTGTGTTGGCTTTGCTTTTTCAACAAATTCTTTAAGACAAGAATCTAATTCACTTTGTAAATGACTATTAATAGTTAAATAAACATCATTACCGGCGGTTGCATCAGTCTTTGAAATAACACCGTCAGGAACAAGATTTCCATTATTATCAGTCAAATAAGTTCTCTTGCCATTTTTACCGGAAAGCCAGTTATTATAACTCTTTTCAAGTCCCATACGTCCGGTAATTGTATAAGGGTCAGCTTCATCTGCCACATTTGCATAACCTATCACATAAGATGCAAAATCTTTATATGGATAGTTTCTAGAAGTCACTTCAGTAAATTCTATACCTGGAAGCTTATATTTCTCTATCCTTTCTTTAACTATCGGTGATAGATTCTTACCGGCACTCCCAAATTCCACCTGATAGCTTTTTTTACTTAACTTATCTAAAATAGCTTCATAAGATAAATTAATATTTTCAGCAAGTATCTTTGCTGTTTTCTTCTTATTGACAACATATTCTTTTTTACCGGAAGCACTTTTTCTAGTATCAGACAAAACAGCATAAATATTATATTTCTTAACATCTGCTGCCACAATCTCATTATCACTCGTATAAATAGTTCCACGTGAAGCCTGGATAGTTTCAGTCACTTTAGAACTTGCTGATACTTTTGAGTAATCCCTGATATTCTGCTGACTCAGCAAAGTCTTTCCGGTTGTTACCAGATAAACAACATTAAAACTAAGTATAAAAACAAGAAATGCAAAGATTCCCAGCATAATCTTTGCATAACGGTTTTTTCTTCTAATTTTCTGCATTCTTCTTCACACCCACTACAGTAGTAGCTACTTGACTTTGCTGGTAAGTATATCCTTTTTTTGAAACAACTTTCTTTATATTCGCAAAAGAAACCTGTTCTTGCTTTTTCATTTTCAAGCCATCAATATCTGACTTTAAAGCTGAGATTTCATTCTGTGCTGTCTTTGTTTGAGCATTCAGGCGAATTTCATAAGAGTTTAAAAAGACATTACACCCAATCAGCAATAATACTGAAAATAGAAATAATCTCTTTGCAAATATACATATTTTAGGCTGTTTTTTCTTATTTTTTTTCATCTTCTTTAATCCTCTCAATCACTCTTAATTTTGCAGAATGAGAACGATGATTGTTCTCTAACTCTTCTTCACTTGCCAGAATAGGTTTCCTATTCACCTTAATAAATGATGGCTTTAAATAATCCGGAATAACTGCTATCTGTTTAGGCAGTTCTTTCTGATTTGATACTTCATTAAAAGTATATTTAGCTATCTTATCTTCTAAAGAATGGAAAGTAATAACCGCTATTCTTCCCCCTACATTCAATAAAGATAAAGCATCATGTAACGATTTTTCAAAAACATTAAGTTCATCATTAACTTCAATTCTAATTGCCTGAAATGTTCTTTTAGCAGGATGACCTCCCGTTCTTCTTGCTCTGGCAGGAATGGCTTTTCTAATGATTTCAGATAGCTCAAATGTTGTTTCAATAGGCTTGATCTTTCTTTCCCTTTCAATATGTCTAGCGATACTTTTGGAAAATTTTTCTTCACCGTATTTAAATAAAATACCTATCAATTTCTCATAACTGTATTTATTAACAACATCATATGCAGTTAATGACTGCCGGCGGTTCATTCTCATATCCAACCTAGCATTCTCTCGATAAGAAAATCCTCTATCGGCATGATCAAACTGTGGTGATGAAACACCTAAATCATAAATAATACCATCTACTTTAAATATTCCTCTTGCTGCTAATTCTTTTTTTATATCTTTAAAATTTGCATGAATAATGGTGAAATGATCTGAAATCTTAGCTAATTTCTCATTGGCTGAAACAATAGCTTCATCATCCTGATCAAAACAGTAAAGATGCCCTTTATTAAGCTTGCTTAAGATCAAGGAGCTATGACCGCCTCCGCCAAGTGTACAGTCCACATAAAGACCATCCTCTTTAATATTCAGCATATCAACAGTTTCATTAAGCAGAACAGTCTTATGTTTAAACATCTTATTCTCCTTCACCTAATAATTCAGATAATCCATCAAACGATTCATCCTGAGCTGCATAATACTGATCCCACGCTGTTTCATTCCATATTTCCATATGGTCTCCTACTCCAACCACGACACATGTTTTTTCAATATGAGAATGATTTCTTAAAACAGCCGGAATATTAATTCTGCCCATTTTATCAAATTCACATTCACTGACTCTCGATGTCACTAATCTTAAAAAAGCACGTGCATCTTTTTTGGTTTGTGGAAGCTTAGAAAGAGATTCATAATATTTCTGCCAGCCTTCTTCATTATAGACATTCAGACATCCATCATTGCCTCGTGTCACATAAACAGTGTTTGTACATTGATTACGCATCTTGGCCGGTATGCTTAATCTTCCTTTAGCATCTAAATTGTGTCTGAATTCTCCAAAGAACACTTTAATTCACCACTTTTCCCCTTCTGTATGACATATTTTGACATTTCATGCCACTATTATAACAACTTATTTCACTAATGTATAGAAAAAACAGAAAAAAAGGTAAAAAAAAGATAGCTTCCGCTATCTTTTGATTATACATTCTTAATTTTTACACCATCGTATGAACCACAATGTGGGCAAACTCTATGAGCAAGTTTAATTTCCCCACATTCTTTACATCTAACAACTGTAGGTGCTTTTAACTTGTCGTGAGTTCTTCTCTTATCTCTTCTTGTGCTTGATACTCTTCTTGCTGGTACTGCCATAGTTCTACCTCCTTATTTATTCTTAAAGTAATCTTTAAGATCTGCAAGTCTTGGATCAATAAAATCATCTTCTGCTTTTAAATCCGCTTCATCAAGAACCTGCCATCCCTGACCGCTTCGTTTCATTGTTGCCCCTTCTTTCACAACACGCATCGGAACAGCCAACATTATTTCTGTAAAAATAACCGGTGTCAAATCCGCTACATCTTTTTTTGCTTCTATAAAGTTTTCTTCTTCATCAAGCTTATAGAAAGCAAATGTTTCTATTTCGTTTATTTCAAAAGGATAATCTACATTCTCATTTGAAATAGCACAAGGAACAATCATTATTCCTTTAATATGAAGGTCAACATAAAGTCGTTCATCCTGGGCAACATAACGACCACGTCCACTTGCTTCAATGTTCTTTAATCCATTGATACTTGATAAGTTATAGAACATTTCTTCAGGGAATTCAAGCGATTCCTTAAAGTCAAATTCTCCATTTGATTGTTTAATCAGCCACGCTTTATTCCACTTCAAAATAGTCACCCTCTATAACTGCATGAACAATTATAATGAATAAAAAGATATAAGTCAATAATAAAATCATCAAATTCAGATGATTTACACTACATATTTTCTCATATCATGATAAACTATATAAGAGGTGAATTTATGAAAATATTAGGTATTATCGCAGAATACAATCCATTTCATCTAGGACATGCTTATCATATTCAAAAAGCTAAAGAAATGATTCATCCTGATGTTACTATTATTGTAATGAGCGGTGCTTTTGTGCAAAGAGGAGAACCGGCAATTATTAATAAATGGACACGTTCTAAGATTGCGGTTGAAAATGGAGCAGATCTGGTGATTGAATTACCTATTGTATGGAGTGTTGAATCAGCTGATTATTTTGCTTATAGTGCACTTTATCTGCTTAATAAAATGCATGTAACTGATTTAGTGTTTGGCAGTGAAGATGGAAATATTAAAACTTTTACTTCTATTGCTTATGCTATCAATAAACATCCTGATACATACAATCAGCTTATAAAACAATATATGTCAGAGGGATATCGCTATCCTGATGCCTGTAACAAATCATTAAATCATTTACTGAACAAAGAAATCAGAACACCAAATGATCTTCTGGGACTTGCCTATGTTAAAGAGATTATCTCTCATAACTATCCGATTATGCCTCATTGCATTAAACGTACAAACGATTATCATAGTTCACTTATTTCATCAGTATCCAGTGCTACAGCTTTACGTAAAGCACTCAAAAATAATCAGGATGTTTATTCTCAACTTCCCGGATATCAATACTATAAAAATGATAGTTTATTTGATTTTAATCAGTTTTTTCCTTACTTAAAATATACAGTTTTAACCCATAACCATCTGGAAGATATTCATCTGGCTGATGAAGGAATAGATAATCTCTTAAAGAAACAGATCATGTCTGTATCTTCTATGGATGATCTCATTACTTCCCTTAGCAGTAAACGTTATACTAGAAGCCGCATATCAAGAATGCTTGTTCATACCCTCCTTAACAATACCAAAGAACAGATTAAAGAAGCTATGCACTTCTCTCAGATTAGACCTCTAGCATTTAACCATATAGGTCAAAAATATTTAAGAGAAACAAAGTTTGATTTACCCCTTACCACAAAGATATTAAACCATAATGATCCGCTCTATATTATTGAAAGAAAAGCTTCACTGCTTCTCTCAATAATAGATCCTCAAATTATTGAACTGGATAATAAAAGCATTCCCTACCATCAGTAGGGGATGCTTTTTACTGTCTTAGTTTCGCATTAAATTCTTTTGCAATTCTTTCCAATATATTTTCAATAGCTTTATTAATTGTTTGATCATCAAGTGTTCTTGATGGATCTTCAAAAAGTAGTGATATCGCAATAGATTTCTTATTTTCTCCGACATGTTCTCCTTCATAAACATCAAAGATAGATGCAGACTTTAAGATCTTAGTACTCTTAGTAATTGCTAACACAAGATCATATGCAGGCACTTTCTTATCTACAACCACCGCAAGATCTCTAGAAACACTAGGATATTGAGGAATAGGTGTTATTTTTAATGCACTTGTACGTAAACTTAAAATCTTTGTCAGATTCAATTCAGCTATATATGTTTCTTTAATATCATATTCTTTTTCTTTTGATGGATGAATCTGTCCAATAACACCGACAAGCTCTTTACCAAACTTAATATAACAACTTCTGCCCGGATGTAAAGATAAATGATCCGGTTCTATCTTTTCTAATGTATATCGTTTTTCATTAATACCTAATTTTTCAAAGATTGTTTCGACAAAACCTTTCATTAAATAAAAATCTACTTTTTTATGAATATTCTGCCATGGAACATCAGTATATATACCGCTGCATACAATTGCAAGCTGTGAAACCTCTGTTTCAGGTGCTGAGTAAGTATTAGAAATTTCAAACAGATGAACATCTTTATTTGAATGAGCATTATTATAAGCAACTGTTTGTAACAATGAAGGGATAAGAGACTTTCTTACAATGCTTCTTTCTTCACTTAGCGGACTCATCAGTGAGACCTGATGATTATCATGGAAGAAATTAAAATCTCTGGCTGCTGAAGGTGAAGTTAAGGTATATGTCAGTGTTTCATGTAATCCTAATGATGATAATAATGATCTCAGCATCTTTTCTTTTGCCTGTTTAGAAGTTAAAACTCCTTTTGTCATTGACATAACAGGTAATGTTGAAGGCAAATTATCATAGCCATAAAGACGTGCAACTTCTTCAGTTAAATCAGCATCCATACTTATATCATTACGATATGTTGGAATAGTAACCTTAAATCTGCCATTTTCTAATGTATAAGGAAATTGTAAGCGATCAAAGATCTCTGCAATTTCTTTTTCAGAGAACTCTGTTCCTAATAGACTATTTGTACGCTTAACACTTGTTTCTACTACTTTAGGAGATTTGATTTCACCCTGTGAAACAGTTTCATAGACTTCTTTTGCACAAGCAACATCTATAAGCAAATCAGTACAGCGGTCTAATACATATAAGGTATTCGCTGTATCTATAGCTCCTTTAATATAATGTTGAGAAGCATCAGTTAAAAGATTAAGCCTTCTAGCAGTATTACGTAAAGCCGCACCATCAAAAGTAGCTGCTTCAATCACAATATTCTTTGTATTCTCATCAATTTTCGTATCATTTGATCCCATAATACCGGCAATACATCCAATCTTATGATCAACAGATACAATTACATCATCTTCTAATATCTCATATTCTTCACCATCAAGCATTCTCTCTTTTGTATGAAATCCCGTCTTGATCACAAAAGACTTTTCTAACAGCTTATCATAATCATACATATGAATAGGCTGTCCTGTTTCCAGCATTACAAAATTAGCAATATCAACAATATTATTAATAGGCTTTATTCCACTTGCCAGTAAAGCATTTTTTAGCCATCCGGGTGATTCTTTAGTAACCACATTTTTAACCAGTTTTACCCCAAAAAACGGGCATAATTCTGTTTCAATAGAAACTTTAATATCACTTTTTAATTCATTATGTTTCTTAACTTCCGGAAGAACAACATCTCTTTTTAAAATAGCCGCTACTTCATGAGCAAGAGATGTCATTGCCATACAATCAGATCTGTTTGGTGTTAATCCAATATCAAGAACATAATCATCTAATCCCATATATTTTAAAGCATCTTCTCCTATTGGAGCATCTTTATCTAAAACATGGATACCTGCTTTATCTTCATCTCTTAAGAGTCTTTGATCTTCTATTAATTCAGCAATAGAACAAATCATACCGTTAGATTCTTCACCACGAATCTTGCCTGCTGAAATCTTTCCGCCATGAATCTGACAGCCCGGTAAAGCCACTAAAACCTTCTGTCCGGCAGCTACATTAGGTGCTCCACAGACAATCTGTATCACTGTATCAGGAGCAATTTCTACCTGACATATATGAAGATGATCACTATCAGGATGATCTATACATTCTTTAATATATCCGATCACAAGTTTTGTTGCTTGTGCTAAAGGATAAGAAGCTTCTACCTCATGACCGGAACGTGTAATCTTTTCTGCTAACTCTTCTTGATTCTGATCTTCGATATTTACATAATGATTTAATACTTTTAAACTTGCCAGCATAATTATTCCTCTCCTGCAAACTGATTTAAGAATCTTAAATCGTTGTTATAGAAATCTCTAATATTCTCAATACCATATTTCAACATTGCTACTCTTTCTAAGCCAATTCCAAAAGCAAATCCCTGATAAATTTTAGAATCATAGCCACACATTTCTAAAACATGCGGATTAACCATTCCGGCTCCTAAGATTTCAATCCAACCAGTTTTTTTACACATTGAACATCCTTTTCCACCACAATGTCCACAGCTGATATCTACCTCTACTGATGGTTCAGTAAAGGGAAAATAAGAGGGTCTTAAGCGTATCTCTCTTTTTTCACCAAACATCTTCTTAACAAAGACTTCTAATGTTCCTTTCAGATCAGCCATAGAAATATTCTTATCTACCACTAAACCTTCACATTGCATAAACTGATGTGAATGAGTAGCATCATCATCATCTCGGCGATAAGTCTTGCCCGGACAGATAACCTTAATAGGCTGATTACCTCCCTTTGCTAACATAACATGAGCCTGAACAGGAGATGTATGAGTTCTCATTAAAGTTGTCTCATTAATATAGAAAGTATCCTGCATATCTCTTGCCGGATGCCCTTTAGGCAGATTCATCAATTCAAAATTGAAATGATCACTTTCAACTTCCGGACCCTCTGCTACTTCATATCCCATACCTAAAAATAATTCTTCAAGATCTTCCTTAACAATTGTCAGAGGATGCAAAGAACCTTGAGGAAGCTTATAGCCAGGTAAAGAAATATCAATATCTTCTCCGGCAAGTTTAGCCTTAACCGCAAGTTCCTCTAATCTTAATTTTGTATTTTCAATATAATCATTAATATCTTTCTTAACTTGATTACTAACCTTGCCAAATTCAGCTCTCTGCTGCTGAGCCATTGTTTTCATTTGCTTCATAGCCTGCTGCATAGGTCCTTTTTTGCCAAGATAAAGAACTCTTAAATCATTTAGCTCTTTTAAGTTTTGAACTTCAGAAAGCTTTTTTAACGCTTCTTCTCTTATCTTTATTAATTCATCCATGATTATCCTCCTAAAATATAAAAAGCCGTTCCTTTTAGGAACGACAATAATCGCGGTACCATCCTAATTCGTATATCATATACGCTCTTAATTCACATTAACGCAGTATCACGGCGAGTATTAATCGCACTCCAAGGTGAATTCAATAGATAATCATTTAGAAACTTCTCAGCAATCGTTTCCTCTCTTAAAATAAAATATCTATTTACTTATCCTTATCTTCGCATTACCTATATTATAGCTATTTTTTTTATTATGACAAGACTTACTTATAAAATATAAGGTATAAAGATTATGAGTCCAATAACAGCTGCAAAGATAGCCGATACTAGAACAGCACCGGCACTACAGTCTTTAGCTGTCTTTGCTAAAGGATGGTAATCCGGACTAGCTAAATCGACAATTGCTTCAATAGATGTATTCACTATTTCTAAAGAAAGCACTAAAGCAAATAAAAGAAAACAAATCAGCCACTCATACATCTTTATCTGAAAATAAATCCCACAGATAATAACCGCAACCATAAATATTATATGAATCTTAAAATTACGTTCTCTTCTAAAAGTCTCACCAATACCATTAAAAGCATAATAAAAACTTTTATACAAAGGTCCTTTCATTTATTTCACAACCTTTTCTAAGCGTCCGCCCACTACCCATCTTGCTTCCCCGGAAGCAGCTACACATGTTGAAAGTAAAACTAATGGCGCTTTCTTATTAGAAACACTTCTTGTATGTACAGCTCCTGACTGAAGCTGTTTGATATACTTATTATAATCCACATTATTTGTATAATACTTATCTTCTGTAGCATTAACTTTTTTAATTACATATACTGAATAAACGTAAATAGAGCCATCAGGCAAATAAATATAAACATAAGGATTCTTATCAAAAAACTCTTTATTAGAAAATTTTCTAAGTGCTGCAAAACGAGAACCGTTTTTCATATTATGACCATAAATAATAGTCTGAGAATCAGTAAAGTCAGGCTTATTAATACTATCCATAAAAACTTCACCCGCAAAGCTATATTTCTTATCAATCGTAGTATGAATATAAGTATCATTTGTTTTTCCATGCAAAATTACTTCATCAATTCTTGTTCCGGGAATATAAATCCATCCTGCAACATCTTTGTTTCTTTTCTTTAATGATACAAAATCAATTTTTCTTTCTAAAGGATTTTCCACTGATTTCTTATTCTCTTTAGGCTTAACATATTCATCTTTAATCTCTTCTGTTTGTTTATCAACCTGATAATAATCGTAGAAGATCTTTCCCAAGTTAAAAGAAGCATATAAAAATACTCCAACACATACTATAAGCAATACTTTTCTTATTTTATCAAACATTCTATTTCTCCTCTATTGTACACGATAGACTACTCTAAAGCCCTTTTCATTTTTTACAACACTTCTATTCTCTATTTCAATATCAGTAATAGATATCCAAGGCTGATGATGAATCTGATAAAGAAACTCATCTAGAGAAGCTTCCTCTCCCTGTATTTCTGCTTCTACTCTTCCATCGTACATATTTCTTACCCATCCGCTTAATTTCAAACTTTCAGCTATACTTAAACATCTGTATCGAAAACCTACACCTTGTACCATTCCACTAAAATAATAATGTCTTCTTATCATATGAATAACCTACTTTCTGTATTTATACATAATAATACCGCCAGCAATCGCAACATTTAAAGATTCCATATTACTAATAGGTATATAAAGAGACTGATTACATAATTCAATAATATGAGCATGCATGCCATTCCCTTCATTCCCTAATACAATAGCCATTTTATCATAATTTTCTATGTTATCTATATTCGATGCATCATCAAGAGTGGAAGCCGCTACATAAACACCTGATTTTTGAAGTTCCGGTATAATTCTTTCTAAAGCCCCATTTACAATATTCACTCTATAAATAGCTCCCTGAGTAGCTCGTAAAACTTTATCATTATATACATCAACAGTATCCTCTGATAAAACTATCTGATTAAACCCAAATGCCAGAGCCGTTCTTATCAGTGTTCCTAAATTACCGGGATCCTGAATATCATCTAAGATCAATGTTCTTTTGTTTTCTGTATCCAAATAAGATTTGCGCTTATGACAAATAGCCATATAAGGTTGCGGATTTTTTGTAAATGCAATCTTCTTCATTATATTTTCATTTACTATTGTCGCATCCTTTACATTCTTATCAGTTGTAATCACCACATCCACCACTCCTGATAAAAGTGCTTCTTCTACCATATGCTTACCTTCCACCAAATACTGATGATTTATAATTCTATTCTTCTTTGTTTTTAATCCCATGATTTTCTTAATCAAAGGATTAGATAGTGATGTAATAATCATATATTCTTTCCTTTTAAATAGGCATGTCTTATATCATAGTCAGGCATTCTCTGATAGACTTCTTGATAAAAAGATTTAGAATGATCAGATACTATAAAATGACATAGCTCATGTATAATTACTGAATCAATAATCTCTTTTCTGAGATGAACAAGAGTACTGTTAAAACTTACTTTATTTTCATTATAATAACAGCTTCCCCATCTTGATTTATAATATTTAATAATAATCTGAGGTTTATTAAAATGAAAATCCTTTAAAAGATATTCATCAATTCTATTATCAATATAATCAAACAACAAAGAACTGAGATAATCATTGACTGCTTTTTTAATATTTTTGGTATAAATATAAAGATAATGACCATGAAAATAACATTCATTTTTGCCAAGATCTCTTACTTTAATAGAATATTTTTTTCCAAAAAGAATAATAAAGCCATTATCTTTTAAATCATAATAAGGTTCAAAGGATTCCAAAGCATTAATGAGCTTATTTTGATTCTTGATAAGAAAAGATTCAATATCTGCTAATAATGTCTGATTAGGAACACTTACCTCTAATCTCCCTCCTATAACTCTAACAGTCATAGATTTTATTTTCTTATATTTTATAAGACAATCGTATTCTTGTCCATTCAATTTAATTTTATTCATAAATCTATTATATTAAGAAATTTAAAAAATGCAAAACATCTTATTATTCATCTTCCTAAAAATATTAAACTTATATATAATATATCTAAGGGGGATATTATGAATATAAAGAAGATACTAAAAAAGATCGGTTCCTTTATTAAATCTATCGGTATTAAAGGCATTATTGTGATTGCATTGGTTTTTATTTTAAGTATAGGAGCAATAGGTATTAAGAAAGTTTTCTTTACTGATTCAAAATCAACAAAATTAGGTTTTGAAAACATTGGTGAATTAGCTACTCAGTCAGCTTATGTAACAACTGTTGATGTCGCTGATAAAACTGTTGATCTTTTTGGAATAACAATACCTTTCACTCAAACAAAATATATTTACAGTTATGATACAATTATTAAAGCGGGATTTGATTTTAAAAATATTGTTTGTTCAGTTAGTGAAAATAATAAAGAAATTAAAGTAACTATTCCTAAAGCCAAAGTACTAAGTATTGAGGTAAAGGAAGATTCACTTAAAATTTATCATGAGCAGAACGGTATTTTTACTCGTATTCGTCTTAAAGAAAATAATATAGCTTTCAAAAATATGAAAAAAAGAGCACAGAAAGATGCAATCGCAAATGGATTATTAAAGAATGCGCAAGAAAATGCTAAGCCTGTTATTCAAGGATTTATTGGAAAACTATATAATCTTAAAGAATATAAAATTAAATATATTACAAAGTAAGAGTCATATCACCATGGTATGACTCTTACTTTATAAATAATTTTTATGATTCTGCTGAATTAATATCTACACTCTTATAAAAACATTACTTCTGTGATAAAGATCCTCTTCGATTGTTTCAGCAATACTGCCATCTTTAAATATGGGGATTCTTTGAATCTAAATTGTCTGTAGGTTCATCATTGAGTATGTGCTATTGTAATAGCTATTCTCTGTCTTTGTCCTCCTGAACACTCATCAAGATATTTCTCTAATAGACTCTCTTCCGGCATTCTATTTTAGTAAATTCTGTTCTTTATACTGAGAAATAAAAAAACCGAAGATTAATCTTCAGTTGTTTATTTTAAAGCATCTTTAGCTTTATTACAGATTGCCGTAAATCCTTCAGGATCGGCAATTGCGATTTCTGATAGCATTTTTCTATTGATTTCAACATTAGCAAGCTTTAAGCCATGCATTAATACTGAGTAAGATAAATCGTTCATTCTTGCTGCCGCATTGATACGGGCAATCCATAATCTTCTCATTTCTCTCTTTAAATTTCTTCTGTCTCTGTATGCATATTTTAATGAATGCATGACCTGTTCATGAGCAGTTCTATATAATGCATGTTTGCTTCCAAAATAACCTTTAGCAAGCTTTAATATTTTCTTTCTTCTGCGTCTTGTAGTATATCCGCCTTTTACTCTAGCCATTTTTGCTCCTCCTTACTTACCTAAACGAGTTTTAATTCTCTTCATATCTGATGGATGCACCAGTGCAGCTTTTGCTAAGTGCTTTTTCTGTTTATGAGTCTTATTGTGAGATAAGTGTGAAACATAAGCATGACCACGTTTGAACTTACCGCTACCTGTCTTTTTTAAACGTTTCTTAAGACCACTGTGTGTTTTCATTTTTGGCATATATATATCCTCCTACTTTTTCTTTGGAGCCAGAATAGCAATCAGCATTCTGCCTTCCATTTTTGCTGGCTTTTCAACATTACAGTATTCCTCACATTCAGCAACAAAATCATCAAGAATCTTTTGCCCAATATCAATGTGAGCCAACTGACGTCCTCTAAATCTAACAACAACTTTAACCTTGCTTCCATCCTCCAGCCACTTAATAGTTCTCTTTAATTTTACATTTTTGTCATGAACATCAATAGTAGGCGAAAGTTGTGTTTCTTTTAAAGAAACAGCCTTAGAATTCTTTTTCTGTTCTCTTATTTTCTTCTGCTGTTCAAAGCGATATTTTCCATAATCCATAATTCTACAAACAGGCGGTTTAGCTTTAGGTGCGACACACACTAAATCTAAATCCTGATCATAAGCCTTATTGATTCCTTCATTTCTGTTCATAACACCTAACTGATTCCCATTAGAATCAATAACTAACACTTCTTTAAAGCGAATATTTTCATTGATTGGGTCTTCTGCTTTCTTAGGTTTTGTTCTGTCAAATTTTCTGATAAAAGCCACCTCCATACTTATCAAATAAAAAGCGGATACATAATGTACCCACTTATCCTCAAGAGTTTCTCTCTTAGTGACATTTGCCCATCGACTTCATCAATCGGGCGAGAAGGGGTACTTCTTCTTTCCACTATATTTATTTACTTGTTTAACTTATACCAAATAATTTATAAAGTCAAGCTATTTCTATTTAAATTTCTTAAAAGATTCAGGAACAGGAGCATAGAATTCCATTTTCTGATGAGTAAAAGGATGAACAAAGCCAAATCTGTCAGCATGTAAAGCTAATCGTTTGATTGGATTTGACTTTGCTCCATATTTCTTATCACCGGCAACAGGATGTCCTATTGAAGACATATGTACACGAATCTGATTCTTTCTTCCTGTCTTTAACTGAAGATGGATATAAGAATAGCTTTTATTATAGCTTAATGATTTATATAAAGTTATAGCTTTTTTTCCTTCTTTTGAGATATAAACTGTTTGTCCTTTATTTTCCAAAAGACTCTTATCAATCTTCCCTTCTTCTTTAAGTAAGCCTTCCACTATTGCTATATAGCTTCTTGTTGTAACATAATCATTCCAGTGAGATGTTAATTCTTCATAAAGTTTCTTGTTTTTTATAAACATCAGCACACCGCTCGTTTCCTTATCTAACCGATGTACAAGATAAACTGTTTCATGTTTTTTACTTAAATAGTCTTTTGCATACATAAATGCTGTTTTATCATGTACATGAGCAGTTCTCTCACTTAATAAGCCACTAGGCTTATTAATCACAAGTATGTCTTTATCTTCATATATAATATCTAAAGATGACTCTTTATTCTTTATAATAGTAAGTGTATCATCCATAGCAACAGCTGTATTAAATACAGCCGGATTCCCGTTCACAAGAACCTGTCGGTATTTTAATAAAGCTTTTGCCTTTGTTTTATTATATCCCAATATCATTAAATAATTAAGTACATTGGTGTTTTCTTTTACTTTATAGGTATTCATCACAATATCTTTTAACCTCTAAATAGAGGTTATCCTTTCCTTTCTTTAGCAATTCCTTTAAAGGAAGATCTTCATGATTAATACAATAAACATTCTCAAATCCGGCTTTTAAAAGAAGTTCTTTATCCTCTACTCTACCGCTAAAAGCAATCACTTTCTTATGATATTTTTTAGCAAGCTGTAAAACACCAAAAGGTGTTTTGCCTTGTAGAGTCTGCCGATCCATTTTTCCTTCTCCGGTAAAGATAATATCTGCCTCTTTAATAGCTTCTTCCAGACAAGTATAGGAAGCTACCATATCAAAGCCTGATTTTAATTGACCATTTAAATAAGAGACTATCGCAAAGCCTAATCCTCCGGCAGCTCCCGCTCCAGGATAAGCACGATTATCTTTATTTAAAATATAAGCAGTCTTATCAGCATAATGACTCATTCCTTTATCTACTTCTTGAAGATCTTCTTTTTTTATTTTCTTTTGAGGTCCAAAAATATATGTAGCTCCTTCTATTCCGGTTAAAGGATTTGTTACATCACATGCTGCTATAAAGTGACAGTCCTTAAGAAGATATTCAGAAAGATCAATTTCATCAATATCTTTAAGCGAACGAGCTGTCGGGATCATAAGATGCTTCTCTTTATTATAAAAACGAATACCTAAAGCTGAAAGCATGCCTGCTCCACCATCATTAGTCGATGATCCACCTAAAGTAATCATAAAGTTTCTAACTTGATGATTATATGCATAGAGAATCATTTCTCCTACTCCATAGGTTGTTGTTAAAAGAGCATTTTTCTTTTCTTCTGTTAATAAATCAAGACCGCATGCCTGAGCTGATTCAATGATTGCCAGATCATTACAGATAGACAGTCTTGCTGATGTTTTTTCAAATAACGGACCTGTTACTTCTACCGTATGAATATTACCTTTCAAATAATCATTAACAGCATCCATAGTTCCTTCTCCCCCATCAGCTAATGCTTTAATAATAACTGTATGACAAGATGCTTTCTTAACAGCTTCTCCTGCTTCTATTGCACTCATACTTTCTTTAAATGAGTCAAATGCTGCTAGTATTTTCATAGTATCACCCTATTTTATATTATCATAATTTAAGCAAAATAAAAACGAACCTATACAGATTCGTTTCGTTTCAAAAAATAGAACTCTTTCTTATAAACAATCACATACATAATATATGCCAGAATCAAAGCAGATAACACATCTATAATACCGTGCTGCTTTACAAAAACAGTTGAGATAGTAATCATTATTCCTAAAAACAATGAACCTACTCTTTCGTAAACAGGCAGTGTTTTAACAGAATAAATAGCAATTGCCATGCCAATAGAATTATAAACATGAATACTAGGAAGAACATTAGTAGGTGTATCTGCCATATAAATAAGAGATACCAGATATTCAGAAATATTCTTAGGATGAACCAAGACAGGTCTAATACTTAATCCATTAGGATAAACAGCACTGACTAAAACAAATAGAGTCATTCCTGTATATAAGAAAGTAATCATTTTGAGATAGTCTTCTTTATAATCGAAGAAGAGTCTTACAAAAGTATAGAAGATAAATGGGAACCAAAGATAATAAAAATAAATAAAATGAGAAATAAAGGGAACATGTCTATCAAATGATGTTGTAAGATCATGAACAACAGTTCCGGTCAATCTTTCTATTAAGAAAAAACCTAATAGATAAACAACAAAATATAGTAATGTCCACCAGTATTTTAAATGATATTTTCTCATGATATGTTTTTTGAAAACTCCGTAAGTATAAGTTCCTTATTTTTATCTTCTGCCCAGTTAATTCCCCATTGATTACTAAATAATAATAAACTTCTTCCTCTTAAGTCTTCAACAATTTTAGTATCAGAAGAGAGATTTAATGCTTTCAAATTTAATCCTTCATTTTCTATCCATCTAACATACTGATAAGAAAGCGGTGTATTTACAATTTCAACATTATATTCATTTAATAAACGATAAGCTAATACTTCAAACTGTAAAACCCCTACAACACCTACATAAATCTGTTCCATTCCTCCACCCATATCAGTAAAGATCTGAATAGCTCCCTCTTGAGCAATTTGAGTTACTCCCTTAACAAATTGCTTTCTTTTCATTGTATCTTTATTTCTGATTGATGCAAAATGTTCAGGAGCAAATGTAGGAATACCTTCAAACTTAAATTTCTTTGATGGTACTGTTAATGTATCACCGATAGAGAATATACCCGGATCAAAAATTCCAATAATATCCCCTGAATAAGCTTCTTTAATTTCTTCTCTGTCATCAGCTAAAAGCTGTTTGGACTGATTCAGCTTAATCTTCTTATTCCCTTGCATATGGAAGACTTCCATACCTTTTTCAAAGGTTCCTGATGTAATTCTCATAAAAGCCATTCTATCACGATGTCTTGAATTCATATTTGCCTGAATCTTAAAAACAAATGCGCTGAAATCTTCTGATAAAGGATCTATTTCACCAATATCACTCATTCGAGGAGATGGCGGCATAGAAAAATCTAAGAAATGCTGAAGAAATGGTTCTACACCAAAATTAGTAAGAGCTGACCCAAAACAGACAGGAGACTGCTCTCCTCTTCTAATCTTATTTAAATCAAATTCAGCTCCTGCTCCATCTAATAAATCAACATCATCCATCAGTATTTCATACTGATTATCTTCTAGTAGCTCTTTAATTGATGGATCAGTAATATCTCTAATATCTTCTTTTACTTCTCGCCGATATCCATCAACAGCACTAAAACAGATAACCTGTTTATTTTTTCTTTCATAAACACCTTTAAATTGTTTACCACTGCCAATAGGCCAGTTGACAGCACATGTTTCTACTCCCAGCTCTGCTTCTATTTCCTCCATTAGTTCATAAGGATCTTTCGCTTCTCTATCCAATTTATTAATAAAAGTAAAAATAGGAATATGTCTCATTGCACAGACCTTAAACAACTTTCTGGTCTGATCTTCGACACCCTTGGAAGCATCAATCACCATCACAGCTGAATCAGCTGCCATCAAAGTACGATAAGTGTCTTCTGAGAAATCCTGATGACCCGGTGTATCTAAGATATTAATGCAATAATTATGATAATTAAACTGTAATACAGAACTGGTAACAGAAATACCTCTCTGTTTTTCAATTTCCATCCAGTCCGATACAGCATGACGCATATTCTGTTTGCCCTTAACCATTCCAGCTTCAGCAATAGCTCCGCCATATAATAAAAACTTTTCAGTCAATGTCGTTTTACCGGCATCAGGATGAGAAATAATCGCAAATGTACGTCTTTTTTTTACTTTATCTGTGAATTCTGACATAGTAACCTCCAGCTTTGTCAATTCTAAAGAATAAATATTCATTTGTCAATTTAGTAAATAGAATAATTTTACTAACATCATTAAAAAGCAAAATCACCATTCACAAAGATATCAACGCATTCTCCTTGAACAGTTTTTCCTTTAATAGATAAATCCTCTGTTCCAATCATAAAATCTACATGTGTTAAAGAATCATTAATACCCTGTTCTTTTAGCTTTTCCTTATTCATTGATAAACCATCTTTAATACATTCACTAAATCCTTTACCGATAGCTAAATGACAGGCAGCATTTTCATCATACAATGTATTATAGAATAAAATATTCATATCACTGATAGGAGAATGATAAGGTACCAAAGCTATCTCTCCTAAATAATGTGATCCTTCATCTGTCTCAATAATACTTTTTAAGACTTCTTTCCCTTCTTTAGCATCATAGTTAATAATCTTTCCATCCTTTAATTCAATAAAGAAATCTTTAACCAATGTTCCATGATAGTTAAGAGGCTTAGAAGCATAAGCAATTCCATTAGCTTTCTTATAATTAGGAGATGTAAAGATTTCCTCAGTAGGAATATTTGGAAAAGAATAGATACCATCAGCTGTATAGCTTCCTCCTCCGGCAAATAAATAACCCGAATTCATTCCTATCTCCAATGAAGTACCTAAAGAATTCTGATAATATAATGTCTCTAACTGCAAACTGTTAAGATAATTGATTCTTTCAGTAAATGACTGTCTATGTATTTCCCATGCTGATAAAGGATCATCCTGATCTACTTTACAGGCATGATAAATAGCTTGCCACAGTGCTTCTAATGCTTCTTGATCACTCATTTCAGGAAAGACCTTATTTGCCCATTCAATTGAAGATGCTCCCACAATACACCACCGATCAATCATCATATCTAAATGATCATAGAATAGCTTGCATGCTTGATGCATGGCGATAGAATGGGTACTTATTTTTAATGGATCAATCTCTTTAAACAAATCAGGATTCTCTGATGTGACCATAATAACAGCGGCATTCTTTTTAGCATATTCATTCCTTAAGTCCGATAAATATAAAGGTACTTCTTTAAAATATTCTCTCTCATTATGCTCATATCTTAATAAAGAAATCTTATCATCAGTATAATAAGGAATAACATCTTTTGCTCCTATCTGATATGCTTCTTTAGCAATTGCTTTTACAAGCCGATGATTACAGACATCACCGGTAACGACAAGTATCTGATCTTTTTGAAGATTAACACCTTTTCTCACTATTAGTCCGGCATATTTCTCTAACATTTGATTATCCTTCCTTTTCATTTTTTATTAAGATCTTTCTTATTTTCAAAGTAAATATCCTGTATTTATTCTGTGTCATACTTTTCATGACTTAAGCCCTTTTTATACAGAATATATTTCACATCTATTGTAAAGCTACAAATTTTTTATTTTAATTATTTTAAATATTATATTATTCAAATAAAAAATAATATATAATAATTCTAAAGATAGTTATTTGATAAAGGGGATGGTTGTAATGTGGAGTTAAAAGCATTGGATAACTAATATTATATTTGAGGTGATGCACATGATTAAGAAGAAACGTTTGATTTTTTCAATTATTATCTTAATATTATTCTTAATAATGATTTTCTACCGTTTTTATTATGAAGCTCATTATATGTATTTAATGAATACTATATACCATAACTTATGGATATTTGTAACAAAGATTGGACAGTATATCTTATTCATTATTTTGTGGATTTATAATTTAATAATAATTTTTGACAAAAATAAGTAGGAGAAGATATTATGAAAAAAATATTTGCAGGATTTATTTCCTTCGCTTTATTCTTTTGCTTTATGATTGTTCCGGTTAATGCAGAAAATTATTCTAAGATATTATTGATCGTTATTACTGATCCGGATTCTAATAAAACATGGAATTTTAAGAAAGAAATAAGAAATACAGTTTTTAAGATTCCACAAGCAAGTAAGAGTGTTCTTGGTATAAAGTCTATAGAAAGAAACTCTGAAGCTACTGTCAGTTTAGCCAAATACTTGGAAAGCACTTTTGATAAAAAAATAAAATCACGAAAAGAAGAAAATGGCTCAGCTACTATAGACAGTGATATAATAATTACTACAGGTCTAAGATGGTATTTAAAGGGATCAGATGTGAAGATTACCCGTGTAACAGGTTCTGTCATAAACAAGGGATATTTTTATGCTGCTAACAAAAGGGTTAGCTGGGGGAATCCCGGTTCAGGTGAAGGTGGTATATTTTATCCTACAGTTTCAAGCTGGAGCAAATCTGTAAGTGATGATTACGGATTGTATATGTCATCTATGCCTCCATATTCAATACTAGACGTGACTATATATGTTTCCGGCATGGGAGGTTCCAGAAAATTAAGTGTAACATTCAATTTAAATAGTATGTATACTTAATTATATACGTTTGTAAATATCAATCTGTTGCCGAAACAACCTTCGGCAACAGATTTCTTTTTCCAATAGACTGACTTTCCGAAAACAGGTAAGGAAATTTTTATATATTTACTCATCAAATTTCTTTTTTTCTTCATGAATTTTTGTTTTCAGTTCATGAGGAAGAATATGCATTATTCTGTGTTATACTTTTCATGACTTAAGCCCTTTTTATACAGAATATATTTCACATCTATTGCATAATAACATAGAGCTTTTTTTGTTATCAACAATTTTGTTGTCAGATATATTTTTCTATGATATACTCTTTTTAGCTATACATAGGCAATACTATAGTCTAAATTATGAAAGTAATACGGGGATAAAAAGTTAAGTTGTGTATTGGCAAGTTTATAGGAGGTAGCAAGTATGACTACAGGTAAAGTAAAATGGTTTAAGGCAGATAAAGGTTATGGATTCATTACCGTTGAGGATCAGAGCAAAGATATCTTTGTTCATTACTCAGCAATTAACAGTGATGGGTTCAGAACATTAGAAGAAGGTCAGACAGTAAGCTTTGATATTGTTGAAGGTGATCGTGGACCACAGGCTTCTAATGTAACAGTTGTTGAATAATCATAAATCATAAAAAGAAGGAGCTTCCTTCTTTTTATTTTTCATTTATTTAAAATTTTCCTTTGTTTTCTCTCTGCAAGCCCTTATAATAGAATTATAGATAAAATTACATAAGGAGGTTAACAACCAAAATGGACAATTTATTAAACACACTTGAAACAGCCACTAAGGAAGGAAACAAACTGGTGCTTATTATAGGTAAGCCAGGAAGCGGTAAATCTAAAATCATTCATGAATATTCAAGTAATACAGGTATCCCTATTCTTGATTTTTCCAAGATTATCTCCTCTGATACTGAAGACTTGAAAAAAACGATGAAAGACTTTTTAAAAAGCTATCGTTTTGATGTATTGCTTCTAGATAATAAAAAGGCATTCTATAAAGCATCAAAGGATACTGAATTAATGGATTTAATTAAAGATTTAAGTAAAGATGTGATGGTTGTAACAACATGGAACGGATTCATCGAAGATGGTCAGCTGACTCATATTGTCAATGGTCAGGAAGAAATCTATCCTCTAGATGGTTCATTTAGATATATTATTGTATAATAAAAAGGGCTAAGGAGCCCTTTTTATTTGTTTTCTTTAATTTTTGGAAGCTTATTATAATAAAGACAATATTCTTCTAAAGTATATCCTTTTTCATGAATAATCTTAGCAGCCTGTTTGCCTACATAACGAAAATGCCAAGGCTCATGAGATATACCTGTAATCTTTGATGTTCCTTCTCTATATCTTAAAATAAAACCATATTTATAACAATTCTTAACTACCCACTGATATTCCTTAGTATCTCCAAAGACAAGTCTTTTCTTATCTACTACAGACTGTGATGTAAAATCCACACCTAAGCCGGTCTGATGTTCACTTATTCCCGGCTGAGCAACATGCTCTTTAGCATAGAGTCCTCCATACTTATTTAATATTTCCTGATACAGTTTCTGCTGAGTTTTATAAGAACGATAGGCACTATTTAATAAGATTGTATATCCTTCTTTATTAGCATCATTATAAAGCTGTGTATAAGCCTCATAAGCCTCTTTTCTTAATTGATAATCAGACGGCTGATCCTTATTCATCTTATAAGCGGTGTATTTCTTATCCGGTGTAACTAAATCCTTAGGTTCATAAGTTGAAGGAAGCAGTAATCCTTTTTTAACTAGTGTTAAATATTCAGCTGGATTCTGAATAGTATAAGAAGACTTTATTTTACTTACATCAATAATAAATGGATAAGTTGTCGTAAGAACCGCATAGCTATAATTCTGAGAAGATGCATAGGCTTTAATATACTGTTCCATATCTTTAAACTTAAAGCCATATACAGACATATAAGGCTTAATAGTACTATAGGAATACTGTTTACTGATTAAATATTCCAAATCTTCAATACTTGCGGTTTTCAATACATCCCAAACATTATTTTCACTATATCCCAGTTCCTTTAGTCCTGACATATAATTAGCCATAATATTATCTACTGTTTTTACAACATCTTTTGGAGACAGATCCTGATGTATTTTTATATACTTTTCATAATCATCATAGTACTTAACCTTTGTGCCATGGCTAATCCAATCTTTAATATGATCCAGTTTATCATAACTTAATATCATATTTATCTTATCACTAGTAAATTCCAGGATTTCTGACTGTTGAGAAAATGAATAGCCCTTAAAAGCCAGCCTGATACGTGAAAGATTAAAAACTACTACTATCACCAGTATTGCAAGTACAGCAATACCTGCCGGAATTATACGATTCCATTTTATTCTAAGTCCTCGTTTTCTTCCATAGCCATAGGCACTATAGGAATAGCTTCTTTTATTTCTTTTGAACATTTAATAATCACCTCATAATCTTAGTTTTATTTATAACACATGTTATAAAATATTTCTATATAAAAATGCTTATTGCAAAGCAGTCTAAATTATGATACTTTAATAAAAGACTAAAGGAGGAATCCCTATGCGTTTTGTTATTAGCATATTTATTGCATTATGCGTTCTTGCGATTGATATCTTATTTACTGAAATGCTTCCTAAGTGGGCTAAAGCTTTATTGGCACTAGCAGGTGCAGCTTCTAGCGGTATGGCTATTGCAATTAGTGTTAGAAGCCTTATAGAGTATACAAAATTATTTAAAGTACCTGCTTTAATGAATACTTTCTATATTTCATCAGCTTCTGTGCTTGTAGTCATTATTATTTGTGCCATTATAGTAAATATAAGAAGAAAAAAGAAAAATAAAGAAAAAAAAGAAGAGGAAGAATAATAGATTATTCTTCCCTTTCTTTTTTAATCATTTAATTTTTCTTTAAAAATATTGATAAGATTATCAATATTTTTTTGTCCTTTATAGATACCATAGCCAAAAACTAATGAAGAAATCACACCTATGACCAGTAATATTATTCCAAGTATTGTAATAAGCAAAGATAACGAGTGGAAGAAATAAATAAGAACAATGCCTGTTGTCGAAAATAATACAGAGAGAGTCATAAACCTTTGCAGATTGCTTAGCATACGTTTCTGATAATCTATTTCTTCATGATAGCCTCTTATTTCTCTTTCAGTCATAAGTTTTAACTCCTTTATTAATATTTAAGACCTGGATTAAAGAATCCTGCAAGTACACCAATCAATGCAATCACAACCAATAATAGCATAACCTTAATTGGTGAAATTTTCTTTTTTGCCATTAACCACCAGCAAAATACAATAACTCCTGCTGTCAGCATGCCCGGATAAACACTATCTAACTGATTTTGCAGATTTAAGAATACTTTTCCGGCACTATCTTTTAAGACAAATGATGTTTTAACAGATACCCATGTTGCTGCAACTGCACCAACAACCATACCGCCAACAACACCAACTGCTCTTCTGATTGCCTGACCTTGAGGACCAACTAAGAACTCAACTGCTTTACCGCCAAGTTCATATCCTTTAAAATAAGCAAATCTCATTCCAAAGTAAGCCAGTAAATTCCATACAATAATATAGAATATAGCTCCTATAGGAGACCCGCCGGTAGATAATCCTAAAGCAATTCCCAATAATACCGGAATTAATGTTCCAACAATCAAAGAATCACCAATACCGGCTAATGGACCCATTAGACCTGCTCTTAAACCGTTGATTGTCTCATCATCAACATCCTCTGATCCATTAGCACGTGCTTCTTCTAATCCGGCTGTAATTCCAACCACAATAGCACCGATCTGAGGTTCTGTATTAAAGAATGCTGTATATGTATTCACAGATCTTTTCTGATCTTCTTTATTATCATATAACTCTTCAATAATAGGAAGCATTGATGCTAAATATCCAAAAGTCTGCATATGTTCCTGAGTAAAGCAAGTAAGGTTTCCATAATACCAATGATGGAAAGATTTTAATAATGTTTTCTTTGTAAGTTTCTTTTCAGTCATCTTAAATATCCTCCTCTTCCTCAGTTACTGCAACAGATGGTTTTAATACTTTGAGTATTTCTAATTTGTAATAAAGCAATGCAAAGATTAATGAAATAACCGCTGATGATACAAGATTCAGTTTTAATGAAGCCGCCAATGTAAAACCAACAAAGAATGGAATAAAGTCAGTCGCCGTTTCAACGATCTGTTTTAATAAGATAGCAATTCCGACACATGGAAGTAATGCTCCCACTGTAAATAATGTTTTCATGGCAATACCATCCATAGGTAATGCTGTTTTTAATGCTGTAACAGCATCTGCTCCTAATTTACACATAATAAGTGTAGGAATAAATGAGAATAGAAAATGTGATATCCAAGGAAGGACATAATCTACTAAATAAACTTTTCTAAAATCTCCTTTTTCAACAGAATTCCATCCAATATGCTGCCAGGCTAGATTTAAAGTAGCTGTTCCATAAAATAAGACTGTACCTACAGTTCCTACTAATGTTCCCATAGAAGTCGCTAATCCTGCCGCTGCTGCTGTATTAGCATCCAACCCTTGAGATTTAATAGCAACCATTGCCAGAGGAATACCAATATAAGAGATTGCACGTACATCTGCTGATACTGTTCCTCCCGGAGTTACCAAAGCAATATATACTACCTGCATTGCTACACCACATAAAATACCTGCTTTTAAATCACCTAATATAAGACCACATACTAAACCTCCTACTAAAGGACGTCCTAGTGTATAGTTACCAATAGATGTACCGCCCATACCCGGCATTGATGCTAATGAAGCAAATAAGCCAAGCAAACCGGCCTGTAACCAGCTAATTGTCATAATATTTTCCTCCTCTAATAACCAAACTTACTTTTAAAATCATCCCATGTCCCTATTGAGATATCGGGAATTAATGAAAACTTAATAGCGTATCCGGACTGAGATATTGCCTCTAAAGCATCCGCTTCCTCTTGTGTAATCGACTGATTATTCCCCAGCTTTACTGCTCCCGGACGATCATTACAAGGACCAACAATAACTGTTTTGACTTGATCAGGAATGAATTTCATATCTACTAAAATCTCTTTCATATCTATCGGATTCTTAGTAATTAAAAAATACTGATCCTTACTATTTATAACTTTTTCCTGAACATCTTTAAAATGCTGTTTTGTCCAGACAAAAGTCTTTTTTTCAGAAGCACTCTTATATGCCTGACTTAATACCTGATTGTTTGCTGCTGCATCATTGACAGCAATCAAACCGGTACACGGAAACTCTTTAGACCATCTTGTAACCGTCTGTCCATGAATCATACGATCATCAATTCTTACAAATGAAATTGCCATTATCCACCATCTCCCCTTTAAATATCATCTTCATTTGTTTCATTTACAACATTAAATTCCTGTATCCCACTAACAGATTCCTGAATAACACCAGATACAAAAGCATCTCCTTCAAGAACATCTTTTGTAATAGCTGCTGTTAATGCCATTGGCAGATTCATTCCGCCAATCACTCTTGTCCCTTCCAGTCTGCTTAGATCAGATAATACATTTAAGGCAGATGTTAATGGTGAACCGCCAATAATATCAGCTAAAAGCACTAAGGTATCTTCAGGATTTAAGACACTTATTGCCTGTTTAAATGTTTCTGCAAAATCATCAGCTGACTGTCCATTTTTCAAGCCTAAAGCAATCACCTGATCGATCTTATCTGATGCAAACATACTTAATGATGTTTTAAGACCTTCAGCAAAATCGCCATGACTCACCAGGACTAAATATTTCATATGCATCCTCCCCCTTTCTGTTATTTAAATACTAACAAACCCAACTTTTTAATCTAAGTATTAAAAGTCATAATATTCAGATGATAAATGTTATAAAAATTAAAAAATCAGATGACATTTATCATCTGATTAAAGATTATTTGTAATAATACGCTGAATCTCTGATAATTCCAGTTCTAAACTATTATCATCTAAAGATTTAGTAATATAGTAGTCTGCTTTTCTCATGAGTTCATCATATTTTTTAAATTTAGGTTCATTTTTGGTATTGTTCATAATAGTATTAATAGTCTTAATATCTAAAGATTTCTCTTCAAAAGCTGATCTTTTAAGAAAAGATTTTGTTTGAGGAGAATTCATTACACTTTTTAATACTGATACACCTTGTGATGTTTCAAACAAATTCTGCTGAATATCATTATCAGAAGACATAAGCTTTAAAAATTCCCATGCTTCTTTTTTATAAGATGAATTACTTGATATTGCAACCAATGATGTTTTAAGTAATCCTTTGTTATGATTATTTGAAGGCATAGGAATACAGTCCCATGAAAACTTAGAGTATTTAGAAACACGATATGGATAAGGCTTATATGTTCGATATTCAGCTAAGCTCATAGGCATAAAAGCAACATGACCTTTGTCAAAATCATCTGATGTAACATTATACTGCTTAGAAAGTGATTTAATCTTAGAATACATTGTAAGTGCATATTTCACTTTCTGACTGTTAAAAAACGCCTGTGTTCCTCCGGAATCAAATAACTCCGCTCCATAGGCAGAAACAGCCTGCTGCCAGCTATAGCCGCATAGACCATACTGATCAATAATACCATCATTATTAGTATCCTTTGTCATTTTCTGACAGATCTTATAAAAATCATCCATATTCCATGAAGATGAAATTTGAATATTCTCCTTCTTTAATAAATCCTTATTGACACACATCATAACCGGATTACTTTCAAAAGGTAAAGCATATTGGATTGAATCATACGTTCCTGATTCCCAGGATGTATCAAAATAATTTCTTCTATTAATACCATAGTCTGTTTTTAAATAATTGTCTAAGTTTTCTAATGCTTTTGTACTAGATAGAAGATTAAAGTCTCCCTCCGGAATAATAAAGACATCCGGGGAATATCCTGAAATAATTTTTTCTGAAAGCCATCTAGAATAATCAGACTTAGTAATGCCCCCTTCATAACTAACTTTAACATGAGGATATTTCTGCTCATATTTCTTAATAATTTCTTGAATAATATGATAGCTATTTCCTTCCGGAACATTCCAGGAAGAACCTACATAAAAACCTACTCTGATTGTTTTCTTTCTGCCGGGATCAAAATACATCAGACCTGCAATAAAAAAAACTGTACATAGACAAGCTATCATCAATTTATTTTTCATATGCTTAATCATTTTTAAAGCTCCTTGCAGTTACACCTGTTTGTACTGCCCAGATGGCAAGTTGTGTACGATCTCTTAAATTAAGTTTAGAAAGAATACCTGATAAATAATTTCTTACTGTTCCCTCAGATAAATAAAGATGAGCTGCTATTTCTTTATTAGAATGACCAAAACTAATCTGCTGAATAATTTTCCATTCATTTTCCGAAAGATCCTTAATACTCTCTTCATCTACCTGAATAGTAAAATCACTTTGTGCCATTTGAGAGAATAGCTTAAATACCTTAGTAGCAATATCAGGATTTACCATTGCCCCACCATTATAGACATTTAAAATAGCCTGATAAAGTTCATTCATTGAAGCTCCTTTAAGAAGATAACCGGATGCTCCATATTTTAAAGCACTGAATACAAATTCATCATCATCAAAAGTTGTTAGTATAATAATTTTAATCTGAGAATATTTTTCTTTAATTGTTTTAGTACAGACAACACCATCCATTTTAGGCATACGAATATCCATCAATATAACATCCGGCTTTTCTTTTTCCAGCTGTTCTAAAACTTCAAAACCATTGCCGGCACTGCCTATAACTTCAATATTCTCATAAGCAGCCAAAACAATTTCTAATGACTGTCTTATTAATGCCTGATCATCAGCAATCAGTATTTTAATCATCTTTATCTTCTCCTTTCATTTTAGGAATTTCTACCATGGTTCTAAAACCATTCATATTATAAAAAGATACTTTACCTCCTATAATTGCTAATCTCTCTTTCATTTGTGTAAGACCAAAACCATCTTGTATCTCAGCACAGCCAATACCATCATCCTGAATAGTAATATAATATAGATCATCTGTATTAAACATCTGTATTTCAATTTTTTTAGCATGACCATGTCTTAAAGAATTAGTAATAGATTCCTGAATAACTCTAAATATAATATCTTCTTTAGTGATTTCTAAATCAACACGATCCCATTCATAATATAATTCAATATCCAACTTAGAAAGATTTTTATATTCCTCAATCATCTTATTTAAAGCATCTTTTAAGGTTCTTTCTTCTAATGCTCCCGGTCTTAATTTATTTAATGATCTTCTCACATCACCAATTCCTTCTCTGACTACTTGACTAACTAGCTGAAGCTGATGCTTAGCACGTTCATGATCAATATCAAATAATACCAAAACAGCATCTACACCGGCGGCTATCCCGGTAAGGGCATGACCGAGAGTATCATGTATTTCTCTTGCAATTCTTTTTCTTTCTCTATCTTCAGCAATCTTTTCTGTTAAAGCAACATAATTTTTTAATTCCGCATTAACTTGTGAAGCCATAGCTAACTCTTCTTCAATATGCTGCTTTTCTTCTAATGAATTTAATAAGTAAATAACCAGAAAAGCAATGAATAAGACAATATTCAGAGAATCAATAAAATATCTGATAAATAAAAGAAATAATCTGATATTTTGAGGAAGAAAAGCAATATAAACATCTAATGACGGCATTTTTAAGACAATAGAGACCAGTTGATAATTAGCAATCAACTGCATTCCAAATCCGATTGCAACATAAGCAAGCCAGTATTTATTATCACTGGCAGTATAGAAGATATCCATAAATACAAATAATATAATACCGCTATAACAGTCATACATGATAAAAAGCATCCAAATCGCAAGTACCAGTTCAGCAAATGTCAGATAACTATATAGTCTGCTTTCTCGATTCGCAATAACCCCTTTCCCAATCATAATAATCATTAATAAAGCAAATAGACTCATTGAACCTAGATACATTCTAATTGGTGAGGAAGGAACAGCACTTAAATTTTCCAGAAGAGAATGAGCTCTTTGAGAAGCAAGAATATATTTTGTACAGAATAAAAATAGTGATGTATTGTATATAACGGCTGCAAAGTTTAAAACCATCAAGCATTTTCTGACAAATTCCAGTCTTTTTCTGCTATAAGTGATATTCATTACTGCCACCCTGAAATATCATAATCATTAATCATTTTTCTTGTAATAAGTGATACCGGAACAATAATCTGACGACTGACTTTCTTGGAAGCTAGTAACTTATAAATACTTTCAATAGCTTTTTGTCCCATTGTTAGCGGTGACTGAGCAGCTGTTGCCTGAACATAGCTTGTTTCCTTTAGTAATCTTTTAACATCAGGTGATCCATCTACTCCATAGACATAGACCTTGTGATGAAGATTATTATTCTCTAAAGAAGCTAGGGCTCCTAATGCACTAGGGTCATTTAATGCCATAATAACATTAAAAGAAATCCCTTTTTTAATCACTTCCTGAACTTTAGGCATTGCCAACTCTGTCTGCCCTAAACAATCTGCTCTAGCCGCTATATGATAGTTTTTATTTCCTTTAATAGTATCTTCAAATCCCCTGATTCTATCCACTGCTGAATAGGCTGATCGATGTTCTAAAAGAAGAATGTGTGCAGATTTCACCTCTTTCATCATATCTTTAGCACATAACACACCCGCATCATAATTATTAGATAAAATGGTTGTATCAGGACTGTCATTCTTATACAGCTGTGAATCTACTATAACAATCTTAATATGTTTCTTTTTAGCATAATCAACAGCCGCATTTATCTGTTTATCATTTCCATCTACCGGATTAATAATCAATCCATCAATCCCTTCATCAACTAATTTTCTGATCTGCTTAGCCTGTCTGGCAGAATCTAAAGCAGGGTCCCTGGTATAAAGAATATCGCTATTCTCACTGACTTTCTTTACCACCTGCTCATTAAGAGCTGTATAAAATGAATTATTCATAGTCATATAAGTAGCACCGATCTTGTATTGTTTAGAAAATACCGGAAGATATCTATAACAACCAAATATAATGCTTACAATAATAAAACTTAAGATACTCCAGAATATTATTGTATATTTTTTTATATTCATTTAATTCCCCTCCTAATCCCTCTTCATAATATCACATAATTAATATGACAATTGTCATTAATCATAAATAATTGTCATATTTCTTATTTGATTTATTGATATATTCAATAAATCAAATACAATAAATGAAAAGGAGATTGACTATGGAAACAATTGTTTTTAGTGATATTGATGGCACTTTATTAAATGATCATCATCAGATTACCCCACTTACTATGCAAGCTCTTCACACTCTTAAAATCAAGAATATTCCTTTTGTGATTGTATCTGCCAGAAGTCCTTCCGGCATTTATCCGATTATTGAAAAGAATAATATTTATTGTGATATTATTTGTTATAGCGGAGGGCTGATTCTTGATCATAATAGAACTATTATTTATAATCAAGGCTTTTCAAAGGATTATGCCTCTCAAATTATTACTTATCTTGAAAATAATAAAATGGATTGTACATGGAATATTTATTCATTGGATCAATGGATTGTTAAAGATAAAAATGATCCTAGAGTCAAACATGAAGAAAGAATTGTTGAAGCATTGAGTACTCAAGGATCTCTTGAAAATATTCAAAATGATGTAAATAAGATTCTTTTAATGTGTAATCCTAAGAGTATTCTTTCTATTCAAAGCAAGCTTCAAGATCTGTTTGATAATGTAACTATTTCACAATCTTCTGATATTCTTCTTGAAATCAATGCTAAAGGTGTTAATAAAGCCTATGCTATCAAAAAACTATGTGAAATAAAACAGATAGATATTAAAAAGTCTATTGCTTTTGGAGATCAGTTTAATGATGAAGAAATGCTTAAATGCGCAGGATATCCTTTTTTAATGGATAATGCTCCCGATGAGCTAAAAAAGATTATTAAAAATCATACTCAAAGCAATAATGAAGATGGTATTTATTATGCTTTAAAAAAACTCAATATTATTTAAAAGGTAATCCTTTGTAGTACCCCTCTCCGGTTATTCAACCGGAGAGTTCACTTCATCTGAGATTACTTTTTTATTCCTGATAATCTAAAGCCAAACGATCTTTAGTAACTGTTTTAATATAAGAAACAGCTTCTAAATGATAAGGATCTGAAGCATATCTTTTTAAGTCTTCTTCATCATCAAATAAAGTGCTTAATACAACATCCCTATCACTTGTATAACAAGAATTGAGATAAACCGTTATCTCTTTAAGATAATCAATCTTATCCTTAAGTCCTTCTAAATCTTTTTTAATCTTTAATCCCGCATCTTTATCAATTAAATTCCATGCTACAATATGTCTGATCATACAGTCTCCTTTACTTTATATATATTAAGCTTGCCATCATCACAGATAAATTCTCCTGATCCATCTTCATTAATAAGAATATCATGATTGCCATCAGTAAATAATTGTCCGCTATATTGCTTGCCTGCATACATGATCTTAGTTCCGCCTGCGGCATTGGTCATAATAACTACAAAGCCATCATTATTTTCACCCTCATAGCTCCAACCAATAAGATCAGGATGATCAAAATAATCATGTCTTTCTCCTGCCATATGGTCTCTTCTTAATGCAAGCATCTCATCAATAATTGGACTTATTGATTCAATCTGACTATAAGGTATGCCATAATAGTCTCCATAGAATATACATGGGTATCCTTCATCTCTTAATAATATTAATGCATAAGCCTATGGCTTAAACCAGCTTTTAACAAATGATTCCAATCCCTGAGAAGGCTGAGTATCATGATTATCTACAAAAGTAACTGCATGGTTGCTTTTGCAGCTGACTAAAGTATGATCAAAAATAGTACGCATATCAAATGATCCATTTGTTGATGAAGCATTATAAAGATTATAATGAAGAGGGACATCAAAGAGGGATAATGATTCATCCACTTCATCTAAATAATGAAGCAGATGATTAATATCACCATGCCAGTATTCACCTACTGCAAATAACTCTTTTCCTGTCTGTTTTCTTAAATAAGAAAGCCAGTCTTTAAAGAAATAAGCAGAGATATGTTTAACCGCATCTAATCTAAAACCATCATTATGACAAGTATTTAAGTACCATAGTCCCCACTCTTTACATTCTTCAATCACTTTATCAACACTAAAATCTAAATCCGCACCCATTAGATAATCAAAATTTTCATTCTCATCATCTACTTCATGATTCCATTCTTTATTCTCAAATAAAAAATTACTATGCCTATCATTTAATCCATCATAATCTGTTCCATTAAAGCATTCCCAGTTCCAATGAAAAGTGGAATACTTATCATGACGTTTCGGAAATGTATAAACGGTATAAGCTTCAATTGTTTCTAAATCTGAAATAATTTGTTCTCGCAAAACAGGATTCACTTCATAAGCCTGTACTTTTTCACTGCTGTCAGCCCCCATCTTATGATTAAGAACTATATCACTATAAACATTTAATCCCGCCTGATGACATGCTTCAATACATTCTAAATATTCTTTTTTTGTTCCATATTTTGTTTCAATAGAGCCTTTAGAAGGAAACTCTCCTAAATCATAAACATCATAAACTCCATATCCAACCTCCTGATTGCCTCTTATGCCTTTATAGGCGGGAGGCATCCATACTGCTGTTATCCCTTTATCTGATAATTTTTTTGCTTCTTTTTTCAGAATATTCCATAGATGTGGTTGATTATTTAAATACCACTCAAAATACTGTATCATCACTTTATGTTTCATTCTATTCATTCTCCCCAAATAATAATAAATCACTTTCCAGTAATTCATTAATATAGCCGGTCACATCTAAATCAAGATATGATAAACCGTCTAAGCTCCCTGATTCTCTAATAACTTCATGATCAGTGATTATTTCTATTGACCATAATCCATGATATGGCTTCATCGGTATTAATAAAGTATCTGTAATTGCCTGATAAATAATCGTTTTAATAGCTTCTATTTTTATCTTATCAGAAGTGATAAGATAATCATTGCAATATATAGCATCTGATAAGATAATCTCCTCTTTTCTTGAATGATGCTCACTTATTAGTATAATCTTATTAATCATGAGTTATCCTCCTCATGTATTCTAACATAATTTCTTCTGTAAAAAAAAGGATAAGAAATCTTACCCTAAAAAAATACCATATAATAATACAATAACACCTAAAGCTATACGATAGTAGCCGAAGATTTTAAAATCATGTTTTTTAATATAATCCATTAAGAACCTGATAATCATAAGACTTGTCAAAAACGCTACGAGCATTCCTGTCAATAAAACAACAATCTCGCTCATTGAAAAAGCAAATCCAAATTTAACAATTTTTAAGAGGCTGGCACCGAACATTACAGGAATAGCTAAAAAGAATGTAAATTCAGCTGCCGTGGTTCTTGAAACACCTAACATTAAAGAACCAACAATTGTAGATCCGGAACGAGATGTTCCCGGAAATATTGCAGCAATAAGCTGGAAGAATCCTATTTCTAAAGCTGTTTTCCCATTTAACTGTTTTAATGATTTGACTCTTGGTTTATGATCTTCATTTTTATTTTCAACAATAATAAAAGCTATCCCAAATACTATTAGAGCAATAGCTACACACCAGTAGTTATAGAACCATTTTTCAAATAATTCATCAAAAGCTAAGCCAATGACCGCTGCCGGCAGACAAGCTAAAATAATTTTGAGCCATAAATCAATAATCGGCATTTTAACATACTTTTTAATGCCTTTTTGTGTTTCATCAGACTTTTGAAATGGCCATATCTTGTCCCAGAAAATAACCACAACTGCCAGGATAGCTCCTAATTGAATAACAACTTCATACATACTATAAAATTTAGCTGAAGTTACTGTCTCTAGACTAATAAACTTATTTAATAAAATCATATGTCCTGTTGAGCTGATAGGCAGCCATTCGGTAATGCCTTCAACAATTCCAAATAAAATAGATATTAATATTTTAATCATATAATTATACTCCCATCTTTCATATAATAGCAATTCCCTCATCCATTTTCAATTATTTTAGATAATTGAA
This sequence comes from Eggerthia catenaformis OT 569 = DSM 20559, assembly GCF_000340375.1. Classification (GTDB taxonomy): domain Bacteria; phylum Bacillota_I; class Bacilli_A; order Erysipelotrichales; family Coprobacillaceae; genus Eggerthia; species Eggerthia catenaformis. The sequence goes on from NZ_KB446649.1 coordinate 264,297, forward strand.
TATCTTCTAAATAGGCATTTAAGCTCATTTGACCTGCCAATATAAGTTCCGGCTTTCTGTTTTTTAATGTTAAAGACATTCTCTGATACATATTATCTCTATAATCAATATGTTGTTCTTCTAAAATCTGAGTTAATGCACTCACCTGCGATAATAGTGATATATAAGCATTATATAAATCATCTTTATCTACCTCGGGACATTTAAAATTCATAGTTATATCTTTATAAAAATTATCCATGTGAGATTCCTTTCTTTAAGAATTTCTGAAATTCATGATAAAGATTTTCATTATCTAAATTAATAATAACTGCCAAACTATAGTCCTTATTTTCATTAAGCCATTTAGAAATAGTAATGAGACATAAAGCCATCGCCTGATGTAAATTAAAAGTATTAAGAAAAGGAATCGCAAGAGAATGAATATTGTTATGCTTAGCAATTTCTAAAGCATTTATATAACTGTCACCAATTAAAAACTCTTCTTTATCAGAGAGAAGAATCTGAATATCCTGATTATTTATCATTGCTTCTCCTTCATTCAGTCTATCACTCTGATCAATAATAAAGACCCTTGACTGTACTTCTAAATCTTCTATAGCACCTACATTAAAGAATATACGGCTGTTAGGTACTTTAGGCTTAATAATCATTTCTATTAAAGAAAGAGGAAGATAAAGTGAGTCCTGATAAGGATCAATGACTACACCATTTGTATATTTCATACAAGCCTCTAATATATTTCTCAAAGAAACTTCTAAAAAAGAAGATTTCATTTGCTGATAAGCACTTTCTTTATCTAAAAACAAAGGATAAGCCTGCATATCCTGATAAACGAATGTCTTTATTTTTAAAGATGTCTGATCCTTCGTTTTAATAATATCACCCTGATTAACTGAATCATCAATCATATGATCCGGTAGTTCTACAGGCACTAAATAATAAGTATCTAAATGATGTTTTAAACAATCTAATACCACTAACATATTATCTTGTGTTGTTTCTTTTTTAAACTGTTTAATAGCTTCTTTTAATTCCATAAGATCTCCTTTATTTACGATGTTTTAAATAAGCTTTTAAAGCTATAGAAAGGATCGAAGGAAGACTGTTTTTTAAATAGTTTCCTATTTTTTTAGCTTTTATATTCGTTAGTATATCTGTTATATGTTCATCTTTTAATCCATACATAGCCCATAAAGCAAGATTCTTTTCTTTCATATAGGTATTTACATCTTTACCAATAGATCCTGTTGTATGATTATAACAGACAATAAGATAAGTATAGGGATAACTATTTGTCTGAATATTAAGATTTTTAAAGAACAGTTCAATATCATTAGAAAAAGTAACTTTCTCAACAGGAATAATAAACCCTAAATGATTCTCTTCATAAAACTGAAATTTTTGATTATTTAAACATTCTCTAATATCTATAATTTCTTGATTAAAATACTCTTTTAGTTTAAAAGCTGTTTGTCTGCAATGATTATTTTCTGCATCATAAAATATCATAATAAATCTCTTTTCATAAATTCTTTAAGTTCATCCATATGTTTCTGCATCACATTACGCCCTGTTTGATAAACTCTTTCTAATTCTTTAGGATCATGTTCAATAGGGCCTATATTCAATGATTCTTCCGGCTGGATAATAAAAGCCTTGCCAGCTTCTTTTTGACTTTGAACATATTCTACTTGTCTATTATAACGGATATGCCTATTTTCTAATAGACTAATTAATTCAGGTTGCTTTTTTAGAAACATTTTCATAATATTCATATGTTCATAAGGCTCTTTATGATAGTCCCGAGGCTGTGTTAATACGACAATATTTTTGTTGTAGCCAATAGATTCAAAATATTCTAAAGGAATAGAATCACTGATTCCTCCATCTAATAATTCCTTATCATCTACTTTAACAGGTCTTGCAAAAACAGGCATACTGGCAGATCCCTGAATATAAAGAAGATCTTTTCCAATGCCTTCCTTACATAAATGATAAAGAGGCTTTCCATCCACCTGTGTAGCTACACAATAGAAAGATGTTGGATTCTTTTTAAATGTATAGTGATCAAAAGGATCTAATTCCATGGGTACTTGATAATAACAAAATTGAGCATTATAAAGATTTCCTGTTCTGATTAATGAGCGATAGCTGCAATAACGCGGATCTTTCGCAAATCTCTTATTATAACGAATTGTACGCCCAATCTGTCTGGAAACAAAATTACAACCAAATGTTGCTCCGGCACTTACTCCTATAACACCATCTACTTCCGTTTGACTTTCCATCATAACATCTAATACCCCGGCAGTGAACATTCCTCTCATTGCACCGCCTTCCAAGACTAATCCCATCATAATCATTTCCTCCATTTATTTGGTATCATATCACAAGAAGTCCTATAGGACTTCTTGTGTAAGTTTTTCCTGATATTGTGATGTATAAAGCCTATAATAATAGCCTTTATTTTTTAACAATTCCTGATGCTTTCCGGATTCAATAATCTTCCCATCCTTAACTGCCAAAATAATATCTGCATTGACTACTGTTGATAAACGATGAGCAATCACAAAAGATGTACGACCTTTAATAACTTTACTAATCGCATTTTGAATAGCCTGTTCAGTAACTGTATCTACAGAAGCTGTAGCTTCATCCAGCACCAATATAGTAGGATTCGCAAGAATAGCTCTCGCAAAAGAAAGAAGTTGCTTCTCTCCCGTAGATAAGAGTTCTCCTCCTTCTCCTACTTCTGCATCTAAACCATTACCCATTTTCTCTACACACCGGGATGCACTGACTAATTCTAATGCTTGATAAATTTGCTGATCAGACGCATCCGGCAAGCCATATTTTAAATTATCTCTAATTGTTCCGGAAAATAAATGAGGTGTCTGTAAAACATAGCCAATATGAGAATGAAGCCATCCCTGTGAACGCTCTCTAACATCTCTGCCATCAATAAGAATTTGTCCTTTGATTGGCTCATAGAAGCGACAGACAAGATTAACCAATGTTGACTTGCCTGCTCCTGTTTCTCCTACAATCGCAACATGAGTCCCATAAGGCACTTTAAGATTAAAGTGTTCAAGAATCATCTCTTGCCTATCCGGATAACGAAATGAAACATCTTTGAATTCTATATCTCCTTTAATATCTTCCCAGTTTTCTTGATGAGGATTAAAAATATCACCATATTTCTTAATTACTTCTTCACTATCTATAACATCACTCTTTGTGTCTATTAATGATGTAAATCGTTCAATATTCGCCTGAGTTTGAATCAATGATGAGAAAACTTCAATAATATATTGAATAGGTTCTATCATACCTAAAGCATAGGACATAAAAACTGATAAAGTCCCTATTTTCATAAGATTCTCTTTAGTAAGAAGTCCTCCCTGCCATAAGACAACAGCTAAAGCAATAGACGACATAATCGTGATTGTCGCCGTAAAAAGAGCTGAATAATGAGTTGCATGAATACTTGTCTTACGCATTTCTAAAGTATCTTCTTCAAAATCATCCTGAATAGTTTTTTCAGCCACTAATGTCTTAATTGTCTTTGCTCCCATAATACCCTCATTAAAATTGCCCGATATTCTTGAATTGATCTCCCTTATCTTTCTATTTAAAGCAATCAAATGCTTCTGAAGAAACATAATTAATAAAACAGAAGCAGGAATGAGCATAAATAAGTAAAAAGCTAATCTGATATTAATAATCATCATTACAATAAAGACAGATAAGATATAAGCAAAATTCCAAACAAAATCCATTAATCGCCATGAAACTACCGTTCCTATACGATCTGTATCACTCATTACTCTTGCATGAATATAGCCTATATTATTGGTATTAAAATATGAAAAAGATAATTTCTGTAAATGACTAAAAGATATATTCTTTAAATCTCTGCCTACATCCAATTCCAATTTTGCACAAAGATAACTCGAAACATAATTAATAATAACCTGTATCACTAATAAAAAGATATACAGAATAGTAAAATAAGTAATTGTATCCAATGTCTTTAAGCCGATAAAATGGTCTAAAGCGTAACGATTAAATAAAGGATAAACACTATCTAAAACAGACGATAATATCCCCAATATAATCATTTCTATCATTGCCTTATAATATTTTCTGAGGTAAACAAGAATAGCCGGTATACCAAAATATGGATGTTTATTCATAATGTCCCTCCTGTATATTACAGATTTGCTGATAAATTCCATTTTCTTTAGATAATTGCTTATGATTTCCCATCTGTTTAATAACACCATGATTTAAAACAATAATCTGATCAGCATTCTTTAAAGTAGAGATTCGATGACTAATAAGAATAACCGTTGCATTATCCATCTTTGTTTCTAATGCTTCCCTAATCTTTTTATCTGTTTCACTATCAATTGCAGATAAAGAATCATCAAAGATCATAATAGGAGATTCTCTAATAATCATTTGAGCAATAGCAGCTCTTTGTTTCTGGCCGCCTGATAATGTAACTCCTCTTTCACCTACAAATGTATGATAACCTTGATAAAAGTGATGAACAGCTTCATCTAAATAGGCAATACGAGAAACTCTTCTTACATCTTCAGTACTTGCTTCCCTCTTAGCAATACGTATATTTTCTTCAATTGTACGTGAAAATAAATAAGGTTCCTGTAAAACCATTCCGATATTCTCTCTCAAATAACTTCGATCAATTGCGGATAGATCATATCCACCTATTGTGATAGAACCTTGAGAAGGCAAATAAAGAGCATCCAATAAATACATTAATGTAGATTTACCGCTCCCTGTCCCTCCTAGTATTCCCACAGTAGATCCTTTTTTAATTGTAAAATTAATATCCTTTAAGACATAAGGAAGATCAGGAGCATATTTAAAATAAACATGATGAAATGAGATATCCTCAAATAATGAAGGCTTAATAGGATGAAGCTGAGCGCTTTCTAGAGGTGAATTCATAATAGAAAGAATACGCTCAATAGAAACACCTGCCCGGCTCATTTCTGAAATAACACGTCCCAGTCTTCTTACCGGCCATACCAGCATCGCATTATAAGAAATAAAAGCAATGTAACTGCCGGCAGTTAAAGAGCCCTTAATCACAAAAACAGCACCTAATATAACAACAGTCATGACCTGTAAACCTGAAATACCATCACCCATTGCCCAGAAAGCTGACAAGATAACTGATAGTTTCATATATGCATTGGTATAGATATCATTCTGCTTTTCAAATCGTTCTTTCTCATATTTTTCTCTGCCAAAAGCGCGAACAACACGAACCCCTGTCAGATTCTCCTGAGTAATAGAGGATAGCTTTCCTTCCTGCTGATCAGCAATTTCAAAAGTTTTCCTAATCTTATTATGGAAAAATAATGAATACAACACAATCACAGGAACAAAGACTCCTGCCGCCGCCGTCAGCAAAAAAGAAATCTGAGTCATAAAATAAAGAGACAAGATAAGCATAACAATAATTCTAAACATACCTGTCAGCTGTTCAGAAAGAAATCGTTTTATTGTTTCTACATCACTTGTACATCTTTGAATAATATCTCCTGTGCTATTTTTACTATACCAGCTAAAAGGTAAATGCTGGATATGAAAGAATAATTTATTCCTCGTATTCTCAGTAAATCTTTCTGCACCAATAGAATTTGTCAGATTAAATAGATATCTGAATAATGCACCTATTAAGGCAATAAAGATAATTATCAAGGCAAGCATATAAAAATGAGACTTAAAGTAACTTACTGATATAAATGACATAGAAGAAGGCTTATTTCCAATAATAGAATCAACGATAAAACCAATAATCTTAGGATTAATCAAATCAAATAAAGAAGCAAGTGATACAAATATTACTGCCGCTATAAAATATCTTTTACTACCTTTAATAAAATTCATAATTAGTGATACTTTATTTTTAAACCCCATAATCTTCTCCTCATTTATTTCATAATATTATCATAGACATTCTGATTTGTCTTAAAATGTACATAAAAAGAAAAAGGCTTTAAAAGCCCTTATGAACATGATGATAAGCTTTATATCTTTTTACTGTTAAAATATTATTTTCACTCGGAAAATAAACCGGATTAGCAGATCTATTTTTAAATAAATCTATAATATCTAAAGCATCTGTTACTATCTCATCCAGTTCCATTCTGCCATACATCCGAGGAGGAATAAGGTAAAATGGAACCGTAGAATTATGATTTTTTAAGAATATTTCTAAAGATATTCTGAGATGTGGACAGCACAAAATAACATCATAGTTATCCATCTTTTCTTCAATTAAAGAAAAACTCTGAAAATCTATCTGATAATAGTCTTCCAAATGCTTATTCTTTATTTCTTTCTGCATTCTAACAGAGAGATAACTGGAAGAAAAACCTCCCCCGCAACAAATAAGCATTCGTATCATTTTTCATTCACTACCTGAAAAATATAAAATTTCAAATAAGATGATTCATCTGCTGACCATAATATAGGATGATCCGGTGACTGCTGCCTAAATTCCACCTGTCTTAAACGTTTATTAATACTCTTTGAAGCCTGGTAAATAGCTTTCTTAAAACTTTCATTATCCATGAAATGAGAACATGTACATGTTACCAGATATCCTCCATCTCTTACCAACTTTAATCCTTCTCGATTTATCTCACGATATCCTTTCATAGCATTTTTAATGGAATTCTTTGATTTAGTAAATGCCGGAGGATCCAAAATAACCACATCAAAGCTTTTCTTTGCATTAATTAGTTCAGGAAGATAATCAAAAACATCGTGAACTTCAAATTTTACCTTATCTTCTAAATGATTAAGCTTAGCATTCTTATTTGCTAGAGAAACCGCAAGATCACTGGCATCTATTCCTAATACACTCTTCGCTCCTGCCGCTCCGGCATTTAAAGCAAAAGTACCTATATAAGTAAAACAATCAAGTACATCGCTATCTTTTACTATTGAATGAATAGAAAGTCTATTATATTTCTGATCTAAAAAGAACCCTGTTTTCTGTCCATTTTCCACATCAACAATATAAGAAATACCATTCTCTTTAATCTTTACCTTGGTATCAAAGCTTTCACCAATAAATCCTTTTATTCTTTCTAATCCTTCTTTAGTACGTTCCTTGGCATCACTACGTTCATAAACACCTCTGATTTTTATTCCATCTTCTAATAAAACATCTTTTAATAAAGCTGTTAATTTAAGCTTTAGTGCTTCCATTCCTAATGTAAGCGACTGAATAGATAATACATCTTCAAACTTATCAGCAACAAATCCAGGCAAAAAGTCTGCTTCACCAAAAATAATACGACAGCTTGATATATCTACGGTTTTCTTACGATATTCCCATGCTTTCCGAATTCTCATTTTTAAGAAATCATCATCTATTTTCTGATCCTTATTTCTCGTTAAAAGGCGTATTCTAATCTTTGAATTCTGGTTAATATATCCTTTACCAATATATCGATGATCATAATCTTCTACATCTACTATACTGCCATTTATAAATCTTCCTGAAATATTCTCTATCTCATTATTATAAATCCATAATCCTCCATTCTTCACGCTATGACCTTCATTCTTCTTTAATGTTACTAGACTCATCCTGTTACCTCATTTCTTCACGATTATACACTATTTCTTTCTAAAGAAAAAGAATTATCAATTACTGATAATTCCTTTCATCATAAATTTCAGGTTCACTGCTATCAGTAAATTCTTCAGGAACATAAATAATAGGAGGATTCAGTTTCGATTCATGAAGCTCTGTCTGTAGTTCGGTTATCTTATCTAAATAAGACAGACTTAAAATATCTTTTTCTTCTTTAGATAATTTTTTAGGTCTCTTTCTCTGTGATAACTGACTTATATAAACACTTGACTGATTAGCTTCACTTAAATCTGAATAATCTAAAAGAACTGCAAAATTATGAACAGACACATGTAAAGTATAAATCATCACAGAATATGTTCCTCCTGTCTGATCATACTTTGTAAATACAAAACCATCAAATCCTGTCTAAAAGAAGCATTATGATTAAATCTTTCAACATTCACTTTCTTTTGTTTTTACTTAATTATCACTATAGTCCGGTCTAGTAACTCATAAAGCAACGATACTTAATAATACTATTATCTTATCAGTTGAAATCAATAAGGTAAATGTTTAAAATGATTGATATGAAAGGAATTGTTAAAATGGAAAGAAAAACTTTATGGGAAAACTATAATGATGCTGATATTAAAGAAATGAATAAAATATCAGAGCGTTATAAAGAATGTCTTGATCTAGGAAAGACAGAAAGAGAATGTGCTTCTCTTATTATTAAGATGGCTGAGGAAAATGGCTATATTAATTTAGATGAAGCCATCAAAGAAAATAAGCGGCTGTCTGCAGGTGATAAGATCTATGCCTGTTATAACGGAAAGACAGTTGCTTTATATCATTTAGGTGAAGATGATATTGAAAAGGGAATGAATATATTAGGTGCTCATATTGATTCTCCCCGTATTGATGTGAAACAGAATCCCCTTTATGAAAAAGAAGGGTTTGCTTATCTAGATACTCACTATTATGGAGGAATTAAAAAATATCAATGGGTTACAATCCCTCTTTCAATGCATGGTGTATTTGTTAAAAAAGATGGAACAGTTATCAATATAAGCATTGGTGAAGAAGATAATGATCCTGTATTCACTATTACTGATCTGCTTATTCATCTATCTGCTTCACAGCTACAAAAGAAAGCTTCTGAAGTTATTGAAGGCGAGAATCTTGATTTGTTGGTCGGTTCTATTTTATTAAAGGATGAAGAAAAGGATCCTATTAAAGCTAATATTTTAAAGCTATTGAAAGAAAAATATGATATTGAAGAAGACGATTTCTTATCTGCTGAATTAGAACTCGTTCCTGCTTCAAAAGCAAGAGATCTAGGGTTCGATAAAAGCATGATTCTAGGATATGGTCAGGATGATCGTATCTGTGCTTTCACTTCTTTATTTGCGATGCTGGAAAGCAATAATCTTAAAAGAACCGGATGTACTCTATTAGTAGATAAAGAAGAAATAGGAAGTGTCGGTGCCAGCGGTATGCATTCACGTTTCTTTGAGAATACAACAGCTGAAATTTTAAATCTTATGGGCTATACAAAAGATATCTCCGTTCGTCGCTGCCTTGCCCACTCAACTATGTTATCAAGTGATGTCAGTGCCGGCTATGATCCCTTATATGCGAATGCCTTTGAAATTAAAAATGCTGCTTTCTTAGGCAAAGGGCTTGTTTTCAATAAATTTACAGGAGCCAGAGGTAAATCAGGAAGCAATGATGCGAATGCTGAGTATATGGCTAAAGTAAGAAATGTAATGGACTCTCATAAGATTGCTTTCCAGACAGCTGAATTAGGAAAAGTTGATATTGGTGGAGGAGGCACTATTGCCTATATTACTGCAAATTATGGCATGGAAGTCATTGATGCAGGTCTGGCAGTGCTATGTATGCATTCACCTTGTGAAGTATCAAGTAAAGCTGATATTTATGAAGCTGTTAAAGGCTATAAAGCATTCTTAAAAGATATGTATTAAAAAACAGGTGTTTGTACCTGTTTTTTTACTATATTAAATAATATAGAACCAATTTTGATCATCATCCAGATCCTTCTTTCCTGAACGAATATTCAATTCTTGCGTCTTAATAGACACCTTTGATTGTGAATCTATGGATTGTGTAATAAAAGCATTTGAACCTATTGTTGAGCCTTCTCCTATTACTGTTTCACCACCTAGAATAGAAGCGCCCGAATAAATAGTCACATTATCACAGATTGTAGGATGACGTTTGACATTCTTTAACTTCTGCCCTCCTCTTGTAGAAAGAGCACCTAAAGTAACTCCCTGATATACTTTTACATTGTCTCCAATAATTGTTGTTTCGCCAATCACGATGCCGGTTCCATGATCAATAAAGAAATACTTTCCCAATACTGCTCCGGGATGAATATCAATACCTGTCAAAGAATGAGCATGTTCTGTCATAATACGAGGTAATATTGGTATAGTAAGTGTATAAAGGACATGAGCTAAACGATTAACTGTAATCGCATATAATCCCGGATAAGCTAAAATAATTTCATTTTTATTAAAAGCTGCGGGATCACCATCAAAAGCTGCTTCAACATCTGTTTCTGTATATTTTCTGATATTAGGAAGCTGTTTAAAAAATTCAATACTTAATTTTTCTGCTTTTTCATCAATACATCTTTGCTCACATTCCTGATATTCAGGAAGTTGTCTAATTGCTATGGCAATCTGTTTTGTCATTGTATACATAACATCTTCCAAAATAACTGTCAGCTGTGAAGATAAATTATAAAATTTATATTTACGATCATTAAAAAATCCGGGAAAAATAATCTGAATGAGTTTATCAATCATATTAATAATAATATCTGTATCAGGCTGATCAAAAAAATCAGCTGTATTAATAATTGAATCACTTTTATGATAGTCATCTAAAATCAGATTAACTATGTCATTAATTTTATTATCCATGTAAATCCCCTCTTAGCCAGTATATAAAAAAAGAAAGAAAGCTTCAAATCTTTTGTTTATTAATAATTTCACTTAATATCTTAGGCATACTTCTTGGTCCCCTGACCGCCTTAACACCATAGTTCTTTATAAATGAGAATGAATAATCTCCTTTTTTATATTTCTTAATTATATCAATATATATTCCCATATGATGGGATTCCAAAGCATTTTCTACATGATCTTCTATAACTAAACATTGATACATAATACATGAATAAGGAGCACTTAAATAAATATAGAGAATATCTCCCTTTTGAATACCTTTAGACTGTTTCCACACTGCTCTTTTATGGGCATCCAAATACTCTTCTACATCAAAGAATGACGAGTTAGCCGGTATAATCCATTCTTTAATTTCCTCTCTATGAGAATCCGTTAAGCGATAAGACTGATCAATCAGCTGATAAATCAGTTGATTAGAAATACTTCCATCAAGAATAATAGAAATCCATGATTTCTTATTCATATGATAAGCTTCGTAAAGACCTGCTTTAAGCAATTCATCTTTATCTAATGGATTAATCTTAATATTTAATACCTCACACAATCCTGTTTTTTGAATAAATTTAGAATAATCAACTGACATAATAATACCAAACCACTTATGATCTTCATGACGAAAGACAGCGTTTTTATCATCATCCCATAAGAAATCAGGTTCTCTATGATATTTATCCTTAATATACTCTTCTATTTCTCTAGATTGGTTAAAAATAAAATGTGTCTTCTTAAAACAATGAAAGGCAATGTCATCTAATAATTTTATATATGCTTCTCTAACTTTTAAAGCATAGACTCCCGGATGATTCTGATGAATCAGAATATATTCATCCTCAGAAAATAAATCAATAACCTTTCCATAAACCTTACCCTTTTTGATCAATATTTCTGCTTTAAATTCATTATTCATAATATTCTTTTCATAAGAATAAATACCCTTATCTAAAGAAAATCCATATTTGATTAATCGATCTGTAATAGGAACTAATCTTAAAAACAGTTCTTCTTCAACTCGCATATTTAACTCCTTAAAAGCAGAGAATTTTCAGGCATAGCCCAAAAATTCTCAACAATCTCATTTTTTCTTTGCATCCAGTGCTTCCTTTAATACTTTTTCTGCATTAAACTGTGTGAAATCATCATCACTAATCAGTAAGACCGGTGTCTCTCCATCAGCCAGATCTTCAAACTTAGAAAGTGAGCTTTTTAACTGTGGTGTTACCAGCACAATATCTGCCTGATTAATAGAATATTCAACAGCTGTTTCTGCCGCTGCCCACACTAAGACTTCCAGTCCTTTCTTTGATGCTTCATCTTTTAAGGCGGCCGCAAACATATTAGAAGTCACACCTGCTTTACAGCACAACAATATTCTCATATCCCATATCCTCCTGTTATTACTATTATTCTAACATGTTTATTGTTTGAATACTTCTTTTTCTTGCTTATTTTTTAAAATTTTATATTATTGTAGATAAAAAGGAGATTTGTATGAATTTTTATAATCCACAAGTTAAAATGATGTTTGACTTATATCATGAACTTAATACCGGTGAATGTAATGATAACCTGGATGGCTTTAAAAAAAGATTAGGTGCTAACGGTATAAAAGTTATAAATATTATTATCGATTATTTGAATGAGTTGGAACATCTTGATTATACCTATCAGACTATTGATTATTTGGAAAATGATCTTAAGATTCTATTTAATAAACAATCAAAGAAATATATTCTTTCTAAAAATGCTGATTTGTTAAAAAAGACAATAGCTGCTTATTTTATGATTATGGCTTTAAATAATCATTCTAAACAACTGATAATCAAAAAGACTGATCATAATCTTTCCTGGGCTTTACACTATTCCTGTTTAATTGATAATCATGATTTCTTAACACTTATTCATGGATATAAACAACAGGATAACTCTCTAGTCTTTGATTTAACTGCTTTAAATAAAGCCTATTATTCTATTACTCAGGTATCTTTAAACTATGACTTTCTAACCCTTAAACAACCATTATAAATCCAGTTTTAAATCACCATCTTTTATCAGATGGTATTTTTTAAATATTCTAGCAATTATATATGTAATGACTGCCGGAAGAACAATACTAATGAGTAATAGTCCGATCCAGTCAAATATAGTAATCGCTTCTTTTGCTCCCTTAGCAATATCATGTATCCAGCCGGTATAAACACCAATAGGTCCTACCATACCACAAGTCCCCATTCCACTGGAAACAGCAGCACCATTCATTTTAAGCTTAAATAAACATGTTGCAAGGGGACCTGTAATTGCTGAAGCGATAATAGGAGGAAGCCAAATAATCGGCTTTTTAACAATATTTCCCATTTGAAGCATAGAGGTTCCAATCCCTTGAGCAAACAATCCTCCCCATTTATTCTCTTTAAAACTCATAACCGCAAAACCAATCATTTGAGCGCAACAGCCGGCTAAAGCTGCTCCACCAGCCAGTCCGGTTAAAGATAAGGCTGCACAGATAGCGGCTGAACTGATTGGCAATGTCAGTGCTATACCGACAATAACAGACACTATAATACCCATTAAAAATGGCTGAAGCTCAGTAGCCCACATAATTGCTGTTCCTACTGAAGCTGCTGCCTTTCCAATAAAAGTGGCACAAGATAAGCTTAATAGAACGCCTACAGAAATAGTAACAGCCGGAGTTACTATAATATCAATTTTTGTTTCTTTAGATACAAGCTTACCGCATTCAGTCGCTAAAATACTTACAAATAAAACTGCCAAAGGTCCTCCAGCATTTCCTAATGTATTTGCAGCCATTCCTATCGCAGTTAATGAAAATAAAACCAAGGCAGGTGCTTTTAAAGCATATCCTATAGAAATAGCCATTGCTGCTCCGGTAGCATTCATAGCATAACTTCCTATAGTTTTTAAAACAGGAATATTCAATTGTGTTCCTAAAGTGCTTATAATAGTACCTATCAGCAAGGAAGCAAACAAACCTTGTGCCATTGCTCCTAAAGCGTCTATTCCATAACGTTTCAATGATATTTCAATATTCTTTTTCTTAAAAAAATTTCTCATAAAATTCTCCTTCTTATATGTCTTGACATATGTCATGAATATAACATATAAGAATTTAAAATACAATAAGCAAAAACTCTTTTAAAAGAAAATACCGAACATATCAAAAATGTTCGGTATTTTTCATTATCATGTTTAAGATTAAGCTTTAATTCTCTTTCTTGTGATAAGTGCTATTCCAAGAAGTGATCCCATCATCATGATCATCTGCATCATGATGTCTGAATGATCTCCCGTGTCCGGCTTCTTTGGCTTCTCATTAGGCTTATCTGGAGTCTTAGGCTTCTCCGGCTTATGCGTGTTCTTGATCTTAATATCCTTTGCATTGCTGCTGTCAATCTCACTCTCATAGCCCTTGACCTTATCCTCAGTAACCGTATACCTGATCTCCTTACCGTTCTC
>NZ_KB446649.1:278626-331866 GCF_000340375.1 Eggerthia catenaformis OT 569 = DSM 20559
AGGTTGACTGTGATCTGAGTCGGTCTCTTTCCGTCCTGATTATTATTATCATCCCATGTCTTCTTACCGCAGATATTGATTTTCTCCACCTGTCGGCTGTTTGTGATGACGACCTTATTAGGATCACTGTCATCAACTGCCTTGATGTATCCTGACGGCAGTGCAGATACCTCATCAACCGTATACTTGATTGGCTTTCCGTCCTTGTTCTTGTCAAGACCGTTCCATGTGTATGTCCAGCCGTTGTCCTTGCTCAGCTCGACCTCAGGTCCGCTCTTTACGCCGTCGGCATAAAGCTGCACCTTGATTGTTGTCGGTCTCTTGCCATCCTGGTCGTTGGCATCATCCCATGTCTTTGTGACAGAGATCGATGTCTTTTCAGGAGTGTAGCTGTTCTTGATGTTGTAGCCTTCTACTTTTGTTTCGTAGCCTTCTACCTTTTCTTCTTCAACAGTATACTTAATCTCCTGTCCGTTCTCGTACTTGTCAAGATTTGTAAACTCATACTTCCAGTTTCCTGTCGGATCTGCCTTTACCGTAACGCTCTTGAACTTTGTTCCGTTCTTAAGCAGGTTGACTGTGATCTGAGTCGGTCTCTTTCCGTCCTGATTATTGGCATCATCCCATGTCTTTGTTCCTTTAACAGATACCTTTTCTGTATTGGTGTTCTTTACTATGAATCCTTTTGTTGCATCTCCGCTTATCTCACTCTTATAGTTTTCAATAGGATCTTCCTTGATTGTGTACTTAATCTCTTGACCATTCTTATACTTCTCAAGATTCATAAATGTATGTTTCCAGCCATTATCTTTATTCAGAACAACAGATTCAACTTCCTTGTCATCTGCATAAAGACGAACAGTTGCAGAAGTTCCTTTTGGTCCTATCCATGTCTTAGTAACCGGTATTGATACTTTTCCTGTAATAGTATTAGTAATCGTAAATCCATCCTTAGCTGTACCAGCAATACCTGTACTATAACCGTCTACTTTCACTTCTGAAATAGTATAGACAATTTCATGACCATCTTTGTCATCATATTTTGGAAGATTAGAGAATGTATGTTTCCAACCATCAGCCTGGGTAAGTACAGCTTTGTCTTTCTCTTTACCATCTGCCAGCAGCTTAACAGTTGCAGAAGTTCCTTTTGGTCCTATCCATGTCTTAGTAACCGGTATAGATATTTTCTCTATATTCGTATTCTTTACTTTAAAGCCGCTTTCCGCATCTCCGCTAATATTACTATCATAATTTTGAATAGGATCTTCTTTTAGCGTATATACTATTTGCTTTCCATCACTATCATGTCTATCGAGATTTTCAAATATATAAGACCAGTTATTTCCTTTATTTAGTTCAACCTTTTGTTTTTCTACTCCATTCGCAAACAGCTTTACTACTGCTTTAGTTCCTTTTGGTCCTATCCATGTCTTTGTAACCGGTATTGATACTTTTCCTGTAATAGTATTTACTATCTCATAAACATTCTTTGAAACTTTCTGTATAGAAGATGCATATCCTGCTACCGGTTCCTCTTTTATTGTATATTCAATCTCCTTTCCTTTTTCTTTCTTAGGAAGGTTCTCAAATTTGAATTCCCAGTTATTGGTCTTTGTTGCCTTTGTTTCACGGATTTTCTTATTTCCCTTGTAAAGACCTATCTTAATTTCATCAGGTCTTTTCTTCTCTTTGTCATTATCATCTATCCATTTCTTACTTCCGCTGATATTGATTGTCTCAGGCTTGTGTTCATTCGTTATATTAAAGCCATCATATATTGCCTTATATCCTGTAACAGGATTCTCTTCAACCGTGTAATGAATCAGGTTCCCGGCACTGTCATACTTATCTAAGTCATCAAACTTATAATTCCAGTTTCCTTCATTATCAGGCTCCACTGTCTGATTCTGTATAGCATGACCGTTGGCATAGAGCACTACTTCTATCTCCTTTGGTCTGATACCGTCCTGATTATTTTCATCTTTCCAGATTTTCTTTCCTGAAACAGATGTTTTTTCTTTCTTTTCAGTATTCGTGATTGTAAATCCGATTTCCACAGTTCCTGTTATTTTAGACTCATATCCATCTATTTTTACTTCTTCTATAGAGTATACAATTTCATGTCCATCATTTTTATCACGTCTAGGAAGATCTTTAAATTCAGCTTTCCATTGTGATGCTTTATCTAATCTTGCTGTTTTTTTAGTATCTTTACCATCCGCAAGCAGCTTAACAATTACATATTCTTTTTCTTGTCCAACCCATCTTTTATTGATTTTTATTGAAATTTTATTTGGTTCCAAAGTTTTTCCTGTAAAATCTGTCCTATGTGATTCTGCACTTACAATAATATCTTTTGCAATTACTGTTCCATTAAAATTCGCTTTTAAATCAACTTTTGCAGCAGGAGCTAAAATAATGCCTGTTACCGCTCTTGTATTCTTTATTTCTCCGGTGTATAGCCCATCACTTTTAGATGAGTCGTAGAAATTCCAAATAACATTTCCATCTTGCCATTCTGTAACTTCTGCAATAGGTGCAACATCTCCATTAGTATATTTAATTCTAGAACCGGGCATTGTAAATGAAGATTTTCCCTTTAAATCCACATTAATAATAAGTGAACCGTTTTTCCCCTTCACAAAATTTGTTGCATCAACGTCATATCCGTCATAATTTTTATTCGGATCCAAATGATATACATTTATTCCATCCGGCTCTAAAATTGAAATATGCTGTTGATTAATATCATTAAAATGTCCAGTCGTATTCATATTCTCATATTTACTTAATTTCTTGTTTATTGATATTGCTTTTTGTCTTTCTTTTTCAATATCTATAAATTTCTTAGTTCCATCTTGCAATATTCCTTTAGGATTATTTGCTCTATTTGGAAAATCTACCTTACGACCATTGAGTGTCCACGCATTTCCATGATCAGTAGTCCCAACATTTATTTCAGTACCCACCACTAAAGTAGATTCATTTTTACTAGTAGATTTAAAACCATCAGATGAATTGTCTAACTTTCTTATATAACTTACTTCATCTAATCCATTTGTTCCAAAATTACTTCTATATTTCAGAGTATCAGTTAATATATTACCATTAGTATGTACTTTAGTTTCTACACTGTTAAACCCTACTAAATGAAAACCTCCTATAATTCCTAATGGATTCTTTTTATAGTACTTTGTTTTCTCATATGTATTGTTCTCTGTAATTTTTCCACAAACTTCATCATCTAGTCCCTGAGCATTCACTAGCATGCTAAAGCTTTGGAATAAAGCACTAAAAACAAATATTGCCGCAAGCAGCATCCTAAACCATCTTTTTTTCATTTTCTTTTATTTCCTCCATAGTTATTTAATTCAAAATGTAAGCGGTTATATAAAGTATACTTCACGTGATACATCTTATCGTTCTTATAAACTTAATACAACTAATTTTATTATCTCGAACAACAATGAAATCTTATCTCTCCATCCTTGGCAAGTCTTTCTAAAATTTGAAGCACCAACCAAATATTCGTCACCCTTGACATACTTAATGTGACTGTCTTTTCCTTATCCCTGAACTTAATATCTATTGCATCCGATATCTTATCTATCTCATAATAGTCTATTGCATTCAGCAGATATAAAGTTGCATGACCGTTTTCCGTTTCAATCAAAGTCCCATTCTCTAATTGAATGCTGTAACCGTTCAGTCCATACTGCAAGACGACATGAATATCATCTATATCCTCCGGGATATCTCCTTCTAGTTGGTATCTTGCATAATGTCTAAGCAGTAAATCCACTTCCTCTCTCCCGGAAGAGACACCCATGCCATACTTCTTATTGCTGTTCATCAATATCGTTACGATACGACACGGCATATTCTCATCAAAATAGAAGCCTGTTCTTACTCCTCTAATATCCTTAAAATATAATGGGATCTTTTCTCCATCTGTCATAAAGGCAGTAAACCCGTCTTTAGTTAGTTCCACTTTTTCAATATAATTTTTGCCAAGCATTCTCTTGAAAAGAGCTCCCGATGTATTATTTATTACCCTACTCATCTCTCCTCCCCTTTTACCTGTAAATAAACGCAGACTTTAAATAACACTTTATGATATTATGATTTAAATAAGAGTATTATTAATAATTTGCTACGAAATCAAAAGATTTCACTGAATAGGTAATAGCTCTTGTTTTGCAGATTTTTGTCTGTAAATAAAAGTCTACATTTATTTACAATTTATTCATTTTCTTACTAAAAAAACAGTAAATCTTTTATGATTTACTGTTTTATAAAATATTAATAGCTAATTAAATTTTAAATGAATAACCAAAGTTCTCTTTAATTTATCTGCAAAATACATATATATTCTTGTTATTAGCTTTAGTCCCTCACAATACTTCAAAGCATCCTGATAAAAGCCATTAACTTCTATTAGTTTTGTATTTGTTAGTTGTGCAAATTCTTTCGGATCATCAACACTAAAATACATTTGTGCATCTATATTTCCGGTTTTCTTCACATATTTATTAGCAAGCTTTAAACCTTTAGAATTAGTTGCATCAAATACTAATTCTCCCTTAGGGATTAACAGTTTCATAGTTTTAATCATCTCTATAATCCTGTCTTTATCAAAATACTGGTATACTCCTGAAACAACAATCATTGTTGGCAGGGTAACATCTATTTCTTTAATCCATTCACAATTAAACATATCTCCTAATATCAGCTTTTCATTATCCCCATTTCCTAACACTTTTTTTCTAATAGCTATAACATCAGATAAATCTACCTGATAAAAATAAGCTTTAGTATTTTTAATACGATTATAGGCTGTTTCCAGTCCGGCTCCTAAGAATACTACATTGCTTTGACTATTTTCTTTAAGAAACTTTATTATCTTTTGATCTATCGTCTGCTGGCGGCAGACACTCGCCATATAAAAATATTCAGTAGTATTATTCCTTATACTATCTGTGGGGATATATTGTCTTAATGATAACGCCTTCCGATCATAAAAGAATTTTGGAAACTTCTCAGATACATATATTCTTGCTACAAGCGGGATATATAAAGTATCTTCTACTCCATGAAGTAAATTTTCTTTATTCATACTATCTTCCTCCCTCTAATCTATTTATATTTTATCACTTTTTATAAGTCTTTACAGCATTGCAGATAATAGAAATACAAGCTGTCTTTATTTCTTCTTTCTTGTAACAGAATGTTAAGTCATCCTTATACATTTTTTGTTTGTTTTAGTGTAATTGTTGTCTTTTAGCCATTTAGCAAAAGTTGTATGACTAATATCGAGATGTCTGGCAGCTTCTCTAAGACTTATCTCATTCCTGCTCCATTTTCCAGCCATATCATAAAATTCCTTTGGAATTGCTTTTCTGGTTCTACCAAATCTGACTCCTCTTTTTCTTGCCTCCTCTATTCCTTCCATCTGTCTCTGATGAGTATTCTCCCTCTCAACCTGTGCCACATAAGAAAGGATCTGTAAGACAATATCTGCTATAAATTTGCCGGTTAAATCATTTACTTTTGCTCTTGTATCAAGAAGCGGAAAGTCCAGTACAATGATTTCTGCATTCTTTATTTTTGTGATCAGATTCCATTCATTAATAATTTCATCATAATTTCTGCCCAGTCTGTCAATAGACTTAATATATATTTCATCTCCCTCCTTTAATTTTTTAATCAGCTTCTTATATTTTCTGCGATTGAAGTTCTTTCCGCTTGCTTTATCAACATAAATTTTATTACCTTCAATCCCTTCTTTTAAAATAGCTGTTAATTGTCTGTCAATGTTCTGTTCTTTTGTTGAAACTCGTATATATCCATATTTCATTAGATTACCTCCTATATATCTATATATACCTTAGTTATCTTAATGAATTAGATATTTTCAATTTTTCTTCTATTATCAGTCTGAAAAAATATTTATCTGTATGCCATCAAAAGCAGTATAGGTGTAATAGTTAGCATACTCCACAAAATACTGTGAGTTATAAGTACTTCATAGTTCATGATGTACTTTTCTCATCCATAAAATGAGCCGGTATTACAATTTTATAAACTGTAAACACCGACCCTGTGCTTTTTTAATAATCGTATATTAATTTTTTTACATTAATTAAAATCTCTTATATGCTTAATCGCAGCATGATAAGAATAACAAAAAATAAAAAATTTCTTCTAATATTTCATTGTTCTCTATCTTGTTTTATCCTTTGTGTAAGTTCAATAAGATGCTTATACTCCCCAATTAGCAAAATAATTGCAATCAAAACAACAATAACATCGCTCAAAGGTAATGCCAGCCACACTCCAAGAACATTTCCATTGAGTACACGAGGCAATATAAGCACCAAAGGAACTATCAGAGCAAATTGCCTTAAGATAACCACTATTCCTGCTTGCTTTGCCTTTCCAATAGCCTGAAAATAGGTAACTATCATGATAAGTAATCCATAAGCAGGAAAGATACAATACATCAGACGAAAATTTAATAAACCTGAATTTACAATAGCTGAATCAGTAATAAATGCAGATAAAATTTGCACTGCAAAAATTTCAATTACTACAAAGAAAAAGCCGGCAAGACAAGTAGAACCTGCAATAAATACATTTGTAAGCTTTTTAACTCGCAGATATTCTTTTGCTCCAAAATTTGTTCCAACAGCAGGCTGCATTCCCTGACTCATACCCCATATCGGAACAAAAACAAGCTGCAGGACTCTTTGAGCGGCTCCCATGAGAGCTATTTGCTTTGCTCCGCCAAAATGCACTGCCGTATTATATACAACCGTCATTTGTACCAGCATCATAATTTGCATAAGCATAGCACTCATTCCTACAGAAAAGATTTCAGGTAATAAATCTTTTGCAGGCTTTATTTCATGAAAACGAACTACCGGGCTCTTTTTCAAGAAGTATATAAAAGTTACCAGAGCTTGAATGAATTGAGAAAATACAGTTGCAATTGCAACAGCTTGCGGACCTCGAGACGGCATAAGCAAGATAAAGATTGGATCCAATATGATATTGAGAATAGCACCGGTTGCCATGATTCCCATTGCTATTCCCATACGACCTTCCGCTCGAATCACCATATTTGCAGCTTGCATGAAATTTACCAATATGGAACCAAGATAAACTGTCCTCAAATAAGAAATACCCATTTTCAGTACATCTCCGCCGGCACCGGATAAACGTAAGAATTCAGAGGCAAATACAATTCCGATAATCATAACAGCTGATGACAGTATAAGAACTAAAAAAGTAAGATTTCCCATGATCTTATCAACGGTTTTTTGATCTTTTTTCCCAATTGCTCGAGAAAGTACAGAACCCGATCCTATTCCCAGCAGTACTGCAATTGCATTATTTATCAGTACAAATGGTGATGCTGCTGAAATCGCACTCATAGCATTAGTTCCTACCATTTGTCCAACGTAGATTGAATCAACAAAGGCATATAAGCCTACTATCAGCTGACCTAAAATTGCGGGTAAACTAAGACTAATCATCAGCTTCCAAGGATTTCCCGTAAGTAATTTATTACGAATATCCATTATAAAACCCTCCTTAATTTTTTTATTGTACTTTTAATACTCCCATATTCAAACATTCAAAAAAATACTATCTTTATCCTAAGATTATATTTTTTCAGACTCATTCTTTTGATTTTTGCCTTTCTCGTTTATAAAACAAAAGTCACATTTTTCACCATTCATTCCCAATGTCTGACTTCGCTTAAATACAAATCCTTTTATACCACCAAATACAATATGATCACAAAGACAGAATACCTCACAAAGATCCGGGCATTCAAAAAACTCACAAGTTTCCACCCAAAGGCATTTAAGAACATCCACACAGTAATATCTGTCATCATCTAATAGAACTCTGCTTTTCCATATTTCATCACCCAACATTCCTTTTTTCATAAAAAATCGAAATACTCTGAAAAAACAGGGAATATAGAAAAATGTTTTTAAAAGCTTATGTCGCTTATCTGCAATATGAAATGAATGCTCTTTTACCAATTCTTTTGCCTCACTTTTTGAAAAACCTTTATCCATAAAACATTTATATAGGGCTATGTTAGAAATTATTCTGCTTTTCTGTATCTTTTTTTGTTTTTCTGTCCATGACTCTCGATTAATTTCTTCAATAAGAATATTTATTTTCCTTTTATACTCTGCATCTATATCCTCTAATATATGTTCAGCTAATCTTCCGGAGTAAAATTTTCTATATGTCATAATCATTCTCCTAATTTCCATCCTATTGCATTTTCTCGAATTTCCACAAATCGCCGATAAAGACCTTCCTGATGCATAAGCTGCTGATGGTTTCCTTTTTGAACAATTCGTCCATTATCAAGTACAAGAATCTGATCTGCTCTTCGCACTGTATTCAGTCGATGAGCAATCATAAGAAGTGTTTTATTTTTTGTTAATTCCGAAATAGCCCTTTGTAATTCTCGTTCATTTTCAGGATCTACACTCGCCGTAGCCTCATCCAAAATGATAATAGGTGCATCCTTTAAAATAGCTCGTGCAATAGATATTCGCTGCTTCTCTCCACCTGAAAGAGTTGCACCTCCCTCTCCAATCTTTGTCTGATATCCGTCAGGAAGTGCAGATATAAAATCATGGCAGCATGCTTTTTTTGCTGCTAAAATCATTTCTTCTCTTGTTGCCTGCGGTTTTCCAAAAAGAATATTATTTTCAATAGTATCTTCAAAAAGATATACCTTTTGAAATACAATAGAAAAATTCTTAAGGAGACTGTCACAGGTATAGTCTTTTACATTATTACCACCTAAAAGAATTTCACCATTCTGTACATCCCAAAACCTTGCAATTAAACTGCAAAGAGTTGTTTTTCCTGAACCTGAAGGTCCTACAATCGCACAGCTTGTTCCCTGAGGAACAGAAAAGCTTACATTGCTTATAACTTTCTTTTCATCGTATGCGAAAGAAATATCTGAAACAGTAATATCATAAGCTTTCGGAGTAAGATCTATTCCATGTTCATCCAAAAGCGGCATTTTTGATACAACTTCCAATTTGTCTAAAGAAGTATCTATAACTCTTGCAACGGCAGCCGTACTTCCTGCCAGCTCTACTGTTGTATAAATCATAAAGCTTGCAACAATAAGAAGCAGACACTTTTCAGGTGTAGTTTCTCCTTTCATAAGCAAATATGGGGCAGTAATCAGAATAACAAATCTTGATAACTTGAACACCATTTGAAACACAGCAGCTAAGCTGGAAAAAACTTTTTCTAATACAATGTTTGCCTCCGCACTTTCATTGATTGCATTATCCACAGATTTATTCGAGCGATTAGCAAGCCCAAACGCTTTAATTACGGTTATACCCTGTATATATTCCAAAACACTTGTCACAAGATCGACCTGTGCAGCCTGCCTACGTGGAGAATACTTCACGCCGGCTTTTTGTGTTTTTCCATATATTAAGAGCGACAAAATAAGTCCGATAAACATTAAAACACCTATTCTCCATTCATAAAACAAAAGCCATATTCCTATCACTACAGCATGAATAAACCCTCCAAATACCGCTTCCATAACAGTAACTGCACTGCTTTCAAGATCTCCAAGAGTAGTAGTAACTGCCGCTGTGATATCGCCAAGCCGATGCTCATTAAAATATCCCATAGGTACACGTTTTAATTTTTCTCCAAGCTCCATACGCCATTTTGAACACATAGAAAAACTTCCGAGAGTTCTTTTTACAGAAGAAAGATTCGTAAAAAGAATACGTCCAAAAACACTTAAAAACATAATTCCAAATGAGATACCGATAGTTTCAATTGGCATGATGCCCTTTGAAAGTGATAATAATATTCCATTCAGAACCGTAAGTACAGCCATAATAGGAAGCATCTCAAATACAGAATTACACATATGAAAGATAAACGATAAAATCAAGTTATTTCTTTCTGTTCCGGAAAAATCTAAAAGTCGTCTAAACATCTGAATCATGCTACCACCTCCTTAGTATCAAGTGCACTGATGTGTGCATCCCAAAGTTCTCTGTAAAGAACACAGTTTCCAATAAGTTTCGTATGTGTTCCTTCTGCCTCTATATTTCCTTCATTCATGACAATAATCTTATCTGCTGATGTAATAGTAGAGAGGCGGTGTGCAATTATAATCAGTGTTTTCCCCGCTACAAGTCTGTTTATAGAATGCTGAATAGCTAATTCATTTTCAGGATCAGTAAATGCCGTAGCTTCGTCTAAAATAACAATAGGGCTATTCTTTAATATGGCTCTAGCAATAGCAATACGCTGCTTTTCTCCGCCCGAAAGATTACTTCCACTATCTCCTACAACAGTATCATATCCATTTGGAAGTGAAGTAATAAAATTATGACATGCTGCTTCTTTCGCCGCATTTTCTATGTCCTTATCTGTAGCATCAGGCTTTCCAATTTTTATATTTTCTCGAATTGAAAGATGAAAAAGATAATTATCCTGCGAAACATATGCAATATGCTCCATGACCTGAGAAAGGGGTATATCCAGTACATTCATACCGCCTATTTTCACAACTCCACTTCCTACATTCCAGAAAGATGCGATTAATCGTGCAACAGTCGTTTTTCCTGATCCTGATGGTCCTACAAAAGCCGTCATTTCATTTGCATTAGCTATAAATGAAATATTATGCAGAACCTCTGTATTATCATAAAAAAAGGAAACATTTGAAAACTCTATATTCCCGCCATCAAGTTTCACGTACTCTTCGGGACGTTTCATCTCTTCTGTATCTAAAAGACTTCCAATTTCTTTAACAGTAGCATCTACCATAGCAAGACTGTCTGTATACCGTAATGCCTGAATAAGAGGAGCAATAAGACCCATGGATAAAATAATACAGGATATAAAATTACCTGCACTTATATTTCCATTTATGTAGAATAAGCTTCCGATAGGAAGAACTCCCAGTAAACTTGAAGGTGCTATTGCAATACCTGCTACATAGTAGGGATTGGTTCTTTTAAACCATTCTGATTTAGCATTTTCATTTTCTTTCACAGCTTCTGCATATTTGCGGTAAGAAGTACTACTTTGATTAAATGCTTTAACTACTTCTATTCCCCCTATATATTCAACAGTTGCGGCATCCATAAATTTAGCAGCCGCCATAACTCTGGTATAGTGCTTCTCATAATCTTTCATCATACCTATATAGCAAAGCATTCCGACAGGAAAGGTTGTAAGAGAAATGAGTGCAAGTCGCCAATCAAGAACCATGAAATAAATTATCATTAAGATAGGAATCACAATATTAGCTATCAATTCCGGTATCATATGAGCAAGAGGTAACTCTAATTTTTCAACAGTATCAACTATCATGGTTTTAAATTTTCCTGAAGGTGTATCTAAAACGAATCCCATAGGTACTCGTGATAGTTTCTTTGTAAGTGCAATACGAATATTTTTCAGTACAGTAAAAGCAGCCCTATGAGATCGTACAGTAGATACGGTCGCCAGACAAAGCTGCAAAAGATAACTCAAAAGAGCAATAATCGCCATTAGGATAATTGATTTTAAGTTATAATCACCGGAGCATATTTGAATAATAATACGTGAAACTGTAATATATGGAATTATTCCAAATCCTGCACCCAGAACAGCAAAAATAATTGAACTGACAAGCAATCCTTTACAAGGCTTAGCAAACTCAAATAAGCGATGCAATGTGTTTTTATTATTCATTATGATACCCTCCTGCTAAGAGATAATCGTCTATATTCTCTTTTTCTTTACCTTTCAAATCAGCAATAATTTTACCTCCTGATAAAACCAAAACTCTGGAACATATTGTTTTTATAAATTCAATATCATGTGTAATAATAAGTAAGATTTTTCCTTGTTTGGAAAGATACTCTATCATAGTTCCCACTTCCTGCATACTTTTTAAATCAAGACCACTGGTTGGTTCATCAAAAATAAGAATTTCTTTATCACAAAGCAAACTGATAGCTACTGCAAGACGCTGCTTTTGACCTCCTGAGAGTGACAGGGGATGTCTGTCTTTCAATTCAGAAAGAGATAACATCGATAAGGTTTCATCAATATCGGTATCATTTACTGCTTTAGTTCCAAGTGTGCATTCGGTCTCTACGCTATCTGTAAAAAGCTGATGTCCAACATCCTGCATAACCATATAAGATTTTTTGATACGTGCTTTTGCAGGGAAATTCTTTCCATTTATAAGTATCTCGCCTGATTTTTGTTTTATTAATCCACATATAGTGCGTGCCAGCGTTGTTTTTCCTGCTCCGTTTGCACCCGTAACTGCAATGATTTCTCCACCATTTGCAACAAAAGAAACATCTTTTAGGATTGTATGATCACCATATTTAATCCTAATATCTTTCAATTCTAAGATGTGCCCGGATATTTTTTTGATATTCATATTTGTTTTGATTTCAGAAAAATATCGGCATCGAAGTTCCATATTTTGTATCTGTTTTGTTGGTAGTATACAAAAATCCTGCATCCTCATATCTTTAAAGATTTGACCATCCTTCATTAAAATAACTCTATCTGCAATATCTATTAAGTACCATAAACGATGTTCAGCAATAATAATTGTTTTTCCTTGCTGTTTTATTCTTTTTATCAGTTTTTTCAATTCAAGTACAGAATGAAAGTCTAAATTTGAAGATGGCTCATCTAACACAAAAATATCGGGATTTGTGACATATACAGATGCAAATGCAATTTTTTGTTTTTCTCCGCCGGAAAGCTTAAAAATACTGCATTCTCTTAATTTTTCTATATGTAAATCTTTAATAGTTTTTTCAAGCTGCTGTTTTAATTCTTTAGGATCAAGAGCTCTATTTTCCAGTCCAAACACAATTTCACTGTCTGTATCTGTATTAAAAAATTGTGTTCGCGGATTTTGAAAAACTGTACCTACACTATCAGAAAGATCTGAAATTTCAATTTCAACAGTATTCATTCCATTTACAGTTACCTTACCTGAAAGCTTTCCCTCAAAAAAATGAGGAATTAATCCATTCACTAATCTTGCAAGAGTTGTTTTACCACACCCGGATGGACCACATAAAAGAACACATTGCCCTTTTGGAATCTTTAAATTTATTTCCCGTAAAGCACTTTTTTCTATACCTTTGTAAGAAAAAGAGAGTTTTGTAAATTCAATCAAGGAAATATACCTCCCCATACTAAATTTAAAACTATCATACAAATAATTCCCATATATATACTTATAATTAAAGCATCCCAAACCGAAAAACATACCTTCTCCAAACAACTTCGTCTTCCAATATGATCAATTCCCCTTGTAATAGCAGCCTGTGTAATTTCGTCAGAAATTTTGGATGCAGACACCAGCATTGGTACATACACATATTCCATTATTTTGACAGGATGACGTAGAACCCCTGTAAAAGAAACAGTTATTCCACGAAGTACCATAGCATCTTTAATACAGTTCCATTCCTCAGCCATTGTCGGGAAGTAGCGCAAAGTAACGGAAAGTGCAATTGTAAAGCCCTTAGATAAATGCAATCGGCTAAGAGCGGCAAGAAAAGTACTTACCTTTGTTGTATGTATTAAAAATGTCCCAAGCATAAAACATGGAATCAGTTTTCTAATATAGATATCAAACATATATATAATTGCTCCTACAGTAATAGGCAGCTTTAATATTAGAAATAGCTGTGTCATCAATAATATGATAAAAAGTATTCCATACTTTGAAACAGTTAGAAACTCTTTTGCCTGTAAAAGAAGCAATATAGAGATTACTGTAAAAAGACATTCTATGACTATACTTTCATTCAAAAAAACGAAAACACTTGTTATTGATAAAATCAGCAGTTTTGTTCTGGGATCCAAACTCATCATATAATCCCCGCTTTTTTAAAATGCTTTTTCAACAGTTTTTTACCAATAAAGCCTCCAATCATAGCACAAATAATTGTTCCCAAAATCAGCAAAGGAATAATCCACCAATTATCCCTGATAGTATTGATGATTCCTGAAAAAGAAGAGACATCTCCTTTCCTATGCATAAACTCATCAAACTGTGCAGGCATTATAACCATAGGAATATAGGCACCCATTGGCGATAGAGCAAAGATACAATAAGCAAATAAATTTCTCTTGAATGATCTGAATTTTCCTGTCGAACAAATAAAATCTGCAATAAATCCAAAGATGATGAAAAATACAGACATCATCCAAAACATACCTGTAATAAACAATAAGATTCCGGCAAGTATACCAAGTATCGAAAGTGAACCTTGTTTTGGTATCTTAGCAATATACAGCATAAAGATACTGCCGGCAAATAAAGCAACGATCATTGGCATAAATGGAAAAGTAACAGGTGTCATCTGTGAAATACCGCCTATTACAAAGGCAACAATAAAATAAATAAGTGAAAAAACACCTATGGAAATATAATCTCTTGTTTGTAATATATTTTCATTTTTCTTCATAATCATTTATATCCTTCCAATAAATTTATTAGTTTAAACTAACTTAAATATAAAATTTTTAAGGCCTATATAAGCCTTAAAAGTCCAGTCCATCCGGAATTAAAGAAAATAGCAAGCTCATTAACATATTCAATCGCCTGCTCTCTTGACATATCATGAACAACCGTTTCGAATGCAGCCGTAAAATATGCACTGGTAATCATGTGATGAAGTTCATGGCTGACATTACCTGTCATTTTCCCTTTTTCTTTGAGAAGAACATAGTATCTCTCCGTACGAGATACGTCCAATTCTACAAGTTCATGAATATAATTTGCATATTTCGTACCTTCAGAACAACAAATGACAAGTTTGAATTCTTCAAAATGATCATAAATATAATTCACAAAATGCAAAAGATATTTTGTAGATAATTCTCGGCTTTCATTAGTCTTACCTTCAGGAATTAAATCAAAATGTGCATCCTGTGCAGCTTTGAATTGTTCTATTAGATTATCTGCCACATCCGAAACAAGCGCTTCAAACAAAGCTGCTTTATCCGGATAATAGCCATAAAATGCACCCTTAGTAAAGCCTGCATCCGTTACAATTTTTCTGAGCGATGCATCCTTAAAACCTTTTTTCAAAAACTCTCGCTTGCCGGCCTCCAATATTTTCTGCTGTGTTTCTGATATTCTCATGATTATCTCCCTACTTATATACCAGTGGTATATACCACTGGTATAATATCATAAACTTTATTTTTATTCAACATATTTGGAGCAAATAAAACAGTTTATATAGATGTATTTTATTTAAAACTTTAATAATTAAACCTCAAACCTGTTGAAATATAAGAATATTTGTAAGAGTGCAAATTGAATTAACTACTTTTAGAGAAAAAGCCTTGAGTTGCAGGGTTCAAAATTAAATAGGAAATCATAAAAGCGGTGATCTTTCATTTCTTAACAGGAAGTATAGGAACACCGCTTTTTTTCATGCCCATGTTACAAAATAGGGACAAATACAAGCTTGAAATACAAGGCTTTCAGAGGACGGCTTTAGGAAAATAAAAGGAATATATCTTTTCCCTCAAAATCATCCTTTAACTGCTTAACAAAAAAATGAAGGAATGTTTCATTATCAATCTTTTTTGCTTTGAAATTAAATTGTTAGAAATTACTCGGTGTATATCTCACCGTGATGATATGCGCCTACATGCCGAATTGCTCCACGCTCCGGAAAAATTCCCAAGCTGAAAATTATATGAGAAGCGGTGGCAGATTCTAACAAATTATCGGCAATATAGGCATAGATTTCGTCTAAATCCATGTAGGCACGGGAATAGAGCTTGACAATATATTTATCTAAAATGCTTTCTCCTTAAAGAAGAAAGGGCATCTCATGCATCCGGCAATTCACCAGTTGTGGCAAATTCCTTTTCAGCTTTGTTTATCGCAGCATCTATCTGTGCCATCTCAAACATTTTCTCATATGCCTCAATGCTCATAACCACTAGATCTCCATAGCCGTTTTTTGTGATAAATAGAGGTTTATTCTTTGCATGACAAAGCTTTAAAATTTCAGTAATGTTTCTTAAATCCGTAATCGGGCTGATTTGTGGCATAATATCTACCTCCTTTCTTTATACATTTATGTATAAAGTACAAAACATATCTATAGCTACGCATGAAGCACTGTTATGCACCCTCCGGCTTGGATTTCTATAAAACTTCTTCACTATTCTTACATTTTATTTCGGTTTTTCTCTTTCAAGTTTCGTCTGCTGTTCTTATTTAGAAGTTTCTAATTTTGTAATCAGACTGCCCTTTCTTCTATAAAAACTACGTTCTTCTTTCGCCACACGAAATTTAATCTGCACATTTCTTTTTTATTATTCATTTCCTTTTCGTTTCATAGATAATTTATTCATAATAAAAAAGCAGTTATACTGCTTTTTGGTTATCTGGCGTCCTCGAGGTGATTCGAACACCCGATCTATCGCTTAGGAGGCGATTGCATTATCCGGCTATGCTACGAGGACATCTCTTAACTATTATACACCTTTTTATTTGTATGCATATAGGAAATAAGAAAAGAAACTTCTGTT
Organism: Eggerthia catenaformis OT 569 = DSM 20559; assembly: GCF_000340375.1. Classification (GTDB taxonomy): domain Bacteria; phylum Bacillota_I; class Bacilli_A; order Erysipelotrichales; family Coprobacillaceae; genus Eggerthia; species Eggerthia catenaformis. The sequence continues at coordinate 295,244 of NZ_KB446649.1, forward strand.
AGTGCAAAACCTATTGAGATAAGAACAGTAGAAAAAGCTGCCAGAGAAAGATAAATATGTCCTATTGCTGATAAAATAAGGCATAATATCATGATTATTTTTAATAATCCTACTTGCGTATAAAGAAAAATAAAGCCATAAACAGAAGCAGAGAATACTAATAAGATATTAGGAAGTCCATATCCTAAAGGATTAATAATATATGCATGAGAAGGATATGGCACTTTTAATAAATACATAAGTACCATAGATATAACGACCATCATGAATGTATTGATAAAAAACAAAAGTCTTACTTTCTTATGAGAAAAAAATATATATATAATAAAACAGATCAAACAAACAGGTCCGGAGATAATAAAGTAATCTAAAGCCTGACCGCTATTAATAAACGAACCTCTTAATAAATAATATATAAAATGATCTATAACTCTTATAAAATATAGTAATATACCGGCTATAAATATTAATAGACAGATAGTTTTAGCTTTCATGATGCTCCCTCTTTAAATATCCGTCAAAAACCACATAAACCAAATAGTATAATATAACAGATATAATACCGGCAGCTAATGCATCCATAATAGAGTGCTGTTTTACAAACATTGTTGAGAGAGTAATAATAACCGCACTCATGATTGCAAAAGTATACATAAGGTAATTGTTCTTAAAATATTTTGATTTAATTAAAACTATAGCACAGCCAATAGAATTTAAAACATGGATACTTGGAAAAACATTTGTAGGCTTATCAGCCGTATAAACAATATTAAGAAAAAATCTTTCCAAATAGTTCCCTGATATAACAGCAGGGCGATAATCAAATGTCGTCGGGAAGAATGTAAATATAATAAGACAGATTGTCATACCGCCAAACATAAAGGCACAGCATTTATAAAATTCATCTTTATCATAAAAGAATACAAAGAGAAAAGTTGCCGCCACAAATATGAACCAATACATATAAGCAAAGATAAAAATCGGTTTAAATGAAATCATACTGTCTAATGTAACATGCATATCAAAGAATCGTGATGGATCCCTTTGCTGAATACCAAAATACCATGGCAAATAAAAAATAAAATAGACAACAACTATCCATACATGTTTATATTTATTTATAAGTTCTTTTAATTTATTCATATAATCACCTTTTGCCCATACTAACAAAAAAAGATGCTCTTATCAAGCATCTTTATTTCCTTATTTTTAAAATATCTTCTTTAGCATGGATCAGATCAGTAATCATATGACAATAAGGTGTCGGTATATTCAATAGATCTCCTTTTTTAGCTACTGCACCATTAATATAATCTATTTCAGTTAAACGATGATTTTGAATAAGATCCTGATGCATTGATGGATAATGACTGCCGGCAACAACTGAAGTATGCATAACATAATCAGTAATAGCCTGTTCATCAAGCTTTACGCCTGTTGCTTCACCGACCATGACAAATTCATGAATAATAGAATGAACTATACGTAATCCCGCTTCACTCGCAAAGAATTCTCCAATTGTACAGTCTTCTAATGCACAAGTAGAATTCATTGTTCCATTGACACATGCTTTTCTCCAAATTGATGGAAGCACATCAGCATCATAAGTAACATTAAGATGGGCTTTATTTAATACTTCTACAATCTTTAATGCTTCACTTTCTCCCTTAGGATCAATAGATTGCAGATTAACAGCTCCTGTACTTGTCAGTAAAACAGTACCCGGAGTCTTTAACCCTGCTGTCCAAACTGTAACACCCATTAAGATATTATGTTCCGGAATATATTTCTTAATAACATCTTCATGACCTAATCCGTTAAGCAGACACAATACTTTAGTATCCTGATCAATCACCTGTCTGATTTTTTCAAGCATATCAGGGAGCTGCATAGCTTTAGTAAACAAAATAACAAGATCCGCTTTTCTCGATGCTTCTTCCGGTCTCATAATGGGAATATGAACACAGTCTTCCTGATCTCCAATAATCTTCAAACCATTTTCCTGAATAGCTTTGATATGATCTTCCCACATATCTAATAGGACAACTTCCTGATCGGCTTTGTATAACTGGTAACCAAAACGACAGCCCATAGCTCCGCTTCCTGCAATATAAGTAAACATAATTTAACCTCTTTTCCTAACCATTGAATGTAAAAATTTCTTTTTTATAAAGATGTAATACATCACATAATACTTTATTAACAGCATATCCGACTGCAAATGGAATGACCAGCCATGCCACAATCATCATAATCACATTAATATTACCTGCATTTAAGGCTGCTAACGGGGATACTAACCCAACAAATCCGAATCCCGCTGAAGCAGGTGTCCCCATCATATTTAAAAGCGGAACAGTCAATGAGCTGATCGCCGCTGTTAATGCTACCGGAATTCCCATTACCGGATTAGTTAGGAAATTAGGCATCATCATCTTCATACCGCCCAAACCGATTGCAAGTGGGACACCCGGCTTATTAACCCTGGCACTAGCCCATACAAGTAATGCAGCTGCTGAAGCAACACCCATTCCGGCAGCCGCTGAGGATGTACCTGTTAATCCGATTGCAAGTCCAATTGCGACAGTGGAAATTGGAGAAATAATAATAATTGAGAATGACATAGAAATCAAAATACTCATTAAGATAGGCTGTAATTTAGTAAATGAATTAATACCCTGCCCAATAAATGAAGTAATCATAGATACATAAGGTAATGTCAATGTTCCTATATAACCTACTCCAAATCCTACAATAATAGGCAATAAAACAAGATTCAGTGATCCTAATTTTTTTCCTATTGCCTTAACCACAAGAACCGCAAGAGCAGCTGTCAGCATGGTATTGATTACATCACCAATACCGGCCAGCTGAAATAAATAAGTCTGTTTGCCGGACATTAATACTTCTACATACTTCCATGCTCCTGAGCCAATATAAGCAGCACCGCCAATACATGATGCCTGAATCGGATTAAGATTAAACTGCATCGCAATCAGATAGCCGGCCATAATTGGCGTGAAGAACTGAAAGACCTGTACAATATGAAGCCATGATGCAAACAATGTCTGTGAAGCAAATGGCTTTAAGAATGTTGCCAGTATCGCATTTGGAATTAATGCGACCACTATCGCAATAGTTGTTCCATTAAGAATTTTTAAAATAAATGATCCTATGGAACCTCCTTTTTTCGTTTCTGACATAAAAAACCTCCCTTGATAGTCAATACACTACCAGAATTAGTATACTCTTACTTTTATAGAAACTAAAATAAAATGATAATTTTTAGTAAAAAAGACAATCATCATCAGATTGTCTAATTAAAACCAAATATTTTCTGAGCCATACTATATCCATAAGAAAGTATCTTATTGCCTATACTTCCTTTTAATCTCATTGCATGACCTAAAATAGTTCTTCTGACTGCTTTATAAACAGCAGGATTCTGAGTTTTCATATAATCCCAGAATTCATCTCTTTTAGCCAGATTCTCTTCTGTTCCGCTCTTTACTAATAGGACTGTTGTAACAGTAGAAATCATTGTCAGATAATGAATCATATAATTTCTCATCTTTCTTGATTTAAGCTTAGAAACATCAACAGAATCAATCATTCTCTTATTCACTTTAATCTGCTGATCAATGCGTCCAATCATTACCTTTTCATTAACAGACTGATCTTCTCTGCCAATATAATAATGATATAAGTCAACATCCAAATAATACATCGTCTTAACAAAAGGCAATGGTTCATAAACAAATAAATTATCTACATAGAAAGTATGCTTTGGCAAATTTAATCCGCTATTTCTAAGCATAGATGTACGATAAATAACTGAATGCATAAGAATATTCTGTGAAGGAAGAAAATGCTTCATGTCATACCATCTAAATACTCTTCCTACAGGCATACAATTCTTATACTTAATCACTTTCTGACTATTCTTGCTTGGCTTATCATAAATATAATTAACAATCATCATATCGATAGGTTCTTTAAATGACTTTAAAGTTTCTATTACCTTTATCAGAGAATCCTCATCAAACCAGTCATCACTATCTAAAACCTTAAAATATTCACCGGATGCATATTTCATACCGGTATTAACTGCTTCTCCATGACCGCCATTCTCCTGATGAATACAGCGGATAATTCCGGGATATTTTTCTTCATATTCATCACCTATTTGAGCTGTATTATCTTTAGAACCATCATCAATAATTAGAATCTCAATATCATCTTTTACACACAAGAGATGATCAATCGCATGATTCATATATTCTTGACTATTATAACAAGGAATCGCAACTGTTAATAATTTCATATTTATCCTCCAATCTACTACTTATGAAACAATACCACATAATGATAAGATACTTCAAGTAGATTGGTTTATTTCTTTGAATACATCACTTTCTCTTTTAAAATATTTGCGTTATAATAAATAAGTATATTTTAAGGAGACCCACTATGGAAAATAAAATTATCATACGTCAGAAAAAATTCTATACAGTCTTTTCTAAACTGTTAATAGGAGTATTATCTATCAGCCTTCTTTCTATTCTTATTAGTCTATTTTTAGCGATTCCAACAGGATACAAAATAACAGGTATTCTTGGCATAATAGTGATTGTCTGCATACTTTATTTTATTTATTATTATTCTTTTCTAAAAATATCTATTGATCAAAAGAGTCTGTTTTTTAATAATCAGGAAATCTTATTAAAAAATATCTCTTTTACTCAAACAGATGCTTTCTTTATTATCAATAAGAAAAGACTTCCAATCATGCTTTATGAAATGAATGATCTGAATACCTTAGTTCATATCCTAGAAGAACATGGGATAGATATTCATATCAGAGAAGATCATTCATTTATGGCTGATAATAAAGTTATGACAGGTATACTGGTTAGCTTTGCGATTATTGACTGGTTCTATATTTTAACTGTTTATACAATGTTATATAAATATCTTATTGTATGCGGTATTCTTACTTTTATTCCTGTCTTATTTGTTTTATATTACTACTTTAGATGTTTACTAAAAGGTCATTTTGATACTCTTATCAAACAGCGTACCAATATTTTTATGACTTTATTTCTTCCTGTTATCGCAGGATGGATCGCCATTTACAAAAACTATTCATTAGATCAAATCAAGCCGATCCTGTATCTAAGTGCCGCTATTATTATCGTTTCTTATCTCATTTATTATATGATAAATAGACTTCTTTCTACTACTAAAGATATGCTGATTATTTGCTTTATTGTTGCTTTCCTGCCTTTATCATTTATCTGGGCTAATGATACCTTGCCTGCTGTAAAAAGACAATCACAGGATTATACGCTTGTTTTTAAATCCGGAATGAGTTCACGCTTTGGCAATACTTATCAGTTTACTGTAAAAATGAATAATAAAAAAAAGGTAATTAATGTTTCAAAAAAAGTATATGATTCTTATAAGAATAAAGATACGATTTCGGTAACTACTACTACAGGAGTATTTGGTATGGAAAGTCTTGAAGTTAAAGAAAAAAAGTGATTACTCACTTTTTAAGAGATTCAAGAAATCATGTTCTTTAATAATATGTAAATCCTGTCCTTCATTAATAAGATGAAGGGCTTTTTTTACTTTACGGTTATGCTGACTATATCTGATTTTCTTAAAATCAATATCCCCTATCACCAGATAATCAGTATGTGTATTCACATCTCTCGAAACAAATAAATGTGCTTCTTTAATATAATCATCTATAATGTCTTTATCACTTGCTAATTCACCCGCAAAAGTAACACAGCTTAATGATAAAGGATGTGAATACAGATGATTTGAAACATCAGCAAGATCCGGAGAAATGATATTACGATAATAGTTAGTTTTCATTTCTCCTAAAGCCAAATAATTCTTCTGATGAAAATCAGTAAGACTCTTATAACCATACTTATTCATCATTGCAAGATAGATTTGTGTACATGCCAATGCATCATCTAAGGCATTATGTGCATGAACAATAGGAATATGAAAATACTGACAAAGTTCTGTAATATTGTATTTTGATAATTCAGGTTCAAGAATATGAGCAATCACATTTGTACATGACATATAAAGATGAGGATAAGAAATATGTTCTCTTCTTAATACTGCTCTTAAATGAGACATATCTGACTGGACATCATGTGATAAAACAATCTGTCCTTCAAAATAAATAGATATCTCTTTCCATACTTCTTTAAAGCTTTTTGCTTTTTTTAAGTCTCTTGGTCTAATATGATGAATTTCATAACGAAAATAATCAAAAGACATATTCTGAGGTTTAATAAGTGAATAATACTGTTTAATAATTTGCTGATCTTTTAAAACAATAATACCAATTGAACAGATACTTGCCGGGTCATTATTTAAAATCTCAATATCAAAAAATGTGAGCTGTTCCATTAGAGTCCTACAGCTTTCTTAGCAAGCTGATCAGCCAATTCGTTATAGGTATCCCCGCTATGAGCTAAGACTTTTACAAATTCAATACGAATCTTCTTTTGAGCTTCCTGCATAAATAATGCATAAGATTTTGTTCCTGTCTTATAAGCCTGCCATTCTCCTGTTGCCCATTTTTCAATACCCATATAATCATAATATATCACAATCATCTCATATCCATGACTGATAGCCCAGCTGACTGCACATTGTGATCCTGCTATCTCACCGGCAACATTTCTCATAGAAACATAATCAGGATGATCCCCTTTGCCCATAAACTGCTTAATAACTTTCTGTCCTTCTATCAAAACCGCTCCATAACCATAGAGATGCTTTTTAGGATGAAAACTGCCATCTACATAAGCAATAATACCATCAATTACATTTGTTTTCTGATAATCATTAAGAAAGTTTTCAGCTTCTCTTTTTGAAGCAAATGATTTATAAACAGCTCCTGAAAATCCGTTAATCTGTTTCTTTGTTTCATCCCATGATATATATATTCCCGGAACTCTTCCTTTTTTTACAGCATAGTATTTCACATAATCACTCTCCAATAGACATAATAAAAAGATTTTCCTTCTTTGTCTAGTATAATTAATTTTAAGTTTGTATAATATAAATAGTGAGGTATAGTTATGAAAATAGAAAATAGATTTTTAAAATACATTAGTTTTGATACACAATCTGATGAATCATCTTCATCTAATCCTTCTACCGCAAAGCAGAAAGTATTAGGGGATTTTTTAGCTGAAGAGATGCGTATACTAAAATTTGAGAATGTTGTTATGGATGAATATGGAATTGTTTATGGAACTATTCCGGGTAATACTGATAAAGGTGATGTTATTGGGTTTATTGCTCATATGGATACATCTCCTGAGACATCCGGTTTAAATGTTAATCCTCAGGTTATTAGAAATTATGATGGTTCAGTTATTACTATTAATGAAGAACTTAATATGTATTTAGATCCCTTAGAGAATCCTGAACTCAATCATTTACTTCATCATGATCTGATTACAACAGATGGAACAACCTTATTAGGCGCAGATGATAAAGCGGGCATTGCTATTATTATGAGTATGGCAGAATATTTATATCGCCATCCTGAATTTAAGCATAATGATATTAGAGTTGCCTTTACCTGTGATGAAGAAATTGGCAGAGGCAGTGATCATTTTAATATTGAAAGATTTCATGCTGATTATGCTTATACAGTAGATGGCGGTGATATAGAAGAATTCAGTTATGAAAATTTTAATGCCTATAAAGCAGATATCATTATTACTGGTAAGAATGTTCATCCGGGAGCTGCTAAAAATAAGATGATTAATGCTTTAACACTAGCTAGAGATTTTGATGTTCTATTAGGTGATATTCATCGTCCTGAACACACTGATAATTATGATGGCTTTTATCATCTTATAAATATGTCCGGTGATGTATCACATGTCTCTATGCATTATATCTTAAGGGAACACAATAAAGAAAAACTCTATCAGTTGATTGCTAATATGGATAAAGCCAAAGAATATCTCAATGATATTTATGGAGAAAGAATCTCTATACATTATACTAAACAATATGAGAACATGAGAGAAATCATAGAATCCTATCCTCATATTACGAAACAAGTAGAAATAGCTATGCTTGATAATAATATGACTCCTCATATTAATCCGACAAGAGGAGGTACTGATGGAGCTATGCTGTCATTTAAAGGACTTCCTTGTCCTAACCTGGGAACCGGAGGATATAATTACCATGGACCTTATGAATTTGTTTCTATCACCTCTATGAAAAAAGGCGTTGAGCTTTTATTAACTATAATTAAAAATAATGTGAGAGGTTAAACAATGAAATGTCTATTTGTGATTAATCCTATTTCCGGAACAAAAGCATTCCAGAGAAAACTAGATAAATTCATAGGTCAGCTGATATTAAAAACATCTGTACATACAATTGATACTTTCTTTACTCACAAGAAGAATGATGCTTATCATAAATGTGCTTCTTTAAAAGAAAATGAATATGACTTTATTGTTTCAGTGGGTGGAGATGGAACTGTCAATGAAGTTATGAGCGGTCTTATTAAAAGCAACTCTCATATTCCTTTAGCTCTTTTAGCAGCCGGTACAGTCAATGATTTTGCGACATATCTTAAGCTTCCTAATACCCCTGATGCTTTTGCATCAATGATTAATAAATTTACTATTAAAGAGATTGATGTAGGACAGATTTCTAATGATTGTTTTGCAAATGTTGTTGCCGGAGGAATGTTTAGTGATATCGGTTTTCAGGTTACCAAGGAAGAAAAGAATACTTTTGGACCTTTAGCTTACTATTCAGCAGCTATCTCTAAGTTGCCTACTCAGCTTTCTATTTCTCTTGGCTTAAAGATTACTGCTGATAATTATTATTTTGAGGAAGATGCTTCTTTATTTCTTATTACGAACTCTTCTAATGTAGGTGGATTTAAAGATATTACACCACAGGCCAGTGTTGAAGATGGCTTACTTGATCTATTTATTATTAAGAAATGTAATGTTGCTGAACTATTAAATTTATTAAAAGATTATAAACTGAATGTTCATACCAAGAATCCTATGATTCATTATATTCAGGCACATACTATTCATATAGAATGCGATCAGGATATTATTTATGATATTGATGGAGAACAGGGAAAAGGCTTTCCTATAGACGTTAAATGCCTTCCTCATGCAATCCAATTAATCATACCGGGAGATTAATATGAAACTCTATAAATATACAAATATCGATTATGCAATAAAAGCTTTAGAATATGGTATTTATGCCGGCAGACTCAATCAGCTTAATGATCCTTATGAAGGTGAAGGTATATTATATCCTGAAAGCTATCGTATCTGTTCTCTTACTTCTTCATCTAAAGCTATGCTAATGTGGGCTTATTATGGCTATCATAGAGAATGCTGTATTGGCTATCATATTGCTGATGAGCATGTCAGAAAAGTTATATATACTTCTGATTATTATGATCATATTGATATGACAAATGAAGAACTCATTGAGAATCTTTATTGCAAAGCTAAAGAGTGGAATCACGAAAATGAATATCGTATCATCTGTCATACTTCTCAGTATGATCCTTCTCTCTGGTTCAATAATGAAGAGAATTATTATTTTAAAGCAAGACCTTTTGAGATTACTTTTGGACTCAATACAAACTTTAAAGAAGAAAGAGTCCAAAAGCTGTTAAATTATATTTTAGAACATAAAGATAATCTTAAAGTTAATAAATGTAGACTCAGTCATAAAAAATATGAGATTGTTTATCATAAGCAATTTGATTTTAAAAAAGAAATTATTAAATAAAAAAACTTCATATGAAGTTTTTTTATTTATCCTCCAATGCCTGTTTAGCAAGAGCTAATGAGCCGCATAGACCGGCATTATCTCCCAGCTTCGGCCATACAATATAGTCAGAATCAGTCAGTTCTTTCTTTTGAATATAACCTTCAAGAAACTGATTCATATATTTTTGAATCATCGGAAACAAATGACTCTGATGCATAACGCCGCCACCTAAAATAATCTTTTTAGGAGAAAGTATCAATACCACATTAGCAAGTGCCTGTCCAATATAATAAGCTTCTAAATCCCATGCCGGATGATTTATATCGAGTTCTTTAGCTGATATTCCCCATCTCTCTTCAATAGCCGGTCCGGCTGCCAGCCCTTCAAAGCATGTAGCATGATATGGACATTTTCCCTTATAATGATCATCTTTTCTAACAATCAGTTTCATATGACCCATTTCCGGATGAAGCAGTCCATGAAGAAGTTGTCCTTCAACATAAGCACCTCCGCCAATACCAGTTCCAATAGTAAAGTACACAGCACTATCCAATCCCTTGGCACTGCCAAAATAAACTTCTCCTAGACATGCCCCATTGACATCTGTATCAAAACCAATAGGTATTTGAGGGAAAGCTTTTTTTAAATCTCCAATTACATTATAATTGGCCCATCCCGGTTTTGGTGTTGTAGTTACATAGCCATAAGTTTGACTGCTTTTATCCGGATCAATTGGACCAAAACAGCCAAATCCGATTGCTTCTATATTCTTATCCTTAAAATAATCTACACATTTCTGCATTGTTTCCTTTGGTGTCGTAGTTGGAAAAGATACTCTTTCTATAATAGTCCCATTCTCATCCCCAATACCTGCTATAAATTTTGTTCCACCACCTTCAATTGCTCCTAATCTCATTACTGTTACCTCCATCTATACTTATTTTAATCAGCTTTGAATTTTTTGTAAAGATATAAAAGAGAACCTAAGTTCTCTTATATTCGTTATATTCATCACAATGCAGCCTTTTTTTAGCATTCTCTACACGTTCTTTAGTAGGAGGATCAATACCTTCTAAAGGATAATCTAAGCCTAATTCCTTCCATTTATAAATACCTAATGTATGATAAGGAAGAACTTCTACTCTTTGAATGTTAGTAAGCGTTTGCATAAATATATAAAGACTATCTAAATCTTCATCATAATCAGTTCTTTGTGGAACCAGAACATGTCTTATCCATATAGGTTTATGAATAGAAGATAGATACTGACACATATCCAATATATTTTTATTGGATTGAGTCGTTAAAGTTATATGTCTATCATCATTAATTTCTTTGATATCTACTAATAATAAATCAGTATATTTCATTAATTCTTCAAACTTCTTAAACCATTCACCGGTTCTGGTAAAGCATCCTCCGCTAGTATCAATACAAGTATGTACATTCTTTAATTTGAGCTTCTTAAACAATTCAATTAAGAAATCCATCTGTAATAAAGGCTCACCGCCAGATACCGTGACACCGCCATCACTTCCCCAGTAAGTATGATACCTCATTGCTTGATGATAAACATCTTCTGCTGTTCTTTCCTCATACCTGGAAGACCCCCAAGTATCAGGATTATGACAAAACTGGCATCTTAAAGGACAGCCATGTAAAAATAATACAAATCTGATACCGGGGCCATCTACCAATCCAAATGTTTCTATTGAATGCACACGTCCGATCATCTCTTTCACCTCTTGGCAATTATACTAAATATATACCAAAAATAAAAGTATTTTACATACTAAAAAAGGCTGATAAACAGCCTGAAACCCGGAATATATTCCGGGTTTTAAGATTACATATGATCGTGACAAGTTCTGGCAATAACATCTAATTGCTGTTCTCTTGTTAAATCGATAAACTTAACAGCATAGCCAGATACACGAATTGTAAAGTTAGCATATTCTTCTTTTTCCGGATGTTCCATGGCATCAATAAGTTTTTCTGTACCAAAGACATTCACATTTAAGTGATGAGCACCCTGTTTGAAATAACCATCCAATACAGAAACCAATTTATAGTTTCTTTCTTCAAAATCATGCCCTAATGCATCAGGATTGATTGTCTGAGTATTAGAAATACCATCTAATGCATATTCATAAGGCAATTTAGCTACAGAGTTCAATGAAGCTAATAAACCATTCTTTTCTGCTCCATAAGCCGGATTAGCCCCCGGTGATAAAGGCTTTCCTGCTTCTCTTCCATCAGGAAGAGCACCTGTATATTTACCATAAACAACATTTGAAGTAATTGTAAGTATAGATGTTGTAGGTTCGGAATCTCTATATGTATGATGTTTCTTGATTTTAGTTAAGAAAGTCTTTAAGAGCCATATAGCAATGTCATCCGCTCTATCATCATCATTACCATATCTTGGGAAATCCCCTTCAGTAATATAATCAACAACTAAGCCTGTTTCATCTCTTACTGTCTTTACTTTTGCATATTTAATAGCTGAAAGTGAATCAACAACATGAGAGAATCCGGCAATACCGGTTGCGAATGTACGTCTTACATTAGTATCAATTAAAGCCATTTCAGCTGCTTCATAATAATATTTATCATGCATATACTGAATAGCATTTAATGTATTTACATATAATCCGCTTAACCATTCAAGCATCTGATCATATTTTTCCATAACTTCATCATAATCTAAATATTCAGAAGTAATTGGACGATACTTAGGCGCAATCTGCTCCTTATTCATTTCATCAACACCGCCATTAATAGCATATGTTAGTGCTTTTGCAAGATTAGCTCTAGCACCAAAGAACTGCATTTCTTTACCGGTTTGAGTTGCTGAAACACAGCAGCAAATTGAATAATCATCACCCCATACAGGTCTCATAACTTCATCATTTTCATACTGGATTGATGATGTATTAATAGAAATCTTAGAAGCATATTTTCTAAAGTTTGTAGGTAAAGCTACAGTATATAATACTGTTAAGTTTGGTTCAGGTGAAGGACCCATATTTTCTAATGTATGTAAGAAACGGAAATCACTCTTAGTGACTAAGGAACGTCCATCCATACCCATACCGGCTACTTCTAATGTAGCCCATACCGGATCACCGGAGAATAATTCATTATATGATGGAATACGAGCAAACTTAACCATTCTGCACTTCATAACAAAGTGATCAATTAATTCCTGTGCCTGTGCTTCAGTAAGACTTCCATTTATTAAATCTCTTTCAATATAAATATCTAAGAAAGTAGAAACTCTTCCTACTGACATGGCTGCACCATTTTGAGTCTTAATAGCAGCTAAATAGCCAAAATATAACCACTGTACTGCTTCTCTTGCATTTTTAGCCGGTTTAGAAATATCATAGCCGTAAATAGCAGCCATTTCCTTCATACCTTTTAATGCTCTTACCTGTTCAGCAATTTCTTCTCTTAATCTGATGACATCATCTCTCATTTCACCATCGCCGCAGTTATTATAGTCTTTAACTTTTTCTTCTACTAAAAAGTCAATACCATATAATGCTACTCTGCGGTAGTCACCAACAATACGTCCACGTCCATAAGTATCAGGTAATCCTGTAATTACATGTGAATGTCTTGCTTTCTTCATTTCCGGTGTATAAACATCAAAAACTGCCTGGTTATGAGTCTTATGATACTGAGTGAAGATCTCATGTAGCTTTTCACTTGGTGTATAGCCATAAGTTGTACAGGCCTGTTCTGCCATACGAATCCCACCATAAGGCATAAATGCTCTTTTTAATGGCTTATCAGTCTGCAATCCAACAACTTTTTCTAAATCTTTCAGTTCTTCATCAATATATCCCGGACCATAAGCAGTTAAGCCAGAAACAACTTCCGTTTCCATATCAAGAACGCCGCCCTTAGCACGTTCTTCTTTCTGAAGCTGCTGTAACTTACTCCATAATTTGTTTGTAGCATCAGTAGGACCTGCTAAGAATTCTTCATCACCTGTATATTCAGTATAGTTATTCTGAATAAAATCACGTGTATTTACTTCATCTTTCCACGCACTGCCATAGAATCCAGCCCATTCTTCTGCAAAACGTTCTGTTTTGTTCATTGAAATATCCTCCTATCATTTAGTAAAGCCCTTACACAATGGATAAAAACCATTATCAGCTTTAGAACACGGTAATATTAACATTTTCAAATGAAATTGTAAACGGTTATGCATTAAAAAGACTGTAAATAAATATACAGTCTAACAATTACTATAATTCTTTTTTAGTATATTCAGCAATATCTTCAGAAGCTTTTCCAAAGATAAGAGTCACCTTATCATTAGCCATAACAACACCTGTTGCTCCAAGTGATTTAAGCTTTGCTTCATTTACTCTGCTAACATCAAATAAAGTAACTTTCACTCTACTCTTATCAGGACGAACACTTTTAATATTGTCTGCTCCTCCTAAAGCTTCTATAAAGCCTTGAATATCAATCGGTGATTCTTTCTCTTTATTTCTAGGTATAAGAAGAAAATAGAGACATACAACTAATAGTATAACCGCAATAATAATATATAAAATATAATCATTCATGATGATTCCTCCTTTTTATTGAAGTATTTTCAATTTATAGTATACTATAGACGAATTCAAATGAAAATAAAAAAGTCAGGAGGTGCCTTGTGAAAATCATCGAAGACTTTCTAAAAAAATATCCTTTGCTGGATATTCTGCTTGTTCTTTGCTTTATTAGCTGTTTTGCGATTCTTAATGCAGCTCCTATTATGTATAACATAGCATCACCTTATACTTTATGGATTAAGCAACTCTTATACTATATCATTGGAGCAGGCATATGCTTTGGCGTTTATAAAGCCGGCAAGGATACATTCTACAATAATATAAAAGTATTATACTGGACATTTATGATCTTATTGATTATTTTAGGAGTAGATCATCAGATTTATTCAAGATTGGGTATCAGTATTGTTCCTACTCAACTGATTCCTCATATTAATGGTGCAACATCATGGTATACTATTCCCGGTTTCTCTTTTCAGCCTTCTGAATTCATGAAGATTTTTATGGTCGTCTATCTAGCAAAAATGACTGCTGAATACTGGTCAAATAATCTTATTCGTACAACAGAAAGTGAAATCAAGTATATCTGGGAAGTATTTAAAATTGCTTTTCCCCCTGCATTTCTGATTCTATTACAGAATGATTCGGGAGTTATGCTTATTTTTGCGAGTGCTGTATTCTTTATTCTTTTATCCAGCGGTTTAAATAGAAAATGGTTTATTTTTGTATTTACATTAATTGGTGTTGTGATTGCTGTAATGGCTTATTTATTTGTTTATTATAATGGTATCTTTACATCAATTATTAAAGGACATACTTTAAACAGGGTTTATGGCTGGTTGGATCCTGAAGGAACTACCGGAAATCAGGGAATGCAGCTTTGGTTCTCATATTTATCTTATGGAACAGGAAGCTGGTTTGGTCATGGCTTTCAGGCTATTGTTAAGAAATTTCCGGAAGCTCAGACAGACTTTATCTTTGCGGTTATTACTACCAACTATGGCTATATTGCTGGGTTTATCACTCTCGCAAGTATTATTGCTTTAGATGTAACTCTCCTAAGAATCGGCTTAAAATCAGAGAATCTAAAAGATAAGCATTTTACAATGGGAATTATCGGATGTCTTATTTTCCAACAGGTATGGAACATTGGTATGATTTTAGGTTTATTGCCTATTACCGGTATTACTCTTCCATTCTTATCCTATGGCGGATCTTCTTTATTGTCATATATGATTGCAATGGGATTCTTCTTAGACATGGATTACCAGAATAAAATTACTGATACCAGTCATAAGAACTACTAGCAGCTAATGCTGCTTTTTAAATGCCATTTGTTGTTCTGTAATAGGATGAACAAAAGATATTTCTACACTCTCCAAATAAAAATCTCCTAATGTATGACTATAAAGTTCATCACCAATAATTGGATGTCCAATAGAAGCCATATGTACTCTAATTTGATGTGTTCTTCCGGTTTCTAAAATACACTCAACAAGTGAAGAATTCTGATATTCTTTTAAAGTCTTATAATGAGTCACTGCATGAAGACCATTTTCATCAATACATCTTTTAGTCCCATGATCATGAGCATGACCGATAGACTTATTAATAATTCCTGTCCCGGGATGACCTTCCACTATGCAATGATAAACTCTTTTAATAGACTTAATTTGTGAAGAGAAACAGTCATGAATAAATCTGCTTTTAGCTGCTAAAAGATATCCTCTTGTTTCTTTATCCAGTCTATTCACAATATGAATACTTGATTCAATATGATGCCTATTAAAATAATACATAATGCCATTTGCCAGACTATTATTATAATATCTTTTATTTGGTATTACTGCCAAATGTGCAGGTTTATCTATAATCATCAGATAATCATCTTCATAAATAATTCTTAAATCCATTTTAATTGGAATAACCTGACTTTCTTCCTTAGGAAAGATAATACTGATCTGATCATTCTCCTCTACAATATAACGTACTGTCTTTCTCTCACCATTCACAAGCAGTAATCCATAATACTTAGAATCCTTTAATAGTTTCTTTGATACTCTTCTTTTATAAAAAAAGAGATCTAATCGTTTCCCTGCATCACTCTGATCAGCAGTAAAATCCATTCTCATAAAAAGGCCTTCTTTAATCTTTCTACAAAAGAAACTTGTCTAAAAGAAGCAAAATGAGCTTCTTTTTGTGAAACACGTACTTTAATAGTTTCATTTTGAGCCAGTTCAATACAGTCTATATCAATACATAAAACTGTATGTTCATAATTAATCGTATGCAATGTTACTTCCTGCTGATCAGTTAGAATTAAAGATGAGCCTAAAGAACGATAGGCATTATGATTAATACCGGCTATTTCACTGATCTGCATCACTCTAATTCCCTGACTGACAACAGCTCCCTGAACAGCTTTATTATAAGCAGTAGATCCGGATGGCGTAGAAATACAAATACCATTACCTCTAAATGTTTCTAAATATTCATTATTAATATGAATATCTATAACCTGAGAATGACGATTATTTTCTAGTCTCATTTCATTTAAGGCAAAATATGTTCTATCCTGATAATCTATTTCTATTAATGAACGAGCTTCCGTTTCCATGCTCGAATGTTTAATATCATATATCAGTAAATGAGCCTCATCCTTCTGATAATCAGTATAGAATCCTAATGTTCCTGTATGAATACCGACAAAAGCTGTTTTCTCTAAAAGATGCTGATAAGCATGTACACTATAGAGCATAGTTCCATCTCCACCTACTGAAATCACAAGGTCCGGGGATTTTTCATCATATTTTAAGCTCCCATCTAACCCATTTCTTAATTCTTTAACTAAATCACTTGATGCTTTATCACCACGTGATACAATTGCATATTTTTTCACACTATCACCCTTACTAATTATATAAAAAACAGATGAATAGTGCAATGAGTTAAGTTATAATAAAAAAGGTGATAAAAATGGAAAACTTAGAAATAGAATATAAGATCTTATTAACGGAAGAAAAATTCAAAGATATAATCAATCAGTATCCCATGCATATTTATACTCAAATTAACTATTATTTTACAAGCAAAGAACTTTCTTCTAAAAAATATGCTTTAAGAATAAGAAAAAAAGAAAAGACTTATGAAATGACTTTAAAGACTCCCGCTTCTATCGGACGACATGAGTATAATATTTCTTTAACTCAAGAAGAAGCTGCTGATTATTTAAAAGGTATTTGGAAAGAAAATCCTATTACTCAAAGACTAATAAGAGAAGGATTTTCATTAAAAGAGATACATCTGTTCAGTTCTTTAAAAACAACCAGACATGATTATTTAATGACTTATGGAATCTTGTCTTTAGATAAAAACTATTATGAAAATAAGATTGATTATGAATTAGAATTTGAAATTAATGATATCGAGAAAGGAAAAAAGCAGTTTGAAGAACTGCTTAAAAAACATCATTTACAATATAATCATAATTGTCCAAGTAAATTAAAAAGAATTATAAATGCAAAAGTTCTTACTGAGAAGTAAGAACTTTTTTATGATCTCTGTCATATGCAGATTTGATATCTATATCTTTAAACTGTGGACAATAGTCAGCGTTTTCACAATAAGTCAGCTGTCTTAATTCACGGGGAATAAAAACTCTAATTTCCTCCGCATTATAACCTACCTGAAAACGACGTTCATCAATAATAATAGGTCTTTTTAAAATAGAAGGATTCTTTTGAATAAAATGAATAAGTTCATTAATACTCATATCATCTATATCAATACCGCCCTCTTTAATGATTTTAGAACGTTTAGAAATAATGTCATCTGTTCCATTTTCACTTCTTTCTAAAAGCTCTTTGAGCTCTTCCTCTCTTAATAAAACAGAAAATATATTTTTTTCAACATAAGCAATATGATGTTCTTTCATCCAGGCTTTCACTTTTCTGCATGAAGCACAGCTTGGTGCTGTATATATTCTTATCATAGGCTTCACCTCTTAAAAATATTATACACTAAATAGCCTAAATGTATAGAAATAATTGACAACGAAAATTGCCTGTGCTAAGGTTAAATAAACTGTTGAACAGGAAATAAAACCTATAAACGCATCTTAAGAGAGTCAGGGAAGGTGGAAGCCTGATGGTGACGCATAGATAAATGGACCTGTGAGGGTAGAGGGGAAATCCTTTAACGTGAATCTGCGTTAATGATAGTGATTTTAAAGGTGGTATCTATCCTTTAGGGATAGGCTTTTTTATTAGGAGGATTTTGATGAAACGTATGTTAAGCGGCATTAAGCCGACAGGAAGAGTAACTTTAGGAAACTATATTGGTGCTATCAAGCCTTTTGTGAATTATCAGAATGAATATGAAATGATTATTTTTATTGCGAATCTGCATTCTATGACTATTTATCAGGAACCGAAAATACTTAGACAAAATACAAAAGATTTGATTGCCTTATATCTGGCAGCAGGACTTGATCCGGAGAAAGTAACTTTATTTCTACAAAGTGATATCCTAGAACATGCTCAGTTAGGATGGTATCTCGGCTGTATGGTCAATATGGGAGAACTTTCTCGTATGACTCAATATAAACTTCAAATTGAAAAATCAAAAGATAAGAAAGATGCAAGCATCGGTGCAGGTATATTTAATTATCCTTCATTAATGAATGCTGATATTCTTATGTATGATCCGGATTATGTGCCTGTAGGTGATGACCAAAAACAGCACGTAGAATTAGCCAGAAATATTGCTGAACGTTTTAATAGCCGTTACAGTGATACTTTCAAACTTCCTGAGCCTTTAACACCTAAGGTTGGAGGACGAATCATGAGTCTTCAGGATCCTTTAAGTAAAATGAGTAAATCAGATCCTACCGGTAAAGGATGTATCTATATATTGGATCCGATTAATATTTCTAAAAAGAAAATCATGTCAGCTGTTACTGATAGCGACTCTCATATTTATTATGATAAGATAAATAAACCGGGTATTTCTAATTTATTAGAAATTTATTCTATTTTATCTAATCGTTCCATTTCTGATTTGGAAGAAAGCTATAAAGATAAAGGATATGGTGAATTTAAAAAGGATCTTGCTGAAATAACCGGTCTTGAATTACAGAAGATACAAGATAAGTATAATGAAATCATTCAAGGTGATTATATTGAAAATATTCTTAATCAGGGTGCAGAGCACGCTCGAAGCATAGCACGTAAAAAGCTTGCTAAAGTAGAAAGAAAAATAGGTATTACTATCAATAAGAAACACTGATAAGGAACATTGTATGTTTCTTATTGTTTTATAAGAAAAAATTTGTTAAAATGAAAAAGTATTGGAGGCAGAAATAATGCAGTTTTTTAAAAAAATATCAAAAGAAATCAGTGTCTTTGGCTTAGTTTTGGTCATCTTTGCAGGACTGTTCATTTATCGTCAGGCAACCTATGCAACTTATAAAACAATCACAGCTTCACAATTGGAATCTAAATTAAAAGATAAAAGCAGTTTTATATTAGTAGCCGGTAATTCTAATGACAACTCTGTTGTCAGTTATCAAGGAGTCTTAACAGACTACTGTACAAAAAACAGAAACAAGACTATTTATTTCTTAGACTTAAGTAAAGTTAAAGCAGATTATTTATCAAAAACCTTAAAAATTGACGCTACAACACCATGTACAATGATTATTAAAAAAGGTAAAGTTACTGCTAATAAATCCGGTGCTATGCAATATTATTATCTCACAGACTTTATTAAGGAAAATGACAAAGACTGATTATTCAGTCTTTTTTTGATTGATTAGTTTTTTGGTGTTTTTTTATTTTATCTCCTACTATCATGCAAATATAAAAAAGAGAAGAATTATTTCTTCTCAATATATTTAATCGTATTCTTTATTTTCTTATGGCAAGCCGGACAATGAGATTTAATTCCATTTGTAAAGCCAAATTTTTTTGTGAATATATCAATACTGTTACAGTATTCACATCTGCATATTTTCATAAAACGATATGAAAATATGTTAAATATCAAAAATATAAGAACCACAAAAATAATGCCATAAATACCCCAGTTCATTATTAGGGAAAGCAAGAAACCGGCAGTCATGAAAATTGTTGATAAAATTTCTAATTTTCTGATAAGTTTCGCATATTCCTGTCTAGTCTTCATATTCTCTCTCCACTCTTGGGGATATAATACAAGTAATCTCATAAGGTATAGTACCTAATTCATTAGCCATTCTGGCTAATGAAATATGTTGTCCAAAGATTTCCACATCATCACCGGTATGAACTGTTTCATCTACTTTAACCATGCATTGATCCATACAGACTCTTCCTACCACAGGATATTCTTTACCATTAATATAGACATGTCTATTCTGATTACCTCTTAAAAATCCATCAGCATATCCAATTGGTAAAGTTCCTATTAATTCATCATCTGTCGCTTCATAAGTCATACCATAGCCAACTTTTTCGCCTTTATGAATAGTCTTCACCATAGCCACTTTTGTATAAAGACTCATCGCCTGTCTCAATTCTTTATTTTCTACACCACGAGGATCTATTCCATAAAGACCGATACCAAGCCTCACCAGATTCCCAAAATTAGAATCATGAAACATCATTGCTGCTGTATTATCACAATGAATATAACGAAATTTTAGATTTCCTATAATCTCTTTAAATCTGGATAGCTGTTTTTTATATTCATTTTTCATTGATGGTTCATCAGCTGTTGCAAAATGAGTAAATATACCTTCTACATCAATTACCTTAGGATCAATAGTTCTTAGTATCTTTTCAAGTTCTTCCCTTGTCTTAAACCCTATCCTATTCATCCCTGTATCTATCGCAATATGTACCTTAACAGGAATATTTCCCTGATGATGTCTAACAATCTCATTAAGATAATCAAAGCTTAATAATGTAAGTGAGATATTCTTCTTAATCGCAATAGATAAATCAGCTAATGGAACAGGTCCTAAAACAAGAATTTCCTGTTTAATGCCGAGTTCTCTAATATCAATAGCTTCCTTTAATGTAGCAACCGCAAATAATGCAATATGAGGATGGTTTTTTAAAGCATTTGCGACTTCCTGATAACCATGTCCATAAGCATTGGCCTTAATAATTGCTGCCATCGGTTTTTTAGTTTTCTGATAAATAACATCCGCATTATAACAGATATCATTTAAATTAATTTTTGCATAGGTATCACGATATCGTGTCATTATTAGTCTCCTTATGGGCATCATTATAGTCTGATTATTTCTTGTTTTCAATAAATAAATGGTGATAAATGTCCATCTTTCTTATCTACTTTAAATCTGTTTTTAACTAGATTTAACATTGGTATATCATGTCTGGAATCTGAATATCCATAAGAATGCTCATAGTCTATAATCATTTGATGATCTTTTAAATAAGCTTCTATTCGTTCTACTTTAGAAGCTCCTTTACAATTCCTACCGATAATATGACCATTTTCAGTCTTTGTTCCTATTAATACATCCACCGGTAAATCCGTATATTTCATATAAGCCTCACTGCTTGCAGTAACAAGAAAAATGATACATCCTTCTTCTTTCCTTTTTTGCATTTCCTCTGCCATATGAGGATAATAATCAGGCATTACACTAGTCTGATAAAATACTTCTAATTCCTTATCATTCAATAAACGGAGAGGAAAAAGAATCGTTTCCTTTAATTGTTCATGAGTTACCAAGTGTAAAACATATAATAAAGCATATAAAAGCGTCTTTAAAAATCTAAAAACAGATAATGGATGCTTCTTTAATGCATATTTCAGAAGCTTAACTATACTATCTCCATGAACAATTGTATTATCAAAATCAAAGAATGCACATTTGACCATTAAGCAATCTCCAAAGCAATTTCCATCATATCAGTAAAAGTCTTTTCCCTTTCACTTGCGGTTGTTTCCGGTTCATCATTGACTAATGAATCAGAAATAGTAAGTAGCGTTAATGCTTTCTTTCCTAAATAAGCAGCAGTTGAAAATAATGCATAGGTTTCCATTTCTACAGCTAAAACACCCATCTTGCTCCAGGCAGCTGTTGATGTACTATCAGCATGATAAAAAATATCTGAGGATAGAATATTACCTACATGATAGTGAATATTTTTTTCTTTTGCCTGATGTACAGTTTTTTCTAACAAATCAAATGAAGATATAGCTGAATATACTCCCGGAAGCTCGTACTGATGAGCCCATGCGGAATCTGTACATGCCCCTTGAGCAATAACTACCTCTCGAATATGCACATCCTTGTTAATTGAGCCTGCTGACCCAATACGAATAATATTCTCTACATCATACTGTGTAAACAATTCATAACTATAAATACCTATAGAAGGCATTCCCATACCGCTTCCCATAATAGAAACTTCTTTTCCTTTATATGTTCCTGTATAGCCTAGCATACCTCTGACATTATTGACTTCTCTGACGTTTTCTAAATAATGTTCCGCCAAATACTTTGCTCGTAATGGATCCCCGGGCATTAGAACTGTTTTTGCAAAATCTCCTTTATTTGCATTATTGTGTGCTGTTCCCATATTATCATTCCTTTCTCTTATTATTTATTATGTATAAAAGCACCTTTCTCATTATAACATATTTTATTTCATAATGATATGTAAACAAAAAAGAGCTTTTAACTCTTCTTTTGATACATATAACGATGTCCTTTGCCTTTTGAAGAAAGTGTGTTTCCCTGATCTAAGGCAATAATATCATTAATAATATCTTTTTCATCATCTGCTTCATATCCTAAATAAGCCATTTTTCCTTTTACATTAATAAAAGGTCCCATTCCATAGTATTCCTGATCAAAGTTTCTAAGTTTTTTAATAATCTGTTCATAATCTTTTAAATCCTTTTGATTATCAAGATCTTTCATTCTAATAGTAACTTGATTTTCTAATTTTTTCTTAATATATGGAATCGCATTTTTCTTAAACGCTTTGCATTCACCACATGATGTTATTGAATAAAACTCAATAATTACTGATTCTTTAAGCTTTATTTTTTCTGTCCCACAGCCACATAGCAAACATATAATCAATAATAAATATAATCTTTTCATAATATCACCTGTTTCTATTATATAGACTCTTTGATAACTTTCAAAATATATTTATATATTAATCATAATTTATCTTGCGTAATAATAATTTTAATAATATAATGTAATCAAAGGAGATGATGATATGGCTTTTGTCTGGACAACAAATGAATATTCTAAACTTATAATTACGATTTATCCAACAAATGTCACCTTAAACAAAGCAGCCTGTCAGTTTTTTGAAGAAGTAAATTATGTTCTACTTGGTATTGATGAAGATAATCATGAAATTGGCATTAAACCTTTAAGTAAAAATGAAATTGATATGAATCTTTATCCTGAGGATTCTTTACATAAGATTTCTTTAGGCAAGAGTTACGGACGTATTACAAGTAAAAGCTTCATTAATACACTTAATAATGTTACTAATCAATCTATTACTGATAATCACTGCTTAAAGCTTGATGCTACTTATGACAAAGCTCATCGTATTTTAAAAGGTAATTACAGTAAAGGAGTGGTTGTATGAACATGAGTATATTTTGGTCACTCATTGTGATTATTAGTGCTATAATAGAAGTTGCTACAGTAACTTTGGTCAGTATCTGGTTTACCATTGGCGCTGCCTGTGCACTGCTCTGTCAACTTTTAGGAGCAAGTATACAAGTTCAGATCAGTATATTTATGATTGTCAGTGCAATTTGTGTGATTGTTTCCAGACCTCTTGCCAGAAAGATGCTACATGGAAATATCACAAAAACCAATACCGATTCTATTATTGGTCAGATTGGGATTGTCAGCAAGAAAATTCATGATAATCAAAAAGGCGAAGTAAAAATCAGAGATACTTACTGGCGTGCTCAGTCTTTAAATGATGAGTTTATTGATGTAAATGAAAAAGTGGAAATATTAGCTATTGAAGGTGCTCATATTATTGTAAGGAAAGTATAGGAGGAAAAATTATGAATTATGGGTTTATTATTTTTATAACAATTGTTGTTGTTTTAGCAATTATTATCATTACCAGCACAATTAAGATTGTTCCACAATCTTATGCTTATGTAGTTGAAAGAATTGGTGCTTACAATCGTACATGTAATGTAGGTTTGCATATTCTGGTTCCATTTCTTGATCGTGTCAGCAATCGTGTTTCTTTAAAAGAACAGGTTATGGACTTCCCTCCTCAGCCTGTTATTACTAAAGATAATGTTACTATGCAAATAGATACTGTAGTTTATTTTTCTATCACTGATCCTAAATTATTCACCTATGGTGTTGTTCGTCCAATCAATGCAATTGAAACTTTAACCGCAACAACTTTACGTAATATTATTGGTGATTTGGAATTAGATGAAACTCTCACATCTAGAGATACTATTAACTCTGAAATGAGAGCTATCTTAGATGAAGCGACTGATCCATGGGGAGTAAAGGTAACACGTGTAGAAGTTAAAAACATTATTCCACCTAGGGATATTCAGGAAGCTATGGAAAAGCAGATGCGTGCAGAACGTGAAAGACGTGAGTCTATTCTTGTTGCTGAAGGTAAAAAACAATCAGCTATCTTAACTGCTGAAGGAGATAAAGAGTCTATGGTTTTACGTGCTACTGCTGAAAAAGAAGCTGCTATTGCCCGTGCTGAAGGTCAGGCTGAAGCACTGCGCTTAGTTTATGAAGCACAAGCTAAAGCTGTTGATTATATCAATCAGGCTCATCCCGGAGATGCCTATATTCAGCTGGAAGGATTAAAGGCATTAAAGGATCTTGCAAATGGACAATCTACAAAGATTATTGTTCCAAGTAATCTGCAAAGCATTGCCGGTACACTGACAGCTGCTGCTGAAATTCTTAAAGATCAAAAATAGAACTCCTAAGAGTTCTATTTTTAGTTATAATTAATATATGAGAAAAATACCGTTAAAATCCGTACATATATTATAGGGTATAAAGTTTTTATAAAGTTTATACTGGAAAATGAAGGGAGAAAGATATGATGAATATTATTAAGTCGTTCAACAATACAATAGATTATATTGAAACAGTTTTAGATGATGAGATAGATGAAAAGAAAATAGCCTATTTATCAGGATACTCTTATCCGATGTTTAGTCGATTATTTTCTATATTAACTGAGACTACCCTATCAGAATACATAAGAAGCAGAAGATTGACTGAAGCAGCTGTTTTATTAAGAGATACTGATAAGAAAATCATTGATATAGCTATAATGTTTGGTTATGAATCATCTGATTCATTTGGAACGGCTTTTAAAAATTTTCATGGAGCAGCCCCTTCAGGTGTAAGGAATGGAAAACCATTCAAACTATTTTCACGAGTTCAATTAGCACTGAGTATAAAAGGAGGAAGAAGCATGAACATCACTATTCAAAAGAAAGCTGCTTTTACAGCAGCCGGTATTAATCGACAGGGTATTAATTCAGCTCTATGCCCGGAAGTATGGGATAAACTCTATTCAAAGTATAGCTCTGATGAACTATCAAAGCTTGGCGAAGGACAAAGTATTGGTATTTGCCATGATGTAAAAAATCCGGATACTATCAATTATATGGCGGCTTATATTGTTACTGATATCAATAAAGCTAAGGAAATGGGACTTGATCTTTTAGAAGTTAAGGAAGCTGAATATGCGGTTGTTGAATTAACCGGAAGCATACCTGAATGTATTCATAATGGCTGGAAATATATAATGGAAGTATTCTTTCCGGAACACGGATATATTCACTCCGGAAGTCCTGACTTTGAATATTATTATGAAGGAGATATGCACAGTAAAGATTATAAGATGGAATTATGGATTCCAATAGCTAAAGCATAATTTCTAATCATAAAAATAATCTATTAAAAACATCTCTTCTATTAAAGAGATGTTTTTAATATCATTTCTGATGGTTATATTTTTTAAAAATAAATGAAACACCTGTTTTTTCATTTTTAGCTTTAATAGTATAGCCATACATATCTGCTGTTTTAGCTGCAATAGATAATCCCAGTCCAAACTGTCCTTTAATACCTTTCACATAAGGCTTAAAGAGATCTTCTATCTTGTCTTCTTCAATAGGTTCACCATCATTATAAATAATTAATTCATTATTCTTTAATGTGATTCTGATATACTTTTTAGCATATCTTGAAGCATTATCAATAATATTCTCAATCGCAATACGCCAATGCTCCTGATCACCTACAAATAAAGCATCTTCTAAAGCTGTTTGAATGTTCAAACTATTAAGATTATTCATTTGAGTAACGATATGTTCTATTAAATCTTTCATATGAAAAGATTTAAGTTGCAGCTCTTCGGAGCCAATATAATCTAATCTATTTAAATAGAGTAATGTTTTGACTTTATGTTCTAATCTATCAGCGTTTTCTAAGATTACATCCATTGATGAATTTTTATCTCCATATGGATATATATCATCTTTTACCGACTGACTATAAGATTTAATCAAAGCAATAGGTGTTTTTAAATCATGAGAAATGTTATGAATCATTTCCTCTTTTGCTTTTTCCTGCTTATCAATATTTTCTTTCATATCAGTAAGTGCCTTCGCAACTAATCCTATCTCATCATCACGATTTATTGATAATACCGCTTTTTGTCTGTCTTTAACATGATCAATATATATTCTTATTTTTCGTAATGGATTAATTAAAGTTATAACCCATATAATCATAACTAAAGCTGTTAATGCCATAAAACCATACACAATATAAATAATTCTATTTCTCATCTTTGCAAGCAGTGATTCTGAATAATCACTGCTCATAAAAGAAATATAATAGTTATTCTTTCCTTTATATAAAATACGATAATAATAGGTTTTTCCTAGAATATCAGCTTTGGATTCAATGGTCCGATGTGATTTATCAGCAACTATATCAGCAATATCTCTTGCTAGAAGATAGTTGAATATATCAGTATAGGAATCTCCAAACAAGTGAGTGATTATTGTCTTATTGGTCTTAGAATTATATTCAAAAGTAAAAACACGTCCAATTTTAGGCTTATTTTCGATATAAGAAACTTCATTATCATTAGACGGATAAGAAAGCTGTGCACTTTCTAATCTATCAAACATCTGACTATCTATGATATTATGAAGATTATAATCAATTAAAGGCATTAATACTGCAATATCAATAATTGCTAATATGATAAATACTACGATCAGCTGTTTTAATAGAGATATTCTTCTTAACATATTAATCTAGCCGATAGCCAAATCCATAAATAGTCTTAATATTGATTTTAGGCATCTTCTTTCTTAATCTTCTTAATGTATCATCAACAACACGGTCACTGCCAAAATAATTTTCATCCCATACTTTATTAAGAACCTGTTCCCGTGATATCGCAAGTCCTTTATTTTTAATAAAATAGAGGAGCAAATCATATTCTTTTGTAGTTAATTCTATATCCTGATCATTTAAGAAAACCTTGCGTTTTAAATTATCTACTGCATAGCCATCAATTTCTATCAGATTAAGATTATCTTTATAAACACGTTTAAGAATATTATATATTCTTAAAACAAATTCTTTCATATTAAAAGGTTTAGTAATATATTCATCACTTCCCTTTTCTAATCCTATGATCCGATCAAACTCCTGATCTCTTGCACTCATAAAAACAACAGGCATATCCGGCCTTATATTCTTAATTTCATTTAACAGATCAAAGCCGCTGGATTTATCAAGCATAATATCAACAATCCATAAATGAACATCGTCATTGATATGAAGCATCGCTTCATCATATGTATAAAAAGAATGGATAATATATCCTTCCTTTTCTAAATACATGCGTACTAAATCATTTAGGTTTTTTTCATCATCTATTATATTAATACGATATTCCATATATACTACCTCACAATTATATATTATCTGACTGATCCTTTTAAAAAATGTTAACAGTATGTAATATTATGTGATTTAATCTTTTGTATATCCTTTGTCTTTAATTACATTAACTACTTTTAAAACATATTCATGACATAATTCTTCAGTTGCTGCTTCAACCATTACACGAATAACAGGTTCTGTACCTGACGGTCTGACAAGAGCACGTCCATCACCTTGTAAAGCTGTTTCTACATCTAAAACAGCTTGCTTAACATCATTGTCTTCCAATACAACATTCTTATCTTTTACTCTTACATTAATTAAAAGTTGCGGATAAATTTTGACACCTTCTGTTAGCTGAGCTAAAGTCTGCTTATTTTCAATCATTGTTTCCATAACTTTCAATGATGTTAAAATACCGTCTCCAGTCGTTGCATGTTTTGAGAAAATAATATGACCGCTCTGTTCTCCACCAATCACATTACCATAAGTAATCATATTCTCATAGACATATTTATCACCTACCGCTGTTTTCTCATATTCAATACCTAATTTATCTAAAGCTTTATATAAACCTAAATTACTCATGATTGTAGTTACAATTTTATTATTATTAAGTTCACCTTTAGCTTTCATCTCTTTTCCGCATACATAAAGAATAAGATCCCCATTTACTTCACGACCAAATTCATCAACCGCAATACAGCGATCCGCATCTCCATCATAAGCAAATCCTACATCTAATGCATTACTGACAACAAACTCCTGTAATCTCTCTATATGTGTAGAACCGGCATTCCTATTAATATTTACACCATCAGGCTGGTTATTAATAACATAAGTCTTTGCCCCAAGGGCATCGAATACCGCCTTAGCAATATTTGATGCAGAGCCATTGGCACAGTCAAGACCTACTTTAATATCTTTAAAAGCACGTATAGGAATACTCATTAAATAACCAATATAACGATTACGTCCCATTGAATAATCTATTGTACGTCCAATATCATCCTTTTTCGCAAGAGGGATTTCTTCCGTTAAGCCATCAATATACTTTTCAATCTTATTTTCTATATCAGCTTCTAGTTTTTGTCCCTTTTCATTAATAATCTTAATTCCATTATCATAATATGGGTTATGTGATGCACTAATCATGATCCCGCAATCAAATTCATCACTTCTGACAATATAAGATACAGAAGGTGTTGTAGTAACATGGAGCATATAAGCATCTGCTCCCGATGCAGTAATACCGGCAATTAAAGCATATTCAAACATATAGCTTGACCGCCTTGTATCTTTTCCAATCACAATCTTAGCTTTATGGTTTCTTCCATAATAATAGCCTAAATAGCGTCCTACCTTAAAAGCATGTTCCACAGTTAAATCAACATTTGCTTCTCCTCTGAATCCATCAGTTTCAAAATATTTCCCCATTTTATTAATCTCCTTTTTTTCCTATGGTTAAACTAATATCAATTGTATCTTTTGATTTTTTAGAAATTTTATCATTATTTTCTAAAGTTAAACTAGTAAGCTTTGTTGATCCTGATAAATCAGTAATATTAACATCACATGAAATTGAATTAATATCAGAAATATCACTTCGCTTACCATATATAGTAATAGTACTAGGTGAAAGCTTATAACTTTTAATTTCATAGCCTTCCTTTAATTCTCCAATAAAATGAGGTTTAACCGCAACATCTTTAGAATAGCTATCTACTCTACATGTTGCTTTAACAGTATTTGGTGTTATTTTACATTTTATTTCATTATTTGCAGCATCATAAGCTTTTATTTCACATGTATCCGTAAAGCTTTTAATCTTATCGGATACATTTATTAATGCATTGACATGATCTATTTTTGATAGTGTTGCTTTTGATGCTTCTACTTTAACTGTATCTTTAGAGAGTTCTTTCATTGAAACCGCATATTTTTCATTCAGTTCATTCTGATTAATAAATTCGTAACCCAGCTTAAAATTCTTACTGATTGTCTTAGAAATTGTAATCGATGATGTTTCAGGTACTACAGAAACTTTTAAATCATTCGAAAAATTTCTTGTTCTTAAGGAAATAGTATGAACTCCTTCACTATATCCTGATAAATCAGCATAAACTTCATAGTTTTTAGTTAACTGGGCAGTATAAATATCAATACTTGGACCTACCAGCATTATATTCACATTAGTAGGTATTCCGGAAACTTCATAGCCATCTTTTAATCCTTCAACTTTAACAGTCACTTCCTTAATAACCTTACCTGATGTTGTCGTTGAAACAACATCTCCGCCAGCTAATGTAATGAATAAAATAAGTGATAACACTAAAGAAACAAGTAATACAGATTGCCTACTCTTCAGCATTTTATCTAATATCTTATTAACAGAATTATATATTTTTGCAATATAATCCATGCTTTTAGTTTTTTTAATATCAAATTCTTCTTTTTTTTCATTATCTAATTCTTTAAGATTCTTTTCTTTCTTTACATATTTTAAAAAGAAATCTGTTGTTGATCCTCTTTTTTTATTTTCACTCATGATAATCATCCTCCTGATTACCGTACCAATTAAGTTCTTTAATCAATTGTAATCTTAATTCATTAGGGTTAATAACCTTTAATTCACCATCTATACAAAAAGATATATTACCGGTTTCTTCACTTACTACAACTGTTAGAGAATCTGTAATTTCACTAATTCCAATAGCCGCACGATGGCGTGCACCATAGTTTGCAGGAACATCCTTATTAGTAGGCGGATAAAAGCAAGCTGATGCAACAATCTGATCATTCTTAATAATAGTTGCACCGTCATGAAGCGGTGTTCCCTCATAAAAAATAGTCAACAATAACTCAGATTTAATATCAGATGTTACTCGAATGCCGGTTTGAATAAAATCTGAGAGATCAGCTTGTCTTTCAAAAGTAATCAAAGCTCCCGTATGGTCTTTACTCATTCTAGTAATCGCATTTACCAATTCATTCATGACAGTTTCTTTTTCAGTGCTAGATAATTCATGAGTAAAATCATTTCTCGTTTGTCCCATTTTTTCTAAGATATGACGAATTTCAGGCTGAAAAATAATAATAACCGCTAAAACCCCCCATGTAAGAACCATATCTACTAAAGCATTAAGAGTAGCCAAACCAAAAATAGTTGTAATTCCTTTTATAATAAGAATTAATATAACACCCTTAAACAACTGCATGGTTCTGATATTCGTACGAAAAGTCATAATCAAATAATATAAGATAATCCATACTGCAAGCAGATCAACTCCGGTTCTTAATAATTTAAGAAGCATCTGCAAATTAGCATATGAAAATAAAGATGATAATAACATATAATCAGTCTCCTTAGCCCTATTATAACATTTTAATCACTATAAAGAAATAAGCAGCACAAAAAAAGAGGGGGATGCCCTCTCTCTGCCCGGCAGCGTGCTCCTTTCGCCCTCTCGGACTATCTTCGCCGCTGTGATGCTTAACTTCCGTGTTCGGTATGGGCAACGGGTGTGTCCATCACGCCTTCACCACCGGATCTCCCGACGGTCCCTCAAAACCGGATTCCATACTTCTCGCTCTCTGACTCTCTCTCCGGTCAGGTCCTCGGCCTATTAGTGCCGGTCCGCTCAGCACGTCACCGTGCTTGCACTCCCGGTCTATCCACCTCGTCGTCTTCAAGGGGCCTTACCCTTTCGGTGGGAGGTCTCATCTCGGAGGGGGCTTCGCACTTAGATGCCTTCAGCGCTTATCCCTTCCGGACTTGGCTACCCAGCTGTGCCGCTGGCGCGACAACTGGTCCACCATCGGTCCGTCCGCCCCGGTCCTCTCGTACTGGGGACAGCTCTCCTCAGACCTCCTGCGCCCACGACAGATAGGGACCGAACTGTCTCACGACGTTCTGAACCCAGCTCGCGTACCGCTTTAATGGGCGAACAGCCCAACCCTTGGAACCGACTTCAGCTCCAGGATGCGATGAGCCGACATCGAGGTGCCAAACCTCCCCGTCGATGTGAACTCTTGGGGGAGATCAGCCTGTTATCCCCAGGGTAGCTTTTATCCGTTGAGCGACGGCCCTTCCATTCGGCACCGCCGGATCACTAAGCCCGACTTTCGTCCCTGCTCGACCTGTCTGTCTCGCAGTCAGACACCCTTATGCCTTTGCACTCGCTGCATGGTTTCCATCCATGCTGAGGGTATCTTTGGGCGCCTCCGTTACTCTTTAGGAGGCGACCGCCCCAGTCAAACTGCCCGGCTGGCACTGTCCCGTCGCCCGTCTCCGGCGTCCGGTTAGAGCCTAGATGCGCCAAGGGCGGTATCCCAACGTCGGCTCCCCCTGCGCTTGCGCGCCGGGTTCTCTGCCTCCCGCCTATCCTGTACATCACGCACCCAGGTCCAATGCCAACCTGCAGTGAAGCTCCATGGGGTCTTTCCGTCTAGTCGCGGGCAGCCTGCATCTTCACAGGCACTAAGACTTCACCGAGTCTGCAGCCGAGACAGCGCCCAAATCGTTACGCCTTTCGTGCGGGTCAGAACTTACCTGACAAGGAATTTCGCTACCTTAGGACCGTTATAGTTACGGCCGCCGTTTACTGGGGCTTCGGCTCGGAGCTTCGCTTTCGCTCACTCCTCCCCTTAACCTTCCAGCACCGGGCAGGCGTCACCCCCTATACTTCGGCTTGCGCCTTCGCAGAGAGCTGTGTTTTTGGTAAACAGTCGCTTGGGCCATTTTTCTGCGGCTCGCCTCTCAGCGAGCACCCCTTCTCCCTAAGTTACGGGGTCATTTTGCAGAGTTCCTTGGCTGCAGTTCTCTCGCTCACCTCGGGATTCTCTCCCTGCCCATGTGTGTCCATTTTCGGTACGGGCCGTATGTCGTTATTGCTAGAAGCTTTTCCTGGAAGATGCTCCTCGGCTTTCCGTACTTGCCTCAGCTTTCCGTATGCGTCACGCCTTCCCCTTATCAGAAACCGGTTTTCCCTGGTCTCCGGGTCTCTCGCTTACACCGGCTCTTCCGTCCGCCGGCACCGCCTTGCTTCTCCGTCACTCCTTCACCGCCATACGGGTACGGGAATCTCCACCCGTCTTCCATCGGCTGCGCCTCTCGGCCTCACCTTAGGTCCCGACTCTCCCAGGGTGGACGAACCTTCCCCTGGAATCCTTGGGCAATCGGTGTGTGGGATTCTTACCCACATTTCGCTACTCACGCCGGCATTCTCTCTTCCATGCGCTCCAGCCGCCCTTCCGGTCTGCCTTCGCCGCTGCATGGAACGCTCCCCTACCGCAGTCTCCTGCCCAGAGCTTCGGTGTCATGCTTAGCCCCGGTAAATTATCGGCGCGGAGTCATTCGACTAGTGAGCTGTTACGCACTCTTTCAAGGATGGCTGCTTCTGAGCCAACCTCCTAGCTGTCTGCACATCTCCACTTCCTTTTCCACTTAGCATGCACTTTGGGACCTTAGCTGCTGGTCCGGGCTGTTTCCCTCTCGTCTACGGACCTTATCACCCGCAGACTGACTGCCGCGCTTCTCCTCTGGGAACATTCGGAGTTTGATTATGCTCAGTACCGCGGGATGCGGCCATCGCATATTCAGTGCTCTACCTTCCCCAGCCACCGCGCGACGCTAGCCCTAAAGCTATTTCGGGGAGAACCAGCTATCTCCGGGTTCGTTTGGAATTTCACCCCTAGCCACAGGTCATCCGCCAACGTTTCAACGGGGGTCGGTTCGGTCCTCCATCGGGTCTTACCCCGACTTCAACCTGCCCATGGCTAGCTCACCCGGTTTCGGGTCTGCCCCGCGCGACTTCCGCCCTCTTCGGACTCGCTTTCGCTCCGGCTCCGCATCTTCTGCTTAACCTCGCCGCGCACGGCAACTCGCCGGCTCATTCTACAAAAGGCACGCCATCACCCTCTTGCGGGGCTCTGACTTCTTGCAGGCATATGGTTTCAGGTTCTCTTTCACTCCCCTCCCGGGGTTCTTTTCACCTTTCCCTCACGGTACTCGTTCGCTATCGGTCGCGCGCTAGTGTTTAGCCTTTCGGGATGGTCCCCGATGCTTCCGGCAGGATTCCTCGTGTCCCGCCGTACTCAGGATCTCTGCTCGCTTCCTCGCTTGCGCCTTCGGGTACGGGTCTCTCACCCTCTCCGGATGGGCTTCCCTGCCCATTCCCCTGACGCCTTCAATTCCGCTCTTCGCAGCTCCTTCTACCCCGCATCTCTGCGGTTTGGGCTCGTCCGCTTTCGCTCGCCGCTACTTACGGATTCTCTTTTGATTTCTCTTCCTACAGGTACTCAGATGTTTCACTTCCCTGCGTCTCGCTCCTGCGGGGCCCCTTTCGTTCGCCCCGCGGTGCTCCCCTCTTAGAGGAGCGGGTTCCCCCATTCGGATATCGCCGGATCTTTGCCTGCCTGCGGCTCCCCGGCGCATTTCGCCGCTTGCTGCGTCCTTCTTCGCCTTCGCGCGCCTATGGCATCCGCCATACGCCCTTTCTTTCCTGACCTTCTCTTGTCTTTCTTCTATGAGCTTGAGTTCTCTGCTTTTTTTCTTGCTGTTTCTCTTGCTTTTCTCGTTTCTTAGCTTTTTGCCCACAACAGATTTCAGACTCTCTTCTATCATCTCTGATCTCTTCTCTGAATTCTCTGTTATGTGTTTCGCAGAAAGTCTGATCTTCCGATCAGCCTTCCTTCTTGCTTGAAATATGTTATCCGGTTTTCAGGGACCCTCCCTTGAGTGTCTGAACACTCATAACCAAGTAGAAACGCTCTCTTCTCCCTAGAAAGGAGGTGATCCATCCCCACGTTCCCGTAGGGATACCTTGTTACGACTTCACCCCAATCATCAGCCCCGCCTTCGACAGCTCCCTCCCCTTGCGGGGTTGGGCCGCCGGCTTCGGGCGTTGCCGACTCTCATGGTGTGACGGGCGGTGTGTACAAGGCCCGGGAACGTATTCACCGCAGCATGCTGATCTGCGATTACTAGCGATTCCAGCTTCGTGCAGCCGAGTTGCAGGCTGCAGTCCGAACTGTGAACGGGTTTCTGGGCTCCGCTCCGCCTCGCGGCTTCGCCTCCCTCTGCTCCGTCCATTGTAGCACGTGTGTAGCCCAGGCCATAAGGGGCATGATGATTTGACGTCATCCCCGCCTTCCTCCCCCTTACAGGGGCAGTCCCGCCAGAGTCCCCATCCTGAATGCTGGCAACTGGCGGCAGGGGTTGCGCTCGTTGCGGGACTTAACCCAACATCTCACGACACGAGCTGACGACAACCATGCACCACCTGTCTTCTCCTCCTTCCCTTTCGGCAAGGTCTCGCGCGTCTCCGCGCGATCGGATCGATGTCAAGGCCTGGTAAGGTTCTTCGCGTTGCTTCGAATTAAACCACATGCTCCACCGCTTGTGCGGGCCCCCGTCAATTCCTTTGAGTTTCATCCTTGCGGACGTACTACTCAGGCGCGATACTTAATGCGTTGGCTTCGGCACCGGGATGTGACTCCCGACACCTGGTATCGATCGTTTACAGCGTGGACTACTAGGGTATCTAATCCTATTTGCTCCCCACGCTTTCGGGAATGAGCGTCAGTGCCGGACCAGACCGCCGCCTTCGCCACCGGTGTTCCTCCATATATCTACGCATTTCACCGCTACACATGGAATTCCGCGATCCTCTTCCGCACTCCAGGCGCGCGGTTTCCATAGCCGCCCGAAGTTTAGCTTCGGGCTTTTACTACGGACCTTCGCGTCCGCCTGCTCCCTCTTTACGCCCAATGATTCCGGATAACGCTTGCCACCTACGTATTACCGCGGCTGCTGGCACGTAGTTAGCCGTGGCTTTCTCGCAGAGTACCGTCACGAAAAGCGCATTTCCTCGCTCTCCCGTTCTTCCTCTGCAACAGAGCTTTACAGCCCGAAGGCCTTCCTCACTCACGCGGCGTTGCTCGGTCAGGGTTCCCCCCATTGCCGAAAATTCCCTACTGCTGCCTCCCGCAGGAGTCTGGGCCGTGTCTCAGTCCCAGTGTGGCCGTCCGCCCTCTCAGGCCGGCTACGCATCGTCGCCTTGGTGGGCCTTTACCCCGCCAACTGGCTAATGCGCCACAGGTCCATCCGTCAGCTGTCCCCGAAAGGACACTTTAACTCAACGAGGATGCCCTCCTTGAGCCTATGCGGTCTTAGCAGCCGTTTCCAGCTGTTGTCCCCCTCTGACGGGCAGGTTCCCCATGTGCTCCTCACCCGTTCGCCACTGGCTGCC
>NZ_KB446650.1:0-20062 GCF_000340375.1 Eggerthia catenaformis OT 569 = DSM 20559
TGCAGTTGAAAAGTCATAATCAATCTTATTTACAAGTTCTACTGCTTTTGCATCATAGAATTTATGCTTCTTTCTCTGTGAATACTCTGCACGTGCATAAAAACTTTGAAGCATAGTTTCTGCAGTGCCGTTCAAAACAGGTTTTATTTTCTCTTGCATTTCTATTTTCCCCAAATGTAAACGCCTCCTTCAAATTTTATTTTTTTTCTTCACTAGTTAATATTATATACTTTTTTTACTTAGCTTTATAGGTCTAACTCATTCCTATTTACCTGTGATAGTTGTTTTTCTTGTTCCTGTAACTGCTCTATACAGGTCTTAACTTTTTCAGCATGTTTAACTTCTTCTCGTATATCTAATATTTGATTATATAGGCTATTTTTCTTTTTCTTCAAAGTGGTAAGTTCCGATTTCCATTTGGATATATTTAAGGTCTTACTTTCCCCTAAATGCTCTTTGAGATGTTTCCTTGCACTTTCAAATAGAATAAGCTCCGCCGTATGCTCATTATAAAAATCTTCCTGTTTTATTTTCTTTAATTTCGTATAGGCTTTGTAGATGTCCTTATACTTCAAATATTTCTCGGCTTGGTCAATAAGCTGTACTTTACCATCTATTTTCTTTTCAGTATCTTTAATGGCTCTTGTGGTCTTGTAATTCTTATCTCTTAAAGTAACTATACTTTCTTTCAGTTCAGATAAGGAAATAATGTTTTTCTCTTTTAAGAATTGATAGCTTTCGATGTATTTTTCTAAATCTGTATTATGGTTATCTGCATTTTTACGGATAAGATTTTCAAAAACGGATAGCAAATTTTCTTTGGGTGGGAGGGTGGATTTGAGTTTATCAGTTTCTGCTTTTTCTTCTTTTCCAATTCCCCTTATCCATCTCATTAAGGCTTTTATTCTTAACTTGATTTCTTGTAATAGCCTATTCTGTTTTCTGATTTCCCGATTGATATTTCCTCTGTCGGTGGCTATACCTTTCTTCTCCATTTGACTTGCTGATACTCCTAAATGAATGGTCGGTATTTCTTCTATGCCCTGTCTTTGATAGGAACGATGGTCTACTTTTTCCTGTATGCTATTTTCTTCAAGATATTTGTTTGTAATATCTGCCCATGTCTTTCGCCACTCTTCCGCTTTGTCTTGCTCGTTCCAATCGACTGTATTTATTTTCCTTGTTTTGTAATTGCCATTTTTGAGTTTTACTTTTTCTCCGTTTTCATCAAGGATATATTCCTTTTTTGATTTTGCTCCCCATGTTTTATCTTCATTTAACGGTCTCATAGTTAATAGGATATGAGCGTGTGGATTCCCGTCATTTTTATCGTGCAAAGCAATATCGGCACACATACCGACTTTTACAAAATTTTCTTTTACATATTCTCTTACAAGTTCTATCTGTTTTTCCCTGTTTAATTCTTTGGGTAAGGCGATTTCTATTTCTCTTGCAAGCTGTGAGTTTTTACTTTTTTCTATTTTCTCTACACTGTTCCATAGCGTTCCTCTGTCTGAAAATTCCTGTGGTGCGTTTTGTGGTAATAGGATTTCTGTATGTGCTATTCCGCCTTTTCTTGTAAAGTCATGGACTATGCCGTCATATTCGTTTTTTATCTTTTCGCCACTTCGATAAGAAGCTGCTGCAACCGCACTTTTGCCTTTGCCTCTTGAGATAATCTTTATACTAAGATGATATATCGCCATAGCTAAAACCTCCTCTCTTTTTCTGATGTGGATACAGTGGCGATGGATAAGACTTACTAAAAAAATCGGATTGTTTTTTATCCGGTTTCTTTTGGTAAGTACACAAGGGGTAGGAAATTTATTCCCGTAGGGGAGTGTAGCTCCCCTGTATCAGCGTTAGCTGATATGCTCTCTGCAAGAGCCTTCGGAGAACGCACACACCCTTTAGGGTGTATAAGTGCGCCCTTGTAAACAAGGGACTATTCCTCTGTTCCCGTTACTTCCTCTTGCATTTCTGTATTTTGATTTTCGCCTTGTCCTCGCTTCTCTATGATTTTTAAGATTTTTTGATTGACTTCTTCTTTTATATTCGGAAATGTGATTAGCTGATAAAATTCATCTTTAGTAAAATCCTTGCTTTCGGTAAAGATACTTTCAAAGACTCCTCCTTTTTCATAAAGGCGTCTATCTCTCTTTTTGCGTTCTTCCTGTTTCTGTTGATTGATGAGCTTTTTTCTTTTGTTTTGTAACTGCTTGATTTCTTCTTCTGCCATTAAAATTTTTTCATCTATGTTTTTCATTTTCTGTTTTCCTTTCTTTCTAATTTTGAGCAAAGAAAAAACAGTAAACCGATTTGATTTACTGTTCTTATGGTATCTCTTATCAAATTATTAAATTGTTTATGCAACTCTAAATTTATCTTCCTAATAATCCAACAATCAAAGCTTGAATCGCCGCTACAAACGGTATGATCAGAAACGGAGTTAATACAAAATGTTCCATGATTGCTAAATGCTTCATCCAGTTGCCGAACTCATAATCAGGGTGTCCTTCTGTCCCCGGAATTACGATTTTATCCTTATATTTGCCTTGAAACAGCAAACAATCCAGCAGAAAAAAATCCCCTAAGTTCAATATGCTCCACTGAATATATCCCATCCAAAAAAGATTCCAAAACCCCGAAACATTTGTATGCAAAAGACTTACAGCCGAATATATAAAACAAATCCCACAAATTACGATTGTTAGGATGAGATTTATCTTTTTCTCTTTTTTGGTCATTTGTTCAGGTGCAGATTTCTGAATTGCCTTTGGATAAGAATCAAAAAAATATCTCGGATTAATAAGCACCCAAGCAGCTACTGCACCGTTAAAGATAGCAGCTATTGCAATTCCGTCCAAAATAGCTCGTATTACATCCATAAAACACTCTCCTTCGTAAAGTTTTATATTTTAATCTTTCTTTACTGCACATTTTGCTTAAAAAGCTTTCTTTTTTGTACAAGAAAAATCAAGTTTTCAGCTTACATGCAAACTTATAACTATCGCCGGGTAATCACTGTCAGAACGAATGCCAAAAGAAGACTTATTCCACAAAATACAACAATTTTAATTGTCTGGCTTTTGGCATTAAATCCAAAGTTATCATATCCCTTTGCTCCTGCTGTTTCAGGGTAAATCTTTGCAGGTAACTTTAACTTTGTAAGCATAATAAAATCAAAACATATGATATCAAATAATTTATATCCTTCAGTGATAATGAAAAATCTGATAAAAGCCTCTATAAAAGACAGTTCAGATTTTACCGTATCAACCATTGCCCATATAAGTACCAATGCTACTCCAACAAATCCGGCGATCATAATACAGACGCCAAATAAATTCACCCAAGGAGCTCGATCAGGCATCTTTTCCATCATTTCCTTTATATCATCCGGTGCACCGAAATGTTTAGAGCCGAATTTTGGAATCACCAGAATAAAGTCCAGTATCATAAGTGTCGCAAATAGGCACACCAATCCCAGCATAATAAGCGTTTTAATCATCTAACTCATACTCCTATAAATTAAATCCATTTCATTCTTGCAAAAATATTTTCAGCTTCTCCGCATATTCTTTCGGATGGTCGTGCAAAAATTGTCCGTGTCCCATGTTTTCAAAAATTTCGCTTGCCATTTGCGGCAGATATTCTTTCAATTTCTTTTCACCCTTAGCCGGAATAGGCTCTTCACTTCCACGCCAAAATAAGACCGAATTAGAAAATTTTTTTAAATTTTCAGGTATCTTATAATGATAAAGATATTGACAAGCACTCTGAATTGTTTTTTTAGTGATCTGCGGATACATCATTTCAATCACGCTATGGTTATCTTTTCCCATCATCTTATTCAGCAAAAACTGAGGTATTGGTTTCCCATGCCTGATTCTACTTGTTCCGATCATAAAAGCCCATTGAAACGGCAACGCCATAAGTCCCATTTCAATGACAATTGCCGCATCCAACAATACCTTTTCAACAGAGCTGTTTCCTCGTGCAATCAACTCAACCGCCATGGTAGCCCCCATGGAAAAACCACAAAGACCATATACCTTCCCGTTCATTTCCTCTTGCATGTAATTTTCTATATCATCGATACTATCTTTTAGCGATAACATATCATCCGGTTTGGAGGCACAATGTCCATCCAGTTCACAAAGAACGATATAATAATCCTGTAAATAAGGCAGAAGCGGTTCAAAGCATAACTTCGCCGTAGAAGCAAGTCCGTGAATAAATAACAGGGACTTGTTTTTCTTATTTCCATATGTAATATAGTTCATATGCACTAAGCTCCTTAAAACGATATTTAAAGCAGGAAAATCGTTGTGCTATTCAAGCATATTTTTCCAATCGGTTTTTACTTCTCTATACAACATGGAAAAGCGGGTAACAGTGATACAAATTTTCTCCTATTTTCGAAATAACCTTTATACCACATTCTTCCAATCTGTTTTTTATTATTTCGTATACGACATATAATACTTCATCACTTCCATCGGAAAAATAAACTTTCTCCAATCCGTGATAATCTCCCTTTTCAAGATAAAGCATGTATTCCGGAATAGTTTTCCCATGAGTCATGATTTTATCAATAATTTCCATATAAGATACACTTAATAAAATATCCTTTTTATCAAGTATGCGCCCTTTCCTGATCAACTCTTCATCTGTAAAACACTGTCCGGGAGATGATGCATATATTCGTTTGGGCACTTCAATATTCTCATGCATTACATTTATATGCGACACAAGACCTAATGCAAGTGTTGCGCCTGAAGAACTTCCTGTAATAAGAATATTCGAAGCACTATAAGTATTTAGCATGGACTTATACAAAGCATAGATCCAGTCAAAGACTTCATCAATTGTATGGTTTATGCAAAGTGGATAATATGGAATTACCATATCACGACCGCTTTCAACAGCTATTTCCAAAGCCTTTTTAATAGAATTAGGACGAGGATGTACAAGCATTCCACCTCCTATTAAAAACAAACATACTTCCTTTGTCGGTTCCTTGTGAGTTATGTAAACAACTTTCTCTCCATAAAAATCTTTAATTTCATAATTTATTTCACTATGGGAAAGCACAGGAATTTTTGTTTTATCCATACTCTTTCGAGCTTTTGCAATCATATCCCGTTCATTTGCATTAAAATATTTTTTAAATCCTATTAGTTTAAGAATCAGTTTTAATAAACGATATTTTAATGATAATCCGGACATTATTTCACCTATCCCTTTCTTTGCTTGTTCGTTTTTATACATCAAATCAGTGCCTTTGATTGTTCATTTTCTTTTTGTGACCCAGGCATTTTTCTAGGTTAGTTTATTCTAACATCATATTCCTGTTTACCTTAATTCTCAAGAATTTTGTTTTTCTCTTTATTATAACAATACCGTTTTTTTCAATCAAATGCCTTTCTTCCGACCAAATCACCTAAACATTTATTTTCTCACACATTCATATCTAATATAAAGTCCGGTTCGTGAATCTTAAGTACTTCCCCCGGTTTATACATTTTTAATATTCATGAATCGTTCATTTACCTTTATCATTTTTTCATAATACATGTTATAACTCTTGCTAAATTTTCTTATAAGTGGGATTGCTACTTGATAATAATTATTATCTATCATATATTTTCTTAATTTCTCTTGTATATCTCTCAACAACAAATTTTAAACTCTCTCCGCTTTTAGCATTTCACATTATTCCTTAAAGATGAAAGCTAATTGCAAGTTAGTCTAAATTAACTAATAATATTTTACCATTTTTAAGTCATTTTTTCTATGCCCGCTTTTCATAGCACTTGACAGTTGCCTATAAAGTTAAAGTAAACATCGACTTGTTGTTTTCTGTCTTTTCCTTTTCTTCCCCCTGTTGCTTCATGGACTACTACTTTTTCTATATACTCATTTATCATTGGTACTGTCAGTTCATCAATATCTGTATATTTCTCTATCATTTTTAGGAATTTGTCGGTGTCAACTTTTCTCTGATGGTAGCTTTCTATTTCTTGTTCAAAATACTGTATTTGCTTTTCTAATTCTTGTTGCTCCGTATCATATATATTAAATAATCTGTCAAAGTGTTTTGCGGGAATTTTTCCAAGTGCGTGGTCTTCATATAGCTTTGTAATTAATGTTGTTAGTTCTTCATTCCTTGATGAAAGTTTTTCTAACTTTTCTTTGTCCCTTTGATACTTTTCTTCCCTTTTTTCATCG
Organism: Eggerthia catenaformis OT 569 = DSM 20559; assembly: GCF_000340375.1. Taxonomy (GTDB): domain Bacteria; phylum Bacillota_I; class Bacilli_A; order Erysipelotrichales; family Coprobacillaceae; genus Eggerthia; species Eggerthia catenaformis. Next base: position 6,235 of record NZ_KB446650.1, read on the forward strand.
GATAATTTATTCATCAATTTTAGAAATTCTTGCTTATCTTCTTTTGCAAAGTCGGTTATTTCTTTGATTGATTTTAATAGAATTTCATTCACTGTTTTTACTTTAATGTAGTGCATACTGCAAGTGCCTTTTCTGTGTCTATAATGTTGACATACAAAACAATAATCACAATCATACTTCTTTTCTTTATGTTCTGCCGGCTCTCTGTAACTTAGCTTTCCTCCACAATCGGAACAAATTAAAAGTCCTGTAAAGGGGTGTGAGGTTGTTCCATACTTTGGACTTCTTCTTACTGTCTTTCTTAAGCGTTGAGCATTGTTCCATGTTTCTTCGTCAATGATGGCTTCATGGGTATTTTTGAAAATAATGAGTTCATCTTCTTTTGCCTTTCTGCGTTTCTTGGTTTTGTAATCAAGACATATTGTTTTACCAAGTACGGTATGTCCCATATATTCTCTTTTTTCTAAGATATAGCCTACTGTGGTCGGTGTCCAAAAATACGGGTCTTCTATTCCTCTTTTCTTGGAACTGTGGTTGTTTTCGGGGTAATGTATCTCTGCATAGGCTGATGGGATAAGAACTTTATCTTTGGTTAGTATATCTGCTATCTGTGTTACTCCGTATCCCTCTATTACAAGCCTGTAAATGCGTTTTACGACCTTTGCACTCTCTTTATCGACAAGTAACTGCTGTTTGTTATTTGGGTTTCTATAATAGCCATATGGAACGCTTGGAGATACTCTTTTGCCTTCTTCCATTCTTGCTCTGAATATAGATTGTATTTTTCTCGAGGTATCTCTTGCGTACCATTCGTTCATAATATTTAGAAATGGGGTGAAGTCGCTTTCTGCTTGTTTCTCACTATCTATTCCGTTATTGATAGCAATAAATCTTACTCCCTTTTCTTTGAAGAGTATTTCGGTGTAAAAACCTACTTTGAGGTAATCTCTGCCAAACCTACTCATATCTTTTACTATCACAGTAGATACTTTGTTTTCTTCTACTGCTTTTATCATTTTTTGAAATCCCTCTCTATCAAAGGTTGTTCCGCTTACTCCGTCATCGGTATAGTGATAGATATTGACAAAGCCGTTTCTTTTCGCATAGCTTTCAAGTAGCTGCTTTTGATTGGTTATGGAATTGCTTTCTCCTTGCATTTCGTCATCACGACTTAAGCGCTCATAAAGGGCTGTTTGTCCTGTTCTTTTCGTATTTGACATGAGAATTACCTCCTTTCCAAGTTTTTATTATTTTCTCTGTCCTTAAAAGGTTAATCCTTTCGGATCGGTTACGCAATATGACGAGTGCATTTGCATAAGGTTCGGTTTGACATAAAACCTCGTCTTACCACTTCCACTACCTCCTATGACAAGTACATTTTTATTTCTCGCATACTTCGGATTTGTCGGTCTGCCATTCATTGTCAGTCGTTCTGTTTGTGTTAGCAAGATGTTGCTTTGAAACTTCTCGTCCATATATGGCTCGATATCTTTTTTATTTCCCCAGGAAGCGTTTTGTCAAGTACCTTTTTATATATATGGATGCTTTTTCTATAAGGCTTTTTTCTTTTGGGCAGAGAAAAACAGTAAACCTTTTTTGATTTACTGTTCATGTGTTAGTTTTTATTAAATTGTTAGTTTATCAAGCTGAAAATATCCTACTTGCAATACTCTTTTATTTTATGAGCATATTCAGTCAAAAGATTCTTTGAATAAATTTTTTCATTTCTTGAATTTCTTACTTCTTTCCAAAGAATGGAAGCTACTTTTAATTTATTTGAATAGTTGCAACTATTTTCATCTGCACAGAAATCCTTTAAAAATTGATTCCATTGACAAACCGAATTATCATACTTGGCATAATCCGATTTTCCATAATAAACTTTCAGCATATCTTGAATTGTAAAACTCAAATCATTTTCTCTTTTTATTTTTCTCCAAGCAGTAGCCATATCAGCAGTAAATTTAAATGGTGAAACATCTGTTAAAATTGAAAAATATTCTCTAAATTGTGTGTTAAAGGAGAACCCACATTCAAGTAATGGCGTATCTAAGGTAATAGTTTCTACTTGTTTCTTTTCATTTTTTATTGATGATTTTTTAATCAAATTGCCCTTAAAGTACTGCTCAATAATATAATTGAGTTCTTGTTTTATACCTCTATATTCTAATCCTAATGACTTGCATATCTGTGAAAGTTCTTCACGATACCAATAGTATTTACTAAATTCATCAAACGATGTAATTTTATCAAACTTAGGTCTACTTTCTATCAATATTTTATCTCCTCAAAACCAATTTGCTTTTTCATCTCTAAATAAGGGGGTTTCACTCTCTTTATAAGGATTGTAGTTATTGCAATTACAGCCAAACTCTTTTAATGCTTTTATCTTATTATCGACTGTCCAAACAATCAAAGAAATACCGTCAAATTCTTCAACTTTCCCCTCATTCATTTTATTTTTGAAGTGCCATTCTACAATAGTTTGATTATCCTTATGAAAAAATTGCTTTATATCCCACGCAAGCACTATTCCTCTTGTATTCCACTCGTTAAACCAGTGCTTTACTGTTTGACGGTTTTCATACTTAGGACACCAACTCTCAATATAAATTACATCATCAGAAAAAATTTCATCTATCCCTAAGTCTTGTTGTGTAAGCCACATGTCAAACCATAAACGAATGATTTTCTCTCTTTCATTCATAAATTTAACCTCCTCCAAAATCAAATAACTATTTATAATTATACCATTTTTCCGATTGATTTTATAGGTCTAACTCATTCCTCTTTACCTGTGATAGTTGCCTTTTTTGTTCCTGTAACTGCTCTATACAGGTCTTAACTTTTTCTGCTTGTTCTACTTCTTCTCTTATCTCTAATATTTGATTGTAAAGGCTCTTTTTCTCTTTCTTCAAAGTGCTAACTTCTGTTTTCCATTTACTGATGGCTAAGGTTTTACTTTCTCCTAAATGGTCTTTCAAATATTTCTTAGTACTTTCAAATAAAATAAGCTCAGCCGTATGCTCGTTATAAAAATCTTCCTGTTTACTTTTCTTTAATTTTGCATAGACTTTGTAGGTGTCTTTATTCTTCAAATATTTTTCTGATTGGTCTATGAGTTGTATTCTATCATCAATCTTTTTCTCGGTATCTTTTAAGGCTCTTGTGGTCTTGTAGTTCTTATCTCGTAAATCGGTGATGCTCTCTTTTAATTGATTGATACTTGTAATGTTTTTTTCTTTGAGTAATTGATAACTCTCAATATATTTCTCTAAGTCTGCATTATTCTTATCTGCGTTTTTATGTATAAGATTTTCAAAAAATGATAACAGATTTTCTTTAGGTGGGAGGGTGGACTTTGTATTTTCGTTTTCTGCTTTTTCTTCTTTTCCTATTCCTCTTATCCAATTTAACAAGGCTTTTATTCTTCTTGAGATTTCTCTTAAAATTGCATTTTGATGTTTGATTTCTCGGTTGATATTCCCTCTATCTGTAGCTATGCCTTTCTTCTCCATTTGGGTTGCTGATACTCCTAAATGAATGGTCGGTATTTGTTCTATTCCTTGCCTTAGATAAGAGCGATGATCCACTTTGTTCTGTATACTGTTTTCTTCAAGATATTTGTTTGTAATGTCTGCCCATGCTTTTCTCCATTCTTCTGCTTTGTCTTGCTCGTTCCAATCTGTTGTATTGATTTTTCTTGTTTTGTAATTGCCATTTTTGAGTTTTATCTTTTCTCTGTTTTCATCAAGGATATATTCCTTTTTTGATTTTGCTCCCCATGTTGTATCTTCATTTAGTGGTCGCATAGTAAGTAAGATATGACAATGTGGGTTTCCGTCATTTTTATCATATAGGGCAATATCGGCACACATACCGACTTTTACAAAGTTTTCTTTTACATATTCTCTAATAAGTTCTATTTGTTTTTCTCTATCCAATTCTTTAGGCAATGCAACTTCAATTTCTCTTGCAAGTTGGGAATTTTTACTCTTTTCTATTTTCTCAACACTGTTCCACAATGTCCCTCTATCTAAAAATTCCTGTGGTGCATTTTCTGGTAAAAGAATTTCTGTATGAGCTATTCCGCCTTTTCTTGTAAAGTCATGGACTATGCCGTCATACTCGTTTTTTATCTTTTCGCCACTACGATAAGCAGAAGCTGCAACTGCACTTTTGCCTTTGCCTCTTGAAATAATCTTTATGCTAAGATGATATATCGCCATAAGAAAAAACCTCCTTTCCATTTTTCGATATGGTTATGGTGGCGATAGATAAGACTTCCTAAAAAAATCGGATAGCTTTTTATCCGATTTCTTTTGGGAAGTACACAAGGGGTAGGAAATTTATTTCCGTAGGGGAGTGTAGCTCCCCTATATCAGCGTTAGCTGATATGCCCTCTGCAAGAGCCTTCGGAGAACGCACGCACCCTTTAGGGTGTATAAGTGCGCCCTTGTAAGCAAGGGACTATTACTCTATCTCCGTTTCTTCATCTTCTTTTTCTGCATTCTCTACTTCTGTTTCTTCTCTGCTTTCTATAATTTTTTGTATTTTGAGATTTGCTTCTTCCTTACGAATTAAAGATGTAATCAACTGATAAAATTCATCTTTGGTTAGATTTTTACTTTCTATAAATATACTTTCAAAGACTGCTCCTTTTTCATATATCCTTTTATCTCTCTTTTTTCTTTCTTCCTGTTTCTGTTGACTGATGAGTTTTTTTCTTTTATTTTGTAACTGCTTGATTTCTTCATCTGCCATTAAGATTTTTTCTTCAATGTTTTTCATTTTCTCGTTTCCTCTCTTTCTATTTTTAGCAAATAAAAAAACAGTAAACCTTTTTGATTTACTGTGATATGTACCCTCTTTACTGGACAATCAGTAAGGAGGGTATTTTTATGCGTTATAGCTATGAATTTAAGAAAAAATGTGTTGAAATGTATTATCAAGGAATTTATCCTGATACTCCTGAGGGGATCGATACCAAAATCTTTCGAAATAAAGTTAGAGAATGGGTTCGAATTGAAGAGGCAAACGGATCGGATGCTCTTCGCCATAAGGCTCACAACAAAAATTGGACTCCGGAAGCTAAACTTGAACTTGTGGCTAAAGTGATTGCAGGTGAATCATACAAATCAGTGGCATTTAATGCTGGAATTAGTGATGGTATGTTATATCAGTGGGTTCGCAAATATAAGATTTTTGGTTATAATGGACTTATCAATAAAAAGAAAGGTCGAAAATCAAAGAATCCGGATATGAAAAAAATAGGTACTAGAAAACCACCAAAACCAAATGAATCTGAATATGAAGAATTAATCAGATTAAGAGCTGAAAACGAATATATGAAAGCAGAAATAGAAGTAATAAAAAAAGAGATCGCCTTGAGAGAAGAAAAGGAAGCTGCGCGACTCAAGGCGAAAAAGCAGCAATCATCAAAGAACTCCGCAAGAATGGATACAAATTAAAGTATCTCCTTAAAGCTGTGCCTATGGCTAAATCTACCTATTATTTTGAACTTAACAGAAAAGATGTTGTTGCTGAACGTAATCAAGAATTACTAGAAGAAATCAAAAGTATTTTTGAAGAGAACAAACGTAGATACGGAGTAAGACGAGTTCATCAAGAACTTGTAAATCGTGGACACAAGATAAACCATAAGCGAGTTCAGCGTCTTATGCATGAAGCCAGCTTGTCCGGAAAACGTCCAAAGCAAAAATATCACTCATACAAAGGCAAAGTTGGAAAGATTGCAGATAACATAATAGATAGAGATTTCACAACAACTGCACCATTACAGAAATGGACAACAGATATATCTCAGTTCAATTTTTCATGGGGAAAGTGTTATATATCGCCGGTACTAGACATGAATACAAACGAGATTGTTTCATATGATTTATCAACTACTCCAAATCTTGAACAGATAGTAAGAATGCTGGATAGAGCTTTAGATAAGTTTCCCAATGTTGAAGATCTTATATTTCATTCGGATCAAGGTTGGCAATATCAACATGCTTATTTCAGAAATATTTTACAGGAACACGGAATTATCCAATCAATGTCACGAAAAGGGAATTGCTATGATAATTGTATTATGGAGTCATTCTTTGGAAGGTTAAAAAACGAGATGTATTATGGTCATGAAAAGGACTATTCTTCTTTTGAAGAATTCTCGAAGGCTGTTGCAGAGTATATAGATTATTATAACAACAAAAGAATTCAGGCGAAAACAAAATGGATGCCACCTGTAAAATACAGGATAACATCCATGTGTTCAGCCTAGCTCATAAATATGTGTCCAGAATTCTGGGTACATATCACTGTTTTTATACTATTTTTTATTTAATTGATATTACTAAAAATAGAAATTTTACGTGCTTGAGTAGATATTATATTTTCAGTCAATGCTTCATTCTTCATAACACAATCAAATATCTAATATCTCAACAATTTCTCCATTGTGCTGTTTCAATTCAATCTTCCGAATTATTTCTTCTCCCAAATATTTAATAAAATCGCTTAATTCTGATGAAACTTCAAATATAATGTTGTGTTTACTATCATTCTCCGGATTAAATGTTGAATTATAATTTCTTTCGCTTGACCAATAATTCCAATTTACATCTGTTCTTTCGTAATAAACATAATTCTGTTTTTTTGTAACATATATTCTTTTGTTAATCAATACCTTTTCATCTTCAGATTTAAAAATATCAGAATATAATTTTAAGCCCTCAAATTGCTTATATTCTTTAATTTTATTATTTGAAACATTAAGCTTTATTTCTTTATAATCCATAATCTTTCCTCCTTAAACTTGTTGCCTATACAGAAAAATATTATACCGCTTTGATTTACCGTTCATTTTTTCTTTTTAGTGCCGGTAATTCTTTATACATAGAATTGAATAACCCTGTTAAATATTCTTTGTTGTCAACATCATCTACCAATAGCATTTCCTTTGCTCCATCATATGGTAACTCATACTTTGCATTTGGCATATATGCTATTGCAGATTTAACAGGCTTCACTAAAAACCTATCATCATAAATTCCACCAACAATTTTTCCGCGATAATAAACAATATATTCGCCCATCATTAATCTATATGTTATTTCTTCCAACTCGGATAGTTGTTCTAAAATGAAATCTAAATATTTTTACTTGAAGCCATTTTTCTATCTCCCTTAATTACTAAAATTTCAATAGTCCATTTTCATCAAACTTGAAATTTGGACCCCATGCAACTTCCCAATAATATCCATCTAAATCCGAAAAATATGCGTGATATCCACCCCAAAAAGTATCTTGCGGTTCTTTTACAATGGTTCCACCAATATTGCGTACTAAGTCAATTACACTATTAACATCTTCTTTATGTTCAACATTGTAAGCTAATGTAATTCCGAAAAATCCATTTCCTTTTGGCGGATTATTTTCATCAATGTCTTTTGCTAATTGTTCCAAAGGAAATAGTTCGAACTTTGTTCCCGGAGTATCAAAAAAACATACCGCCGGATTATTTTCTCTGCAATCAGTCTTATATCCTAAGCCATCTCTATAAAATTTGATTGACTTTTCCATATCTTTAACACCTAAACAAATACAAGTAATTTTGTTCATTGTTACCTCCTTAATTCGTTATTTCTCTCTTAATAGTTATTGATATTATAGCATTTTTTAGGCATTTTTTCTACTGCCAGATTTCCCTACTCACTACTATTTGCCCTTTGAATATATTACTTTGAACAGCTTATCTTGAAATGTCTCTTTACTCTTTTTATCAAAATATATCTCTGTTACAAAGGTCTTTCCATTTATCTTTTTTGTTAGAATACCGTCAGGCTTTGGGTGGAGTGCTTGTTGTTCTGCCTGTATTTCTTTAATATCTGTTTTCTCATTTTCTGCCATTTAGTTCCTCCTTTCGACTTGCACAAAAAAAGATTTCCTGTAATTAGGAAACCTCTTTTGCGATTGGTTGATATTTAGTTTTAAGTTGTTGCCTGTAATTTCTTTTTTGCTCGATATTCTCTTGCTTTTAATTTCTCATACTCTCGACATTTTTCGATGTTTTTGGCTCGATACTCTTTAGAATATGCCCTATGATAAGCTCGTGATTTTTCTCTCTTTGCTTCTTCTATTTCTTCCCTCATTTGTAGCATTTCTTCTTTTGTCGGCTCTATCTGTTTTGTAAGTTCATTTTCAAATTTTCCGATATAGTTAAAATAAACCTCTATTCGCTGAACAACATATTTTGCTCTTTTTACATCTCTTTCATGCACAACAATTTTACTGATAAACTCATTGATAATAGTTGGGGTAAGTTCTTCAAAGTTTGAATAGCTTTCTGCCAGTCTGATAAATTTCTTTGCCCTTTGATTTGCATTTTCGCATTCGGATAAGCGTTCTTTGATTTCTTCTTTTTCTGCTTTTAAGGTGTAGTATTCTTCTGCATACTTTCTTGATAACTGCTCATAGCGTTCTGTATCCATATTTCCAAGTGCATTATCTTCATAGAGCTTATTCATCACTCTTTCTATCTGTTCCATTCGGTCTGTGATTTGGGGCATACGCTTTTGATTTTTCTTGACTTCTTCCGTCTGCTCTTTATACAGACTCTCTTTTACAAGTTTTTCAAACTCTGCTTTATTTTCTAAGGAATATTGTGCTATCTTTCGTAAGACTTCTGCAATATTTTCCATAACTTCATCGACATCAATACGATGTGGAGAATTGCATTTTGGGTGCTTTGCTTTTCCTTTGGCATATTCACTGCAATAGGTTACATGCTGTACTTTTTTGTTTTTGTGTATGGTGCGAATGTGCATTTTTGTTCCGCAATCTTTACAGTACATCAAGCCTGAAAGTGCGTGAATTTCTCCATCTCCATTTGGTCTTTTTACAGGTGCATTTTTTAACATACGCTCTACATTTTCAAAGGTAGTTCTATCTATTATCGGCTCATGCACATTTTCTGTTATTTGCCATTTGCTTTTATCTACATAATGATTTCTTTTATCCCTATAATGCTTTTCGGTCTTGAAGTTGACTACATCGCCACAATACTCTTGTCTTTTCAGTATGCGTGTTATGGTTGCTTTGTTCCAGTTATATCTGTTTTCTTCGTTTAGGGGTCTGCTTTTGGCTGTTCCTCTGTCTTGCTGTTTCATATAAAAGGTTGGGGTTAGTATTTCTTTTTTTTTCAGATAAACAGCTATCTGATTTCTGTTTTTTCCCTCCATAAATAGCCTAAAAATGAGTTTTACAACTTCGGCAGCTTCTTTATCGACTATCCAATAATCTTTGTTCTTAAGGTCTTTTATATAGCCGTATGGGGCTTCTGTTGCGACAGGCTTTCCGTTTGCTCCTTTTGTCTTAATTCCTGTCTTTACTTTCTTGCTGATGTCTCTTGCATACCACTCTGACATGATGTTGATAAAGGGAGCAAATTCCAATGTGTTTTGGTCAATGCTGTCTATTCCGTTATTGATAGCGATAAAGCGTACATTGTTTCTTCTAAATATCTCCATCGCATTTCCTACTTGGAGATAATCTCTTCCCCATCTTGTCATATCTTTCATGATGACAATTCCTATTTTGCCTTGCTCTACATCGCTTATCATCTGTGTATAGGCTGAACGGTCAAAGAACCTACCGCTTTCGTCATCGTCGATATAGTGGCGAATGTTTATCAGCTTTTTTTCTCTTGCATACCTTTCTAAAAAGGCTTTTTGATTTACAATACTATTACTCTCGCCACCGTCTCTATCTTCATCGCCAACTGAAAGGCGGGAGTATAGTGCTGTGATTTTATTGTGATATTCTATCATAGCATTATCCTCCTTTTCTCGTGTCTATATACCACTCCTGTTCAGTTAATATTATGCAACCCATCTTGCCGAGCCGTACTCTCTGCCTTGCCTAAACTTCTTGGCATTCTTTCCTTTGGTATAGACAATAAATTTAATTAAGGCTGCTACTCCAACTCCTACCAGTATATCAATAAGATGTATGCTTGGGATAAAACTCATTGTATTAAGCTCTAATATCCCCTGAAATATCTTATCAATCATATCTCCACCTACATAACTTCTTACATGATGAGAGAAAATGTTTCCTAAATAGAAAAATGCAAGATAGGGAATGTTTTGTTTTACAAACTTTGCCTTATCTTGAACCTTGAATAAGCCTTTGATGTCTTTTAATATCTTATTTATCACGAGTCTTTTCACCTCCAATCAAGAGTAAAAGAAAGTGTCTTCCTTTAGGTGTTATAAAGGTTTGAATGCCCACTGCATCATTATCGTTTCTACACCATTCCTTTACTTCAAAATATCCCTTATTGTTCTTAGCATAGGGTAGAAGTCTGTTTTTCTTATCTCTGTAAATGAGTTCCTTCTCTAAGAGGAATTGAATAAATACCTTTTGTGGGATATGAAGCTCTTTTGCTGTGTTTCTAAAGTTGGTCAGCAGATTGTTATTCACCAGTTCATCAAAATACTTGGCTTTCGGCTCTAAATCTTCTATGATTTTTTCTTTTTCAGCAATCAGGTGATTGGCAAGGAGTACCGCATTTGCCAATATTTCTTCATTGCTCATTTTTTCTTGATTTTTGATATATCCTCCATTCTTACGAATACTCGGTAATACCTCTGTGGTGATCCACTTCTTAAATTCCTTTGCCTGTGGTAGCTTTGAAGATAGGATCAGAGAATATAATCCTGACTCGTTGATAGATACCATACTTCTTCTTTGCCTGCCGTCGTGAAACACGACATCAGCTTTATCAGCTATATCCACATGTCTTACCAAAGCATCTCTTGTGTTTGAATAGCCAAGCTTTTCAGCTACTTCTTTTCCGATAAAGAAAAACTCACCGTCTTTTTCCATTACAGTGAGTTTCCCAAATTCCATATTTTCAAATGTTATTAAGTTGCTCATAAGCTCTGCTCCTTTTGTTTATTCTTAACTTTATCCTTAGAAACAGTATTTTTTGCCATCTCCTTAAACTTCTCAATATTTTTGTGAATGGACTCTTTCCTCTCAGCCTTTCTTTCTGATGTTGCAAGGGCATTTTTAAAGGCTTTCTCCATCATTTTCATATCTTTGGCTTGGAAAAATACGGAGTATTTGCCTGTTTCTTTATCTTTCATTACCGAAAACTTAACACCATATTTGTTAAGCTCTTTTTTCAGTTCTTTCAGTTCCGCTTCTTCTACCGGTATTTCTTCCAGTTGCCCTTTTTTCGCCATATCTTTGAGCTTGACTTCATTTCCGTTTACTTTAACGAGCTTTTCAAGTCCTCCCAGTTTCTCTGCTTCTTTTATCAGTTTTTTCAACAGATTTAAAAGAAGTTTTCCTGTTACTTTAGCAGCCTTAACTTCAAGGCTTAATGTCTTGCTTGCAATTTCTTCGTTAACCACATTCAATATCCTCCTCTCATATCATAACTTACAAGGGCAGAGTAGTGTGCATCTATCCCGCTTGGTGCATTATATGCTGCTGTTAGGACAAATGCTCTGATATTCCTAATCTTGTATTCATTTTCCTTAATAACATCTGACAAATACTCTAAATGCTCTGATCTAAGTTTTCTAAATCTTTCTTTTACTATATGTGCCGGAAGCTTCGTTTGATTGATTGTAACAAACTCTCTATCATCAAGTATCATAATATCTGCCAGTATCTTTAATATCTCATCAAAGTCTTTAACTATAAATTTATTGCCCAACTCAAGATGTTCATAATAGCCTGTCTGTGTTCTTAACTCATCTAAATATTTCTGATATATATTTTTGTTTTCTATTTCCGCCTCTCCATCCATCCTTTTTCTTGGTTCTGAATACTCGGCATCTATGACGGAATGATGGGTGGAATTATATGATGAAATATCTGTAGTAATCTTTGATGAATTATTTGTAGTAATCTCTGGTAATGGTTGGGGCATATTGCCATTTTGCATTGGCAGATTTTGCTCTGTTGCATCGGTGCAATCTGCACTTGTGCATTGGTGGATTTTGCACTTTTCCATTGGTGCATTTTGCCCTAATGCATTAGGCACAGCTTTTTCTAAGGCTTGTAATTCTTCTTTTTTCTTTTTGTTCTCAATTTCAGCATAAAGTTCCTCCAGCTTTTCGGTATTTATGGTGTACCATTTTGTTTTATCTCTTGAATCTTTATTGTAGTTTCCTACGAGTAGAAAACCTGCCTTTTCCAACTTCGCAAAGGTTCTTTTTACAGTATCGAAACTCATATAGTCAAAATCTTTTTCCTGCCATGCTCTTATTGAGTTATATGTCCAATATCTTCCGTCATAGAAGTTATTGCCGGATTTCTTATTTATTTCTATCCAATAGTTTATTTGTTGTAAGATAAGAGCTTCATTTAAACCTATTTCCCTTGCCAATGTCTTATTTGCAACGATAGGTTGTTCATCAAATAAATACATACTCATCTAAAAGCTCTCCTTTCCATGATATTTTTCCACTAAAAAAGACGATAGTTTTTATCTATCGCCCTTGGTAACCATTTTTATAAAATTTTTTATATTGATTTTATGGCTTCATTGATTCCTTGTATAAAAGCTATAATTACAGCTCCAATCATCGGTATTCCGTAAGGACTTAGCAGAAATCCGAGTATGAGTGCTTCTATTGCTGCTCTTGTGTTGTGCAACATAAAGAACGAGCCTATTGCCGCAAATACACACATCAGCATTAGCAGATACAGTAACGCTGTTCCTATGCTTAGTAAGAATGTTAAAAATGCAGTAAGAATACTTAACAGCAGGCTGATCGGAAATAAAATTATTTTTAATATCCATCTCATTTATTCTCCACCGCCTTTGCTAATGGAATAACTGACATAATGGCTTGAAATATTCTTTTACATATCATAAAAGCCTCCTTTTCGATATTTTGTTTGATTTTAAAAATAGGGATACAGTGCTGAAAGCTCCTATTTATCAAGCTTTTTCCTCTGTATCCCTATTATATCTCAAGCCCACTTTGGTTATATTCTAATTATTGCTTCTTTTTCTTATTTCCTTATGCTTTTTTATTTACATTCCACTTTGGTTATATTCTAATGATTGGATGAATATGGATCGCCTAATGAGCAATATGTATTTACATTCCACTTTGGTTATATTCTAATTTAGTTGTGATCGGATCGAACCCGGAGAATTAGTTTTATTTACATTCCACTTTGGTTATATTCTAATTAGTTTCAAAAAAATGAAAAGGAAAGAGAGGAACTACATTTACATTCCACTTTGGTTATATTCTAATAAAAGTGACCTCAATATAACAACCATCGCCACTGATATTTACATTCCACTTTGGTTATATTCTAATATTAATTCATGAAAACAATACTGCAGCATATAAGTAATTTACATTCCACTTTGGTTATATTCTATATTATGTGGAGCAATAAATGGATACAATGGAAAGGTAGAATTTACATTCCACTTTGGTTATATTCTATATGCGTGTAAAAATCGCTCACATCCTCAAGTTTTATTTTATTTACATTCCACTTTGGTTATATTCTATATGTGATGGTTCATATGCTAAAAGTAAGTGGCTGAAATTATTTACATTCCACTTTGGTTATATTCTATATAATGCATCAAAACAAAGCCCTGCCTGCTCAAGCTTATTTACATTCCACTTTGGTTATATTCTATATAAAAATTAAAAATTGGGAAGAAGTAAAAGAAAATACATTTACATTCCACTTTGGTTATATTCTATATGAGTTTCATTATCTTGTATTTCCTGATAAAGGAATTATTTACATTCCACTTTGGTTATATTCT
>NZ_KB446650.1:20162-82071 GCF_000340375.1 Eggerthia catenaformis OT 569 = DSM 20559
TACATTCCACTTTGGTTATATTCTATATGAGTTTCATTATCTTGTATTTCCTGATAAAGGAATTATTTACATTCCACTTTGGTTATATTCTATATTCAATTCTCTAGAGTTAGAGAATGTCAAGAGAATTAATTTACATTCCACTTTGGTTATATTCTATATAATGTCTTATGCAATTCTATGCTCTTAACTGAAGGAATTTACATTCCACTTTGGTTATATTCTATATGCGTTACCTCTATAACTCAACAATTTCAATACTTTTATCACCTTGTTTTGTCGATATCAAATTTTAGCACTATTTTACTTTGAAAAATATTCTTTTATACAATTATAATCTCATTTTTTGCCTTTAATTTCAACATTTGTCTAATCTCCATCTTTTATATGACATCTATAGTCGACAATTATATAAATAACGGATCATCAATCTCTTTCCCCAATATTTCCTTATCTAGCCACCTTTCATGTCTGCTCTTAAAGATAATAACAGAATCTAATTCGTTGTCAATCTCATTTTCAATCTCTTTTTCCAACTTAAATAGGTTTGCCTTCGTTATCTCTCCTTCAAAAACAGAATTTTGTACATGTACAAGATACTGCTTACATAATTTAAAAACATTATTCCAACGTTTTCTTCCCATATCTTCCTTAGCAATATCATAAACTAAAATAGCATACATATTACCACCATATAACGAATGACTCGTATTCCTTTTCTCCATATAAATGTTTTATCAGTTTATAACACTCTAATCTTATTAAATATCTGTAACTAACATCCTTATCTAAATCACGATGATGTATTGTTTGTTTAAGTTTCTTATCAAATTCAGAAAGAACTATTTTTGAGCCTTTTTCTTCTAAATGTAAGTATTCTAAACCTTGTGTAAAATGTTTTTCTTGAATTTGATTTCTATTCAATAGAGAAAAAATCAAACGATCAGCTATTAAAGGTTTGAATATCTCAGAAATATCAAGACTTAATGAAAACCTGCTAGTACCAGGTTCATGCAGATAACTAATCGTTGGATCTAACTGAGTTTTATATATCTCACTTAATACAGTAGTATAAACCAAACTATTTATAAATGATATTAATGTATTAATCATATTATCAGGAGGTCGTTTTACCCTTTTAATAAAATCTATTTCCTGATCAATAAGCACATTCCACGCTTTATAATAAATTTTATGTATATTACCTTCAACACCCATTAGTTGATGTATTTCTTTACATGCATCAATTTGTTTAATTAATTTCTGTACTTCTTTCATTTCTACAGAAACATCTTTACCACGTCCATTATAATACCTTAAATTTCTATAAATATTGTTAGCTGCCGAACTAACAAATTGCTTTGCTATTTTCATACGTTTTGTATTGTTCGAGTAATAAGAAACTTGCTTTACCAATAATTTTCCTGAAATTTTTGATTTTCTTGGAATTAAGCTTGCAGTATAATAGCTATAATAATTGAAAAAATGTAATAAAACATCATTTTGGGAAAGAAAATTTACAAGCTTTGAATTAATAATATTCTCCCCAAACAAATAAATCTCTGAAATATTATTAATGGGAATTGCTCTCTTTACTCCTTCATCATTTATGAATAGCAAAGTATTATCATTTCTTTTTAACTCACCACTCTGGTAAATATATAAACTATTCTTCATACACTTTTCCATCCTTTAAATAAAGCAAAGATCATAATATGCACAAATTAAGCATTTTTTGCTTTTCTTAATACTAGGAGACAGTTCTTCATTTAAGATCTTTTTTATATTTCCAATAACATCATCAAGTTTCATTTCATCCTCCTCAGAAAGAATAATTTCTATATTCTTTTTCAATAGAGGATAATCTATCTTAGCAGTTATTCCATTAACACCTTTTTTCTTTAAATAATAGAGATAGTATTTTACTTGCCATATGGATGCATCTTCTATCTTTCTACTCTTTTTTATTTCATGTATAATCCCTGACCTCTTTACGAAATCCAAATTTATTTCATTATTAATAGAAATATGTTTACGCTCATGAGAATATGTCATCTCGTCTAAAGTCTTTCCTATCTGAACATTTTCATTTTCTGATTCCATTGATATTCCATTAATAGAAAGCCATAGTTTCTTCTTACAAACAAAATAATAATAAATCATTAATCCAGTAATCTTATCTTCTACCAAAATATTGCTTCTTCCTCCATACCTTTCTTACAATAAAAACCAATATCACTATTGTACCCATAATCATTTTTTGTTACTTTGATTTTTTCTTTACCGTTTAAAATAAATAAGTTTCCATCTACTTTATAGGCTTCAACAGGTAAAGTAAAATCTATAATTTGATCCTTTAATTCTATGAGTTTAAGTCTTAACATAGATTTCTCCTTTTTACTATCAGATAATCTTAACTTACTATGAATCGCTTTGATTTCATCAATTATCTCCTTAAAAAATTCATATTTTTCGCAATACATTTCATTAGGTATTGCACTAACTGACAATATATTTCTAAACTTTTCCTGGAATTCACTATTTTCTAAGTCCATTGGTGTTATATTTGCAAGACGTTTGTATCGCTCATTATAATCATTTATATATGAAGCATATAATATCCCTTTTTCTATATCTCTAATTCTTTCTGTAGTATAAAATTCATTTATCATAAATACTTTATCATTTTCACTCATATCGAAGTCTTTGCTGTTTTCTTTCCAATTATGTAATGCTTCTATTCCTAGGCTATATAATGAATTATAAATAAAACCATTTCTTCTTGTTCCTAAGCAAGCTTTCTTTTTACATAAAAGACTTGGCTCAATCTTTTCATAGACATAAATATTGTAGTCTTTTGCGTATTTTAACCCTTTTCTATTGCATCTACCCATTCTTTGAAACAATCCGCTCAAGTCAGAAAATTCAGTAAATAAAAAATCAAAATCTATATCCAAACTGGCTTCCACTACCTGAGTTGCAATCCATATAATATGCTTTTTTAATCCACTATCTCCATCTTTTGAAATTTCTTTTTCAAGTTTTTTACGATCTTTAACCGTAAACTTTGAATGAAGCATTTTTACCTGATCCTTATCTATTTCAGATATAATCTGTGAATATATTTTTTGAGCCTTAGTTACTGTATTCACAACAATTAATATTTTAAGGCTATCAGCAAATTCATTTTTGTAATAAAAACCAATTATATCCTCTGCATTTAAATAATTATCACACACTTTTACTTTATGTCGAATTCTTTCATTAAGAAATTGTTTTTCCTCTATTGTGATTTCTTTCTTAATTTTATTCCCTTCATTATCAAGCCCTATATTTAGCCAATCTCTAATTATTGGTGCTAAAGTTGCAGTAGTAATTGCAAATTTTCCTCCAGCATCATTTATCACTTGCAAACCATAAATAATTGCGGCAAGTATATCCGGAGAATATGCTTGTATTTCATCCATTATAATCTTAGAATAACTAAATGTTGCCAAATCTGTTTCATATCCGGGGAATTTAAATACAAACCTAAATATTTGATCCGGTGTACAAATTGTTAAAGGATATGCTTTATTCCTTGTTTTCTCATAGTAATCCCAGAATGAAGTCATATCATCTAAATTTTTATCTCCAATATAAATACTTTGTGTTTCACCATGTAACAACCCAACATAATCTCTATAGTCATCACAATAAAAATCGCATCTGATTCTATCATACATAGCATTTATTGCAGTTCTAACAGGTAATACATAAAAGCCTTTGTTATCTCCTTGCCACAATAATGATGCTTCTGTTTTTCCAAGACCTGTTGATCCAACTAAGATCAGATTACTATTTGTATGCTTTCTAGCAAAATATTGCATATCATTCCATATATAACCTTTTTTATCAAGACGTTTTAATAAATTATTATTAGGAATCTCTACGGGCAAATGAGCACTTGCAGCATAATCACATTTATGAAAAAAGCCTTTAAGAATAGCTTCTCTTAACTCAGGCGTATTACATAATTTTTCTAGATTCTCTCGCTTTCGAGTATTTGGCAATTTACAATTTAAATCAGAATTATTTATAAAAGTATCAGTATACTGTATTTGTAGCAGATCTTTTCTTGTCAGTTCAAGAAAGTTATTAACATAATGATGATGATTAAGAACAATATTAAATATCAGATTATGATCAAGCCTATCAGGAATCCTATCGATGTTATTGAACACATATAAAAAAGACAAAATATTATGCCCAACTTCTTTCGTATTATCAAACTTGATTCTACCATCACTAATAACTCTTTGCTGAAAGTTTTTATTCATTTTACCAATATCATGATACACACAACAATACTCAAGAAGCTCAAATTCATCATCACTTAAATAACACCGTAAATCATCCAAACAACAAAGCAATTGATATGTATGCTCATATAATGATTCATCTGGCTTTGCTAAAAAATCATTATAATAATCTGGAATTAATTCTTTTTTCATATTTGTACCTAATTAAAATCCACAAGATATCCACCATCTTGATCAAAACCAATATTTATACTATCACTATCAATCATAAAACTTGAAGAATATAAACAAGGAATTCTATTAAATACACGTGCATCATCTTTTATAGAATAATCTTTTGCAATGTAATAAATAGTTCCATCCACATTACTTCCATCAGCATTTATTTCTCTCCTATCTATTTCTAAATGCTGGTAAAACTGAGTCTCATTAACTCTGTCAGCATTAATAAACATTGAATAGTTATTGGGGAGCATATGCTCTTCTTTCACGCTATCTACTACTTCACAATATTCCATTTCTATTAGTTCAATAAAATCTTCACTTCTTCCTAAAGAGACAAAATCATATTTGTGATACATTATATCATTAAGAACTTTTTCATCTGACTTAATATGAATCACAAGTTCTACATCATATAATACTTCTTGATATTGGGGGCCTTTAACTAAAATTTTGAAATGATTATACGGATCGTCATATTCCTTCTTTTTCTTATCTTCAAAGTCAGATTTAAGCTTTTTGATTTTCTTTTCTCCTTCATCAACTATTGCTTTTACATCATTCCACTGCTCACTATTCTTTTCAAATGCCTTTTGTTTGTTCTTTAACTCTTTCTTCTCTAATTTCCATTTTTCTTCAGCAGATTTAATTGTATTCTTGTTAAAATCCTCTAACTCTTTACCCTTCTTTTTAAGCAGTTTATATAAATCTAACAGTTCCCTGCTTTTAACTTCTATCGTTCGTTCTTCAGAAAAGCTATTACCTGTCGCATTTAAACTCTTTGCAACTTCTATATATCCTGTATTTAGTCTATTAGGGTCTTTCAGCCAAATAAGAATTCCCCTATCATCTTCTGTTCGATTCAGTAACCCATGATTTACATATATTTCCTTTTGTAATGCACTATATTTCCCCTGAATCGATATTTCCATAGGATGATATTCAGTATAACCACAGGCATTATGTAAAGCTCCAATAACTGTAGAATAGTTAGGAAGAGGGTATGTCATTCTATTATTTACCGTTCCCTCACAACTATATGAAGCCTTATTTTGTGTTAATTTAATTCGCAGAGCTTTCATAATAAGCTCTCACTTCTTTATTTAAATCTTCAAAAAACTGCTCTATAGATACAGGATTTAATTCAGCTTTTATCTCTTCTTCATTTTCAAAATTATATCCATCTAACAGTCCTACATGATAGCCTTCATTAATCTTCTTCTTTAAATCATTACCTATTTTAAGACTTAAATTATCCATTTGTACGACATTTTCAAAATAATGTGTTTTTCGCTTTCCGATACCACCCACAATAAATACTGGTTCTGCATTATCCATATTACCTTTAACTATCAATGATAATGATTTAACTGCGTCTAGCAATGCCTGTACTCTAAATATTTTTTCCTCTTTATCAGCTTGCTGTTCATAATTCTCATCAACGCCAATCTTATCCAAGTCTATAGTAATACTATATCGTTTTAATGATTTATCATATTCATATTGATATGGCATAAGTCCTGCCTCTTTTGCTTTATCCTGTAAATTTATTTTATTTTCTTTTGCATATGCCTGTGCAAGATACAGGTTATTATGAAAGCGTGTTTCATTAATAAATGAATGAAAGGAAACAGCATCCGTTAAATAGAAAGAACTCTTTCTGATTTTTGTATTATCAGAAGTATTCATATATCCGCCTTCAAGAGCACGATTAGTGCTTGCATTTATATCCTGAGATACTGCTTTTTGATTTACTGATTTATCTACTTGAACCTTTAAATCATCATATAATCCACTTTGAACCATAATCGCATTTTTTAAGCTTTCTCTTGACCTAATAGCGTAAGATTTTCCATTACGATAAACTTTCTGTATACTCCCAATATTTCCTAATCCTTCTCCGTAATTAGAAGTCATATTCGCAACTACTGTCAATGTTAGTGCCTTATTATTCATACTACTCTTCCTCCTGATTTTTTTTAGAATTTTCTTGATTATAATCACCTAATGAGTTGATAAATTCATACGCAAGGTTTTTATTCCCTTCAAAATCTTTTATTAGGTCATGTAAAAAACCAAAACTCATTTGCGTGTAAGATGATAGCTGTAGCATAATCTCAATAAAGCGATCATAATCCTTTGCAACAATACAGCTCGCTAATTTCTGTCTATAACTGTTTGTTTTATTAGTCAATTTTTTTGACTTGAAATAACTTGTTACTTCTTTTGCTGATGCATATGCACCTCTTAAGCCTTTTTCATTTACCATGTTTTCCTCCAAATTCATAATATACTTATATAAGATAATATTTATTCTGATCAGCTGACTTATGCAAAATGCCCATCTTTTACCTTCCCGGTTTGTGCTTTCCTGCTTAAAAATACTTTCTATTGTGTCGTCCAATAATATATCATTTAAAATTGACTTTGTTACAATTTTTGTCATATCCATATAATAATTGTCAGTTATCCTTATCCTAATTTTAAGCAATTTTTCTAGATTGCTTAACCATTCAGTCATAATTCTGCCATCGGTAAGTTTCATGAATATTTCTATTGCTTTCTTTCTTATCATCACTGTTTCATAATAATCATTGTCAATTCTTTTTAATATTATCTCAACATCTTGTCTAATAAACTTACTGCTTTTTAAGTAAGTATAAAATATCGTATTCCAAGAAGCACTTTTATCAGCAATATTATCATAATACTCTTTAACTTTATCGTTAGTTTCAATAAGATTTTTTATAGAACTATTATTATTTACAAATATCGCTTCTTTTCCTTTGGAAAAAGCAAATGGAATAAAATCAAATTCTATATAATCTACCGACACTGCTGCATGCTCATTAAAATTAAAACCGAGAGATCTCGTTTTTCTTCCTTTATCTACATAAAATCCTAGCAGTCTACATCTTTTTTGATGTTCTTTAGCGAAGTAAGAAATTTGTTCAAACTTACTATAACCATTCTTAGAATTGATAAAAGTATTTAATATTATTTCAAAACGATTACTCTCTATTCTTCTTTTTATGTCTTCTAAAGTAAGATTACCATATTTTACACTTTTAAAAACTTTCTTCATTATACCATTAGCTGTAAATTTTTCATTAATACTTTTTTTATCTTCTTCAGATATTTGAGATTTATTATATAAATCAACTAATTTACAATGATGCATCAAATGAACAAACCAATTTTCCACAAACAATAAATATTTTTCTTTTATTTCATCATTCGTTAAATCTATATCTTTAAAGTTATAAAATAATTTTCTTTTCTCTTTATGATATTCTGTACCATAAAAATCAAAAATCTAATCATGCCTAATGCTGTTGCAGAGAATCGCCAATCGGTTAGTTCTATACAATGATTATAGGACTGACCATTTATCTCAAAATCATCTTCATAAATCATTTAAGGTCACCTCATTTTGAGTAATAATTTCAACCAATCCAAACCCGGAATTTTTCTTTGATCCTATTCCGTTTTTCAAAATATGGTTAAGTATTTCTGCATCACCCTTTACTGCAAAAGTTCCTATAGTTGCCGGAATTTTTAATCCATAAGCTCTCACTACAATTTTTCTTAAGTCATCAAAATGAAACATTAAACTTTTAATTTTTTCTTCGTGATAAGGTAGATCTTCTATCAATTTCCGCTCTAATTCACAAGCAAAATCATCATCACCAATGCTTACATACCAATCTTTACTATTATTTATATGCTTTTTTAAACAGATTGGTGACAAAACCTTAAAAATCGCAAAATTATCCTTTATAATTGTTTCTCTACTCATTTTGATGCTTTTAAGTTGCATTGAATTTCCGAGGCTTAAAGGAAATTCGATATTCTTCATCTCTAATAAACTAGAATAGTAAATGAGTGCAGTTTCAGGATCTGATATTTTTAATGTTATAACAAAAGTAGTATCATCAAGCTTAATAATATCTTTATTAAATTGAGGATTTTTAAATCCAATTGACCACACTAAAGATTTTTTAATAGCTCCATTACTATACAATTCACTATAAAATATTCCATTTTGATATAATGAAATAGATTTTTTAAAAAAACTGATAATCGTCCTTCGATAATCACTCTTAAAAACAGCTTCTTTCAACTGCATTTTTATGGTATACTTCATTTATTATCCTCCTAAATTTCTTTCTTATTTGTATATTATATCATAATAGGAATAAAACGATTATTATTCTTTACTCCGATAAACAGCATAATGATATATTGATTATGATTAATTAAATTACATTAATTATAACAAATATTTCTATAAATACCAAGCTGTCATAAGTCAGTTCTATTATTAAAAAAAGATGCATTATTGTGCATCTAAATAGTCATGTATTTCTTGAAGATAAGAAAATAAGATTTCTTCCAATTCTTTATATGTACTCATTTGAGTCATTTTATTCTTTATTTTAGCTGCACCATGCATTCCTTTAATATACCATGGTGCCTGTCCCCTCATTTGTCTAATCGCATTCTTTTCACCATCTTTTATAATAAGTCTTTGTGTATGTTCTAAACACATCATAATTTTTTGATCAAACGATGGCTCTTGTTCTAGTATACCTGTTTGAAGATAGTCTACAGTCCGTTTAATCAGCCATGGATTTCCCATGGCTCCTCTTCCTATCATTACTGCATCACAACCTGTTTCATCAATCATTCTTTTAGCATCCTCCGGTGTTCTGATATCTCCATTACCTATAACCGGTATAGAAATATTTTCTTTTACCTGCTTAATATAAGACCAATCTGCCTGTCCTTCATAAAACTGACTTTTCGTACGTCCATGTATTGCAAGTGCAGAAACACCAGCTGATTCAAAAAGCTTAGCCATTTCTATGCAATTAATAGAATGAGTATCAAATCCTATTCTCATTTTAACTGTTACTGGTATACTGACTGTATCAGTTACTGCTTTTACAATCTCATAAGCTCTTTTAGGATCTCTTAAATAATCACTTCCTGCTCCCGATTTTAATACTTTATTAACAGGACACCCAGCATTAATATCTATAATATCTGCTGATGTATATTCTTCTATATATTTGGCCGCCTTTGCCATAGATGCTGCTTCTCCGCCAAATAACTGAAGACTTATAGGATGTTCTCCTTCATCAATTTCAAGCATATCTAAAGTCTTCTGATTTCTATAAATAATCGCCTTATCACTAATCATTTCAGAAACCGTTAATCCTACACCAAATTCTTTAATTAACTTTCTAAAAGCTATATTAGTGATACCGGCCATTGGTGCCATCACTACCTGATTTTCTATTTTAACGTTCCCTATCTTCCACATTTTTTTCACCCGTTCTACTTTATCAGTTAATCTTAATGAATGCAAATATTATGTTATAATAAGACCGGGAGGTCATTATGAACTACTATTATCATAATCATACAATACATTATCCTGATCATTTCATTATCTATAATGAAAAAGAAGAAGAGTGCTATACTATTGAGACTAAGCTTTCTTGGGGGCATTTCATTGAAATAAGACAGAATGATCGACTTCTTTATACTTTATCAGATAACTTGTCTTCATATCTTCCTAAATTCACTATTAAAGAAGATGATAAGGTTCTAGGGAGCGTCAGTCAGATATTTTCCTTTGGTAAAACACAATATGATTTTAATTATTTAGGATATTATATTAAAGGAGATTTTTTAAGCAATCATTATTCCATTATGTATCAAGGACATGTTATAGGAGATTATTCTATTAAACATAATTTTGTATGTATTCAAACCGATTCAGATAAAGTCATAGCTTTTATTATTGCTTTAGAAGCTTTTAAAAGTCTTATTAGATAGTCAATACCTTTTTGTTCTTAAGTGCAGTAATTATCATTGCATAAATTCCATGTTTATATAAGGAATAATTAAAGTGTGGCAATTAATGATAAATTTATAAACCCCATAAATAATATAATAAAATTCGTTAAATGAAATACATATAAGTATAAGTATTTCATTAGTCCTTAAAAATCTTACTTATTGAAAATTCAAATTTGAATAGATAAAAAGAGGATAACTAAGTTTTCATCTAGTTATCCTCTGCCTCTGAAATAGGATATCAATATTATATAGTATATTTCTTATGCATATTGTACATATGGATTAAGCTTATTTTACTAGAAACTCTCCTACTATTCTTGAATATAATTTGCCTGATAGTGCATCTTTCTTTTCGATTACTATATCTGACTTTAAATGCTCCCCTGTATATTTCAACGTTATTTCTTCATTTTTATGTGTAGGTTTAATTGGCATATAAACGTTATTTGAAATATGATTGCTTATATAAGTTCTGTTTAAACCTATAATATTTTGACTGATTCCTTGGAATAATACGGTTTTTCCGGTAACCCTGTCAATCTGATACTTCGCAAAGGAATCACAATCTACTTTCATAGTCACCTCATCTATCACTCTTAAATTATTTTTATATCTTTTTTCAGTTCTTTTAATTTTAACATCAGCCTCTCTTTCTGTAGATTTGATACGAATTTCCGGATAATCAGTATCAATATCATTTAATATGATGGTACATATACCATTAGCCTGAAGAGTAGATTGAATTTCAATGAACGAATTCAAGGTTTCAATTTGCTGTATAAAGCTTCCTGATTCCTCTCCTTTTAATTTCAGTTCATAAGATCTTTCATCGCCTAGAATTAAGTACATACTGCTATTATCCATATTACCGCTAACAAATGACAGTGGTATAATGGATACACCTGATTGAATGCATTCAAAAAGAAAAGTCACACCTCTAGGTTCAAACAGACTGAAAAGAGCCAATATAAGTTTACCATTAAATAATGATCTTAAAAAGTATAGGCTTGGTGTAAGAGGTCTTTCTTTAACAACATTGTAGGGAGTTTCAAACATAAAACCATCCCAATTACCGAGACCCATTGGGTTATCTATAAATAGATGGTCTGTTGATCTATAATCTGAATCTTTTTTATAACCATTCTCATCCTTATTTGGCTTGAAGTAATGAAAAGTGTCTTTTCGAGGATTAACGCTGATCCAATTTATAAATTCTTTCTCTTTTTCTCCATTTATATCCACAGACCTGCGACTGCTAAAATTCGGATCCGCTACATAAATTCGCCAATCATCATTACTTACTCTTTCTGTCTTATATGCTAAAACAGCATGACCTGAAAAACCGCTTGCAATATTCATAAAGGTGATAATAGAAAAGCCATCCTTCTCCACATGTCTTTCAACACTTCTAAAGATTCTTGCCGGATGACGAATGTCTCCTCTTGTAATTGCATTAACCATATTTTTTAAGGAATATGCTCCCCATTCATAAAGATGGCAACTTTTTATAACATCCTTAATCGGCTTTGTAAATTCTGTATCAGATTGTAAGAATTCAGAATCTTCATCATTAGCCTTATATTCTTTTAGCGGAAGTGTATAAGTTTTATTATCACGTTTTGCTATAGATAGTGCTGCAAGGCACATTCCAAAACAATTTCCTTGTTTTGCACATTTTCTTACTGCGTAATAAAAAATCGAGTCAATCGGATTCATAACCTCATCCCACCAATTGCAGACATAATCCATGTCCCGGAATACGGATGCAACATATTGATAAGAAAGTGGCTTATTGGTTTTAAAATTATCAAATCTCCACCAGCATTCTGATCGAAATGTATTCTTATTTATTATATATTCACCCTCTGTTAAATCATGTATGGCATAGTTAGTCAATACTGTATCATACTTACACAGATATGCATCCTTCCCGTAATGATCCAGTGGTGTTCTGGCATACACCCCATCCAGCTTATTCACAGTACTATCAAAAGTCAGCCCCCACAGATTTTCAATACTATATGTCCTTTCTAAAGTTCCAAGATATTCTCCATCATTTATCCTATCATAATCGGAATACTTTATCAGAAAATAAATTTTAGTTTCTCCGGTAATATCCAAAGTTACTTCTTTTCTAATATCTTTTGTTTTTCTTTTTCCTCTAAAATATTTATTTTCACAGTCCTCACTTCCAAACCTTTGACGATATCCGCTAGTTGAAAGTGTCAGCCTAAATGATAATTCTGCATTGTAATCTTTTTTGAAAGGGAAAAATTCCCAGCCATCATCAATTTTATATGATATTGCATCAACTAAATGAAGTGATATTCTGCTTAAAAAATAATATGTTCCATTATATTTTAATAATGTTCCATTCTTGCAGTCACAATACTGTTTATCTGCTGAAAAGTTTGTTGGCATGCCACATTTTTTATATCCGCCTTTTACATTGTATTCCCGTGCAAATTCTGCTGGCAGGAAAATAGCTTTATAAAGTGCTGAAAGAGGTGTATAAGTAACAATGTTAGTATTCTGTTCACAGGAAAATGTACAATATAGGTCTCCGTTTTGAAAGGACATTACATAGTGAATACAATAATCTATAGATTGGGATGAATCCGTACAATTCTCCTTTCCAAGAAATCTTAGCTCAGATACCGGATATCCATATATACTAAGATTTCTATCAATATTATCTTTAAATGTACCACCTCTAATCAAAACTACATTCGTTTCCTCGGAATAATACATATCTGAATATTCTGATCCATTTTGAGAATGCGTAAGAAAACGAGCACGATAGAAAC
Organism: Eggerthia catenaformis OT 569 = DSM 20559; assembly: GCF_000340375.1. GTDB lineage: Bacteria > Bacillota_I > Bacilli_A > Erysipelotrichales > Coprobacillaceae > Eggerthia > Eggerthia catenaformis. Next base: position 33,364 of record NZ_KB446650.1, read on the forward strand.
CATTATTTAATTCCTCTTTATCGTACAAAGGGTATCCAATAGCTGTTTCTTCAACAGATATATATTTCCTGAGAACATCGCCTGATAATTCATGAGCACCAGTTTGTTCGTCATAGTAAATCGCACCATACTCAAAAATCTGTTTATTAAGTGAGCCATCTTTAATAGGATACCCGAGTTTTCCTGCCGGTCCACCAAGCTCTTGATATCTCTTCAAAATAGGCTTACTGACAACAGCAAACGCTCCAATTCTCCTTGTCCAGTATATAGATACTTCTTTATAATGAGAATATCGTCCATTGGGTTTTATTTCTCCAGATGATATTAATTCTTTTGAGAAACTTCTATCATAAATATCTCTATATTTCTTTTCTATTTCATCAGTTCCATTATCAATAGCAGACTTAATAATATTTATATGCTCCTTTGAAATCGTACTATTAAATTCAACATCTTCTAAATATCCTTCAAATGGAGCAATTTGTTCTTTTCCTCCATTTCCAATTATCACATTCCTTGTTTTTCGCATATGCATTGCATCGTTTTTTGGCAAAATATATCGCATTATGTGTGTAGAGTTATTCATGATAACATCCAGCTCACTGCCTGTATAAATCACGGAAAGAGTATACCAGACATCAGTTTTTAGTGATACTTCTTCCAACTCGCGTACAATGCTTCCTGCACATAAATCAAACTGAATTACTGGAAAGATTCGAGTTCTTTCGATTGACAAAAAGAGATCTATCGGAATTCCGGCAGCTCCCTGCATTAAAGACATCTGCCTATTCTGATCATTAGCTGATGATATCTTAAATCTTATAGTTGCCGTAAATTCCGGATAGATATTATCTGAAAGTGGAATGTCAAGCTTCGCATTCGGATCTTTTAATGCAAGAAGATTCTTTGCTTCTCCCAATTTATCTACACATTCAACAGCATCCGCAAAAAAAATTCCTCGTTCTATTTGCTCCTGCATTTTTTTCTCTGAAAAATAAAGTTTTTTAGGTACAATCTCAAGTTTTTGCTTCTTTTTAAATTTCTTATACTTAATTTGATAAGTACTTGTTACCCCCGGTATATGTTCCATTTCAGATATTTCATTCTGAGTAACGGTATCCCCTTTCTTCAGACGAGATTCATCATAATCAGGCAAGCAATATGCACAGCCATTATATCCGCAATTTAAAGCATCTGAAATCGAATGAAATATTCTCTTGTTCTTTTCATACATTCGTTTTCCCTGAGTACAAGCAAGTGTATGAAGTTCCTTTGTTTTCCTATTACCTATAAACATACGCATCCTCCCTCCGATATTAATGAGGACATGTATGGAATATGAAATATCACAGACCACTAACAATACAAAATAACTCTATAAACAATAAGGTAAACAAAACAAACAGATATATTATATCTTTTGTATCTTTCTCCTATAAACCGATTTAATAAAACTCAAAACTTTCCTATATCTCTTTATTTACATAATCCACAACATTCCCCATTTATTGTATTTGTACTTAGATTTTAGCATTTAGCAAACAGGAATACAATAAATCCAAATTTATTTTAAAAATTAATCATAATACTCAATCATTAATAATTGAGCCTTTATAGAAGATCAGAAAATATTATGAATAATATTTTTTTTCATAATTATTGCATTATTTTCTGATACTTATATAATAGTAATAGAGTGAAAGGCTTTTAAGCCTTTATTTTATACTCATAGGTTAGCACTCTTTTATATATAGTGCTAAGGAGGTAATGATATGACAATTGTACCGGTTTATAATCAGGTTATTCTTCCTGATAGTAAGATTTATTTCCAAAGAGAAAATTTAATGACTCTATCCAATGAGGAACCGAAAATAAAAGAAGAAGTTATATTCCTGGTTCTTAGAGAAAATAGGGAAAATGAGCATTTATCATTAAATGACTTTTATCCGATAGGTGTTATTGGAACTATTGAAGAAACAAATAATAACTATGTTTTAATCAAGACTCATGATCGTGTAAATATTAAGGAATTAAATACTCTTGAAGATCAGCGTATTGAAGTTATTTATACTGATAGAGCTGATCTGAATGATTTAAGCGAGGAAGACAATACTGAGAAATTAAAACAGATGAAAAAAGCTATGATTTCTTACTTTTCTCAATTTAGATGGGGTATTATTGCAAGGCAGTATATTAATGGATGGAAGTCTATGAGTGAGATTATTTGTGCTGTGAATTACTGGCTTAATATGACTCATGAGGAGAAATATGCCTTGCTTGAAACAGATAGTATATCTCAAAGAATTCAGATGATTGAAACCGACCTTTATGAATTCTTAGAGCTTTCTAAAGTATCTAATGAAGCAGAGAGTGCTCAGGAAGAAGATCATCAGAAAATTTATCGTGAACAGGCAATTAAGAAGCAGATTGAATATTTACAGAATGAATTAGATCAGATGCATCCGGATGAAGTCTCTGATGTACGTAGTTTAGAAATTAAGATTAAAAAAGCAGGAATGAGTCAGGAAGCACAAAAAGAAGCTGATAAGGCTTTAAATCGTATGAAACAGGAAGGAAGCAATTCTCCTGAATATGGTATGCTTTATAATTATCTTGATTTTATGACTTCTCTTCCTTGGAAGAAAGCACGCAATAAGAAGATTGATTTAAATGAAGCTGAAAAAATTTTGAATAGTGATCATTATGGTTTAGATAAAGTAAAGAAAAGAATACTACAGCAGATTGCGGTTATGGAACTTAATAAAAAACAGTCCGGTTCAATATTATTATTTGTCGGGGCACCGGGTACCGGTAAAACAAGTATTGCCCGATCTATTGCTGATGCCTTAAAAAGAAAATATATTCGCATTGCTTTAGGCGGAGTAAGAGATGAAGCTGATATTAGAGGTCATCGCCGTACTTATATTGGTGCGATGCCGGGACGTATTATGGATGGTCTTTCTAAAAGCGGGGCTTCTAATAGCGTAATGGTATTAGATGAAATAGATAAGCTTTCTCAATCTTATAATGGTGATCCGGCAGCTGCCTTATTAGAAGTTCTCGATCCTGAGCAAAATAATACCTTTACTGATCATTATATGAATGTCCCTTATGATTTAAGTGATATTTTATTTATCTGTACTGCTAATAGTCTTGATTCTATTCCTGAACCTCTATTAAACAGAATGGAAGTAATCAGCTTTAATGGTTATACTCAACAAGAGAAACTGCAGATTGCTAAAAGACATTTGCTTCCTCAGTCTATGGAGAAGATGGGTATTTCATCTTCTCAGATGAAACTTCCTGATCAGCTTTTAAAAACTATTATTGCTGATTATACAATAGAAGCAGGGGTTAGGGGACTAAAAAAGCGTCTTGATACTATCTGTAGAGTAGCAGCTGTTAATTTAGTAAAAGGAAAAAAAGATTTTAAAGTAACTGCTAAAAAACTTCCGGATATACTGGATATGTCACCATTAAAACATGAACATATTAATGAAAATAAAAAACCCGGTATTGTTTCCGGTTTAGCATGGACAACTGCCGGAGGAGAAATATTGTTTATTGAGACATTATTAGTTCCCGGTAATAATAAAGTTATTATAACCGGTCAGTTAGGTGATGTTATGAAAGAATCTGTATCCATCGCTTTATCTTTAGTAAAAAGCATGTTCCCTAAAGAAGCAGAAGTCTTTAAAGAGCATGATATTCATATTCATGTTCCGGCCGGAGCAACTCCTAAAGATGGCCCATCAGCAGGTATTACACTGACTACCGCTATTGCTTCATTAATCACAGAAAAAGCGGTTGACTCATCATTCGCAATGACCGGTGAAGTCTCTTTAAGAGGAGTCGTTATGCCTATAGGAGGTCTTCCTGAAAAGCTGATGGCGGCACAAAGATCCGGTGTTAAAACTGTCTTTATTCCTAAAGACAATGTAAATGATCTTAAGGATGTCCCTAAAGAAGTCAAAGATAAATTAACAATTATTCCGGTCAGTCTTGTCAGTGAAGTATTAAAACAAACAAAAATTATAAGTTAATAAAAGGCTCATAATGAGCCTTTTATAATGTATCTATAAATTCAATAACCTCTTTATTAAACTGTTCCGGCTTTTCAAAGAACAGCATATGACTACAATCTTCAAAAACAACTGTCTTTGCATTTTTAATATGTTCGCCTATCCATAAACTGCTTTGATAGTCAAATACTCGGCTTTCTTTGGCACAGAGAATAAGCGTAGGAATTGTAATATGAGGAATAAAATCACGCCAATCAAGATTTGTATGATCTCTCATGATTTCAATTCTTACATATGGATCACACTTATCTATCTCACCTACAAGCATATTCTTATCTTCAGCAGATGGTTCATGCTTTAAGCAAGCTCCAATAAGTCCCTGTGCTGCTCCATGAGGATCATATTTTGCTGCCGCACATGTTTCTATGAATGTCTCAACATCATAACAGGCTTTCTGACCCCATTGCCAGTCTGACTTGATATACTGTGCAGGCGACTGATCAATGCAAATGAGACTGTCTATACGATGATTACCAAATAACTCCAGATAACTCCATAAAATAGAAGCTCCCATAGACCAGCCCATAGCTGTTACATTTTCAACATCCAAGTAAACTAATAAATCTCTGACATCAGCCGCATATCTGGAAATACGATGTCCATGCATCACTGCTTCAGACTGTCCATGCCCTCTCATATCCATAAGAATCAGTTGATAATGCTTAGATAATTCTTGGATATTATTTTTCCAGAATTTTGTCGTACATGTCCATCCCGGCAGCATAAATAAAGGCTTACCTTCGCCAATTACTTCATAATAAATACTGACATGATCATTTGTCTTAAAAAACATAATAATAGCCTCCTTTCTTTTATTATAGCAAACTAAGTAAACGCTTTCTATAACAAATCTTTTAATCTTCTCTTAACCAATATTTCTTTAAAATTAAAAGGATTAATCTCTGTATTATCCAGAAATTAATCCTTTATAAGAATTTTATTTTCGACTCTATCTCTGTTGCCTATTCTTATTTTTTATATCAAGAAGCTCCTGTTCATCAAAATGATAATGTCTATTACAGAACTGACAAGTAATCTCTGCCCCATGGTCTTCTTTTATCATAGCTTCTAATTCATCATTAGGAACAGTTGCCAATGCTGCTGTCATTTTTTCTTTTGAGCAGTCACAATAAAATGATAAATCTTGATGATCAAGAATTTCTGCTTCATTTCCAAAAAGCATTTCAATAATATCTTCCGGAGATTTTCCTTCTTTTATTAATGCTGAAACCGGAGGAAAATCTTTTATCTTATTTTCTATAAAAGTAATATCTTCTTCTGTTGCTTCGGGAAGAAGCTGAATAATAAAGCCTCCGGCTGCTTCTACAATACTATCTTCATTGACTAATACACCTAATGATACAACTGATGGAATCTGCTCACTAACCATAAAATAATAAGCAAAATCATCTCCTATCTCACCTGTCTGTATAGGAACTGATGAGGTAATAGGCTGCTTTAATCCCATATCTCTAATAACCTGAAGATCTCCCTGTGTTCCCACACATAATCCTACTGCAAGTTTATTTGTTTTGTTGTAGGTATAATGTACTTCCGGATTAGAGACAAATCCTTTAATTTTTCCATCACTGTTAGAAGTTACCAATAATGTGCCCATCGGACCGCCGCCATTCATTGTAACAGTCATTTTCTCATTGTTTTTGTTCATTGCTCCCATCATTAATGTTACAGACATCAAACGTCCTAATGCTGCACTTGCACATGGCCAGAGATGATGATGTGTTCTGGCATCATTGACTAAATTTGTAGTTCTGCAAGCAAAAACTCTGGCATTTCTTTTATCAATAAGTCCCCTTACTAAATAATCTTTCATATAATCTCCTAGAATGCAAAATAGCTGATTAATGGAATAATCATGCTTAATATAATAATTGTTACTATAATTTTAATTACTAAACGTCTATTTCTCATAATAGCCTCAATTGAAAATGAAATAAGGCAAAGCCTTATTTCATCTCATCTAATAAATCATCATCACTATCTATGACCGACTGAACAGGTTCAGTTTCAATAATATGATCCTCTTCTACAGCCGGATCAGGCATTTTACCTGTTTCATATAATGATTGTATCTGTTCAGCATTTAATGTTTCATTATCTAATAATGCATGGGCAATAGTTTCTAACTTATCCTTATTGGCTTTAATAATCTCAGTCGCCTGATTATGTGCATCATCAATAATCTTTCTTACCTGCTGATCAATTTCAAAAGCAATCTGACCGGAATGTGTATTAGATAACTGTGAATAATCACGCCCTAAGAATACAGCATTCTGTCCGCTATCATATTTAATAGGTCCTAAATCAGACATACCTAATTCAGTAACCATTAATCTGGCGATTCTTGTTGCCTGCTCAATATCATTAGCAGCACCTGAAGAAATATCACCAAAGAAGATTTCTTCAGCTACACGACCACCCATATAGCCGGCAATCGTAGCTAACAGTTGTGATTTTGTCTGGAAATATGTTTCATCTTTAGGTGTCATGAGATTATACCCGCCGGCCTGTCCTCTAGGAACAATTGTTACCTTCTGTACCTGATTGGCATCTTCTAAAGTTAAGCCAATAATAGCATGTCCTGATTCATGATAAGCTACCAATTTTCTCTCATGTTCAGTATATTTTCTAGAATGTTTAGCAGGTCCGCCAATAACCCTGTCAATAGCTTCATCCACATCATCTAATGTAATGGCTGTATGGTTCCCTCTTACCGCCAGCAAAGCTGCTTCATTTAAGACATTAGCAAGCTCTGCTCCGGAAAAGCCGGGTGTTCTTTGAGCAACATTATCAAAATTAACATCTGCTGCAAGTTTCTTGTTTCTGGCATGAACAGCTAAAATTTCAGCTCTTGCTTTTCTATCAGGATTAGTAACCTGAATAGATCTATCAAAACGTCCGGGTCTTAAAAGTGCCGGATCCAGAACATCAGCCCTATTTGTAGCAGCCAGAATAATAACTCCTTCACTGCCTTCAAAACCATCCATTTCTACTAATAACTGATTTAATGTCTGTTCACGTTCATCATGACCGCCGCCAATACCGGATCCTCTCTGTCTACCGACTGCATCTATCTCATCAATAAAGATAATACATGGTGCATTCTTTTTTGCTTCCTTAAACATATCTCTGACACGCCCGGCACCTACACCAACAAACATCTCTACAAATTCAGAACCTGAAATAGAATAGAATGGAACCTTAGCTTCACCGGCAACAGCTCTGGCAAGCAAAGTCTTACCTGTACCCGGAGGACCTACTAATAAAACACCTCTTGGTATTTTAGCTCCCATATCAACAAATTTCTTTGGATTCTTTAAGAAATCTACTAATTCAGTTAATTCCTCTTTTTCTTCATCTGCACCGGCAACATCAGTAAACTTAGTATTTTCATTCTTATTTAATTTTGCTCTTGAATTACCAAACTCAAAAGCCTTATTATTGCCGGCACCGCTGGCATTCATATATCTAAATAAGACATACATACCGCCAAATAAGAATACATAAGGCAATAACGTAATCACTATATTAAATATAATATTGTTATCGGCACTGTTTTTTACTGTTGTTTTAATCTTCTTTTCCTTTAATAACTGCATCAAAGAATCAATCTCTTCATCAGTCTTAGGAACAAGAGTCTTAAAATTATAAGTTTTCTTCTCACCTTTTACAGTCTTAGTATAACTTCCTGACACATCAACAACATAATTATCAGGTGATACTACAATTTCAGTTACACTACCTTCTTCCACTACTTTTTTAAACTCATTGTAAGTCAATGAAGTAGACGCTCCTGCTCTATTACCGACCAAAGGAATTAATGTCCCGACCAATACCAGTATCAGTAGCCATGGAAGTATTGTTTTAATTAAACTTTTATTTTTCATAAGCACTCCTTACATATATACTTCTTCTTTTAATATTCCTACATAGGGAAGATTTCTATATTTTTCATCATAATCTAAACCATATCCAATCACAAACACATTAGGAATTTCAAAACCGATATACTCTGCATTAATAGGATATTCTCTTCTCTCCTGTTTATTTAACATCGTTACAATCGTCACGCTGGCAGCTCCCTTTTCTAAAAGCATTGCCTTAACAGTATAAAGAGTTTTTCCTGTATCTAAAATATCTTCTATAAGAAGCAAATTCTTTCCTTTAATATCACCTTCAAGATCTTTCTTTACAAGAACATTGCCCGTAGATTCAGTACCTTCATAACTGGAAACATCCATATAATCAAATTCTACTTCTAAATCAATATATTTAGATAATTCAGCAAGAAAAGGAATAGACCCTTTCAATAATCCAATAAATACAAGTTTATCTTTACTTTTATAATCTTTACTGATTTGTGCACCAAGCTCTTTGCATCTCTCAATAATCTGATTATCAGTAAATAATATCTCCTTAACATCCTTATGCATAGATAATCCTCCTATAATGTTCCTATTTTATCACAAATAATGTAGGTTTAAAATACAAATAATCTAATTGTTTTGCAAGTCCGGGCACCAAAATAATCTCATTCTTACTATTTAACAAGATAGGCCATGTTTTCCTTAAATAATAAGGGATCTTTTTATTAATAAAGAGTCTTGAAATCTTCTTTGTTCCACCGCTGGTCTTAATTCTATCCCCTGCTCTTATATTTCTAACAGTAATAGGATAATCTTCATCCTTTAGATATACTCCATTATTCAATGGACCCTGCTCAGATAGTTTAAAAAACTCACATTCATACCATTCATCCTTATTAAAAGTAAAACTATAATCCTTTATTATTCTATTCAAGCGAACAGTTATATTATCATACTCTTTTATGAACAGATAATTAACAGGAAGGTGCATTTTTATTTGTGGTTTTGAATCTATCTGATGAATAATCTCATGAATTAAATGATTACTGATTTTTTTCTTTCCTATATATTCTGCTAATAATTCATAAAGAAAAACTGATAATAATTCTCTTTTAATAGAAGTATAAGAAATAAAACCATTTTGACGATAGAAAGAAAGATATTCCTGTATGTCTTTGAGATCTTTCTGTTTCTTATCATTAATAGATTCGGCTTTCTTTAACAGCTCTTCTTTTTGTTTATCAGTATAGGTATTCAATATTGTATTTCTAATACGATCTCTCGTAAAATATGTCTGAAAGTTTGTATAATCATCATGAAAAATAATTTGATGAAATAAACAATATTCTCTTAAAGCTTTTTTATTTTTATTTAATAAAGGCCGATAAACTTTCATGCCCTGAATAACAGTTTCTTCTTGAATACCTAAATAATCACATTGTGATTTTCTTTCCAGATGCATATAAATAGTTTCTAGCACATCATCCTGATGATGTGCTAGAAGAAGTCCGGCTGCATGGTATTTTAAATAAACCTCTTGAAAGAAACTATATCTCATTATTCTTGCCTGAGTCTGAAAATTACCTTGATTATAATCTTTTTTATTAAATTCTTTATATTCAAAGGGAATATTATATTTTAAAGCATATCCTAAAACAGTTTGATAATCTAAAGAAGTATCTTCTCTTAGATTATAATTAATATGTGCAATCACAATATTCATCTTATTATTTCTGCACATATCTAAAAGAGCCATTGAATCACAGCCTCCTGATACACCAATAATATAAGTTTTATTCTTATCTAATCTTTCTATCATAGCAGACTCCTTATAAGTCCTTTAACTCAAGCATATAACCTTCATCTTTATAAAAAAACGATTCATCAAATTTTTTAAATCCTAAATATAATAAAAGATCTCTTGATCTTTTATTAGCCTTGTAGATATAAGCAATAACCTTAGTATATTCATAATGTGATTTAATATATTTAAGTAATCCCAAAACTGCTTCTCTGGCAAATCCCTGATGCCAATAAGCACTATCAATAGTATAACCAATAGTAATGGTCGTCTTTGATAACACTTCTATTCTTAAATCTCCTATCATCATATCATGATAAATAATAGATAATTGAGTATTATCTTTAATTTCCCCTTTAAAAGAATGAACAATACAGTATTTAATTCTTTTTTGTGCATCCTTTAAAGTAAAATGTTTCCATGACTGATATTTTGCAACTTCTTCCTTATCTCGATAAGATGCAAAAGCATATGCATCATCTTCTTCAATATCTCTTATAATCAATCTATCTGTCTGTATGTACATGTTCTATATTATAATAAATGAAAAGCATTCTATTCTTTCCATTAATATCCTTTATAAATTGATACCGACTATCTTTAAAATAATAATCCAGTGCTTCTTCCATAAGTTCTTTTTGATCAAAGCCCATTTCAAAAGCTAATATTGCTTTATCATTTAAAACCTCTTTTACTCTTTCAAAGATCTTTCTATAAAAATAAAGTCCATCTTCTCCACCAAATAATGCAACATGAGGCTCATTATTTTTAACTACCGGATCAATATCCTGATGTACCGGTATATAAGGAGGATTAGAGACAAAGAAATCAAATTTTAAATGATGATCAATAAGTGGCTGAAGCATATCACCCTGATAAAAAGTAATATGAGCATTTAAGTCTTTAGCATTCTCTTTCGCAACAGCTAAGGCTTTTTCACTAATATCAGTAGCATAAACATCTAATTTTTCTTCTTCTAATGCGAGTGTGATGGCAATTGCACCGCTCCCTGTTCCGACATCACATAATTTAACTGTCTTATAATCCTTAAAGTAATCATCAACATGATATAAGATATTTTCTACTAATTCTTCTGTTTCATAACGAGGAATGAGAACATCTTCATTGACTTTAAATTCATAAGCAAAAAAGTATTCTTTACCTTTAATATATTGAACAGGTTCACCTTTTAAATATCTATCAAGATAATTATTATAGATTTCCAATGTATCTCTATCGACTTCTTCATCCATCTTTAAATAAAGCTCATGAGGTTCCATATTTGATACATGATAGAATAAGACTTTAGGAACATTGGAATCTTTCTGTTTCTCATCCATTAATAGTTCAGATGAATGAATAAGCTCTCTAATTGTCATTCTCTTCACCTAATAACTTAAGTCTCTGATCTTCATTGATTAAAGCTGTAATAATATCATCTAGTTTGCCATCCATAATTTTGTCTAATTGCTGAATAGAAAGTCCTATCCTATGATCAGTCACTCTATTTTGAGGATAATTATATGTTCTGATCTTTTCAGAACGATCTCCGCTTCCTACTTTATTCTTTCTTTCATTTCCCAGCTTTTCTTCCTGTTCATCTAAAAAATGCTTATAAATGCGTGCTCTTAATGATTGCATAGCTTTATCTCTATTATCATGCTGAGAACGTCCATCCTGACTGGTTGCAACAATACCGGTTGGAATATGAGTAATACGAACAGCTGAATCAGTTTTATTAATATGCTGTCCTCCGGCTCCACTAGAACGATAAGTATCTATTCTTAAATCTTTTGGATCTATCTGAATATCTACTTCTTCTGCTTCCGGCATAACTAATACTGTTGCGGTTGAAGTCTGAACACGTCCCTGAGATTCAGTCTTTGGTACTCTTTGTACACGATGTGATCCCGATTCATATTTTAATTTAGAATAAACGCCATCTCCTTTAACCATAAAAGAAATAAGAGAATAGCCACCGGCTTCACTATCCTGTGCTTCTTCAATATCAATCTTCCATCCTTGACTTTCAGCATACTTAGAATACATTCTAAATAAATCACCCGCAAAGATATTTCCTTCATCACCGCCGGCAGCACCTCTAATTTCCATAATAACATTCTTGTCATCATTAGGATCTTTTGGAATTAATTCAAGCTGTATATCTCTTTCCATAAGAGGCTGTTTTTTAGTTAATTCTTCATATTCTAATTTTGCCATCTCTTTTATTTCAGGATCATCTTCTTTCATTAATTCTTCCGCTTCTTTAATACCTTCAAGTAAATTTCTATACTCCTGATATAAGCGATAAGCCTTTTCTAAAGAAGCCTGCTCTTTAGATGCTTCTGTCATTTTCTTTATATCATTCGCAATAGATGGATCCATAAGAATCTGAGTTAATTCATCATATCTTTTTTCTACTGTTTCTAATCTTTGTAATAAACTATTCATATTTGTCCTCCAAACCGCCTCTATTATAATATAGAACATTGTTTAAGGCAAAAAGATTATGCTTTTTACATTGTTTTTTCTTATTTATTTTTAATATATGATATACTACTTTTATCCGGGAGGCATATAAAATGATTAAAGCAGTTATATTTGATATGGATGGATTAATGATTGATAGTGAAAGAGTAACCTTTGAAAGTTATCAGGAAGTCTTAAAACCTATGGGACTCACAATGAGTGAAGAATTCTATGTAACTCTTCTTGGCAAACCTGTTAAAGGTATATTTGAAAGATTTTATGATGTCTATGGAAAAGATTTTCCTATTGAAGATGTTATTAGGGAATGTCATAATGTTATGGCTAAAAGATTTGAAACATATGGCGTTCCCATCAAAAAAGGATTAAAAGAACTCTTATATTATTTAAAAAAGAATAATTATAAAACTATTGTTGCAACCAGCTCTAATCGAGATAGAGTAGATATTATTTTAAAACAGGCCGGGATCACTCAATATTTTGATGATTCAATTTGTGGTGATGAAGTCTCTCATGGCAAACCGGATCCTGAAGTATTCTTAAAATCATGTCAGAAGCTCAATGTTTCTCCCGATCAGGCTATTGTCTTAGAAGATAGTGAATCAGGTATTACTGCTTCTTATAATGCTCATATTAAAGTTATCTGTATACCGGATATGAAATATCCGGAAAAACAATATCAGCAAATGACTTATAAAATTCTAGATAATTTAGAAAATGTTATACCTATTATTAAAGATCTTAATACAAAGTAAAAGAACCGGATAACCCAGTTCTTTTCTTGTAGATTTTTTCATATTTTAAAGGGAAGGAAAATTATGAAATATATTATCTTAAGTCTACGCTAATAATATAACCATATTTTATGAATTCAATATTAACAAATAAAATATTTTAATACTATTTCTTGTCTTTCTTTAATCCTATTACAAAAATAATAATACCTATTAGCAAAAATGCTGCTGATAAATTAGCTTCATTTAATTTATCCCATTTCGTTGTATTAATCCATAATGAAATCAATACCAGTAATACACCGATATATTTAAGGTTATTTCTCATTATTCTCCTATTCGTTATCATATTTAATAATATGTGCAATTAATAAATTTATTTATCTTTTATAATCACAAGAAAAAGACCAATACTCCCCACTAAGAAACATAAATCTGAAAATAAAGTAACAGCAACTGTTTTCTCTTGATATGCCATAGTATTAAACCAGATAGAAATAAGCATTAATAATATGCTAATATTTTTTAATCTCTTCATAATTGTTTCCTCCTGTCCATCATAAATTCAGCTATGAAAGAGCTTAAAAACAAAGTCAAGTAAGCTAAAACAAACAACATTCCATATGCAAAACTATTAGACATCTGAAACAGTCCGAATGTAAAATACATAATTTCTATTACTCTTTGCATAATACACTAAAAAATGTACATGGGTATCATCACCTATTTAATTTTAATTATATTATTATTTCCTATAATTATGATAATAAAGCAAATACTATAAATTATTCGTATTACAAAATGTTCTATTTATATATATTATAGCCTTTGCAACAATAAAAAACAATATGAATTACTTAATAACATAATTATTTTTATGGTTATAAGAAAAAATACTATGTTTTCTATCAAAAATATAAAATCTTATTTATATTTTCAAAAAAATATCGATTATTATAATACAAAGTAAAAGAACCGGGTTACGGTTCTTTTCTTGTAGATTTTTTTCATATTTTAAAGGGAAGGGAAATTATGAAATATATTATTTTAAGTCTACATCATTAATATAACTGTGTTTTATGAATTCAATATTAACTATTTATGTTTTTAAAAATTTATAGAAAGCAAAAGAGATTCTTGGGGAGAATCTCTTTTTAAGAAGGGGAATATTGAAGAGACTGTTTGGGGGGATCTCTTCATTTATGATATTTGTCTTACGACAATAGTTACTATAATAGAGTTATGTGAACTCTACATTAACTTATTTTTATTTTTTTAAATTTATTTGGTTTATCTCCTACTTCATGGCAGTGTCTGCATCTTGGTTCATAAGCTTCTTTTGCTCCTACTAAGACTACAGGATCTGTAAATGAAGCCGGTTTTCCATTAACCATTCTTTGTGTACGTGTTGCAGGTGCACCACATTTAGCACATACTGCTGTTAGCTTAGTTACAAATTCTGCTCTTGTTAGAAGATCCGGAAGAACGCCAAACGGTTCTCCTCGGAAATCTTTATCTAATCCTGCAACCATGACTCTTAAGCCGCTATCGGCAAGATATTCACAGACATCTACAATATCTTTATCAAAAAATTGTACTTCATCAATCGCAACAACATCTGTATCTACTTTTATTCTATTTAAGATATCTGATGATTTTTCAACCACAACACAGGAAACTTTAGCTCCTGCATGAGATACAATTTCTGTAGTTGAATAACGATCATCTACCTTAGGTTTAAAGACAATAATATTCTTTTTTGCGAATGTTAAAACATTTATTCTTCTGATTAATTCTTCAGTCTTACCGGCAAACATGCACCCACAAATAACTTCCAGCCATCCCTCATTATATTGATTATACATAGTTAACCACCTTTCATGCATTCTTTATTATACATGAAAATAGGATGGTTTCCCATCCCAAATTTATTCTCCTTTAGGGTAATATATAAATCAATCAAGAAAACATAAATAGAAAAATAACATCTAATGAATATAAACTTTATACTCTAATATCTCTTATTCCCATACCCGGTGTTGGCATTTCTTCTGTTGTATAGTCAGAGAAACGTGAATACTGTTTCTCAAAGACTACCTGTAAATCAGCTGTTGCACCATTTCTATGCTTAGCTACTATGATTTCTGTTAATCCGTTAATTTCAGCTTCTTTTTCTTTGTTCTGATAATCTTCTCGATGTAAGAATGCAACAATATCAGCATCCTGTTCAATCGCTCCTGATTCTCTTAAATCGGAAAGCATCGGCTTACCTTTTCTTTGTTCAACTTGTCTTGAAAGCTGAGATAATGCAATAACAGGACATTCTAATTCTCTTGCCATCGCTTTTAACTGTCTTGAGATATCTGATACTTCCTGTTGTCTTGATTCTCTAGAATTTGTGGGTCCGCTAATAAGCTGTAAATAGTCAATAATCACAAGTTTTAATCCGGCTTCTTGTTTTAAGCGTCTGCACTTAGCAGCTATTTCTCCTATTTTTATACCCGGTGTATCATCAATGTAAAGATTACATTGTGAGACACGATCAGCAGCAGCATAATACTTATTACTATTTTCTTTTAAGATGAAGCCTGTTTTTAATGCATCATTATTAATAGATCCTGCACAACATATGAGTCTTGTAACAAGCTGTTCTGCCGGCATTTCTAAAGAAAAGACAGCAACAGCTTCTTTTTCACTATTAAGAGAAGAATTATATGCTACATTTAAGGCAAAGGCTGTTTTACCAACTGATGGTCTGGCAGCAAGAATAACAAGATCTCCTTTTTGAAATCCTGATGTCAGTCTATCCAGATCTCTGTATCCTGTTTTAACACCTGATACTAATCCGCCATTTTTTTGCAGTATTGATAATCTATTTGTAACACTGGCAACAACATCTTCTATTGTTTTAAATTCGCCGGCATTCCTATCTCTAGTCACATTTAAAAAGTCTTTTTCTATATTATTGATAAAATCATTCATATCTCCTATTTCATCATAGGATTTTCTAACAATTTCTGTAGACTGCTGAATCAGTCTTCTTAATAATGACTTTTCATTTAATATAGAAAGATAATATTGTGTATGTGCCGTTGTCGGTACTGATTCACTAAGCGTTAATAGATATTCTACTCCACCGGCTTTATCTAACAATTTCTTATCTAATAAATAGGTTGTAAGTGTTGTTACATCCACCGGCTTTCTTGATTTATGAAGAAATACCATACCTTCAAAGATCATCTTATGATTATCATAATAAAAATCCTGAGGAATTGCTATGTTGATAACTTCACTACAAGCATCTTTATCTATCAGCATTGCCCCCAGCAATGCTCTTTCAGCTCCTAAATCATGAGGAAGTTCTCTTACATTATCCATAATTATCCTTGTTTTGGTGATAAATGTATATTAATTGAAGCCATAACTCCTTTAAATAATTCTATTTCCATTTTTGTATCACCAAAGGCTCCAATAGAATGCGGATTCACAAACTTCCTTTTATCCACCCTAATATCATATTTCTCTCTTAATTCTTTAACAATCTGTTTAGTAGAAACCTGTGATGTTGCCAACCCATCTTTTCCTACCGGTGAAACAAATTTTAAGATTATCGTTTCCAGTCTTTTAGACAATTCTATAGCATTCTGTTTTTCCAGTTCAAGCTCTTTCGCTTTTTCTTCATTCTGCTTGGCTAATATTTTTCTTTCATGAGCATTCGCCATAACAGCTTTCTGATTCTTAATTAAGAAATTCTGTCCATAGCCATCTGCAACAGTAACTATTTCTCCTTTTTTACCTACTTTTTTAACATCTTCTAATAATATAACTTTCATATTAATCTCCTCTTTCTAAGAAATACTGATCAATAGCTTCTTTTAATAATACAGAAACTTCTTCCGGTTCTTTATTTTCTATCTGACAGGCAGCCATTGTAAAATGACCGCCACCACCCATCTTTTCCATAATCATCTGTACATTAATATCTCTTGAACTTCTAGCACTGATAGCGGTCAGATTTTTAGATATTTTTCCTATTGAAAAACTTGCCATAACATCTGATACTTCCAGCAATTTATTTGATGATTTAGCCAGTGATGTTGATGATACTTCATAACTATTATCACATACAGCAATAAGTATATGTTCACGATAAGGCTGCGCTGTTTTAGTAATGTTGGTAATTTCAATTGTTTTTTCATAGGAATCTTCTAATAATTCATAGGCCTTAACAACATCCGCATTCAATTCTTTTAATGTAGCTGCACTCTGGAATGTTCTTACTCCAACTCTTTGCTTAAATGAATTAGTATCTACAAGAATACCCGCATACATAATAGTCGCATCTAAATCATTATATTCAACATCTACATTCTGATAATTATAAAGTTCTACTATTAATTCTACTGTAGAAGAAGCGGATGGTTCCAAATAAGTTAATATTGGCGTATCAATAAATTCTTCACCTCGTCTATGGTGATCAATGATAATCTTATTCTTCACTGTTTCTAATAATCCATTAGAAATTGCTAATGAAGGCTTATGATTATCAACCACAATTAACAATGTATCTCTACCGACCCTTTCCATAGCTTCAACGGCACTACAGATAAGACCGTCATATCGTTTATCCTTAACCATTATCTGAGCTACATTGGCAGTTTTTTCTTCTAAGGAATTAAAATCAAGAATAATATTACATCGCACATTATAAGCCTGAACAATACGTGCCATAGCTACTGAAGCACCCAGAGAATCTAAATCTGAAAACTTATGTCCCATGATAAAAACATTTGAGCTTCTCTTAATAATACCTGCCATACTTTGAGCAATAACACGTGCTCTAACCTTAGATGATTTCTCAAAGACATCCGTTGTTCCGCCAAAAAACCTGACATTATCTTTACCGCTCTTAATAACAACCTGATCTCCTCCTCGAGAATAAGTAAGCTGTAAAGCGGAAGCAGCCAATTCTTCTAATTCTCTTAAGACTCTTGTTCCCCTTCCAATACCTATGCTTAAAGTCAGAACTTCATCTAATTCTAAGCATTTCTTTTTAAATGAATCAAGAATTCCAAACTTATTTTCCACCTGTTTGCGATAAATACGTTCATTAAAAACAGCTACATATCCGCCGGTTTTATATCGTCTAATAATCATGCCATTTTCTACTGCCCAGTCTATAATAGTCTGTCTGGCTATTGACTGAACCTTAGCAGCTGTTGATTCATTTAAGTTTTCTAATGTTTCATCAAAGTTATCTACCGTAATATAAGCTACACATATCTGCTGATCTTCATAATCCTGTTGTAATGATATATATTCACTGACATCTTTTAAATAGAGCATATGCGTATCTTCGTTATTATATGCTTCAAACTTCTTTCCTTTTATATCAATCAGTTTAACCTCTTCATTTTCAAATAATCCCGCTAATGTCGGTTGCCAGTCCAATACCTTTAAGCCAATAATCTTAACCTTATTCGCAATAAATAAATCTGACACCCAGGTAATATTTCTATTATCATCATATTGTAATAAGGCTATTCCGCCATATATAAGTGAGTTCTTCGCATCTTCATCTAATGCATCTGCGACACTTAAAGCATTATTATCCAAGATGTAAGAAAGATATATTAAAGCAACCACTAATATAATATTCTTAATAGATGCATAGATAAGAACGGAAAATATCCTTACTAAAGGAAAAAATAAATATATAACCGCAATAATAATAGGTTCTAATATTAATAATAATATTACAAGATTTCTTAATTGTGTCAGTTTTCTAGTCATAACTTGTACCTCGGTATTTATTATACATTATTTTTCTTCTTAAATCACTGATAATGTCTATTATCCCTAATCCTATAAGTCCAATATTGATAACAGGTACTGCCATTAATACAAGCCCCGTACTATTAAGATGAGGCTTAGAAATATAAATAAAGTATAAAGATATTAAGGATATACCATTAATCATTAATATAAAGATACTTAATGATAAGATATAGTGAATAATCCGGTAATTAAAATAATGCTCTAAGATAAAAGATATTATGAATATTCCAATGGTTATATATCCGATCTTTTTATCCAAATAAAATGTACTTATATGATAATTCTTATGAAATGGAATCTTTAATCTCGTAAAGATAAACTGAATCATTAATAAGATAAGATAACTTTCAAAAAAAGATATAAAAACTACAAAGAAAGATAATAAATCTATTGATTGATATATCATACCTGCATAAGGAATATTTACTAATAAAGATTTTAATTTTAATAATTCAGTTATATCCTGATTCCATGATATTCCTAATAAAACACCTAATAATTCAAATAATAAAATATTATAAATAATAGAGATAATAAAAGATCCCAATATTATTTTTGTTTTAGCCGATTCTTCCTTTAATGCTTCTCCAATAAAACATCCTAAGATACATGAATAGACTACAATAGTAAAAAAATAAGGCATTCCCTGCATAAGAGTAATAGCTGCCGATGCAAAAGAAACTATCATATTATTCTTAAGGCCATACTGATAACCATACCATGTTAGCGGTATAACCATAACATAGCCTATTAATGAATCAAAGAAAGTTCCTGTCATTACATTGAGTATTCCCATAACCCCAAATAAAGCTACAATCATTGCTCCCTGGACCAGTTTTTTTGTATTCATATTCTTACTCCATATTATTCATTATTTGAGAAACATTATTAAAAGTCAACAAGATATTAAAAAGCGAATTTAATAATCCATTTTCTAAATATTAATCTTTTATACTGTAATCAGACTTTTAATCTAATATTTTTTCTTATTATAGCCGATACTTTATCGCTATTTATTCATTTAATAAATCCTTTAATATCATAAATAAATTATCTAATAATCAAAAAGAAAAAACCCTGAATAATCAAGGTTTTCATCATCTACTATTCACCGACATATGGTAATAAAGCCATTTGTCTAGCTCTCTTGATAGCTCTGGCAAGCTGTCTCTGGTATTTTGCTGAAGTGCCGGTAACACGTCTTGGAATAATCTTACCATTAGCTGAAACAAATCTCTTTAATAACTCTATATCCTTATAATCGATATAGTCAATATGGTTCTTTGTAAAATAGCAGACTTTCTTTCTGCCCATTCTCTGTTTTCTGAATGCCATAATAATTTCCTCCTAAATTAGAATTGAAGATCATCTTCCATGATATCAAATGTATTAACAGATTCATCAAAATCATTTTCTAAATCTACCGATTTCATATCATAGAAATTATCTTGCTGTCCAGGCTGCATCTGTGGCTGTGATGGAGCACTTCCGAGTCTTGCATTTTTGCTTTCTAAAAATCTGACTCTATCGGCTAATACTTCAACCACGAAAACTCTTTGTCCTTGATTGTTGTCATAGCTTCTAGAACGAAGGCTTCCATCCACTCCTACAAGTGAACCTTTCTGACAGTATTGAGCAACTGATTCAGCAGCTTTATTCCATACAACAACAGGAATAAAATCAGCTGACTGACCATCCTGTGTAGTAAAGCCACGATCAAGTGCTAATGAAAAACTGGTTACTGCTTTCCCTGAACCGGTTCTTCTTAATTCCGGGTCTCTTGTCATACGACCCACTAAAACGACACGATTAATCATTGTATCTGCCTCTTAATCTCTACGAAGAGTTAAATGACGTAATACATTAGCATTAATTCTTGATAAACGTTCAAATTCAGCAATTTCATCAGGGTTTACATGAACATCAAGCACTACATAATAACCTTTAGTATAATCTTTGATTTCATAAGCTAAATCTCTCATACCCATTTCTTCAGAAACGTTATCAATGATGCCGCCATTAGAAGTTAAAATACCTTTTAAGCCTTCTAAGACTTCATTTCTAGTGTTTTCTTCTAAATCAGGTTTGAAAATCATCATAATTTCATACTTATTCATTCTTTTTACCTCCTTTGGTCTATACGGTCCTATTAAGGACAGGCAAGTAAACTTGCTCAAACATAATAACATGCATTTCTTTAAAAAGCAATCTATTAATCAAGAAACACGGTCAGTATTCATTTTTACTACTTTATCAGCAATACTCATAGTAGAATTTCTATGTGATACTAAAATTACAGTACGAGAAACTGTTTCTTCTTTTAATGTTTTTAAAATAATACCTTCATTTAATGAATCAAGATTAGATGTCGGTTCATCTAGAAGAAGTAAATCTGATTGATGTAAGAAAGCACGAGCTATTCCTATTCTCTGTCTTTCTCCGCCTGAAAGAGTATCTCCTAGTTCACCAACATTGGTTGAATATCCTTGTGGAAGAGACATAATAAAATCATGAATATTCGCTTTCTTGGCAGCTTCTTCTATTTCTTCCTGAGTTGCTTTTAGATTTCCAACCTGAATATTTTTAGCAATTGTATCATGGAAAAGCCATGTTTCTTGAGTAACATAAGCTTCCATTGCTCTTAGATTTCTAGTCTGAATCTCTTTGATATCGGTATCTGATATAGTAATACTCCCACTATTAACATCCCAGAATCTCATTAATAATTTTAAGATTGTTGATTTCCCGGAACCGCTAGGTCCATGAATACCAATTGTTTTTCCTTTAGAAAAAGACATAGAAAAATCTTCAAGAATATTCTGATGATCATAAGAGAATGTCACATCATTCAATAGTACATCATCAAACTTTACCTGTTTCCCTTCTTCTATTTCATCTACTACAGGTCTTTCTTCTAAGATAGATAAAACTCTTTCACCACTTGCCAGTGTCTGATGAAGATTATTAGATAATGAAGATAACGCCACAACCGGACCAAATGATCCCATCATAGCAATAATACATAAAATCATATTTTCAAATAATATAGTATGCATACTATATTGCATTAACATAACAAATATCATTAACCATGAAAAGAACTGAATCGCAAGATTTGTAGCTGCTCTCTGAGTCCCTTCATAGTAATAAAGATTAAGCTGAAGCTTTGATAAATCCAATGAGTGTCTGTTTATCTGCTTTGCTCTTTCTATTCCTTTATCATATTGCATAATCTCATCTAGACCATACATAGAATCTAAAATAAAGCTGTTGAGATTCCCCAACTCATTTCTAAACTCCATACCTGCTTTACCGGTACGTTTTCCATTCCATAAAGGAATCATAACACCAATACATAAATAAGCAATAAAAGCAATAATTCCGGCAATTATATTTAATGAAGCAATATAAATAATCATAATCAATGATACAATAACAGCAATCGCAATTGGTGAAATAGTATGAGCATAAAACACTTCTAATAGTTCTATATCGCTGGTAATAATAGAAATAAGATTACCTTTATCCTTGCCTTCTAATTTAGCCGGACATAATTTTCTTAAAGCTGCAAATACTTTATGTCTAATCATTGCTAATAATCTAAAAGCAATATAATGATTACAATACTGTTCAAAATAATGAAGTATCCCTCTAGATAAAGCTATCACAATCATCATAGTTATCATCATAGTCAAACCGGATGTTTGGTGTGATAATATCATGACAATTGACTTTCCGGCCAGAATAGTTAAAAAGATAGCACAGAGAAAACCAATAACTCCAAAAAATATAGCTAAAAGCATGATAGGTACCAATGGCTTGATTAATCCGATCAATTGTTTCATGATGGTTAATCCTGAGCGTCTATTCTCCATGATTTTCTCCTTTCTTACTATAGCTTTCTAATTCTTTCTGCTCACTATATAATGCATAGTAGGCACTCTTATGATTCATCAGCTGTTCATGTGTTCCTTCTTCATAAATAACGCCATCTTTTAACATATAAATATAATCACTATTAACTACATTAGCTAATCTATGTGATATCAGAATCACTGTTTTCTTTTTAGCAAGTTCTCTAATAACATGCATAATCATCTCTTCAGATTCCATATCTATATTTGATGTAGCTTCATCAAACAAATAAATCTCCGAATCATGTAATAAAGCTCTTGCAAGGGCAAGTCTTTGTCTTTGACCTCCTGATAAATTACTTGCATCAGCAAGAAGCTTAGTATCAAGAGAATCCTGAGAACAGATAAAATCATAAAGATTTACTTGCTTTAAAGCTTCCATCATCTGTGAATCAGTAGCCTCAGGATTTCCCATTAAAAGATTATCTCTAATAGTGCCTTTAAATAAATAACTTGCAAAAGAAACCATCGTTATATGTTTTAATAATGATTCTTCTTTAATATTTAATAAAGAAATATCATTAATTTTAATATCCCCCTGATATGTTTTATTTTGTCCTATTAATATCTTAGCAATCGTACTTTTACCACTGCCACTGACTCCGACAATAGAAACAAATGTTTGAGGCTTAATATTCATAGAAATATTTTTTAATACCTCTGTTTTCTTATTATAAGAGAAAGACATATGACTAATATCAATGGATAATTCCTGATCATCTAACTCTAAATCTCCACGATTTGCTTCCGGCAGATCCAAAAAGGCAAAAATACGATCACTGGCTTTTATCCCATTCATACCAATATGGAAGAATGAACCTAATAAACGCATTGGCAGGAAGAATTCTGCCGCTAAAAGAATAATAAGAATCGTTCCTTTAAGACTAACAGCTCCATGATAATACTCCATTAAAGCTACTGCCATTCCCACAGCAGCTCCTCCATAAGCAACAATATCCATAACAGCTGTACTATTTAACTGCATCATAAGAACTTTCATTGTAATCTTTCTAAATTGTTCAGATTCCTGATCCATTTCTAATGCTGCCTGCTCATCTGCTCCATAAATCTTTAATGTTGTCATACCATGAAGTTTTTCTAAAAAAGTGTCTCCTAATCCATAATAAATAGTAAAATACTTATCCAGCAGTTTTTTAGCTACTTTCATAACAATCATAATCACAATAGGAATTAATGGAACAGCCGCCAGTAAAATAAGGCTTGCTTTAAAATCTACTCTCAATAAACAAATAAATAGAGTTAACGGAGCCAATAATGCATAAAAGAACTGACTGAGATATCTACCAAAATAAACTTCTAACTGTTCTACCCCTTCTCCTGCCATCTGCATAACTTCTGAAGACTTTATTTTTTCTCTATACGATGTTCCCAGTCTTAACAATTTACTATAAATTTTATTTCTTAATACTCTTTTAACATCACTGCTTGCTTTAAAGCTTGATTTAGCATATAAAATATCCAATCCATATCTTAATAAAATACCGCCTAAAACAAGTAATCCATATAATAAAGTATCTGATAATGTAAGTGTCTTTATAACTGCCTGAGAGATTAAGACAGAGGCACTATAAATGATAACTATCTGACATAATAAAGACAGCCATTGCTCCGCTATCTGATAAATAATATATTTTTTAGAATCACTCAATAATCTAATCAGTCTTATCTTAATCATTTTCTCCTCCTCTTTCCTAATATCGTGACAAATCCATGATTTATTGTCATCAACGGATGATAAAACAACAGTCTTGGTCCTGAATATCTCATTACCTTTCTGATCATTTCTTTTTGTTTCATTTGATAACAATGTACCTGACATTGACTGCAAAATGTTTTGGTTTCCATAAAAGGACAATGTTCAATACGTTCTTTTGCATATTCAAATAGTAAACGATATTCCTCAGACATTACTCCATAACAATAATCATCATGTCTCCGACAATAGAGTTTGATCATTTCTTCAACAACCCTAATCTCTCTTTTTCTTTTTTTCTCTATATTCATTAATACTCCTTAATATATTAACAGGCTTAAATCTATATAGTTTATTATATACTTATTCTTTTTAATAAGAAAGTTATAACTAACTTTCTATGATTTTTCATTCAGCTCTATAAAACAAAATGATAGCCTTTAATAAGGCTATCATAAATTTCTGATAAAAAATCACTGCTTTTTCACTTAATATGTACTTACAATATGTTTAGATTATTTTTCCTTTATATTTAGAAATACCTCCTATGTTTTTAACATGACTATAGCCATTCTTTTTTAAATAAAAACAGGCTCTTTGACTTCTTCCTCCACCTAAGCAATAAATATATAAAGGCTTATCTTTATCTTTTACTTCCTTAAAAATCATTTGATTAAATACAGATAACGGTATATTAATACTATCAGGTATATGTCCTTCTTGATGTTCATCCTTTTCTCTGACATCAATGAGTAAAGCATCTTGAGTATGCTGATACTCTTCTACCCCTTGATTAATATCATATCTTTTAAATAAACTAAATAATCCCATTGTATATACCTCTCTTTAATCTTAGTATACACTAAAACATGAAAGGAATATTCTTAATATGATTTGAAATATAAATAAACTTATCAGAGTATAGTTTTGTAAATACTTTTCTAAAAACACAAAAATATATCCTGATAATAATTCTATACATGATAGAATTATTAAACCTAGCAAATATATCTTATGAAAATAATAATAAGAATAATAGAATATGTATTAGTGTAAAGATACATATAAATATTATTGATTTCATAAATATAAGTTTATAAAAATATGAATAGTCTTTTCTTAAAATAACTTGTTCCTGTATTTCAAAATACTGACTAATCATCAGATAACTTACTTTTAGGTTTAAATAATTTAAAAATAAACTTATAAATATATATATTACTCTTTTAGGAAATGTATAGAGTATTTTAATGGCATCTTCATAATTAATCTCAAAAACAAACAAGCAGATAAATAACCCTATTATAAAAAAACAGAATACTCTTATACCATTTCATCTTTGATTAAATGTCCATCACTTAATGTATATTGACTTGTAAAATGAATATCTTCCAAGTAATCATGAGAAGCTATTATAAGAAGATTGTCTATTACATATTATGATTAAAAATACTTGTATTACGGATCCTCTAATTAGCAACATTTCATTACAATCTACAAAACAAGATAAAGATAGCCATGGCTATGGTATAAAAACTATTAAAAATATTGTTGATAAATATCATGGAACAATGCACTATGAGTATTCTATTTATTATTTTACTTGTATATTTATTTATTCAATCAAATTTAAAGAGGAATATATATGATATGTACCCTCTTTATGAATAATTTATGTTATTGATTAATAAATTCCCATTTCTTATCCCTAATAATAAAAGTAATACATATCATATAAATTATTATTTTCAATATTTTGTAATACAAAGAATAAATTTTACAAAAATCATCTTAAAAGCAGCACATTAGTTAAATAGTAAAAAGAACTTCTCAATTTGAGAAGCTCTTTTAGTTTAATCTAAATCTTCGCCATTTGTTTTTATAACTTTCTTATACCAATAGAATGAATCTTTTCTATATCTGTTAAGTGTTCCTGTTTTTTCGTCTGTAGTATCAACATAAATAAAGCCATATCTCTTTCTAATACCTTCATGTGTTGATACTAAGTCAATAGCTGACCAAGGACAATATCCCATCATTTCTACACCATCACTGACAGCAAGCTTTAATTGTTCAATATGAGTTTTTAAATAAGCTATTCTATAATCATCATGAATCTTTCCATCTTCTGTTAGTGTATCATAAGCGCCTAATCCATTTTCAGTGACTATCATCGGTAATCTATATCTAGAATACATTTCTCTCATAGTAGCTCTAAATCCTAATGGATCAATTTCCCAGCCAAATTCTGTTTTCACTAAGTTTGGATTATCATATCCTTTATAGTAACCGGCTTCTCCTCTGGCAGTCTGCTGATCTGCACCCGGATCGACATCATCACTAGGAGCTGATGCCTGTACTGTGGCAGTACTATAATAATTGAAACCAATAAAATCAGGATGAGCGGCTTTCATGATATCCATATCTCCTTCTAAGATATCAGGTGTTGCATCATGTTCTTCTAAATATCTCCATACCAGATTATTATAAACACCATAGACTGCCATATCTAAATAGAACCAGTTTCTAATCGCATTATATTCCTGTGCTGCCAGCTGATCTTCCGGCTTACAGCTTGCCGGATAAACGAGAGAAATATTTGGAGCCGGTCCAATTTTTGACTCCGGATACATTTCATGAAGCATTACCATAGCTTTTGCCTGAGCAAGAAGCATATGATGATTCTGCTGATATGTCTCCTTAAGAATATTAGTCGTTCCTTCCGGTATTCTTAAGGTTCCAATCAACGGTCCTACTAATGTCAGCATATTCTGTTCATTAATAGTCAGCCAGTATTTAACTCTATCGCCAAAATTTTCAAACATAACTTTTGCAAAGTTTACAAACCAATCTACTGATTCTCTATTTGACCATGATCCTCTTTGATCTAATGCATCAGGCATATCAAAATGAGACGGTAGCGTTATTGTCCAAACTTGATGTCGATAAACATATAGATGTTGAAATTAAGCTTGATGAGCTTGATTTGACAAGTGCTGAAAGTAAAGCGACTTATGCACAAATCAAGAAATATATATTGGAAAAGTTTGATTTAAAGGTTTCGACACTCTATATTGCACAGATTAAAAAGAAATGTGGAATTGTACTGAGGGAGCATTATAATAAATCAAAAAAAGAGAAACAGGTTATTCCACAATGCACACCGGAAAAAGAGGAAGCTATCATGGATGCGTTAAGGCATTTTAAGATGATTTAATAGAAATGGAGGGTATTTATGAGATGGATATTAAAAATAATCTTATTTCCAATTAGATTGCTGTTAAGTATCCTCACTGCATTTCTGACATTCCTGCTCGGCATAGGAACAACTATTCTATATTTCTTGATGCTGATGTGTATCGTTGCTGCAATAGGATCATTTATACAAAAAGATATATCACTTGGAATTGAGGCGTTGGTATTAGGATTTTTGTTAAGTCCATATGGAATACCCATGGTCGGAGCAACCGTTATAGCCTTTCTTAAAGGTATAAACGAAGTAATAAAATCAATTTGAAAAATTTCATAAAAATGGTTACCAAAGACGATAGAGAAAAAAACTATCGTCTTTTTCTTTGTAAAATTTTAAGGAAAGGAGGTGAAGCGATGGACTTTGACTATTTCTATAACAGAGAAGCGGAAAGATTTAATTTCTTAAAAGTTCCGGAGATATTGGTTGATGGAGAAGAATTTAAGGGATTATCTGCCGAAGCAATTATCCTTTATTCCATGCTTTTGAAACGAACAGGAATGTCCTTTAAGAATAACTGGATAGACAAGGAAGGTAGAGTATTTATCTATTTCACAGTCGAGGAAATTATGAAAAGAAGAAATATTTCAAAGCCTACTGCCATAAAAACATTAGATGAGTTAGATAGCAAAAAAGGGATAGGACTGATTGAAAGAGTAAGGCTTGGACTTGGTAAACCGAATATCATATATGTCAAAGATTTCATGAGTGTATTTCAGGTAAAAGAAAATGACTTTCAGAAGTTAAAAAACTTTACTTCAGAAGTAAAAGATGTTGACCTCAGAAGTAAAGAAAATGAACTTCAAGAGGTTAAAAATGTTGACCGTAACTATATAGAGAATAATAAGAGTAAGTATAGTAAGAGAGAATATAGTTTTGGTGTAAACGGACTTGGAACATTTCAAAATGTATTTTTAGCTGCTGAAGATATATCCGATTTACAAATCATAATGAACTCACAGCTTGATAATTACATTGAAAGGCTATCTGCATATATCAAAAGCACCGGAAAGACCTATAAAGACCATAAAGCGACAATCCTTTCTTGGTTTTATAAAGATCAGGGAAGAAGTAAAGAAGTGAAAACATCAAATATCCCGACATGGGAAGAATATGATAAAGGAGAACACCTATGATGAAAGAATTAGAAAAAGTAATGATAGAAGATGTAGAGTATTCTTACGATCCTGAAAAAGAATATATCAAGAATGGACACGCATTTTGTAAAGTTTGTCATGAAAGAAAAGACGGAAAAGTGATGGAGTTCTTTGATAACAAGATGATATTTAAGACTGCTTGTAAATGCGATAGAAATAGAGAAGCAAAAGAAAAAGAAAGACAAAAGCAGCTGGAGATTGAACGATTAAAGAGTAGCTGCTTTAACTCTATTATTCAGTGGTCATACACATTTGAAAATTATCAGGGAGAAGAAAATCAAAGCCTTATCATTGCAAAGAACTTTGTAAAAGACTATGAGGAAATGAAAAAGGAAAATATAGGAATTTTGTTTTATGGTTCGGTAGGTAGTGGAAAGACATACCTTGCTTGTTCTATCGCCAATGCTCTAATTGAACAATATCAGGTAGGGGTTAAGATAAGAAATTTTGCACAGATTATCAATGAGCTGCAAAAGGGAGGATTTGATTTTGACAAGAACGCATATATTGAATCTCTTGTAAATATTTCCGTTCTTATCTTGGATGATTTAGGAATTGAAAGAGATACAAGCTATGCTAAAGAGCAGGTATATAACATTGTTAATAACAGGTACTTAAAACAAAAACCGACTATTTTCACCACAAACCTTTCTTACGACACAATTGTAAATTGTACAGAAAGTGTGGAGTATCAGAGGATTTATTCACGAATTATAGAGATGTGTATTCCTGTTATGGTTGTAGGAGAAGATTTTAGAAAGGCTATTCAAAAGGATAAGCTGGCTCGTAATAAAGAGAGGTTACTGAACGGAGGTGAGAGAACTTGATCAATGAAGAAATAGCAAGAAAAACGCTGAATATGGAAGTAAGAGCTGCTAAAGTAACAGGAAAGCTAATTCTGAACTTATTAAAGAAACTGATGAAAGAAGCAGAAAAGCTTGGAGGACTTGAAAAACTTGTAAATAGCAACGGAAATGAAGTAAAGCTAAAAGATATGGTAAAAAAAGGACAGCTTGAAGAAATTCCGGTTGAAGAAACGGAGCTGAAAGAACTGAAAAAAGAGCTAAATAGATACGGTGTTAAGTTTTCGGTGATAAAAGATAAGGAAACGGGTAAATTCTCAGTATTTTTCCAAGCCAAAGATATGAAAGTAATGGACAAAGCATTTAAGCACGCTCTTTCCGAATCAGAAAAGAAAACGGAAAGAAAGGAGTCCATTCATAAGAATATTGAAAAGTTCAAGGAAATGGCAAAGAACTCTGTTTCTAAGGATAAAGTTAAGAATAAACAGAAGGAGCAGAGCCTATGATAGATAAGATATTAAAGGACATCAAAGGCTTATTTAAGGTGCAAGATAAGGTAAAGTTTCTAAAGCAGAACATTCCCTATCTTGCATTTTTCTATATAGGTAATATCTTTTCACATCATGTAAGAGCCTATATAGGTGGCGATATTATTGACAAAATTTTTCAAGGGATATTAGAGATTAATACGATGAGCTTTCTTCCAAGCCTTCATCCTACGGATATTATAATGGGCGTGGTAGTAGCTGTTTTAATCAAAATTATCGTATATACCAAAGGGAAAAATGCTAAAAAGTTTAGACAGGGGAAAGAGTATGGCTCAGCAAGATGGGGAACGAAAAAAGATATAGAGCCATATATGGATGAAAAGTTTCAAAATAATATTTTGCTTACTCAAACTGAGCGATTAACAATGAATGGTAGACCATCTAATCCTAAGTATGCAAGAAATAAGAATGTTCTTGTCATCGGTGGATCAGGAAGTGGAAAAACGAGATTTTATGTAAAACCGAATCTTATGCAGATGCACTCGTCATATTGTGTAACCGATCCTAAAGGAACGATAGTCCTTGAGTGCGGTAAGATGCTTGAAGATAACGGATATGAGATAAAAATCTTAAATACAATTAACTTCAAAAAGAGCATGAAGTACAATCCATTCGCTTATCTCAGAAGTGAAAAAGATATACTCAAATTAGTACAGACAATCATCGCAAACACCAAGGGAGAGGGCGAAAAAGCAGGTGAAGATTTTTGGGTCAAAGCTGAAAAGCTCTACTATACAGCCCTTATCGGCTACATCTTCTATGAAGCTCCAAAAGAAGAAAAGAACTTTGCAACACTTCTCGATATGATAGACGCTTCAGAAGTTAGAGAAGATGATGAAACCTATATGAATCCGATAGACAGACTCTTTGAAGCACTGGAAAGGAAAGAGCCTACACACTTTGCAGTGAAGCAATATAAAAAATACAAATTGGCTGCTGGAGTAATAGAATTAAGGAGAACACTTAATCACTATTTTAGTGAAATATGTACTTCTTAATTCTTTTTTTATTGAAAAATTAAGAGAAAGGGGGTAAAAATGAGGAATTTTGAAAAGATAACAGCACTCTATGAGAGATTAAGTCGTGATGATGAACTGCAAGGAGAGAGTAACTCTATCATCAATCAGAAAAAAATATTGGAAGAATACGCAAGCAAAAATAATTTGTCAAACATCATTCACTTTACAGATGATGGAATCAGCGGAACACAGTTTGACAGACCGGGATTTATGGCAATGATGAACGGAGTCAATCAAGGCAATATCGGTTGTATCATTGTAAAAGATATGAGCAGACTTGGCAGAGATTATCTCAAAGTCGGTCAATGTATGGAGATACTAAGACAAAAGGGCGTAAGACTAATCGCTATCAATGATAATGTAGATAGTTTTTACAGAGAAGATGATTTTACTCCCTTTAGAAATATCATGAATGAATGGTATGCAAGAGATACATCAAGAAAAATCCAATCGACTTTCAGGTCAAAAGGTGAAAGTGGGAAACATACTGCAAGCACACCGCCTTATGGCTATATCAAAGATGAAAAAGATAAAAACAAATGGATAGTAGATGAAAAAGCAGCCGAAGTAGTAAGACGCATATTCAATATGACCATGCAAGGCAATGGTCCGTATCGAATAGCAAAGATATTGGAGAGTGAAAAAGTAGATATACCCGCCTATCATCAACAGAAATTAGGCTATGGGCTATATCAAAGCAAAAACTTTGAACATCCCTATCGTTGGTGCAGCTCAACCATAGCAAGCATTTTAAAGAAACAAGAATACTTGGGGCATACAGTCAATTTCAAGACAAGAAAGCATTTCAAGGACAAGAAAAGTAAATATGTATCGGAAGATAACTGGCTTATTTTTGAAAACACGCATGAACCAATCATAGACCAAGAAACCTTTGACAATGTGCAAAGGATAAGAGGAAATGTAAAAAGGTATCCTGACGGTTGGGGAGAATATCACCCACTCACAGGACTGATGTATTGTGCAGATTGTGGAAGCAAAATGTATGTTCATAGAACAAGCAACTATAAAAATATTCCATATTATACTTGCAGTGCCTATACCAAAACACCTTGTGGGACACTTTGCCCATCAGCACACAGAATAAAAGCAGAAGTAGTCTTAAATCTAATACAGGAAACATTAAAAGATATTAAAAAATATCTTGATGAAGATAACGAAGCCTTTATCCGTTCCATTCAAAATGAAATGGAAGAAAAGGAAAAAATAGAGATAGAAAAGAAACGCACAAGGCTTATTGACAGCAAAGGGCGATTACAGGAATTAGAAAGACTGATGTGTCGTATCTATGAAGATATGATCCTTAACAAAATACCAAATAGCAGATATGAGATACTAAATAATCAATATGAAACGGAGCAGATAACTTTAAGTAAAGAAATTAAGGATTTGGAGCAGACAATATCAAGATATGAAAAAGAAACAGACAGAGCTAAAAAATTTATATCTCTTATCAGTCGTTATGAAAACTTTGATGAACTTACAACCACAATGATAAATGAGTTTGTAGAAAAAATTATCGTACATGAAAGAGATAGAAAAGGAAGTCAAACATCAAAGCAAAAGATAGAAGTTTACTTTAATTTCATAGGTAATTACGAACTTCCACAGGCGGAGTTAAGCGAGGAAGAAAAACAAAAACTTGAGGAAGAAGAAAGAAAAATCAAGGAAAGAAAAGACAAGCTACATCAAAATTACCTGAAACGAAAAGCAAGCGGAAAACAGAAAGAGTATGAAGATAAATATAAGGCAAGAAGGGAGCAGAAGAAACAGGAAAAATTAAAGGTTTTAAAAAGAGTGGGAATACCGATGAAAAATTATATGAAATAGTATTCATATTAAGACGGTAGTTATTATCATGAAGTTAGTTGACATTAACTAACAAGAGGAGTATAATAAAATTCGACAGTAGTGTCGGTTTTTATTACGATATGAAAAGAGGTCTTTATTTTGAAAGAAGAAAAACAAAAAGTTGGACAAATTAGAAAAAAAGAGATTCGAGAAGCTGCAAAGAAATGCTTTCTAAATAAAGGGTTTCAACTTACAACAATGGAAGATGTTATCACAGAGGTAGGAATGAGTAGAGGGGGTGTTTATCATCATTATGCAAGTACAAATGAAATGCTTAAAGACTTAATGCTTGATGGTAATGATTATAGAAACAACTTGATAAATGAGTATTTAAAAAACAATCGAGGAAAAGATAAATATCAGCAAATGGGTGATATTTTGGTTGATAAGTCGCTGGCTGATACAGAATTGATGAGATTGTATACACTCCTTTTACAAGCAAAAAAATATAATCAGGATTTGGAAAAATTGTATCAAGAATTGAAACTTAATACGACTAATGAGCTAAGTTTAATCGCCAAGCAGCTTGGAATTAAGGCGGATATATTTGGTGACGGTTTTTTAGTGAATTATATCAATGGATTGATATTAAGTTCTGAAGTTCTCTGTGCAAGAAATTCTTTTTCACAACATAAAAAATACATAAAAGAAACAATGGTAAATTACATTGTTGATATTGACAAGAGATAGGGAGGTTTAAAATGAGTAAACGATTAGAAGTAAAGGATTTAATCAATATAGGATTATTTTCCGTATTAGGTTTTGTATTTATGATGATAGGATCATTTTTAGCAATGGTTCCAGTTTTAATGCCGGTTGTTCCATTGGCACAAGGTATTTTGGTAGGACCGGTAAATATGTTGTATTCTACTAAAATTAAGAAAAGAGGAATGGTATTTATTCAATCATTACTTATTGCATTAGTATATGTTGCTATGGGACATGGACCTTGGGCATTATTAACTGCTGTTATTGCAGGTGTTATTGCTGAAGTTATTTTGAAATCAGGAGAATATACGGATGTTAATAAGGCAAGATTAGCATTTTCTATTGCTCCACTTTGCACAATAGGAAATTGGTTGCCAATTTTTATATCAAGAAATGAATATGTCAAGCAGATGTTAGAGCAAGGATATAATCAAGAATTTATTGATAAGATGCTTAGTGTAATGCCGAATTGGATTATTGTCGTAATGGCAATAGGTGGAATTATAGGAGCATATATTGGTTGTAGTATAGGAATGGCTTTCCTGAAAAAACATTTTAAAAAGGCTGGTATGGAAAAATAAGGATTCATAAGGAGTTAAGGATGACAATCAAACTTGATTTTCGTACAAAACTTTTTATGACAATAGTTCTTTCATATGTGATGGTTTTGGGCAATATTCAAGTAAAGTATTTCTTGCAAGCCCTTATAATATCCGTAATTCCGATAGTGCTTTTAATAAATACAAAACATACAAGAGTAGCTATTATTGGGATGGCTACTCTTGTGTTCGTTTATGGTGCTGATAGATTTTTAATGAAATTAGAATACAGTCCCTTGGTAGCGATTTTACTGATATTAGTAATGGTTGTTAAGAAAATACTTCCCGCATTTTTAATGGGGAAATATACCATACTCACATCAAATGTAGGGGAAAGTATTTATTCATTGAAAAAAATGAAATGTCCCGATGAAATAGCAATACCATTGACTGTGATGGTTCGTTTCTTTTATGCCGCAAGGATTGATTATAGCCAGATAAAAAAAGCCATGCGTTTGAGAGGACTAACGCTTAAAAAGTTAATAAAAAATCCAATTCTATTATTTGAATATAGATTAGTGCCACTATTGATGTGTTTGTCTAAGACGGCAGATGATTTAACAGTATCCGCAATGACAAAAGGGTTAGCTGTTAATCAAAAGCGAACAAGTATTAGTGAATCTCGCATTGGTGGCATTGATTGCATATTTTTTGTGATAATGGTATGGGCAATCTATTTATATATAAGGGGTAAGTATGCTTAGTTTACAAAATTTAGTATTAAAGTTTGATGGAGAAAGCATATTAGAAAATATAAATCTAAATTTCAAACCCGGAGAGGTAACTGTTATAACGGGACACTCAGGTACGGGGAAAAGTAGTTTGTTAAAAGTAATAAACGGCATTATTCCCGAATATGATTGTGGAGATGTAAAAGGAGATGTTTTATACAAGGACAAATCTTTATTAGGGATGAGTATATTAGAACGATCCAAGTTTATATCTACAGTGTTTCAAAATCCTAAAACACAATTTTATTGTATCAATTCTACAGATGAATTAGCTTTTCAA
The DNA here is from genome assembly GCF_000340375.1 of Eggerthia catenaformis OT 569 = DSM 20559. Taxonomy (GTDB): domain Bacteria; phylum Bacillota_I; class Bacilli_A; order Erysipelotrichales; family Coprobacillaceae; genus Eggerthia; species Eggerthia catenaformis. Next base: position 68,785 of record NZ_KB446650.1, read on the forward strand.
TTAGAAAATAGGTGTATAGAAAGAAATTTAATTTTAGATAAAATACACTATTATTCAGATGTTTTAGGTAGTAAAGATTTGTTGGACAAGAATATTTTTGAACTATCCGGTGGAGAAAAGCAGCTAATTGCTATAACTGCCAGTGGAATTTCAGAAAATGAAATTATTCTTTTAGATGAACCGTCCTCATCTTTGGATTATGAATCAATTAAGAACTTAAAAAGAGCTATTATTGAGCTAAAAAAAAGAAATAAAATCATAATCCTTGTCGAGCATAGATTATTTTATTTGAAAGACATTGTAGACAAGCTGTGTGTAATAGAAAACAAAACTTTTAAAGAATACACGAAAGAATATTTTAGTGATGATTTTTTTGAAAGAGTTTCAGAAAAACATAATTTGAGAAATTTTAATGAAATTTTCAAGAGTGATTTCTTAAATAGACAATATGAAAAAGTAGATATGTTACAAAAAAATACTCCATCAAACTTTGCTAATAGGTCAATAACATGTCTACATTTCAAAAAAACATATGATAAGAATACAATTTTTGATTTTAGTGTTTCTTTTAATACCGGGATAAATTTCATTATTGGACAAAACGGTGTTGGGAAAAGTACTTTTATCAATTTACTTATGGGAACTATGAAAGGCAAGGGAGAAGTTTTTTATAAGGGAGAAAAGCTCAAAAAACGGTACGAGAATATCTTTGCAGTCATGCAAGATGTTAATTATCAACTTTTCACAGAATCTGTATGGCAGGAACTTGGAACAGTTACAAAACAGGATGATTTGAAAAATGAAGCCTTAAGAAAGGTACATTTATTTAATAAAAAAGAAATGCACCCAAGTTCGTTATCGGGTGGAGAAAAACAGAGATTGTTGCTTGCTATGTCTATGGTAAGTCGAAAACCAATCATAGTGTTTGATGAGCCAACGAGTGGACTTTGCAAAATGCAAATGGATATTTTGATTGGATTTTTAAACCAAATGGTAGAGCAAGGAAAAACTATTATTATAATCACGCATGATTTTGAATTTATAAAACAGTGCGATGGTGCAATATATGAATTTACAAAATAAATATAAGTAAAGGAGAGCAATACGATGAAAGAAGATATGAAAACACAACTTTTAACAAAAAGTCCTAAAGACTTGTTGTTTCAATTAGCTATTCCGGGAATTATAGGAATGGTTGTTATAGGACTTTATCCATTTATGGATGGAATATTTGCTGGGTGGATTATAGGGGATTATGCTATGTCTGCCATTAGTATATCAATGTCTTTAACAATAATAAATGGTGGTATATCAGCACTTATTGGAGTTGGTAGTGCGTCAATATTATCAAGGGCTATTGGAAAGGGAGATAAAGAAACAACGGATAAAATATTTGGAAATTTTTGTTATTGGGTAATTTTATTCTCTATAGTAATCACCGTATTAGGCTTGGTATTTGCACCTAATTTTCTTGACTTGGTAGGAGCAAAAGGGAATATTAAAGAACTGGGAGTTAGATATTTAAGAGTAGTTTTCTTTGGTTCAATATTTGTGAATTTTGCTCAAGCAGGTAATATGACAATGCGTGGTGAAGGTGCATTGAAGCAATCTATGATGATTATGGGAGTAGGTGCTTTATTAAATATTATTTTAGATCCTATTTTTATGAAGTTAATGGGAGAGTATGCAATTGAGGGGGCAGCTATTGCAACTGTAATATCTCAAATTGTACAGGCGATATTAACATTTCACTACTTTTCAAAGAAAAGTGCTTTTGTTGGTATCCATAAAATTCAAAAGAGCAAGGCAATTTACAGTGAAATGTTTAGTATAGGAAGTTCGGCTATGATGATGCAAATTTTATTTGCAGTACAACAAACATTTTTGTTCAAACAGGCTTTCGCTTATGGTGGAGATAATTGGGGAATTCTAATGTCTGCCACAATGAGACTTTATATGTTCTCATTTATTCCATTGTGGGGAATGAGTCAAGGTTTACAGCCTGTTATAGGAGCTAATTTTGGAGCAAAACAATATCAAAGAGTAAAAGATACTATGAAGATTTTCATGTATGGGGCAACAATACTTGCTGCTATTTCTTGGATACCATCCATGTTTTTCTCTGAAAAATTATTGTCATTGTTTAATGTGAGAAGTGAAATAATTGAAGCTGGAGTTATGAACTTTAAATTGTTCTACTCTACTTTCATCTTGTATGGAATTATGATTATGACTCTTACATTTTTCCAATCTATTGGAGATGGGAAAAAAGCGAGCATGATTGTAATGCTTAGACAACTGATTTTATTTATTCCGGCGATATTGCTATTGCCAAAGGTATTTGGAGGATTAGCAGTTTGGTGGGCTGAACCTATTGTAGATTTTAGTATGATTTTGCTCGGCTTGTTTTTTATGCTTAGCAGAATTAGAAAAATGGGAAAAGAAGAAGCGATAAATTGTTAAGTATCTTATTATCCAAAGGTGAAAATAAACTATTAGAAAGGTTTGATATATGAATATTAGTTAGATGTAAGAAATGGGGGAGTAAGATGAAAAATCTTTTTCATATAGAAGAAAGAAATAACAAAAAAATCTTCTCGCTTTATAGTTTCTTATTATCTCAAGCAACTAAATATATCTAAGGAAAAGATAGATTCATTTCTTTTTGGAGGACTTTTTACGCCAAAGTGTAGAAGTCCTCCTTTTTTATTCTCAAAAACAAAACAGAGAACTTAAAAAGGAGGATAACACGATGGATAAGAAAGAATATTACCTTTATGTAAAAGGCAAATCCGTACTTGTAAGTGAAAAAGTCTACAAAGCCTACTGGAAGATAACAGAGCATGAAAAGTATCTCCAAAGAAAAGATTGGAAGCATAATGTTATGTCATTTTCAGCACTGGATCATGACGGACATTTTGTAGATAACATCATAGATGAAAAAATAGACTTAGAAAAAATTGTAGAAGTAAAAATGCAAATTGAAGAACTTCATAAAGCATTAAATACTCTCACAAAAGAAGAACGAGAGTTAATGGAAGCCATCTTCTACAAAGAAGAAAGTCTAAGGTCAATCAGCAGAAGAGAGAAAGTTACACATCAAGCAATCAGCGGGAGGAGGGATAGGATTTTAGAAAAACTGAGAAAGATTTTAGAAGATAAAATCTAAAAAAATTTGGAAAGGTTAAGTATCAAAAAAGGTGCTTAACCTTTCTTTGTAAAATACTGTTATGTAACACAAAAAACCGATATAGAAAAAATGGTGTGAAAATGATAAAATATTATTAGTTAATATAGACTAACTCATGCTTGTGAGGTGTCCAAAATGGAGTATATTGATATAAATAAAGACAAGAAAAGAATGGTTTTGCTCATACATCCAATGCTTGCTTCTGCTGAGGGAATGAAAAAGTTAATTGCCGATAACATTGGAAATGAGTATAGATACATTATTCCAAATTTGTCTGCTCATGGTAGATTGATTGATAAAAAGTATTTATCTGCAAGACAAGAAAGTGAAAATTTACATAATTATCTTAAAGAGAATGACATTAGAGAAATTTCTTTAGCCTTTGGAGCATCAATAGGCGGTGTAGTGTTACTAGAATTGTTAAAATACAAGGATATAAAGATAGTTAAAGCCTTATTTGAGGGCTGTAGTTTATGTCAAAATGCGAGTGTTTTAGAGTTTATCATAAGAAATATTGTTCTATATGAACGAAAAAAAGCTATTAAAAATAGTGACTCAGCTAATAGAAAAATTATAAGCATATATGGAGAAACAATGGGACGAATGATGGCTGAAAATCTAATCAGAATAGATAAACAAAGCATTAAAAATATCTGCCATGATTGTGCATTTGTAGATCTTCCCAAGTTATCAGAAGCAGAACAAAAGAGGTGCATATTCTGTTATGGATCTAAAGAAGTTAATTTAAAATATGCAAAGAGAGTTATTTCAAAAGAATATCCATATGCAGCGTTAAGAATATGGAAGGGACAAAACCATTGTACAAAGATAACAACGAATGTAGAAGGGTATTGCAAAATGATAAAAGCTGAGATTGATTAAAACATATTGTTGAAAAGAGGGTGTTAGCAGTGAATGATAAAAGCAATAAAAAGTTTTGGAATAAATTCGCCAAGCTGTACGCTCCTTTTATGAAGAAGGATAAAGGAGTTTATGATAATGTTTGTGAGTATATTCGTCCTTACTTGAATAGAAATATGAACGTACTTGAACTTGCTTGCGGTTCAGGTCAGTTATCATTTAATCTTTCAAAATATGCTAAAAATTGGATTGGGACAGATTTTTCGGAACAGATGATTTTAGAAGCAAGGAAGCGTGGAGAAAACGAAAACCTTACCTTTGAGGTAGCTGACGCAACCTCATTATCTTTTTCTGATGGTGAATTTAATTGCGTTGTAATTGCTAATGCACTTCATATTATGCCGGAGCCGGATGAGGCAATGAGAGAAATATACAGAGTATTAAAACCTAATGGCATTTTGTCTGCTCCTACTTTTCTATGGAAAGAAGGGACCCAAAGTAAATTCAAAAAATGGATAATGTCCGTTGTGGGATTTAAGATGTATCAAGAATGGAATAAAAAACAATTTAAAGATTTTATTGAGAAGCATGGATTTTCAGTAGTTGAAATGAATTTGATACATGGAGGGCTTGCACCCATCGGCGTTATGATTGCTTATAAAAAGTAATATTAAAATTGGGATTTTGGAGGAGAGTTAGTGAACATACATGAGTTTGGAGCTGATAAAAATAAAATAATTGTGTTGATTCATCCTTCATTAGTCATGTGGGACTATTTTGAATACATTTTATCTATACTTAAAGAAGAGTATCATATTATTGTTCCTGCACTTCCCGGATATGATGAGGAAAATCCAAACGAAAATTTTACAAGTGTAGAAGAAATTGCAGATAATTTATTAGGATGGCTGAAAGAACATAAAATTGAGAAAGTTGATCTTTTGTATGGTTGCTCTATGGGCGGTTCTATCGCTTTAAAAATGTTCTCCAATCACGGAATTAAAATAAGGAACATTATTTGCGATGGAGCAATAACACCATATCAGCTTCCTTGGATTGTTACAAGAATGATTGCCATAAGAGATTTTCTTATGATTTCTATAGGTAAAATTGGAGGACTAAAGCTTCTTGAAAAATCATTTTCTACAGATGAATACAGCGAAGAGGAATTGAAGTATGTTGCTAAAGTCCTTAATTTTATTAGTTATAAAACGATATGGAGAACATTTGAATCTTGCAACAACTATGTTATGCCAAAGAACGTGTCAGAACATAGCGGTCGTATTCAATATTGGTATGGTGATAAAGAGTCTAAAGCCCGTGCATGGGATATCAAATATATGAAAACTTATTTTCCAAATACTGAGTTTATTAAATTTGAAAACATGGGTCATGGCAGCATGGCAAGTCTTTATCCTGTGAAAATGGCTAATCAATTCAGAGATTTAATGGAAGTTAAGAAATAAAATAATTTGTCATTTTTGGAATTAAGGAGGTATGCATTGTGAGTGTTAAATATAAATTAACGGAATTTTTATTTCGTCATACTGTAAAACCTATGATGAAAAAAGCAATAAAAAATCCGGATGAATATTTTGCTAAACAAGAAAAGAAACAGAAATCTAAACTCCCTCTTGAAAAACTTCATAAATCTTATGATTTTGAAGAAAAGTGTACAAGCGGAACTTTGTATTATGCCGTCAAACCAGAAGGTAAAGTGGCAAATAGGCTTGTGTTATATTTCTTTGGTGGAGGATATACCATTCCGGGAGATTCCGGTGATTTTGAGTTTGCCCAAGATATGGCTAATCAAAGTCAGGCTGAAGTGTGGCTTGTATGGTATCCACTTTTTCCAAAAGCAACCGGCTTGCAAATTATTGAAGCAGGTCTAAACGTTTATAGCGAGGCACTTAAGGTGTTTAATGCAGATGATATTATATTTTTTGGTTTATCAAGTGGAGCAAGCCTTGCACAAAATATATGTTTGCATATTCTTGAAAACGACATGAGATTATCAATGCCAAAAAGATTGATTATGCACTCGCCAACCTTTCGTATTCCTCCGACTAAAGAACAGATGAAAGAGATGGAGAGACTTGATAAGTTTGATTGCATTATTCCGGCTTGCTACATGAAAGAACAAGATCAAGTAATGCAAAGAATAAATTTAAATAATGTGGAATATATGAAATCGCCAATTGAGTACTCATGGAAAGGGCTACCTGACATGTATATCATTTATGGTTCTTATGAAGTGTTGATAGCAGAGCTGCCGGAGGCAAAAGAAAAAGCTAAAATGGATGGCGTGGTTATGAAAACATATATAGGAGAGAGAATGATGCATACTTGGGCGGCGGCAGGATTTTTACCTGAGGCAAAGGAAGTAAGAAGCAACATATATGCCGTAATACGAGGAGATAAAGATGATAGCTTTCTCTTGTAATATTCTACAGGTAGCTTTCAGAAGAAAAGTGGATATTGTGGGGTGATTGATAATTATGTATATGACGATACTGCTTGCAGTTATTATGATGATTGGATTGTTCTTATTGCTGTGGGCAGGAGTTGGATTTATTCAAAACAAAGACTTCTTTTCTTCGTGTCCTAAAGAAGTGTTTGATGTTATTGAGCAAAAGGAAAAACGCTTTCGTGGTCAGAGTTTAGTTGGATGGATATTAGCTATTATTGCAATACTATTCATGGGGAGTTCAATTATCGTTGGTGCAGTGGATGGTGTTCAAAATAACTTTACTTACATTCAGTTTTTCATTAGATTTCTGATGATACTTCTTTTGCTGAAAGCCTTTGATATTGTATTTTTTGATTGGATACTTTTGTGCAATCGAGGTTTTAGTTTTTTTGAACATTATTATCCGGAAGTGGTAGATAAGCTTAGTCCTAAACTCTTTGGATATAACAAAAAGGAACACATTATTCAAGTGTTATTTATGATTATCGGATCGTTAGTCATTGCATGGATATGTACATTATTTTAAAAACTAAATTAAAATTAGTAGGAGGTGTTTATACTTGAAAGAAATAGAAATGCAAGAAAAAATAAAACCCATTTTGAATGGTGCTGCGGAAACGATGCTTCAGAGTTTTTATGCAAGAGCACAATATTCCAAGAGCAAAAGACATAAATTTTATGATGCCAAAGCGGTGGAATTGGTTGAAAAAATTGATTACGATTTTACTGTCGCCACAAATGATTCCCTTATGAGTTATGGCGTGATTGCAAGAACGCTTGTATTTGATGAACTGGTAAAAGAGTTTATTGACGAAAATCCAACCTGTACAGTCGTAAATATTGCTTGTGGACTTGACACGAGATTTTATCGAATGGATAACGGACAAATCACATGGTACAATGTGGATCTGCCTGAAACCATTGAAGTAAGAAATCAGATTTTTGCAGAATCCGGCAGAGTTTCAAACATCGGTATTTCAGCAACGAATTCGGCGTGGGCAAAAGAAATAAAAGCAGATGGGAACATTCTGTTTATCATTGAGGGATTGTCAATGTACTTGACACGGGAAGACAACGCCCAAATGCTCCGAATTATTCGAGAGAATTTTGACAATGCGTATGTTCTTATGGAGTGCCTGTCAAAAAGGTGGGTAGCGAAAGAAAATGTTGAAAAGTCCATACAAAAAACCGGAGCAAAATTCATATTTGGAGCGGATTCCTTTGATGATATTACGGATATTGCAAGAGGTTTCCGTAGTGTAAAGGATGATGATATTACAAGGGGGATGTCTGCTTTATTTCCTGTGCTTAAGCTTATTAACTGGTTGCCGATTGCTCACAAACTATCACAGAAAATATTGATATTTGAGAAGGTGTGATGTTACCATCATGATTGTCATCAAGAAGTACACACTGCGATAGGCAAATCACAGCTTATATAACTAACAATTAAATAACAACTAATATAAAAACAGTAAATTGAAAGGAACAGTTTACTGTTTTTTATTTGAGAAAAATTGAAACGGAGGAATGAAAAATGAAGAAAGAAAACACATTACAGGAAGTACAGGAACAAATTTCTGAACTACAGGAAGAAAGAGAAAAGTGCGATGTAAAGCTGAAACAATTACAAAATCAAGGCAAGAAATTAGAAAAGCTGGCAAATGAAAAGGAACGAAAAAGAAGAAATCACAGGCTCATACAAAGGGGATTGATGGTAGAAAGGGTCATTAAAAATCCTCTAATATTTACCAATGAGGAGATAGAAGAATTACTTAAAGTTGTTACTCACACAGAAGAATACAGACAAGCCTATGAAGAAATGATAAATGGGAAAGATATGGAAGATGAAACAATCATCGAGTAGACAGAATAAAAAAACTTAGTTTTTTCAGAAGCTCCCTGCAAGGGCAAAAAGCTCCGCAGGACGCAAAGCACCCTTTAGGGTGTATAATTGCGCCCTTAGTAAACTAAGGGATTTTAGCAAGTCTTTGAAAATCCAAAACTTTATAAAAACATACGGATAAAGCAGATAGGAAAAGATACAAAAAATAGCCTGTCTGCTTTTTCCTTTACCTGAAAACAAACAAAAAAATGAAAGGAGCTTAAAAGTGGCAGAAACATTTCACTTTAATATTTCCATGATAAGCAGAGGGAAAAGTAAATCGGCAGTTGCAAGTGCAGCATATATCTCTTGTGAGAAAATCAAAAATGAATGGGATGGAGAAGTTCATGACTATCATAATAAAAAAGGACTTTTACATTCAGAAATCTTCTTGCCGGAGAATGTCCCTATAGCATTAAAAGATAGAACTACTTTATGGAATAGCGTTGAACTAAATGAGAAAGCAAGCAACGCACAGCTTGCAAGAAACTTTATTATAGCCTTACCGAAAGAATTATCTTTTGAAGAAAACAAGAAACTCATTACCGACTTTATACAGGAAAATTTTGTATCAAAAGGAATGATAGCAGACCTTGCCATTCATGATGAGAGTGATGAAGAAAATAACAATATCCATGCACATATTATGACTACCCTTAGACCAATCAATGAAAAAGGAGAGTGGCAAGCAAAGTCAAAAAAAGAATATATTCTTGATAAAAACGGAGAAAAGATAAAACTAAAAAGCGGAAACTACAGAACAAGAAAAGTAGAACTGACAGACTGGAACAACAAAGAAAATGCGGAGAAATGGAGAGAACATTTTGCAAGCCTTTGTAATCAGTATTTAGAAAAAAATCATCAGGAAAAGAGAGTGGATCATCGCTCCTACAAAAGGCAAGGGATAGAAGAAATTCCAACCATTCATTTAGGAGCAAGTGCCAGTGCCTTAGAGAAAAAAGGAATCGAAACCGACAAAGGAAATATCAACCGAGAAATCAAAAAGCATAATTCCTTAGTAAAAGCCATCAAGAACAAGATAAAAGAAATCACCTCTTGGATAGACTCTTTACTTGGAAATCTGCAAGCAAAATACGATGAGTATAAACAGACCAAGAAAGATGAACTGGAGAACAAAGCAGAACTCTTTAACCTTTATGAATATATTTCTATCTACAACGAAATACAGGGAGAAAAAACAAAAAATCTATCCTACTATGGACAGATAAAAAAGGGAAATGCAGACCTAAAGAGATTTGTAAAAGCAATCTACTATTTGAAAGATAATCATCTTCAAACCATAGCAGACTTACAAGAAAAAGTCTTTGAACTGGCAAAGCAAAGTAAAAAGATAAGTGGTGATATTCAAGAAAAGACACAAAGAATAAAAGACCTAAACCAATGTGTAAGTTGCATAGACGCTATCAGAGAAAATAAAGAAATTTATCAGGAATATAAAAATAAAACACTATTTAAAGACAGCTTTTATAATTCTCATAAAAAGGAAATAGACAAGTACCTAAGAGCAAGAAAGACCATAGAAAAATTCACCGGGACATCAGCTATAAAATTAAGTGATTGGCAAAAAGAAATATCAAGCCTTGAAAATCAGATACAAGAGCTAACCGAATATAAAGCTAAAGTACAAGATGAATTTAAGCAGATAGACCATATCAAATATGCAGTAAAGATTGTCAATGATGAGTATGGAATAGATTTATCCATAGAGATAGACAAGGCAATTAAGAGAGGAGATAAACCAAGTGTAATTGCACAACTGAAAAAATTTCAAGAGCAAGAGGAAAGAAAGGAGCAGTACAAACAAAAGGCAAAAGAAAAATATACAAAACAAGAAAGATGAAATCCTAAAATAGGACAACATAAAAAACAAAAGCTGACGGAACAAATCGTTCTGTCAGATCAATAGGTAAGGTCTGCGTACCCATTTTGGGAACGAAGATATAAGGATGAATCCATGTTTTAGGGAAGCATATAGTTGGTGTCGTGAATCACGATGTCAGATTTATAAGGATGCCCTGTTTTGGGGCGTGCTTACTATCAAGGGTGTCGTAAATCACGGCTTCCTTAAAAACTAAGAGGTGGTAATGATTTGTTACTTCCTTTTGCAAGAAAAAGAGAGGAGAGAAAAATGGCAGATAACAGAAGATATTATTGGTTAAAGTTAAAAGAAGATTTTTTTACAGATAAGAGAATAAAAAGGCTAAGAAAAATATCAGGAGGAGATACCTATACAATCATTTACCTCAAATTGCTTTTGCTTAGCTTAAAAGACAGTGGGAAACTGTATTATGACGGAGTAGAAACAGACTTTATCAAGGAGCTTGCATTAACGATTGATGAAACGGAAGATGATGTAATGGTTACAGTAAATTATCTTGTAGCACAAGGATTGATGGAGATAATCACAGAAAATGACGAGTATTTTTTAACAGAAATTCCAAGTCTAATAGGTTCAGAAACAGCTTCTACAAGGCGTTCAAGGAAATCAAGAGGACAAAAAGCGTTGCAATGCAACACTGATGCAACATCTTGCAACCTTTTGCAACAAAACTGCAACGGAGAGATAGAGATAGAGAAAGAGATAGATATAGAATTAGAGAAAGAGGGGGAGATAGAAAAAATATCCCCCTCCTTTTACGGAGAATATAAAAATGTTTCCTTAACCGATGAAGAATATGGAAAGTTAAAGGATAAAATGCAAGGGCATAGGGAAGAAATGATAGAGAAGCTGTCAACCTATATGCAAAGTACAGGAAGAAACTATAAAGACCATTATGCAACCTTAGTTCATTGGTACGAGCAAGACAAAGGGAAATTAAAGGAGAGCAGTAAATCAAAAGTATATACCTTTGAAGATTATGACAAGGGTGAACACTTGTAGACTTCGCATAAGACGGTGGAAAGGTGTTTTTAGAGCGTTAATGATAAAATAGGTATCAGACTATAGCTAAGTGTAAAATAGGGCTTAAAATTGCAGTATGGAAAAAATATCGTATTTATGATAAAATGATAATGATATGGTAATAAACTCAGTTATAAGGAGAGGATATATAAATGCGAATTCAATTTACTGTAACCGATGAAGAACTTGAAATTTTAACTAAAAAAGCAATAGAGGGAGGTTTCCCAAGCGTTACTGAATATTGTAAGTGTAGCAGTTTACAAGAAAATACAAGCTATGCTGACCTATATACTACCTTATTAAACAAAATTAGCTCTTTACCGAAAGGCAAAGAATTTGTTTTGAGAGAGTTAATCGCAACACCGCCGGCATTGATTGGCAGATGGTTTTATGAAAATGTAAATAAGAGACTTGTAAAAAATGTGGAACACATCGGAAAAGCTGAAGGCGGAGTAGAAAAATATAAAAGAATTTAGATAATGTTGGAGGTGCATTTCATGGCAGAAGAAAATAAAGAGATAGTTATTGTAGATGATAAAACTATACAAGAAAAAATATATCTTATTCGTGGGCAAAAAGTAATGCTTGATGCAGATTTAGCTGAAATATATGGTTATGAAACAAAAAACTTTAATAGACAGGTAAAAAACAATATTGAGAAGTTTGAAGGCGAAGATTTTATGTTTCAACTGACCGAGAATGAATTTGAAAACTTGAGGTGCAAAAATTTCACCTCAAGTTGGGGCGGTTCAAGATACTTACCAAATGCCTTTACAGAACAAGGTATTTATATGCTTATGACGGTATTAAGAGGTGAACTTGCGATTAGGCAAAGTAGAGCCTTAATTAGAACATTTAAGCAGATGAAAGACTTTATAATCGAAAATCAAGATTTTATTAGCTCAAAAGAATTGGTACAAATAGCAGTACAGACAAATCAAAACACAAAGGATATAGCTGAAATAAAGTCGCAAATGGCTACAAAAGAAGATTTGAAAAAGGTTATGGATAATTTTATAGATCCGGACACATACAAGCATTTCCTTTTAATGAACGGAGATAAGATTGAAGCAGATGTTGCCTATACCAAAATATATAAGTCTGCAAAGAAAAGTATTTATGTGATAGACAACTATATAGGCTTGAAAACCTTAGAATTATTAAGGGCTGCAAAAGACAATGTTGAAATTATAGTCTTTAGCGACAATGTGAAAAACAAGGATATGCTGACAAAAAATATCCTAAACGATTTTAGAAAAGATTACCCTAATATCAATCTTAAGATGAAAGTTGCAGGAAAAAAATATCACGATAGATATATTTCTATTGACTATGGAACAGAAAATGAAGACTTTTATCTTTGCGGAGCGTCATCAAAGGACGCAGGAAATAAAATATCAACGATTTCAAAGATAGAGGAATCCTCTAAGGATATGTATCATACAATGTTTGGCGGAATGCTGAGCAATAAGGATTTGAAAATTTAATATGTAAATGCTAAAGCGTTATTCAATGAATAGCTATAAGACTTGCGAAAGGCGGTAGAAATAAAACTCTATCGTCTTTTTTAATTGCAACTAATAGGAGGAAAATAATATGCACGAAAACAGAAATGAACAAAATACTGGAACAAAGACCATAAAGAAGATAGGAAAGGCAACTTACGAGGTTGTAGTCCATTTTAATGAAAATGCGACTGAAACTATGCAAGATAAATTGAAAAGGATAATGCTTAGAGAAATGGAGCGAGAAAAAGATAAAAAACCTCATAAAAATGATTAGAAAGTCCTTGACAAGTTGTTACAGGAAAAACGGCAAAATCTATTCTTATCTCTTGTGGTGCAAGGCTTGCTCCATTTGATATTAGGGAACTTAGGGACTTGATGAGTGAAGATGAACTTGAGCTTGATACACTCGGAGATAGAAAAACGGCACTCTTTGTTATTATCTCTGATACT
>NZ_KB446651.1:0-50000 GCF_000340375.1 Eggerthia catenaformis OT 569 = DSM 20559
AAGGTAAATGACAGGGAGTATAACAAAAACAACTTCCTTATCCACGACTATTTCTTTGCTAAGTCCATTGATAAGGTTCGTAACGGCGGCATTATCGCCTTTATCACATCAAGTGGAACAATGGATAAAAAAGATGAAAGCGTAAGAAGGTATCTTGCAGCAAGAGCCGAGTTTTTAGGGGCAATCAGACTTCCGAACGACACCTTTAAGGGTGTGGCCGGAACAGAAGTAACTTCAGATATTATCTTCCTAAAGAAAAGGGACAGTATCAGAGAAAGGGATGAGGACTGGATTCACCTTGCTGAAGATGAAAAGGGGTTTGTATATAATAAATACTTTGTCGATCATCCTGAACAGGTACTCGGCACAATGCGTGAAGTTTCAGGAAGATTTGGAAACACACTTGCGTGCCTGCCGAAAGAAAATGCCGACTTAAAAGAGCTTCTGACAAAAGCAAGTGAAGAAATATCCAAAGGATCAACTTATGAAGAAATAGAGCTTTTAGATGATGAAATTACTTCAGTTCCTGCAACGGATGATGTCAAAAACTTTTCCTATACCGTTATTGATGGTGAAGTCTATTACAGAGAAAACTCACTTTTCGTAAAGAAAGAAGTAACGGAGAAAAATAAGGAAAAGATTAAGGACTATCTTGAACTGAATACTGCCCTTAAAGATGTTATCTACAAGCAGAAAGAGGACTATTCCGATGATGAGGTAAAGAAAGCTCAAGAAAAGCTCAATGAAGTCTATGACAACTTTTCAAAGAAGCATGGCTTTATAAATAATTTAAGCAATACCAGAGCCTTAAAAGAGGATAGCAATTTCCCACTTGTTTCCTCCATAGAAATCCTTGATGAAGAAGAAAATTTTAAGGCAAAGGGCGATATTTTCAGTAAGAGAACCATCACAAAGGCAAAGATAATCGACCATGTAGATACTTCTCTTGAAGCTCTTGTGCTATCTATGTCTGAAAAAGGTTATGTGGACTTTGACTATATGGGAAGTCTTACAGGAAAAGACAGACCAACGTTGATAGAAGAATTAAGGGGAGAAATCTACTTAAATATTAGAGAAGAACAAAACTTTTATAGACCGTTATCCTTTAACCTCGAAGATGGGGATTTACCTTTTGCCTGTGCAAATGGCAGCAATTCATATAAATATGGTTATGTAACAAAAGACGAGTACCTATCAGGAAATATCAGAGATAAGATTGCGATTGTTGACAGTTATCTATCAAAAATTAGACAAACAGAAAGAGAACTACCTCATCTTGGATATGCGGAAGATGGCAAAGAAAAAGAACTGATAAGCTATGAGATGAACCGATTGGAATACCAAAAGGCAGAGCTTACCAAAGTTTTACCAAAGGAGCTTGAAGCAAGTGAGATAAATGTTCGTCTTGGAGCAACTTGGATACCGATAAAAGATATTGAAAAGTTTATCTTTGAAACACTGAAAACTCCGGGCTGGGCAAGATGGGATATTAAGGTTAAATTTTCAAATCTCACAAGCGAATGGAATATTGAGGGAAAAAGCAAGGACAGAGGAAATGACCTTGCTGAAATGACCTACGGTACATCAAGGGTAAATGCCTATAAGCTGATTGAAGATGCCCTAAATTTAAAAGAAACAAAGGTATTTGACCAGATTGTAAATTCGGACGGCTCAAAAACTTCTGTGCTAAATAAAAAAGAAACGCTTCTTGCAGGACAGAAGCAGGAGCTTCTAAAAGAAGAATTTAAGAATTGGATATTTAGTGATCAGGAAAGAAGAAACAGGCTTGTAAAGCTATATAATGAGCGTTTTAACTCCATCCGTAACAGAGAATATGACGGAAGTAACCTTTCTTTTGAGGGAATGACCACAGAAATTGATTTAAGATCTCATCAAAGAAATGCTATTGCAAGAAGTCTGTACGGAGGAAATACGCTGCTTGCCCATGTAGTGGGAAGTGGTAAGACTTTTGAAATGGTAGCTTCCGCAATGGAAAGTAAAAGACTTGGAATGTGCAGTAAATCTCTTTTTGTCGTTCCGAATCACTTGACAGGGCAAATCGGCAGAGAGTTTATGCAGCTATATCCGTCAGCTAATATTATGGTGGCAGATAAGAAAGATTTTGAGCCGAAAAACAGAAAAAGATTTATCGGTAAAATTGCCACAGGAGAGTATGATGCCGTTGTCATCGGGC
The DNA here is from genome assembly GCF_000340375.1 of Eggerthia catenaformis OT 569 = DSM 20559. Classification (GTDB taxonomy): domain Bacteria; phylum Bacillota_I; class Bacilli_A; order Erysipelotrichales; family Coprobacillaceae; genus Eggerthia; species Eggerthia catenaformis. Next base: position 2,195 of record NZ_KB446651.1, read on the forward strand.
ATACGCAGTTTGAAAAAATTCCTATGAGTAAGGAATATCAGGAGAAACATATTCAGGATCAGATTGATGAAATCATTAACTATGTGGAGGAATATAAGCATGATAGAAATCAGAACTTTACAGTAAAACAGCTTGAAAAGACCAAGAAGAAACTTGAAACAAGACTTGAAAAATTAAATGATGATTTTAAGAAAGATGATGTTATTACCTTTGAAGAACTCGGCGTAGATAAGCTATTTATCGACGAAGCACACAATTACAAAAATCTCTATCTCTACACAAAAATGAGGAATGTAGCAGGTATCGGTCAAAGTGAAGCATTTAAGTCCTCCGATATGTTTATGAAGTGTAGATATATGGATGAAATGACAAATGGTAAAGGGATAGTTTTTGCTACAGGAACGCCTGTAAGTAACTCTATGACAGAGCTTTATACCATGCAGCGTTATCTTCAGTATGAAAACCTAAAGAAAAATCACTTGGAGCATTTTGACTCTTGGGCTTCTACTTTTGGAGAAACGCAGTCTGCTTTTGAGCTTTCTCCGGAGGGAACGGGGTATAGAGTTAAGACAAGATTTTCAAAGTTTTATAATCTGCCTGAGCTAATGAGTATGTTTAAAGAAGTGGCTGACATTCAAACAGCGGATATGCTCAATCTTCCAACACCTGAAGCACACTATGAAGTTATTAAGACTTTGCCAAGTGAAGAACAAAAGGAAATCCTAAAGAGCCTATCTGAAAGAGCTGATGATGTCAGAAACAAAGCGGTAGAGCCTGATGAGGATAATATGCTGAAAATCACCAATGACGGTAAGAAACTTGCCTTAGACCAGCGTTTAATCAATCCTCTACTACCCGATAATCCTGACAGCAAGGTCAATGTCTGCGTGAAAAATGTGTTTGCCATTTGGGATAAGACTAAAGATGATAGGTCAACACAGCTTCTATTTTCCGATATGTCCACACCGAAAGGCGATGGAGAGTTTAATATCTATGATGATATTAGAGAAAAACTTGTTGCAATGGGAATTCCGAAACAAGAAATAGCCTTTATTCACGAAGCGAACTCAGACAAGCAGAAAGATGAACTCTTTGCAAAAGTGCGTAAGGGAGAAATTCGTATCCTCATGGGATCAACACAAAAAATGGGCGCAGGTACGAATGTGCAAAACAAGCTAATTGCACTTCATGATTTGGACGTGCCTTGGCGTCCTGCTGATTTAGAGCAGAGAGCAGGAAGAATTGTAAGACAGGGAAATGAAAATAAAGAGGTTAATATCTATCGTTATGTAACGGAGAATACCTTTGATGCGTACCTTTGGCAGACCATAGAAAATAAGCAGAAATTCATTTCACAGATTATGACTTCAAAAACTCCCGTTCGTGTTGCGGAAGATGTGGACGAAAGCTCCCTTAACTACGCTGAGATAAAGGCTCTTGCAACAGGTGATCCAAAAATCAAGGAAAAGATGGATCTGGATAATGAAGTTACAAAACTTAAAATGCTGGAAGCAAACTTCAAGTCCAATCGTTACAGGTTAGAGGATAAGGTCGCAAAAAACTATCCGGAAGAAATCGCAAGGACGGAAAAACTCATTGAAGCTGTAAAGAAAGATATGGCAAATGTAGAACCTAAAGCAGAGGGTGAGGAAAAGTTTACTTCGATTACCATAAAAGACGAGAGAATATTTGATAAAAAGATTGCAGGAGAAAAGCTACTTGAAGCTATCAAGACCGTAAAAATCAATGAAAGTAAGATGATAGGCAAGTATAGAAATATGGATTTAGAGGTCAGTTATAACTTCTTTACCAATGAGCATAATTTCAGCTTAAATGGTGCTGCAAAGCATTCAGGAGAGCTTGGCACAAGTGCAGACGGTAATATCATAAGACTGGATAATGCCATTGAGAAAATGCCTGAGAAATTAAATAGACTTGAAGAAAAACTTATCAGCACAAAGGAACAACTGGAAAATGCCAAAGAAGAATTAAAAAAGCCTTTTGAAAAAGCCGATGAGCTGAAAGGTAAGGTATTAAGACTTGCAGAACTGAATAAGCTCCTTGATATGGGAGAAGTGGAAGAAAAGAGAAATGATAATCCGCTTATAGAAGATATAAAAAGAGCAATCATTGACTTCTGTAATAGAGAGTACGAAGAAAATCATAGCTATGATGAATTTAATACCTTGTACCCTGATTTGAAGCATATAGGCATCGCCTATACCAATACACCCGATGAAAGGCATGGTATTCAGTATGAACTGAATTTAGAGGATAAGACATGGACTCAGTATATTGATGACACGCCAATCAAAACAGAGAGCTTTGATTACGAAAATAAGAGAGAAAAAGAAGCTCTAAAGAATATGAAAAATGAAATAGAAATGTCCTCTTTTAGTGATTTAGTTTATGTTGATTCCGAAGATTTAAGAGCAGCAATGGGACTCGATATTGATGATGAAGGAAACTTCTATGATCCACTTGCAAAAGACCTCGATAATGACGGTATTCCGGATAGATATGATAATGACTTTAAGGACAGTGATTATTTTGAGTCAACCTATGATGTGGAGGACAATTTTCATATCAAAGAAGAAAACACACAAAAATCAGAGGATAAGCCGTCTATTTTAGATCAGATAAGAGCCTATCAAAATGAAAGTAAAACAGAAGAAAAGCAAAAAACAAAAGAACAGGAAATTTTAAGATAAGGGGAGGGCAATCTCCCTTTTGCCATGAAAGGAGATAAAAACATGGATTACAAAGCAATGAGAAATCAAATAGAAGATATGGTAAATGATAACCACAAGGACTTTGTAAAGGCGATTATAAGCATGGAAAAAGGCATCAATGATGAAAGTGCTTTGGACAAGCTATATGACGCTTATATGGACAATGACACCGTTAATTTGCTACATGAGGAATTTGACTATATGATTGAAGAATTAAGAGAACAGGGGCAGATAAAAGACCTGCCTTATGTACAGACAGAAAAAGATAACCTTGTCAATATCGTTGGAAATATTGTAGGAAAGGTCGATATAGTTGAAAGGGAGAATAAGAACGGAGAAACCTTTAAGGTGGCGAATTTCTCCGTTGTTTCAAAAAATGATGAAGGAGATAAAGTATATCATAATTGCTCTGCATACGGAGAAAAGAGTGATATTCCAAAGGACTTTAAGCAGGGAGATTTTGTTAAGCTTTTTGGACAAATCAGAACTTCTGTTGATGACAACGGTAAAGAACATACCAACATCAGGGTACTTTCTTCAAAACTGTTAAAGGCAAAAGAACAGATGAAAGGGCAAGAAGAAAAGAAAGAGTCTGTACTTGGAGCTATCAAAAAATATCAGGCTGAAGATAAGGAAAAGCCTAAAGAAAAGAAAGAAACATCAAAAGAAGCTGAGAGATAAACTTATGGTCGGTGTGGTCTTGGGACTGCACCGACTCTTTTTTATTTGCGAAAAAAGGAGATAAAGATTATCTCTCCATCTCCTTATCCATATAAATTCCGTAATTTTTTCGTATCTTATAAAGCTCGTCCATAGTGGATTTTGAGGAAGAATACTCTTGCATAAGGCTATTCTTTTTTTCTTGTAATTTATCAAACTCAGCTAAAATATCCTTTGAATTTGGGAGCTTGGAATAAGATTTTTTAAGCTCTGAGAGAGCATTTTCATATAGGGTAATCTGAGCTTTATATTCTTCAAAAAATGCCTTGTCAGACGGATTAGCAGTATATTCCTTGTAGCACGCTCTGTATTTTTTAACGGTATGAACTTGCTCCATAGTGGTGGAAAGCTTCTGCATTTCCTTATCAATAGCCTTGATTTTCTCTTGTATATTTTGCCTTTCATCTGCTGCTTTTTGAATATACTCGTCAAGCTGTTTAACGGATTTAATGCCATGTTCTCTGATATAAATAACAGACTCAGCCATTGTATGAAGGTTATGTTTGGTTGCCCAATATTCGTAGCCTTTGCTTTCCTTTACCTTTGCATTGGAGTTCATGTCAATAACATTGCCGATGCGTTTTTTGACGGCGGGAGTCTTGATAAACTCTCTTTTTGCAATTCGTTCTTTTAATCTTTCTTCGGTATAATCTTCTCCGATTGTTTTAGTCCTTGTAAATCTTGCCTTATTTTTTGGCTTAAAAGCAATGTGCTTACCGTATTTGATTTCATAGCCAAGATCAGCCATCTTCTTTAAAAATTCTTCCCAATCCTTAGACTGTTTTATCAAACGATCAATGTCAAATTGAAGTTTACTTTTCCAAGAAGTACCTTTCTTAGATTGCTCATTTTCATACCATGACTTACCCTTTGTTTTGTACTTTCTCTTATAGCTCTCGTAGAACTCATCAATCACAGATAGGTTGTTTTCTTTGCATAGCTTGTCGCTCTGATAACGGATTTGATGATAGCTTTTCTTATTAGACTGGTAGCATCTACCCGTTACCATATTTACATTGTTGAATATGATGTGATTATGAATATGTCCTTTGTCTATGTGAGTAGATAAGACAAATTCATACTCATTTTTTAATATCTTTTTACACAGCTCCATGCCAATCTGGTGTGCTATTTCAGGCGTAGTTTCTCCCGGTAAAAAGGATTGAATAAGATGCCTTGCAAGAACATTTCCCTTTGTTCCTGCATCATTTCGTGTCCTTAAAAATTGTGTATGGGCAGTTTCCTGATGGCATTTATGAGTGCTGACTAAAATCTGCTCATCTGTTTTATCTCCATTTACAATGTAGTCGATAGCAAGATTAAGAGTCGATTTTATTGGGTGTATTTTTGTAATAGCCATTATTATTCACCTTCCGTTTCAGATGTTCTCTTCAGAAGTAGTGAATGAATTTGCCACAGCTCTTTTGAGAAATGTTCAATCTCTTTTTTTATATCACCTATGTCCTCTTTGTAGATTACACCTGTCGAATTTACTCGCTTTGCAATCTGATTGATGTTGTTTGTAGCGTTGGAAAGTAATCCTTGTAAATCTCGAAAAGGCTTTAAATCTACTTGATATATTTCCTTTTCTAAAACGCATTTGCGGATAAAATGACTCATATTTCTGCACTTTGCAAGTTTCCTTTTCTCTTCAAAAAGAGCTTTTTCTTCTTCGGTTAATTTAATTTCAAGTCGTTCATTTCGTATCCTATTTGCCATAGGTAATTCCTCCTTTATATGTATTTCGGGGTCTTAGGGTTCTCCCTAACAAGCTAAAAATTGATAAAAAAAGAAGCAGATCCCAAAGGGCTGCTTCATCAATTTTTCCGTAAGTGTCCGTACACTTACTGTGCTTGCTACAAAAGAACGATTAAGATAGCAAGCATTAAGCTAATTTAAAATCTATGATTTAATTATACCAGATAAGAGTGATAATGTCAGCATAAAAAAATTTTGGAGTTGCAAAAGAAAAGTAATCATTTTTAAACATGATCGCTTCTACTGATTTTTAAATATTGAACTTATATAACTGTTATGGCATAATAGAAACAGATAGAACAGAAATAACAGTCGGAGGATATGGAAGATGAATATACAGATTAATAATTCAAGTGATGATCCGATTTATTTGCAGATAAAAAATCAAATAAAGGCACAGATTATTTCGGGAGAATTAAAGGTTGGGGAGCAATTGCCATCTATTAGATTTTTAGCTAAAGAACTTCGAGTGAGTATGATTACTGCTAAAAGAGCTTTTGATGAACTGGAACTTGATGGTTTCATTAATTCAGTGCAAGGAAAAGGTAATTTTGTTGCGGCTCAGAATAGAGAACTTATTCGTGAAGAATATTTAAAGCGAATTGAATCAAAGCTGCAAGAGGTTGTTGAGCTTTCAGAAATTGTAGGTGTATCCAATGATGAATTGGTACAGATGCTTAGGAGTTATGTGGAGGGGAAATATGAGTAATTATGCTATTGAAATTAAAAACTTGGTTAAAAAGTTTGATGGCTTTACATTAGGGCCGATAGATTTGTCTATTCCTAAAGGGACTATCGTCGGATACATTGGTCAAAACGGAGCAGGTAAAAGTACAACAATAAAATTGTTATTAGGATTGCTTAAAATAGATTCAGGAGAAATTAAAATTTTAGGTTATGATAATCCTAACAGTATTGAGTTGAAAGATAAACTTGGAGTTGTGTTCGATGAGTTATTAGTGCCGGAAGAGATGACACTTGTTGATTTGGAAAAATTTTGTTCAAGGGTCTATTCAAAGTGGGATAGAGAATTTTTCTATCAACTAAAAAAGAAATTTAATTTATCTGAAAAACAGACTATTAAAAATTATTCTCGTGGAATGAGAATGAAATTATCTATGGCAGTAGCTTTATCTCATAATGCTGAAATTCTTATATTGGATGAAGCTACAAGTGGATTGGATCCAATTGTAAGGGAGGAAATTTTAGATTTGCTTCTTGACTTTATGCAAGAAGAAAATCACACAATTCTAATCTCTTCACATATTTTATCGGATTTAGAGAAGGTGGCAGACTATATCGCTTTTATCAATGATGGTAAGGTTCTTTTTGTGGAAACAAAGGATGAACTAAAGGAAAACTATGGTATCTGTACTTTATCTAATGAAGAAGTTAAAAATCTTGATGAAGAAGCCATTATTGGAAGAAGGGTACACTCATTTGGACAAGAGCTGCTTGTTAAAAGAAATCTTATTCCGGATGGAATAACATTACAAAAACCGTCTATCGAAGATATTATGATTTATTTTGTGAAAGGAGATAAAAGGTAATGACTGCATTGATATTAAAAGATATAGCTACTTTAAAAAAGACGCTGCTATTGACGATTACTATTTGTATTGCACTCGCTGTGTATGGGATATATGAAAATGCGATTTTTATGATTCCACTTATATGTGCAATGATACCGTTAATTTTAACTGCTATCGCTTTTGGCTATGATACGAAATCGAAGTTTGAACAATTCGCCTTTTCGATGCCTATTAAAAAAAGCAGCTTTGTATTAAGTAAATTGTTTTTTGCGTTTGTATTTGGGTTAGTTGGTTCAGTATGTTTATTTGTTCTATTTGTAGTTAAAAATGAGATGTCGATAGATAACATCGTATGTATCTCACTGATTACATTAGTTGCAAGTGTTTTAATGTCAGCGATTCAACTACCGTTTATCCTAAAATACGGTGCTGAAAAGGGCAGGCTGATTATGGTGATAACCTACTTTGCAATATTTGCTCTATCTACTTTTTTAAAAGAAAAATCAGATTTACTTGCGAATATGGTGGAGCTTTTCAGTAAGTATTCAATGGTAATGATTTTTATTGGAATAGTCTTGGTAGGACTTGTTATTATAGGGATTGCCATAAAAATATCTATTTCAATTATGGATAAAAAAGAATATTAGAGAAAATTAGGATGGATTACAAAAGAATTTAGCAGGAGTGAATTATAAAAGATATAAGGAGTGGATGGGAAAATGCAAAAAAACATTTATTGCATTATAAAGATTGATAAGATTATGAATAACCCTTTTTCTTATATTGCATTCTACAATATCTCATCCTTATGCATATTCCGTTGAACAATTAAAAACATTTCTTAGAAGAAAGTATTTCTTTCATTTTAGAGGACTTCTTATGCTTAGATGCAGGAGTCCTCCTTTTTTGCCTGAAAACAAGCAGACAAAAAAGCCTGCAAATAAAAAGTCAAGGCTAAACTAATGAACATTGAAAATTTTATACAGGTTGAAAAAGAAGGCACCAAAATAAGACCATCACAACCAGTGCCAGTCTAAAGAAGGATATTAACTTTGACTAATTAGACTCTGGCAGAGTGGCAAGATACTCTTTCACTCGACCATAATAAATCCTAAGAAACTTGTTTGCGCCAGCGGTCATATAGACATAATAAGGCTTGCCTTGTGCACGTTTCTTATCTAAGAATTGATAGACGGGATCGTCTTGTGGCATGGTTTTAATAAGTACATCCATTACCTGAAAAAGAGTTTTTCTTAAATTAGACGAACCTCTTTTAGAAGTGGGAACACTACGCTGTTCATATGTGCCGGATTCATTTACACCGGGGTCTACACCTGCAAATGCTGTGATGGCTCCTTTGTGCGTAAATCTGCTCACATCACCAATTTCAGCCATAAGTTGAGGACCTAAAGACGGACCAACACCTTTCATATTCATAACAATTGAATATTCCGGGAGCTTTGAAGCTGTTTCGTTCATTAGGGCACGCAACTCTTCGACAGTTGCTGATGCATTATTAAGCTGCTCTACAGCTTGTTTGATTATTAGCTTGGTTATTTCATCTTTAGGAAGTACGGGAACAAATTCCTTTGCTTTTCCGTAGATTTCTTCAGCTTTTGACTGACTGAAGTTGTACTTCTTGCGTTTACACCATTTTTGATAATGGCAGGTAAATGCATAGAGAGACATTTTACGAACACAATCTACATGCCAGTAGGTTGCTGCAAAATCAACCCATTTCTGACTCCCGTCACTTCGGGCGGGACTATCGAAGTATGCATTCAAACCAGGATAAGTCTGATCAAGGATGCCGATAAGGTTGTTTTTCATAGCTGTTTTGTGTTTCATGTAAAAACCAAACTGACGATTCATAGTTTTAAGTTGAATTCTTAATTCATCCATAACACTATACTGTTTTAGGTTTTGCCATTTGTCAAGTGCATAGCGAGCAATCTTAACAGAATCAGCTTTGTCTGACTTGACTTTACGAAGAGAATCATTGTCAAAGTCTTTAATAAGTTTGGGATTAATAGCACTAACAAAGAGATTTGCTGCTGAAAGCTCATGCGCAAGAGCTTCGTAATAGCGTCCTGTATGTTCCATAACAATGCGGGATTCACCATCAACAGAATGGATAAGTTCAATTAGTGAATTAATGTCACTAGATGTGTGTTTGATTTCAAAAGGTGATACTACAATCTCGCCAAAAGGTCTCATGATTGCGACCATACTTTTACCTTTAGAAACATCAATACCTACTGCATTCATAATTTGTCACTCCTTAAAAAATATTGCAATGGATAAGCACCAGTTTTACTCATTGCCTATTCTATCTACTGTGGTGTGACACGAACGTGCCAAGGCAGTTCAACCTGCATAAAACGAACGCTGCAAATGAGGAGCTGGTTATCAGTCTTTTTTGCGGACACTAAGTCCAAGAAAGGAAGCCGACATACCGATTGCTCCACCATTATACAGCTAAGCAACAAGATGGATAATTCCTTACTGGTTGTAAGGGATATTAACCATAAATATATTGTAGTAGAATGGAGGAAACTTTATGGCAAAAGAGTATTACCTTTATGTCAGAGGACAAAAGGTGAAAGTCAGTGAAGATATTTATAAAGTCTACTGGCAGGAAAAAGAACACGAAAAGTATTTAGAGCAGGTGGACAAGAAAAACCACTTGCTCTTTTTTTCATCATTGGATCATGACGGACACTTTGTAGATAATATTGTTGATGAAAGTGTTGATGTAGAATGTTCTTGAAATTTGAGATGGCAGGTAGTATAATATAACTAAGTTATATTTGGAGAAAGGAGGAGTAAATCGTGGCTAATGGTGATTACGAAGCAACTCATAAAAAAATATTGGATTGTGGAAAGAATATTTTTAAAACACAAGGATTTGAAAAAGCTAATTTAAGAGCAATCTGCAAAGCGGCGGGTGTAACTACTGGTGCTTTTTATGGTCATTTTGAAGATAAGGAAGCTCTTTTCACCGAATTAGTAGAGCCAATCGTGAATCAGATACAAAGTTCTTATGCCATGTATGAAGATGAGAGTTTTGATGTTTATAAAAGAGAAAATCATATAAAGAAAGAAACTATTTCCAAGATTTTGGAATCAAAAGCACAAGGTGCTATTAAAATGGTTCTATATTTCTTTGAACATAAAGATGCATTTGAATTACTGGTCTTTGGTTCTTATGGAACAAAATTTAACAACTTTTTAGACGGAATTATTGAGAAAGAAGATAAAAATCACTTTGAAATTTTAAGTATGATATACGGAGCGGATCATGTAAATAATGTGATAACTAATAGAGGAATTCATCTAATCAACCATGCGTACTTTTATGCATTATCGGAAGTAGCAGTTCATTCTAAAAGTAAAGAAGAAGTGAAATTGAATGCAACTTTGATTTCGGAGTTCTTTAATGAGGGATGGAAAAAGATACGAGGAATATAGACAAATTTTTTCGCCCGAAACATAACTTAGTTATATTTCGAGATCTCAGAAGAATAAAAATAAAACCGGATATTGTTTCTGTATGAAAATAGAAATATATCGAATTGAAAAAACAAGGAGGACAAAATTATGAATTTAAAAGGTATTGTAAAAATAGCAGTATTTTCTGTTATTGGGTTTGTATTAACAATGGGATTAGGTTTTTTGACGGGATCGTTTGGAATGCTTCCAAGTTTGTATTTATCATCAGCCCTGCCAACAATTATTGTAGCACCGGTTTTTGTTATTATGTGTAAGCAGGTCGGGCAAAGAGGTACAGCATTTTTATACTTCCTATTGATGGGTGTTTTCTATGTTCTCATGGGAATGTGGCCAGTAATTGCTGTTTGTGCTATTGCAGGACTTTTAGCAGAACTTGTAATTGGTAAAAAGGAAAATTATGAGAATAAGAATATGAAGATTGGGGCTGCGTTTGGAGCAGGTATGTTCATATATTCCTTACATGCTATGTATTTTACGTTTGTATTTGGTGTAGAAGGACTTACAAAGCAATTTCCAAAGATGTTTACAACCGATTACGCAACATTCCTTTACAATTTTTACACACCTAAAAATATCTTGATTTGTTTATTGATTGCAATTGTGGCTTCAGTTATAGGTGCCTATTTTGGAACATATATTTACAATAAATTTTTTAGTGATAGGAAGAAAAAAAGTGTTTTGTAGAGATGAAAAAAATAATATAAACAAATACCAACTATCAGACAAAATCAACCCACTTACTATAGTTGGGTTGATTTTACTGTTTTCAGTTATTTTAACAGTAGGAGAACAATGGCAATACTTAATTTCACTTATTTTTGTTTTAGGACTATTATTCTTATTTTCAATTAAAAAAGCATTTAGAACGATATGTTCATTGCTTATAGTATGTGGACTTATTTATTTGCTGAAACCTCATTTAGGAAATGTTTTGATTGGTTCTATATATACAATGCTACTTATAGTGTTGAAGTTTGCTCCACTTTTCATCTTGGGAAGAGTTCTGTCTTCATATAGCTCTTCGCATCTAATTGCTGCATTTAGAAAAATTGGAATTGATGGTGGAATAGGTATAGGAATCACAGTATTTTTTCGTTTTATTCCGGAAATCTCTATTAGGATGAAGGAAATAAATAATGGTATGAAAATTAGAGGATTTAAAGCAAGCATTTTCAAACCAATTAGAACATTTGAATTATATTTTGTTCCTCTTATGTATAAGTGCATAGACATAAGTGATACCTTAACTTGTTCAATTATATCAAAAGGAATTGAATACGATGGGGAAAAAACAAGTTTTCATGAGGTGAAAATTACATTTATTGATATCTCAATGATAGTAGGAGGGGTGATTTTGTTGGGGGCGAGTTTATGGAAAATATTTTAGAGGCAGAAATAAGGCGCTTTCATTATGGAGAGGATTTGATATTAAAAGATTTAAAAATGTCTGTAAAAAAAGGCGAAATTGTAGTCTTAACAGGTCTTTCCGGATGCGGAAAAACGACACTTTTAAGACTGCTAAACGGACTTATTCCATCCTTTTATGATGGTGATTTTGACGGAGAAATCAAGATTTTAGGGAAAGATATAACGGCATATAAAAAGGGAGAGTTAGCTAAATATATTGGCAATGTATTTCAAAATCCTAAAGATCAATTTTTTTGTGATGTGGTTGAAGATGAAATTGCTTTAGTTGGTGAAAATTTAGGGTTAGAGAAAAAAAACTTAAGAGAAAAAGTTGACGAAGCAATGCAGTTACTTGAAATAGAGTATCTAAGAAAAAAGTCTATCTTCGAGTTATCAGGAGGGGAAAGGCAAAAGGTAGCTATAGCTGGAACTCTTATCTATGATACGGATATTATTTTTTTTGATGAGCCATCAAGCAGTCTTGATTACGATAGTATAAAACATTTCAGTGAAATACTTCTCAGATTGAAGGCGATGGGAAAGACAATAATTATAGCGGAACATAGGCTCTATTATTTAAAAGAGATTTTTAGCAGATTGATTTATATAAAAAACGGTACAATATGTGAAATTTTTCCGAATGGTAGTCTTAGTAATGATAAATGTAAGGAACTTGAGTTAAGAACACTTAATGAAAGAGAATTGATATCAGAAAAAGAACCCATTGTAGCTAAAGGATATATCAAAGTAAATAAAGCCTGCATTCATCAAGGCAAAAGAACTTTGATAGAAGAATTAACATTTGAGCTTGGAAAGAGCGAAATAATGGGAGTGATTGGTTCTAATGGTATTGGAAAAAGTACCTTAGCAAAAGCATTATGTGGATTATCTGAAAAATATTTAGATGTCAGCTATGGACAGAAACAAAGAGAAAGGCTTAAAAATTCATATTGCGTGTTACAAGATGTAGATGCTCAGATTTTTTTAGACACAGTAGAAAATGAATTGATATTTTGTAAAGATAAAAACTCGGAAAGTGATTTAGAAAAAATACGAGAATATCTAAAAGATACAGAACTGTGGCATAAAAAAACCAATCATCCGCAGAAATTATCCGGTGGACAAAAACAACGATTGGCGATTATTACTTCGTTTTTATCCGGTCGTAAGTTGATAATTCTGGATGAACCAACATCAGGTCTTGATTATAAAAGTATGAAAATTATGTCCGATTTAATGACGGAAAAAGCAAAGGAGATTCCAATTATAATAATTACTCATGACTTAGAGTTGTTATTTAAAACCTGTCATTCCGTCTTAATGCTCGGCGATAAGGATTATAAAAAAATATCTGTAATGGGAAATGAAACGTTGATTATGGATTTTATGGATAAAAAAGGAAATTTATTGAAGGAGAAAAACTATGTTAAATAAGGTTTTTGAATATGCAGGTTCGCATAAAAAATCAATTCACTTAGCAAGTTTTATTATGCTTATTAGTGTAATTATGGGTGTGCTACCCTTTCTATTTGCATATCAGATTATCAATCCACTTATTTTAGGTGAGCAATTAGAATTTGAAAGACTTGCTATTTTATTGATCAGTATTTTAGTTTGTTTAGTGTTGCAAGCTGTCTTAGGAGGTTTAGGTCTTAATGTATCCCATAAAGCAGCATACAACACGCTACTTGGACTTCGAACATCCTTACAGAAAAAAATGGGAGATCTGCCATTGGGTGTTGTTGAAGAAAAAGGGACTGGTACAATCAAAAAAATGTTCGTGGATGATATTGGCAGTTTAGAAGTGCTTTTAGCTCATTCACTTCCTGAAGGAATAGCGAACCTAATTGTACCTATTATGGTTTATATTTCAATGTTTTTTATTGACTGGAGATTAGCGTTAATGTCATTAGCTTCTATTCCGATTAGCATTCTTGCAATGATGATTATGTACTCTGTAGGTATGAAGCAAATGGGACCATATTATATGGCAAGTGGAAAAATGAACAATACCATTATTGAGTATGTAAACGGTATGGAAGTTGTAAAAGTATTTAATAAGCAAACAGAGTCTTATGAACGCCTTTCTAAAGATATAAGTAATTACAGAGATTATGCACTTGCTTGGTATAAGACGGCATGGCCATGGATGGCGTTATATAGTGCTTTACTTCCATGCACGATTATTTTAACATTGCCTCTTGGTGGTTATTTTGTGTATATGGGCTATGCAAGTCTTTCTAACTTAATATTAGTGTTATGTCTTTCTTTAAGTATAGGATTGCCACTCTTGAAAGCTCTTGGATTTTTACCAACTATGCCACAATTAAATTATAAGATTTCTGCTTTAGAACAAGCCTTAAATATGGCTCCTTTAAAGCAGGGAGAAAATGATTTTAAGGGAACAGGACAGACTATTTTATATGATAATGTTACCTTTGGCTATCAGCTAAACAAGATGGGAGAAAATGGACAGCCCGAAACCTATATTAAGAATGTTATTCATAATGTAAGTTTTACGGCAAGAGTTGGTGAAAAGACAGCGATTGTCGGTGAATCAGGTTCAGGAAAAAGCACTTTAGCTAAACTTTTAATTCACTACTATGATGTTTTAGATGGAAGCATAAGTATTGGAGGACAAGACTTACGAGATATAAGATTGGAATCTCTCAATAAGCAAATTTCTTATGTAGCACAAGACCAATATTTATTTAATACTTCGCTTTTAGAGAATATTCGTATTGGTAATTTAGCTGCAAGCGATGATGAGGTTATTGAAGCAGCTAAAAAAGCTCAGTGTATGGAATTCTTAAATAGACTTCCGGATGGTATTTATTCTTTAGCAGGGGAAGCAGGAAAAATGCTTTCAGGTGGAGAAAGACAAAGAATATCGTTAGCGAGAGCTATTTTGAAGAATGCTCCGATTGTTGTACTTGATGAGGCAACAGCCTATGCAGATCCTGAAAATGAAGAAAAAATGGAAGCAGCTATTCGTGAACTTGTAAAAGGGAAAACCTTAATTGTTATTGCACACAAGTTACCATCTATTGTAGATGCAGATCAGATATTAGTTATGGATCATGGTCATTTAGTTGCAAATGGAAAGCATAAATACTTATTAGAATCTTCAGCAGAATATCGCAAATTATGGGATGCGACACTATTTAGTAAAGATTGGAAAATCAGCAGAAAGGAAGGTGAAATGAATGTTTAGACTAATTTCAAGAATTTTAAATTTATCAGGTAAATACAAAAACAGAATAAAGTCCGCATTTATATTTGCCTTTGTTGAATCTATATTAAGTAAAATGCCGATATTTATTGCATTTACCGTTTTGATTGGATTTTATGAAAAAAGGAATACGTCCCAAACTTTTCTATATGTAGGAATAGGACTTGTTTTAGTGGTTTTATTACAAGCTGTGGTTCACTTCTTAAGCGATAAATTACAAAGTGCAGCCGGCTTTATGATTTTTGCTGATAAAAGAATGGAGCTTGGGAATCATCTTAGAAAGCTTCCGATGGGATATTTTACAGCAGGTAATTTAGGAAAAATAAATTCTGTTTTAAGTTCGGACATGGCTTTTATTGAAGAAGTTTCCATGAGTACGATTGCCAATATGATGAGCTATGTATTATCAACACTTGTACTAACAGTATTCATGTTTGTTTTAGATTACAGAATTGGACTGATTGCGGTGTGTGTAACACTGGTTGCAACATTGCTTGCAAATAGCATGAATAAAATGTCTTTATCTGAAGCAGTTATTAGACAAGAACAAAGTGAAAAACTCACCGATGCAGTTTTGTCATTTGCTGAGGGGATCAGTGTTATTAAAAGTTACAACCTTTTAGGCGAAAATTCTAAATCTCTTACAGATAATTTTATATCCTCAAAGGACACATCTATAAAATTTGAAAATAAAATAACACCATGGACAACTGGTTTAAATATTATTTATGGAATTGGGATTACATTTATTTTAGCAGTGGCTTTATATCTTAATCATCAAGGAACTTTGGGACTTCCATATATGTTGGGGCTTATTTTGTTTGTGTTTGACTTATTCAGCCCTTTAAAAACACTTTATGGTGAAGCGACAAGGCTTACTGTAATGAACGCTGCATTGGATCGTATTGAAGAAGTGTTAAATGAAACTGAACTGCAAGATGTGGGCAAAAAACATATTTCAAAATCTGATACCTCAGAACCTGAAATTTGTTTTAATCATGTTAAATTTTCTTATGGTGAAAAAGAGGTCTTGCATGATATGAGTTTCAAAATGAATAAGAATACAATGACGGCTTTAGTTGGACAGTCCGGGGGAGGTAAATCCACAGTAGCAAATCTTTTGACAAGATTTTGGGATGTAGACTCCGGTGAAATTTTGATTAGAGGAGTGAATATAAAGGATGTTTCACTATCTGAATTGATGTCGGAAATCAGTATGGTTTTCCAGAGAGTTTATTTATTTCAAGATACGATTTTTAACAATATTGCCATGGGGAAAGAAAATGCAACGAAAGAAGAAGTTATAGAAGCAGCCAAGAAAGCAAGATGCTATGATTTTATTATGGCACTTCCTGATGGATTTGACACAATGATTGGAGAGGGAGGAGCAACTTTATCCGGTGGTGAAAAACAAAGAATTTCTATTGCCCGTTGCATGTTAAAAGATGCTCCTATTGTAATTCTTGACGAGGCAACAGCAAGTGTTGATGTGGACAATGAAAGCTATATACAGGAAGCAATCAGTGAATTAGTAAAGAATAAAACATTATTAGTTATCGCCCATAGATTAAATACTATTAGAGATGCCGACAATATTATTGTAATCAAGGAAGGTAATATTGCAGAACAAGGAACCCATAATGAGCTAATTGCTTTAAATGGGATTTATAAAAATATGGTAGAGCTGCAAAATAAAAATAATGGCGTAAAAATACTGTAAGAATATATTTATTATAAATGGAGATAAGTACTTGAAACAGGATATAAAAGAACAACTACTAACCAAAAGACCGATAGACTTACTCTTTCAGCTATCAGTTCCAGCAGTTATAGGAATGATAGTCATCGGTCTATATCCCTTGATGGACGGAATATTTGCTGGAAAAATTATAGGACAAACAGCAATGACTGCCTGCGGCGTTGCGATGCCACTCACCTTTTTTAACAGCGGGATTTCAACCCTACTCGGTGTAGGCTCCGCTTCTGTTTTATCAAGAGCAATTGGAAAAGGGGATCAGAAAACAGTAGATAAAATTATGGGGAACTTAATCTTTTGGGTGATTTTGTTCTCTGCTATCATTACAATCGGAGGAATCCTCCTCGCACCGCATTTTTTAGATATGGTCGGTGCGACAGGTGAAATTAAAGCCTATGGTATCAGATACCTTAGAGTGATTTTTATCGGTTCTCTATTTGTGAACTTTACACAGTCTGCCAACATGGTAATGCGTGGCGAAGGACTGATGAAAAAAGCCATGCTGATTATGGGATTTGGTGCTTTGCTTAATATCATACTTGATCCGATACTAATGATCGTTATGGGAGAATACGCCATTGAAGGTGCTGCCCTTGCAACGATCACAGCCCAATTTGTTCAAGCTGCTGTAACACTACATTATTTCTTGAAAAAGAGTAAGGTCGTTAAAATTCATAAGATACAATCTGATGCGGAAATTAAAAAAGAAATGTTTTCTGTCGGTTCATCCGCCATGATGATGCAGCTCCTATTTATGATACAACAAACAATGCTTTATAAAATGGCATTTAAGTATGGTGGAGATACGAACGGAATTTTGATGGCGGCATCACTCCGTGTATATGCCTTTTCATTTATTCCTCTTTGGGGAATGAGTCAAGGCTTACAACCTGTTGTCGGAACAAACTTTGGAGCAAAGCAATATGATAGAGTAAGGCAGGCTATGAAAGTATTTTCTGTTGGAGGGCTTATCCTTGCAGCAATTTTTTGGATTCCATCTTTACTGTTTTCAAGTCAGATCCTTTCCTTGTTCGGTGTAGAAGCAGGCATTATTGCACAGGGAGTAGGAAACTTCAGATTGTTCTATTCTGTATTTATCTTGTACGGAGTAATGGTGATGACTATTACATTCTTCCAATCAATCGGAAACGGAAAGAAAGCCGGAACTATTGTTATGCTTAGACAGTTATTCTTATTTGTTCCTGCAATGATCTTTTTACCAATGGTATTTGGAATAAAAGCGGTATGGTTCACACAACCACTGGTGGATTTCATTATGATTACTGTTGGAATACTTATGATGCTTAGTGAACTTAATAAAATGGGAAAAGACAAAGCGTAAATGCAAGAACATTTGATATAAAAGCGAAAATAATCAAAAGAGGCTGTAGGTATGGATGCTATTTATCTATAATGAACGGAGGGAAAGGGAGATGAACAAGTGTATAAGTTACCTTGTAGAATTGAAATGGAATAAAAACACTCCTTTTTTCTATAATCCTTGTAGTTGTCTGTGATTACGCATACTTTCTTAAACAATTAAATATAATTAGTGTAAAGATACATTTCTTTCATTGTGTAGGACTTCTTATGCCCAGATGCAGAAGTCCTCCTTTTTTTGTCTGAAAAACGAACAGTCAGAAGAAATGGAGGACTTCAAAATGAAAAAAGAGAAAAAAGAATTTTATCTATATGTAAACGGACAAAAGGTAAAAGTCAGTGAAGATATTTACAAAGTCTACTGGCGAGAAAGAGAACATGAAAAGTATTTAGAGCAGGTGGACAGAAAAAACCACTTGCTCTTTTTTTCGTCCTTGGATCAGGATGGACATTTTGCAGAAACACTTGTTGATGAAAGCGTTGATGTCGAAAAGATTGTCGAAACACAGATGATGATTGAAGCGGTCAGAAACGCTATATCCAAGCTCAATGCAGAAGAAAGAGATATTATTGAACGCTTGTATTTCAATGATGAAACTTTATCAAGTGTTGCAAGAGATAAGGGAGTAACTTATCAGACTATACAATGGCGAAAGGATAGAATTTTAAGAAAGCTCAAAGAGATTTTAGAAAAATTATTGTAGAAAATACTCTGTATGTGAGGGCGGATTTTCCTTTATAAAGTGAAGGGAGATCTGTCCTCTTTAATTTTTTAGAAGATAGGAAATGAAATTCAAGATATTTAAAGGGAATTCTCTCTTATAGCCATTAGGCAGTTGTTCTTTGACAATTGAATAGACCAAGACGGGACTTTTAATTACTTAGTGAGCGTAAGGAATTTACGCCATGACTTTTCTGCTGAAGAAATTCGGTTTAAATGAATACTGTCAAAGACAAGGATATAAGGAAACGAGCGATAAATAAATTCTCTTAAAGCAAAGAACGGGATAACTTTGTGAGCGTTGACCTAAGTAATGATAATGATACTTCTTTAGTGAAAGCCGGCTCATCTTAACAGGGGCGGTGGTGAGATTCCAATGTTGCTAATCCTAAGCACCCGTTAATGTCATAAAACTTAGTTAAATGAGAAAGCTATAGATTGATTATATAAGAGTTTGAAGAAAGGGGGATGTATGTGGATAATGACTGGAATGGACTGGCTGATTTGTTTGCAAATCTGATTACAAAGTATGCTGGTGTTTTAGATTTGGATAATCTGCCAGATCCAATGCCAGTAGATAATAACATTGAAAATGAAGATATTTTTGACATGGCAAAAACACAGATTGAGAAAAAGAAATAAAAGTGCTATAATATACTTGATATATAAGTCCAAACTTTTTGGGGAAATATAAAGATATAGAGAAATATATTGAGGTTAATGCTATGTCAAAAGAAAAAATAAAAGTATACCTCTACACAAGAGTATCTACATCAATACAGATAGATGGTTATTCTTTAGAGGCACAAAAATCAAGGATGAAGGCTTTCGCTCTTTATAATGATTATGAAATTGTTGGAGAATATGAAGATGCGGGCAAGTCTGGAAAATCTATTGAGGGAAGAATACAGTTTACTCGCATGATGGAAGATATAAAATCCGGAAAGGATGGAGTATCTTTTGTTCTTGTGTTTAAGCTATCAAGATTTGCAAGAAATGCTGCTGATGTTTTATCAACTCTACAAACAATGCAAGATTTTGGAGTCAATTTAATTTGTGTTGAGGATGGGATTGATTCATCCAAAGATGCAGGCAAATTGATGATTTCAGTTTTATCAGCTGTGGCTGAAATTGAAAGAGAAAACATTCGTGTTCAAACAATGGAAGGTCGCATTCAAAAGGCAAGAGAGGGAAAATGGAACGGAGGGTTTGCCCCGTATGGGTATCAGCTTGTCGATGGAAAACTGTTTATCAATGAAGAAGAAGCTGTAGCTATAAGAACTATTTTCAATCAATATGTTAACACAACCATTGGAGCGAATGGACTTTCTAAATACCTAGAAAATCATGGAATAAGAAAAATTCCAAGACAGAATGGGAAAAATCCATTATTTGATGCGGGTCTTATAAGAAAGATATTAAAGAATCCGGTATATAACGGGAAGATAGCCTTTGGAAGAAGAACTTTAGAAAAAGTTCATGGTACAAGAAATGAATATAAGCAAGTTGAACAAGATGAATATTTAATAGCTGAAGGTATTCATGAAGCAATAATTTCTGATGAGTTGTGGCAGGCTGCTCAGGTTAAGTTAAAATCTCAAGCAAAGAAATATGAGCATGTGAACAAGGGAAAAGATGTTAGAACTCATTTGTTATCAGGAATTGTAAAATGCCCGATATGTGGAGTGGGAATGTTTGGAAACAAGTGTATCAAGAAAAAGAAAGATGGTACAAAGTATAAAGATTTTTATTACTATGGCTGTAAACATAGGCAGATGATAAGAGGTCATAAGTGTACTTTCAGTAAGCAGATCAGAGAAGAATTGTTAGATGATGCAGTTGCTGAAGTAATTATAAAGATAGTAAGCAATCCCAAATTTGCTTCTATGATGCAAGAAAAAATCAACATGAAGGTGGATACCTCTGAAATAGAAAAAGAAATAGATAATTATCAAAAAGAACTGCGAAAAAGCCATTCCACAAAATTTAAGCTAATTGAGGAAATAGATAATTTAGATGTTGATGATAGGCACTATAAGCGAAGAAAACAGGACTTAGATGATAGACTCTATCGTATGTATGACAAAATTGAAGAATTAGAGTCGCTGTTAATTGATGCGAAAGCAAAGAAACAAACTATTGAAGCTGAAAAACTTACAGGAGACAATATATATAAGGTTCTGATTTATTTTGATAAACTCTACAATGTAATGAATGATGTAGAGCGTAGGCAGTTAATTACATCATTGATTTCTGAAATTCAAATTTACGAAGAAAAGCAACCGAATGGACAATGGCTAAAATCAATTACTTTTAAACTTCCTATCATTGATGAAGATTTAAAT
The DNA here is from genome assembly GCF_000340375.1 of Eggerthia catenaformis OT 569 = DSM 20559. Lineage (GTDB taxonomy): Bacteria > Bacillota_I > Bacilli_A > Erysipelotrichales > Coprobacillaceae > Eggerthia > Eggerthia catenaformis. The sequence goes on from NZ_KB446651.1 coordinate 23,291, forward strand.
ATAAGTTTGGACAATGATGAGCAAGTTGAAACATAGTTACTAATGGTTCAATATGATATTTTAAACATGTATCAATAACCTTGTTGTAATGGTCAATTCCTTCCTGATTTATTTTACCGGTACCTTCAGGCAATAATCTAGTCCATGCGATTGAAAAACGATATGTCTTAAATCCCATTTCAGCCATTAATGCAATATCTTCCTCATATCTATGATAATGATCTGCACAGATATCTAATGAAGCTGTCCCTTCCGGTAATTCTTTAACATCCTGACAAGATGGTCCTTTACCATAAGATAAATTAGCTCCTTCTACCTGATAGGCTGATGTTGATGCTCCCCATAGAAAATCTTTTGGAAATTTTTTTAAATTCTTATCTAACATACTTTCTCTCCTTATTAGTATTTTCTTTAATTATACATAAATAATATCCCGGTTATAATTATTTTCAAAACTTGATGTTTTTTTATTTCCTTGGAAATAAAAAACGGGAAATCCCGTTTAATAACTGAGTATTTCACAGCCATCTTCAGTAACAACAAGCTGTACTTCCCATTGAGCTGATTTTTCCCCATCTTCAGTGTAAATAGTCCAGCCATTATCAGCATCCTGATAGATTTTATCTTTACCTATATTGACCATTGGTTCAATAGTAAAACACATCCCGGGAACCATTAAAACACCCGTATTTGGTTTAGATACAAAGCTGACAAATGGATCTTCATGAAATTCTATACCACATCCATGACCGCCAATTTCTCTAACTACACTATAACCATGATCTTTACAATATTTATGAACAGCTGCACCTACATTTCCTAATGGTGTCCAAGGCTTAACAGCCTTAATACCTTCTTCAATAGATTCTTTTGTTACTCTTACTAAATCCTGGTCTTCCTTTGAAACATTACCAATCATAAACATACGTGAGGAGTCTGAATAATAGCCTTTATAAATAGTAGAACAGTCTACATTAATAATATCACCATCTTTAAGAATAATATCCTTATCCGGTATTCCATGACAGACTTCATCATTAATAGATGTACAGACACTCTTTGGAAAGCCTTCATAATTAAGAGGAGCCGGTATACCGCCCATATCAGTTGTTACCTTATAAACAATATCATCAATATCCTGAGTGCTCATGCCTGCTTTAATCTGTCTTCCAACTTCATCCAGACAGGCAATATTAATTTTCGCACTTTCTTTAATGCCTTCAATATCTTTATCTGTCTTGATCATCTTATGACTGGGAATCTTAAATCCTTTATTTTTATATTCCTCCAATTTTTCATCAAAATCGATATGACAATTCTTATATTTCTTTCCGCTGCCACACCAGCATTTATCATTTCTGCCTAATTTCTTTTCCATATTACTTCCTTCTTTCTATTCTAAATCTTCTACCGTAGTAATCTTCTTATTAGAATAATCACCTTTTACCACATAAATATCATAGCCTAAAAGCTCAACAGCACTTGCATCATCAGTTAATTGTAAATGATGATCCATTACATATTGATAAGCTTTTTTAATGACGGATGTCTTAAATCCTTGAGGTGTCTGAGCATTCCATAATTCATTACGATCAAGTGTTTCAATAACTTTTCCATCAACAACTCTTTTAATTGTATCAATAGAAGGTACCATTACCAAACAAGAATCATGAAATATCAGACATTCCAGAATATCATCAATAACTTTCTTTTTTAAAAAACATCTCGCTCCATCATGAATTAAGACATAATCATTCACTGTTTCTTGCAGTCCATTAAAAACAGAATTTTGTCTTTCTTTTCCTCCCGATACAAAAATGATCCTCTGATCATTATTTAAACTTCTGAAACTTTCTCTTTCTTCATCCTTACACACTACAATAATCTGTGTACATCTTTGATCATTGATAAACATGGAGATCATCTTCTGATAGACTGTCTTATCTTCTATTTGATAGAACATTTTATTATAAGATAAACCTGTTCTTTTACCACTTCCGGCACATAATAATATAGCACTATAATTCATTTTTATCACCAGTTCTATTATACACTTATTCTATAATCTTTAAAGCTTGAGCCATTTCAATACGTTTAATCTTAATAAATTCATAAATGAGAACTATTAAATAAGTAGCACTGCCATAAATAAACATTCTTATGAAAACACTATTAGAAATATAAAATGTGATCCAGCCGGACATTGTCCGCTTAAACGCCGCAATTATGAAAGGCTTAATACCGACATATGCCAAAGGTATAGTAAGAACAAGGAATAATAGAACCATTAGAGAAGTCGCTATTATATACAATCCGGATATCTCAAGATCATCATATCCTAATACTTTAATAATCGAAATCGCATGACTGCTTTTTTCAATAATAAGCTTTGACAGGAGATAAATAAGTATAACATATAATATCACTACCATAATACTATATATATTCACTAATGAACCCAAAGAGTGCTCTAATTGTACAGATATTTTTGTGAGTGTATCCAGATCAATAACCGTACCGATATATTCATCTTTAATATCCTTGATAGCACTATTAGAAAAATATGCATTATAAAAGCTATTATCTAATCCCAATTTCTCATTTAAAGCTTTCTGATTCATAAAAATACAGACTGCTCCTGTATAATTATAAATACGCGTCACTGTAAAACGATATGATTTTGTATTATAAGGTTCATTAAGAATAATACTATCTCCTTTTTTTAAATTATATTTCTCGGCATAGGAACGGCTAATAGCTATATCATTCTTTCCTATAGATATAAAACGGCTATTCTCTTTAACACCATAGACATTAATGTCCTCTATTTTACTGCCATCGCTTCCTGTTGTTTTTAATGAATAAATCATAAATTTTTCAGCATCTTTATTATGAGTAGATGTTTCATATTGAAAGATATTTAAATGAATATATGAACTAATCATATCATCATTATTTGTGACTGAATAAGGAAGCTTTAAAATATACTGATATTTAGAGATCATATTATCTTTAATCTCTTGTTGATAATTATCTATCATACTAGACATTCCTAGTGCAAATAACAAGAGAATATTAGCAAATAAAATACCTACAAACATAACTGTATAATTAGAAATATTATTGAAAATAATACGTAATCTAAAACGATCAAAAAATGGTATTTTATCAGATAATCTTAATGTTCTTTTCTTATGTTTTCTTTTCAAATCATTTCTAATAAATTTAAGCGGTGATAACGATAATTTATAAGATAATATAAAAAGATTAATAATCATCATCAGACAGATAGGCAATATTGTTGTAAAAAGAAATGCTTCTACATTCCATATTGTCTGATAAGAAGGTAATGAATAACTCTGATAATATAGGCCGGCCATCAAATCTTTAAAAAGGCTATAACCTAAGATATTCCCTATTAACGCTGATATCAGAGTTATCACAACAGGTAATGTCAGATAATGTATAATAAGTTCTTTTTTAGTATATCCGGATGCCATTAATGTTCCAATAACCATTGCTTCCCGATCAATAGTATGAGAAATAGTAACCGCAAAAACAAATGCAATAATTACCAGTAAGATTCCAAGCAGTATTTCTATTGATGCTTTATCTCTGCCGAAATCTTCTCCGGTAAAGTTAATAGCCTGATTAAGATATCTTGGTACATACTCTTTAAGTGTAACTATCTTATTAATCGAACTCATAAGCGACTCAGATACTTCTTTTTCATTACTAGGCTTTTTATGATATGTCCATGCATATTCATAGTTTAATTTCTTTTGATTGCTTATAAATGTTTCTTTTGAAACTATTCCTACTCCAAACTTAATAGAATCAAACATAGAATCTGAATTATTTTCAAATAATGCACTATAATCACTTAAAGCTACTAATCCTACTACCTTATAATGTGACAATGAATCTCCCAGTTTAATCTTATTATTCTCGGCATAAAGTCTGTCAATAGCGATTTCATTCTTATTTTTAGGAAAAGTGCCTTTCATTAGGCAGGCTTTATTCACTTCATTTCTTGTCTGATAGATTCTTATTTTTGCCTTATTACTGAATTCTTCTTCATAAAAGTTTTGCTCATATAAATGAACATGATGTTTTTCTATATTTATTTTCTGTCTTTGTGTAAGCGGAGATGAAATAATAAAATGTCCATCTTCTATATGATATTTTTCAAATGATTCATTATAAGCTTTAATCATACTATTATCAGCTACCAGGAATCCTGATACAAGACCTATAGTACTGATAAGTAAAGCTCCGATCACAAAATATTTGAATACTTCTTCTTTTAATTGTCTCGGTAATCTTTTTAATAAAGGATTTCTCATATTACCACTCCAATTCGTCTACTGATTTTTTTGTTTTATTATAGTAAGAATCTTTAACATTCCCATCATGTAATAAAATAACATGATCAGCCATATATTTAATAGAGTCATTATGAGTCACCATAAGAATTGTAGTATGATATGTTTCATTTAGTGACTGGATCAGTTTTAATATCTCTTTTGAAGTTGTATAATCTAAAGCACCTGTAGGTTCATCACACAGTAACAGTCCCGGATTTTTAACAACAGCCCTGCCAATAGCCGTTCTTTGTTGCTGTCCTCCGGATACCTGATTAGGCAGCTTATTCTTATGTGCTTCTAATCCAAGTACCTTTAGTAATTCTTTCATATCAAGAGGTTTCTTAGTTAAATAAGCACCTACCTCAATATTCTCCTTGATAGTCAAATTATTAATGAGATTATATTGCTGAAAAATAAATCCTAAGTTTTTTCGTCTATACTGTGCTAATTCTTTCTTATTTAATGTTTTTCGATAAATGCCATCAATGCAGATGCTTCCTGATGTCATATCATCAATACCGCCAATAATATTAAGTAGAGTTGACTTCCCACACCCGCTGGGACCAAGTAAAACACAAAATTCACCTTTTTCAATATTAAGGTTAATACCCTTTAAAACTTCAACAAGATTATCTCCCACCTGATAATTCTTTTTAAGATCTTTTACTTCCATATATGACATATAAATCCCTCTTTTCAAGTTAGTATTTACTAACTAGATTATGCTCTCTTTATTATTATAAGTCAACTAAGAGAATAAAAATAGATAGTCCGATATGTACTATAAATTATCGTAAAAACAATTAATTTTACCAGTTCCTAATTATAAATAGATTGATAAAGCTCATACTCTAATATATACCAAAAAAGAATAACATAATCGTTATTCTTCTTCCAATAGTCTTTCAACCGTCTGTAATACTCCACTATCATCATTTGAGGGAGCAATATATCTGGCAGCTGCTTTCGCCTGCTCCGATCCATTAGCCATAGCATAAGAATATTTAGCCAGTCTTAATAATTCGACATCATTTCCGCCATCACCAAATCCGGCTAAATCATCAGGTGATATATCCCATCTTTCTAAAAGATATTCTAAAGCACTTCCTTTATTGATCCCTTTCGCAATAATATCAATATTACCATGTCCGCTTGTTACGGCCCGCACCTTATCACCTAAAATAATATTAAGCTGTTCGCATATTTCCATTGTCTTTTCAATAGGAGTATTAAATGAAAACTTCATAAAATGATCATCCGGTAATATATCAAAAGAATCTACTTCTTTTAAACGGTAATAATAAATCGCAAAGTCATCCTTTGCTTCCTGAGATGCTTTCTTTAGAATATAAGCCGATTCTTCACCACATAGCACCAGCTCATCATCCAATTTTTCATTCTTTAAATAATCTAATACTTTTCTAACTAATTCATTATCTAATCTGACACTTCTAATGAATTGATCATTTTCTACAAAATAAGCTCCATTTTCTCCTACAAAAGTAATCTGATCTTCTAATCCTTTAAAGAAAGATTTTATCTGATAATACTGATTACCGGATATGATAACCAGCTTTACTCCTTTCTTTCTCATTTTCTCAAATACTGCTTTAAATTGTTCTCTATTATAATCATTATGAGAATTTAAAAAAGTCCCATCCATATCTGTTGCTACTACTTTAATCATAATTATTCCTCCTGTTCTCAGTCTATAAGAAAAGCAATACTCATGTAAAGATTTTTTCATATTTTGAATTCTTTCATTTTATTAAGCAGATAAGCAAAAAGAAACTCTTTATCTTATTAGGGATATTTAATATAATGAAGCAAGAGGTGAAACTATGATTCCTAAAATAATATTTTTTGATATTGACGGTACTTTAAAAAGCTTTAGCAAAAAAACTATAGCTCCGATTATTATTGATACATTAAATAAACTGAAAAAAAAGGATATTAAGATCTTTATTTCAACCGGCAGACCGCCCTTTATGATTCCCCATTTTGAAGGAATAGAATTTGATGGGTATATATGTTTTAACGGTTCATACTGCTATGATAATCAGCAGGTGCTGTTCAAGCATCCTATTAACAAAAGTGATATTAAACAGGTTATATCTAACGGAAAGAAAATGGGCCTTCCTATTATGCTTTCAGGAGCTAAACGTTTTGGCGCTAATTTCTATAATAAAAACTTATCTGATTATGTCAAAATATCTAAAGATGTTGATATTGTGATCGATGATTATGATGATTTGCTTGAAGAAGATATTTTTCAAATGATGGCAGGAGGGAGAGAAGAAATAGATCTTCCTCTATTAGAAAATACTAAAACTTTAAAAATAGTCAGATGGTGGGATAGAGCTAATGATATTATTTCTAAAGAATGTGGCAAGTCCCAAGGAATTAAAGGAATTCTTGATATTTATCATTTTAATCGTGAAGAAACCATGGCCTTCGGTGATGGTGGGAATGATCTGGATATGCTGGAATATGCAGGTGTCGGTATAGCCATGGGTAATGCGATGGATCATGTTAAACAGGCTGCCGATTATGTCACTGATGATGTGGATCATGACGGCATCTATACTGCTTTAAAGCATTTTCATATTATTTAAAGATCGGTGAAACTGCTATTATATATACGTAATAATCATTAAAAAATTACATTAAAGTAAATGAAAATAAAAAAGATAAGCAGACAGGATGTTTCCTCTCTACTTATCTTTTTATATGCGTCATTTCAGCGACTCTTAATCCTGAAAGAAGCAGTATACCAAATAATATTTTATTCAAAATATATTATTAATAGTCATACTCCTAGTATTCAAGAAAAATAATATAAATTATATGATCAATCTTGCCTGTTATAAGCTTAGTAAGTCTTTTATGAAATTGCTTCATAAAATTGATAATTAAAAAGCCGTCATATAACTGCTTTAAAACTATAATAAATCATTATGAATAAGAACACCCATATAAGTTCCTTTTTTAAATAATGAATTACTAACTCCCCAGGCAATAGCTGAACAAGCTAAAGATCCTGCTTTTTTTGTTTTAATGCTTCTGGCATCTAAAATAATACCTGAAGGAAATAATTCACCATTTAAATATTCATAGACGTCTTCCGCTTTGCCGGATTCTACTAATTTCATTAAATATTTTGCATTAGTATCCCACCATTCAGAAGGTTTACAGTCAGAGCCATGAACTCTCATCTCTCCTACTGAAAGCTTCTGTGAACAGATATCTCTAAGTCTTTCTAAAACATCTTCTTGGATAATACCATCCTTAATAGAATAAGCATAATAAGCACAAGCCACACCATCATCATCTGCTTCTTTAATAAGGTAGAGATTAGAAACACCTCTTTCTTTATACTTCTTCCACTTACTTGCTATTTTATTTAATTTAGAATTGTTGTAGCGAGTAGAATTACCGGTTTCTAAAGCTGCTTCCAGCTCTTTTAAATCAATATCTTTCTTTTCCCAATTATCAACAAAATTAATTCTTATATCCATTATAAATTATCCTCCTCATAATCTTCTTGCCAAGAAGCTAATGTATCATTATCAAAAACAAGTACTGTATTCTTATAATCCTCTACCACTAATTCACAACAGAAAGGACCTTTTTTCTTATAATAAGGTGATACTCCCGAACGAGCCTTTATGGAGAACTGTACCTGATAATAACCGGGTAAAAGCAACAGAGAAGGTATCATAATCTCATCAGAAAAAAAAGCATCATACCATTGTCTACCATCCATAGTTACTTTAACATCATAAAAATCACCATATCCATGATCAATACGTAGATAAACTTTAGATAAGATACCATCTTCTTTCATTATTTTAATTTGCTTAAATGATTTTTTCCTCTTTTTCTGGGAATAAATTAAATATATCATACTGATAAAAAAGAAGATAGTTAATATCAAAAAAACAATCCAAGGTTTATCGGCTATTATACTGATAACTTTTTTCACTAATATTCTCCTTTATTTCTATAGAATATATTCTATAGAAATATTTTATTAATGTCAATATGATTACCATTCCCATACTATATGTTGTGCCCTTACTTCATATTGATAAGGATCTCCATTTTTATGAAATTTTCCTTCAATTGTATATCTTTTCCATAATACATAACTATGTGTCTGCATTTGTAGACTAAAAGAATAATAGCCCATCTGTTCTCTGTAGTCTGCAGGCTTTAATGAAAAAACATCTATTATTTTATTGTTTTTAAAATCGGAATATTTTAATTTAAAAATATTTTTATTATTAATCTTAATTGCACTTAACTGTCTGCCGGTACCGGAAATATTATAATAGGTTATTACACAATCTTTAAGCTTATCGGAAGCTTTCCAAGTAGGAGTCAAACTAACCGTGCCATAAGACTGCCCATTACGAGTTAATTCAACTAATTCTCCATAATAGAGACGATTATCTTTATAATTAATAATCTTATCATCAGGTTTCTTGTTATAAAACTGAAAACCCTCCTTTAAAAGTTCTGAAGCTTTTGTAACACCAATAGTCAATCGGCTTTCTGCAATCTGAATTTCAACCGGCTTTACCGGAAATCCGGTTACAAACATAGTTCCTGTAAACATAAAAGATACAATAACAACCATAGTCATTATTACATGACTCGGAGCATAATTAAGATAGCCACCTGATATTTTTTTGACTACTCTTAAAATAAAAATACTTATTTTTAAAAGCTGTCCTAACATCAATAAAATAACTGTAAAAAGAAACTCTAACTTAAAACAAAAATATATTGCTGAAAAAACATAATATCCTCTTTGTCGCAATACAATAAATACAATACCGTTTATCAATAACATACTTAATAGAAAAATATGTACTTCCCTTAAAGCACAGTCATCTGCAATATTTACATAAGGATTCGCTTCTCTTCCTTTCAATATATCTCCAAGCTTACATATCCATAAAGGTAATTCCTGATTATTCTTCACCAAGCTTCTAAGTTTAAAATACATAAATATAGTCAATCCGATAAATATGAATATAATAAAATGAAAAAATAATACTGCTATAAAAAGTCCCATTATCAATCCCCTATTCTATCTGAGTATATTCAATATAATAAATACTAAAGAGATTTTCAATCCATTTTTTCTAATCTATTTCTTCCGATAATCGATAAAGATTTAAAGCATATATTTTAGCATTTGTAATAATATCTTCTATTCTCATCCACTCATTAGGATTGTGTCCTATTCCTTTCTGCCCCGGGAATGAAGGACCGAATGGTACAATATGAAGCATAATTTTTGCATAAGTCCCTCCTGTTGTAGTTACGGGAGTTCCATCATTTCCGGTAACATCCTCATAAGTTTCTTTCATAATAGTAACCATTTTACTATCTTTATTAAAATATACAGAATCATAATTAGATATAAGCTCAACAGCCAAGTTTATTTTTTCTTGTAATAAACTTATTATCTTATCAATAGTAATTCCTGAAGGATAGCTAACTGCTAATTCAAATATATTATTATCAAGCAGCTGGTAATTTCTTGTTTCTAGCTGACCAAACTTCTGACTATAATAATCTATACCTCATTTTATGCCGGTATGATCAGCATTTAAGATATATTTATTCATAAAATCAAATAAATCATGTGTAGAGGAAGCATGAAAATGAATCAAAGCTCTTCCTCTTTCAGCATAAACTACAGGATACTTACAATCCGGTGTGAATCCGGCAATAGGAGGTATTTCTTTTGTCAGATAATACTTAAGATCATTAAAAGCAGTTTCTTCATTGCAACCAAAAATAATACGTATTTCATGACGAGGTTTATATCCTAGTTCTTTTAAAGCATAAAGAGCGTAAAGACAACTTAAGATAGGTCCTTTATTATCTAATATTCCTCTGCTATAAATATATCCATTTTCTTCATAAGCACTAAATGGAGGATGCTTCCATCCTTCACCTACAGGCACAACATCCAGATGACCTATAGCACATATATAATCCTGACTATCCCTTTTTCCTAAACTGGCATAACCCATATAATAATCAATATTTTTTGTATAGAATCCTAAATGATCAGCTAATATTAATGTTCAATTCAGTGCTTCTTTAATATCTTTACCAAACATTTCCGGTGATAACTGTACGCTCGGTATTTGTACAATAGTCTTAATTCCTTCAATCATTTCCCTGGAAATCTGATCAACTTTATTAAAAATAACTGTATTATCCATGTTATTTAGCCTCCAAAGGTAGCATACGTGTTTTCATATACTCATCCATCCATTCTTTTGATGCTTCTTTAAAAAGACAATGATCATCCTAATACTCTACTAAGAATACGGTTAGTTTGAGCTTTTCTGTAGCAACTACAAAAGAGAATCCTTCAATATTTGTATCACATCTCCATTCTCCTTTATTATTAATAGCAATTAAAGACATATCTCCGGCTTTTCCCCTTCTTTTTATTAACTCATCATTAAACATGCTGACGGCCTGTTCACAAGCTTGCTGTGGTGATAAGCCTTCCTTCATTAAGCGAACAATTTCATAGGAGATACAGCCTTTCATCACATCTTCTCCAAGTCCTGTTGCGGCAGCTTCCTACCGTAGTGGCGAAAAGATAAAAAATGAATATGACGGAATAGTCCATGACTTTACAAGAAACGGTGGAATAGCCTATACCGAAATTCTATTACCACAAAATGCACCACAGGAATTTTCAGACAGAGGAACATTATGGAACAGTGTTGAGAAAATAGAAAAAAGTAAAAACTCACAGCTTGTAAAAGAATATGTAAAAGAAAATTTTGTAAGTGTCGATATTGCCCTACACGATAAAAATGAAGGAAATCCGCACGCCCATATCCTACTTACTATGCGACCGTTAAATGAAGACAAAACATGGGGAGCAAAATCAAAAAAAGAATATATCCTTAATAAAAACGGAGAAAAAGTAAAACTTAAAAATGGCAATTACAAAACAAGAAAAATCAATACAGTGGATTGAAATGAACAAGACAAGGCATAAAGCAAATACCAACCATTTACTTAGAAGTATCAGCAAGTCAAATGGAAAAGAAGAAAAAGCAGAAACTCAAAATACAAAGTCCACCTTTTCATCAAAAGAAAATCTATTATCAATCTTTGAAAATCTTATCCGCAAAAATGCAGATAACAATAATACAGACTTAGAAAAATATATTGAAAGCTATCAGCTTCTTAAAGAGAAAAATATTATTTCCGTATCTGAACTTAAAGAAAGTATAGTTACTTTAAGAGATAAAAATTACAAGACCACAAGAGCTATTAAAGATACCGAAAAGCAGATTGATGATAGAGTACAACTTATCGACCACGCCGAAAAATATTTGAAGCATAAAGACACCTATAAAGCCTATACCAAGCTAAAGAAAAATAAGCAAGATACTTTCTACAATGAACACACCGCAGAGATTATTTTGTTTGAAAGTGCCAAAAAATATTTGAAAGAACATTTAGGAGAAAGCAAGACCTTAAATGTATCCAAATGGAAATCGGAAGTTGCCACTTGGAAGAAAAAGAAAAATAGCCTATATAATCAAATATTAGATATACGAGAAGAAGTTAAGCAAGCTGAAAAGGTTAAGAACTGCATAGAGCAGTTACAGGAACATTCAAGGGAACTATCATATGTAAAACGGAGTGAGTTAGACCTATAAAACCAAGTGGGAAAATGGTATAATATTAGCTAATGAAAACAAAAAATAAAATTTGAAGGAGGCGTTTACATTTGGGGAAAATAGAAATGCAAGAGAAAATAAAACCTGTTTTGAACGGCACTGCAGAAACTATGCTTCAAAGTTTTTATGCACGTGCAGAGTATTCACAGAGAAAGAAGCATAAATTCTATGATGCAAAAGCAGTAGAACTTGTAAATAAGATTGATTATGACTTTTCAACTGCAGCAAAAGATCGTACCATGAGTAGTGGTGTAATCGCACGCACACTCGTCTTTGACGAACTGGTCAAAGAATTTATTGGGCGAAACCCGACTACTACAATAGTGAACATTGCCTGTGGACTGGACACAAGATTTTATCGTGTGGATAATGGTACTATCACTTGGTATAATCTGGATCTGCCTGATGTTATAAAGCTCAGAGATCAGATTTTTTTAGAAAGCGGGAGAGTTTCATCTATCAGTGCATCTGCTTTAGATCCAAATTGGTTCAAGGAAGTAAAAAACAGAGAGAATGTACTTTTTATTATAGAAGGACTGTCAATGTATCTCACTGCCGAAGAAAATGCCAAGATACTTTCTATCATTCATAAAAACTTTGACACCGCTACGGTCATAATGGAATGTATTGCAAAGATGTGGGTAAAACGAGAAGGGGTTGAAAAATCCATTCAGCAAACCGGAGCCAGATTCGTTTTCGGTGCAGACAGCTTTGATGATATAAAGAACATTGCTCAGGGGTTTCATAAGATTAAAGATGACAACATATTACGTGGTATGCGTGTTCTTATGCCTACATTAAAGCTAATCGACTGGCTTCCGATTGCGAAGAAGATTACGCAGAAGATTCTTGTTTTTAGTAAAGATTAAAGCAAACCACAGTTTGTATAACTAACAATTTAATAAAAACTAACACAGAACAGTAAACAGGTACTTGACAAAATGCTCTCTGACAAGCATTCACTGCCATATCAAAAATTAATGGATAGTTTTTTTAATTTCTTTTAAATATAGATTAGTAATCTTTACATGATTTTCCTGCCTGATAATCAATGAAGCAATATGTGTATTTAAGCCGTTAATGAGGTCATGATCATTAAAAAAGTCTATTTCAAACACCTGATTAATCTGTCTAATCATCTGATAAACGATTTTTTCTATTTCATCTTTATTCTGACAAGATAGAGTATTTCCTTTTTATTCTGACAAGATAGAGTATTTCCTTTTCCTCTTAATAGAGATGCAAACCATATTACTTCTGTTTCTACAAAAGGGATCTTAAGATTCATAGACACCTTTTGAAAAAAACATTCGCTGACTTTATATTCCTGATTATCTTCAAACATTTCATCACAGTTATGAGTAATAAATTCATGACTCATAATTCTCTCAATCGCAATACCTGCATGAAGCATGATCATTGTATAAATATCTTCTCTAACATAATAATGATATTTTTCACAGATCATATCAAAGAGTCTTGAAACTTCTAATATATCAAAATGTGTCCATAATTCAGCTATCATATTAAGATTCATAAAATGACCTTGAATCTCCCGGTTAAGAAGTCTTTTATATAATTGTCTTTTCTCTGCTTCATCATCTATAAGACTTAAATATTTTGCTGATTTTTTTAAAGATAAGGTCTTAAAATCAGAAATATTTCTTTTTATTTTCTGTATATCATTTTCAATAGAAAAACCGCTCACAAAAATCTTATCTTCTAAATTAATAAGATTTATATCATCATTTAATAATAATTCTTTAAGTATCCATTTACATCTTTCTTCTGATGTCTGAGGAATTAAAGCTTCACTCACAAGTCCTATTCTGCTGAATATTTTCTCATCTATACGATAACTATAACGTCTGCTGGCAATAATAAGAAGCTGATGATATTCTTCGTTAATCTTTAAGATATCTGTTCTTACAGTACGATCAGAAACATTTAACATCTCTGATAATCTTTTACCGGTTATCCAGTCATTATTATCTCGAAGTATATCAATAATATTTCTTTGTCTTTTATTCATGATTATCTCCTCTATATATTATATAATCATTAGTTTCCTATAGTAATTATAAAGACTTCCTATCAGTTAGGAAATAGAATCTTAAAAGCATCTCAAATGACTTAGAAATAAATAGTATGTATAATTAATAAAAAGGAGCTGATAAAATGAAAAGATTATTATTGATTATGTCTATTTTATTCTTTCTATTTGGTTGTACCGCTAATAAGACAAAAATAAATCAGATTACTCAGGAAGAAGCATACCATAAAATGAAAAAAGAAAATGTAATCATTCTGGATGTAAGAACTTCCGAGGAATATCAATCAGGATATATTAAAAACGCCATTAACATTAATGTAGATGACTTAGAAAAACTTGCTGAAAAACAAATACCTGATAAAAATAAAACCATCTTGGTTTACTGCCGAAGCGGTAATCGCAGCAAGCGTGCTGCAATAATACTGATGAATTTAGGATATAAAAATGTTTATGATTTTGGCGGTATCAATACTTGGACATATGGCATTGAAAATTATAAAGGGGATTGAACAATTTTGGTCAATCCCCTTTATCTAATATCTTAAACATTGAATTTGAAGAACATAATGTCGCCATCCTGTCCTTGATATGTTTTCCCTTCCTGTCTAATCTTACCGGCTTCTCTTAAAGCATTTTCACTCTTATAAATCATCATATCGTCATATGAATAAGTCTCTGCTCTAATAAAGCCTCTTTCAAAATCAGTGTGAATAATACCCGCCATCTGTGGAGCTGTCATACCATCCTTAAAAGTCCATGCTCTGCATTCATCAGGTCCTACAGTAAAGAATGTTTTTAAATTTAATAAATGATAAGTTTCTTTAATCAACTTATCCAAGCCACTTTCTTTAATTCCTAAATCATCCATAAATATAGCTTTATCATCTTCACCAAGTCCCGCTAATTCACTTTCTATCTTAGCACAGATAGGTACAACATCAGCATTCTCTTTATGTGCATATTCCACAAGCTGCAAATAGTAGGGATTATTATCAGGATTTTCAATATCTTCTTCCCCCATGTTTGCTACATAAATAATAGGTTTCATAGTTAAAAGATTGTATTGTTTTACATACACCCATTCCTCTTTAGAAAAAGATAGTGTTCTTGCCGGCAAGCCTTTTTCTAATGTTTCCTTAATAGGTGTTAAAACTTCCATTTCTTCCTTAGCTTCTTTTTCACCGGACTTTGCTTTTCTTTCTAGCTTTGATATCCTTTTTTCTACTGTTTCTATATCTGCAAAGACAAGCTCTAAATGAATTGTCTCAACATCTCTTATAGGATCTACTGAACCATCCACATGAGTAATATCTTTATCTCTAAAACATCTGACAACTTCACATATTGCATCCGTTTCCCTAATATTTGCCAGAAACTTATTTCCTAATCCTTCTCCTCTGCTGGCTCCTTTAACTAAGCCGGCAATATCAGTAAACTCAAACGTTGTATAAATCGTTTTCTTAGGCTGGAATAAAGTCCTTAAATCATCTAATCTGTGATCGGGAACTTCAACCACACCGACATTTGGATTAATTGTTGCAAAAGGATAATTCGCTGCTTCTACCTGTGAATTTGTGATTGCATTAAATAGTGTAGACTTTCCTACATTTGGTAATCCCACAATACCTGCTGTTAATGCCATAATATTTGTTCACTCCTTTATATCTCTCACATTTTATCAACTTCATATTCAAAATGCAATATTCATTATGTTATACTACTAAAAAGGAGAAAAAAATGAATGATATCTATCTAAAACTTAATATTTATCTTCATAATCATCATACTTATAAAAAGATTATATCTTTTTTAGAGAAATATCTGACTGCTCTCTTTATTTTTATTTATCCTTGTATGATTATATATTTAATAAAAATAAAGAGTCCACTGCTGCTCATAACTCTTATTAAACCTTTATCAGGATTAATCACTGTAAAATGTATGAGAAAAGTTTTCAACAGACCTAGACCATTTGAAATTTTACCTTTAACTCCTGCAGTATTTCATAATCCCGGAGAATCTTTTCCTTCTAATCATACATTCAGCGGAGCAATCATTTCTTTGATGTGTCTGCCTCTTTCTTTACCTCTTTCGATAATTTTATTCTTAATGACTATCCTTATTGGAATAACTCGTATATTGTGCGGCTTACATTATATAAGTGATATTATTGCTGCATTCATTATTGCTTTTATTATTTATCTTATTTAAAAACAGAAAGCTAGGCTTCCTGTTTCTTTACTTTCTTCAATCTTTTTTCAAAATCACGTCTGGAAAACATAACAATAGCTCCACATCCCAGACATTTAACCTTAATATCAGCACCCATTCTAATAATTTCCCATTCCATAGATTTCTTACATGGATGCGGTTTTTTCATCTCAATAATATCATGTAAATTATATTCCATATGACCTCCTATGATAAGCCAGCAATGTATTTGTCATCAGCATTGCGATTGTCATTGGGCCTACTCCGCCGGGAACAGGAGTGATCGCATAAGCTTTTTCCGCCATATCCTGATAATTGCAGTCTCCGCACAGTTTTCCGTTTTCATCTCTATTTATACCCACATCTAAGACTACGGCACCCTCCTTGATATATGACTGATCAAAAAATTTAGCTTTACCGACTGCGGTTATCAATACATCCGCTCTTTGTGTAATCTCTTTTAGATGAGTCGTATAACTATGTGCAATAGTTACTGTTGCATTCTTATGAAGCATTAATAAAGAAACAGGTTTCCCAACAATATTACTTCTTCCCACAACTACCACTTCTTTACCACCCGGATTATATCCTATCTCATCCAGCATAACCATCATTCCATGTGGTGTACAAGGAATAAACCCTTCTTCATTTAAGAATAATTTTGCAACATTAATAGGATGAAATCCATCCACATCTTTATCCGGATTAATAGAACGAATAATGATCTCTTCATCAATATGAGCAGGTAAAGGTAACTGTACCAGTATACCATCAACATGAACATCTTTATTAAGCTTTTCTATAATACTTAATAATTCATCTTGTGTACAATTATTTTCTTTTCTGATCACTTGTGAAGCTATTCCAATATATTCACAGGCTTTGACTTTATTTCTAACATAGACTTCACTTGCCTGATCATGACCGACTAAAACAACAGCTAATAATGGTACTCTCTTTTTTTGTTGTTTAAGTTCATTTATTTGTATTTTTAATTGATCTTTTATCTTTTGAGATATTTCTTTTCCATTAATAATCATATAATCACCTTCATTTCTAACATTATATATGTTTTTAATGAAAACTCAACCAATGAATATATAAACAGTTATATCACCATATTAATTGTGGTCAATTTAATTGACATACTTTTGTTTAACATGATATTATATGGCTAAGAGGAGGTTACTATGAGTTATGATTGTTTAAAATTGGAGAATCAGTTATGTTTTCCCTTATATGCCTCAAGTCATTATATTACAAAAAAATATAAACCTTATTTAGATGAACTTGATCTGACTTATACTCAATATATAACGATGATGGTTTTATGGGAAAGAAATACTGTTAATGTAAAGGAATTAGGACATTGCTTATTCCTTGATTCCGGTACTCTTACTCCTTTGTTAAAGAGGTTGGAGTCAAAGGGATTGGTCTTAAGAGAAAGATCTGCTGATGATGAAAGAATTGTAAATGTGAGTATTACACAAAAAGGAAGAGATTTAGAATTAAAAGCAAAAGATATTCCTAATAAAATAGGAATCTGTGTAAAACTCAATGATCAGGAAGCGCATCAGTTATATACATTACTATATAAAATACTTAATGGAGGAGAATAGGATGACAGATATTGTAATTATTGGAGCCGGTCCGGCCGGATTAACAGCTGCTTTATATGCAACAAGAGCAGGTGCAAAAGTTAAAATTATTGAATCCGGAGCACCGGGAGGAAAATTAAATTCTACTGCTGATATTGAAAACTATCCCGGGATTAAAAAGAAAATGGGTCCTGAACTTGCCTATGAAATGTATGAACATGCATTAAATTTCGGAGCTGAACTTGAAATGACAGAAGTAACCGGTATTAGAGATTTTGGTCATCATAAGATAGTAGTGACTACAAATGGTGAAATTGAAACTAAGAATATCATTATTGCAACCGGTACAAAAGAAAGACTAATGAATATTCCGGGAGAAAAGGAATACACCGGTAAAGGCGTTTCTTACTGTGCTGTATGTGATGGTCCTTTCTTTAAAGGAAAAGAAACCGCAATTATTGGCGGAGGTAATTCAGCTATTGAGGAAGCTGTTTATTTAGCCGGTTTTGTTTCTAAGGTACATATTATTGTAAGAAGAGATGTTTTTAGAGCTGATAAATATATTATTGATAAAGCTAAGTCTATGAATAATATTGTTTTCCATACTTTAAAAAAACCTTTAGAGGTTATTGGTGATGGTCATAAAGTAACAGGATTAAAGCTTACTGACTCTAAAACAAATGAAGAATCATTATTAGAAGTAAGTGGTATTTTCCCATTTATCGGCTTAGATCCTATGACCGGCTTTGCAAGTAATTTAGATATTACTGATGAAAAAGGCTATATTGAAGTTGATGAACATATGCAAACTAAAATAAAAGGAATTTTTGCGGTTGGTGATGTTACAAATAAACAATTAAGACAAATTGTTACAGCAGCTAATGATGGAGCTATAGCCGGTCAATATATTGCATCAAATCTTTAAAAAAAGCATTTATGCTTTTTTTTTTCTTAAAATTTATTATAATAGGCAAAAGGGGGAATGATTAATATGTTATGTCCAAATTGTGGTAAACCCAATGATGATAGAAATCAATTCTGTATTTATTGCGGTAAATCACTTGCTATGAAATATAATCAGAATTCTTCACTGGCTTCTGATTTAGGTAAAGAAACTTCTAAATTAGTTGATGACTTTACCAGTACTGTTGATAAAATGACCGGAGGAACAGGTTTTGTAAAAATCAATTATAAGGATTTCTTTTCAAATGTTTTTGTTCATCATTCAAGAGAAGAATCAGAGACTTTACTTTCAGTCGGTACAGCACATACCACACCTAGTCCACAGTATATTTTAAGAGACTGGCCAAAACCTTGGCTGTATTCTCGTATTTTTCTTATTTTAGCTATTACTACTATTTTGTTGTTTTTGATGTACAATATGTTTGGTAATACTAATCTACTTCCGGGATTAATGTTTGTTGGTGCAGCTATTTTTCCACTAACTGTCTTAATTTTCTTATTTGAAGCAAATACACCTAGAAATGTTAGTTTTGCTACTATCATCTATTTGTTTTTTATTGGCGGAGTCACATCATTATTTTTAACACTTATTCTTAATGCTATTTTTCCAGCTAGTAATGATACCTTTGGTGCTATTGTAACTGCTATTGTTGAAGAAACAGCTAAGTTTATTATTGTTGGTGCACTTATTCAAAATGGTAAAGGACGCTATAAATATATCCTTAACGGAATATTGATCGGTGCTGCTGTAGGAGCAGGCTTTGCAGTCTTTGAATCAGCCGGATATATCTTTAGATATTCTATTAATTCTCGTTTTGATCCTTCTACAATGTTAAGAATGATTTTCTTATCTAGAGGAATCTATACTATTGGCGGTCATGTTGTCTGGGCTTCTATTGAAGGAGCAGGTATTATGATTGCTTTGAATAAAAGTCCTTTTGATTGGGGTGTTCTTGCCAGTGGAAAATTCCTATCACTTGCAATATGGTCCATTGGATTACATGCAGTATGGGATATGAATTTCTGGTTTATATTTAGCGGTATTTCTTTTAAAATTGTATTACTTATTATTATTGGATGGATTGTTCTTGCTATTTGTATCAATAGAGGTGTTGCTGAGATTAACACCATGCATTATAATCAATCGCAGCAGATTTATTAAAGATAGTTTTGTTGGACAAAATTTAAAAATTAGTTAATTACTATTATAAAGGACTGATTCCTGTATTTTACAGGAGTCAGTCCTTTAATCAATGTCCAAGAAACCGGGTTTACTTCTTTTTAAGCTATTCGTTTTCAAATAAACACCTGCCATTTGTTTCAATAATATGTTTATACCAGTTAAATGACTTCTTTTTATATCTTCTATAACTTCCCTGTCCTAAATCATCAGCATCTACATAGATAAATCCATATCTTTTTGACATCTGTTTTGTTGACTCAGAAACAAGGTCTATACATCCCCAAGATGTATATCCCATCAAATCTACTCCATCTTCTACAATAGCGTTATACATTTCCTTAAAATGGGCTTCAAAATAGTCTATACGATACTGATCATCTACGGTTCCATTGACCAGCTCATCAACTGCTCCTAATCCATTTTCCACAATAAATAAAGGCTTTCTATAACGATCATATAAGTCTACTAATGAAATTCTCAATCCAATAGGATCAATCTGCCATCCCCAATCTGATGAAGGAATATAAGGATTCTTAATCGCAATATTTGTATTAGCAGCTGTCTTTTTTAAACCTTGATCATCAGCTGCAACACAACTTGATGAATAGTATGAGAATGATACAAAATCTACCGGATATTCTTTCATCACTCTTAAATCTTCTTCTGTCATTTTTATATTTAAGCCTTCATTTTTAAATTTAGCAAGCAGATAAGCCGGATACTCACCAAATACTTGTGTATCACTATAACAATATGTAGATCTCATATCCTGCTGTGCTTTTAACACATCTTTTGGCTTACATGTATATGGATAATATGTAAGTTTTGTCAGCATACAGCCTACTTTAGCATCCGGTATAGACTCATGTATTATTTTTGTTGCAAGTGCAGAAGCAACAAACTGATGGTGCATAGCCTGAAAAATAACTTCTGTAAAATTCTTCCCGGGGAATCGGTCTTCAATTAAAGCGCCGGTCGTATAAGGATGCCTAATCATTGAGTCTACTTCATTAAATGTTAACCAGTACTTAACTTTATGCTGATATCTATCTACAATTACTTTTACATATCTTACAAACATATCAATAACTTCTCTTGAATACCATCCATCATAGTTGAGTAAAAGATTAATTGGCGGTTCATAATGGGAAATAGTTACTAAAGGTTCAATATGATATTTAGCACATTCATCAAAAACAGCATCATAGAATCTTAATCCTTCTTCATTTGGCTGTAAATCATCTCCATTAGGAAATATTCTAGACCAGGCAATAGATAATCTAAAAACCTTAAATCCCATTTCTCCTAATAATGCTATATCTTCTTTATAGTGGTAATAAAAATTACTTCCATGTCTTTTTGGATAATAAACTTCATCATCTGTTTTTAAAGCTTCTTCAATATCTTTTGTGGTCACTTCATTTTGCTTCTTATAGTCTTGAACATCTACATCCAAATGACTTCTTGCACAGTCTGATACTGAGATTCCTTTACCTCCTTCTTTCCATCCACCTTCAAATTGGTTGGCAGCCGTTGCTCCTCCCCATAAAAATCCTTTTGGAAATTCTTTTTTCATATACTTCACTCCTCTTTTTCTCTATTATAATTAATCTTTTATTTTTATATTATTTATTTCTAAAAAAGAAAAAACAGGAATACAATATCCTGTCTAAATTTCTTCTATAACTCCCATAAGTTCTAATATTCTATTAAGGTCTTTTATATCAGTATACTTAATTGTAATTGTTTTATTCTGAATTTTTACTTTTGTTCCATATTTCTTTCTAATAAGAGTCTCAGCATAATTATAAGGGCTCTCTTGAGTTTCTTTAGACTTATTCTTTTTTGACAAAGAAAGTTTAATACCCTTAACAATATCTTCTACCTGCCTAACAGAGAGTTTTTCATCAACAGCCTTTTTTGCTGTCTGTAATGCCTTATCCTCCGGTAAGCCGATAAGTGGTCTTATATGTCCCATAGATAAAATACCATCCAGAATATATTTCTGAAGAGTCTTGGAAATATTTAATAATCTCAATGTATTAGTAACATGAGTACGAGATTTTCCTACTCTCTGAGCCAACTCTTCCTGTGTCAGATGTAGTTTATCCATCATTGCCTGATAACCCTGTGCTTCTTCGATCGCATTTAAATCTTCTCTTTGTATATTCTCTAACAATGCTATTTCCATCATCTGGTCATCAGTAAAATCAACAATAATTGATGGAATATCTTCTAAACCGGCTATTTTAGCTGCTCTCCATCTTCTTTCTCCGGCAACAATATCATAGCCATGAATAGACTTCTTTAATAAGATTGGCTGAAAAACACCATGTTCTTTGATAGATTGAGCAAGTTCATTTAATTTTTCCTCATCAAAATATTTTCTTGGTTGATAAGGGTTTGTACGAATATCCTTCAATAATATTTTTGTTTGCGTTAATTCAGGAGCATTCTTTTCAATCGCATCAATCATAGAAACCAAATCCGATGCACTGTTACCATCATTAAAAATCGCATTCAATCCTTTGCCTAATCCCGATTTTTTCTTTTTATTTGGCATTTCTCTTCACCACCTCTTTTGCTAATTTACCATAAGCGACAGCTCCGGGTGATTTTGAATCATAATCAAAAATACATAATCCTTCACTTGGTGCTTCTGACAACTTAATATTTCTAGGAATGATTGTTTCATAGACTTTTTCTTTAAAATATTTTCTAACTTCCTGAGTTACTTCAATTCCTAAATTTGTACGTGAATCAAGCATTGTGAGTAGGACACCTTCTATTGTCAAATGCTTATTAAAGATACTTTGTGTCAATAAAATAGTATTTAATAGCTGCGTCAATCCTTCTAAAGCATAGTATTCACATTGTACAGGAATCAAAACTGAATCAGCTGCACTCAATGCATTTGTATTTAATAATCCTAATGCCGGCGGGCAATCTATAATAATATAATCATAATTATTCTTAACTTCTTTTAAGGCTGTCTTCAATCTTTGTTCTCGTCCTTTGGGAACTGAAGACAACTGTAATTCAATCCCCGCTAAATCTATGCTTGCAGGTACAACATCTAAATGTGCTACAGCACTTTTAATAATTACATTTTTAATCAAGGCATCCTGCATTAATAAGTCATATGATGTTTTATCTAAAGAACTGCGATCAATACCTATTCCCTGAGTCGCATTTGACTGAGGATCCATATCTACAAGCAGGACTTTCTTTTTCATATAAGCAAGTGCTGCACATAAATTCACACTTGTTGTTGTCTTACCAACTCCACCTTTTTGATTCGTAATGGCTATAATTTTCCCCATAATATTCCTCCTGCTTATCTAAAAGCAGTTAAATAATAACTACTTTAATATACCAATTCTTTCTCCCAGCAGTACTTTTGTTTCATTATATTCTGCTGAATTATTTATAATATCCTGATCAATATCTACAATGTCTTTTATAAAAAGAACGACTGTGCTTCCACCAAATTCAAAATAGCCTTTCTCTTCACCTCGGCTAAACTCTTTTTTATGATGATTAGTAATTTTACCAACCATCAATGCCCCTACCTCCATCATTATGACATCATCAAAATGTTTTGTATGTAATAATGTATAAGTACGGCTATTTGTTTTATAAATAGGATAATAATCATTTGCGATTGGATTAACTGTATGAAAATATCCCGGTATGTGAACTTCTTTTTCTGATGTACCATCATCAAAAAAATGATAACGGTGATAGTCATCAACAGTAAGTCTAAAAATCAAAGCATACCCGTTCTGATACCTCGAAGCCAATGTAGGTGACATCAAAAGATCTTCTAAAGAATAAACTGTATTCTTAATTTTTAATCTTACATTCTGATCTATTTTAAAGCACGATAATTTACTATCACAAGGAGCAATCAAAACATTAGATGCCTGATTAATCTCTCTTTCTCCATCTTTAATCTTTCTGATAAAAAATTCATTAAAGCTTGCATAATCTTCTTTCAAATATTGACTCATATCAATATCATTTGATTGAATGAATGACTTTATTCTTTTCGCAGATAAAGCAGAATTCATATATAGACCACCTATATAACTAACAAAGGGATGAATAAGACATTGAACAAAACTTCTTCCCAATTTATGTGAATAAAGCTTTTCTAACAGCCGATCCTGATTTTCATTATATTCAAATAATGAACCATCTCTTAAATAAATAGCCATTATCCATTCATCCTTACATAACCGGCTGCTACCATAATCGCAAGAATAATAGCACCACAGCCAATTAAAGCTAAAATTCCTTTTAACCCGGGTTTAATAACTTTAATATCAGAGACAAACAGTATGCCTACTACCCCTAATCCTAAAAAATAAATAGACTGGACAATATGGATACTTAAAAAAGCTGTCAGACAATAAATCATAGGAAATATTAAAGATGAACTGGTAACCGGAAGTCCCTGATAATATTTTCTTTTTTCCGTTGTCTGCTGCTGTCTGGTATCTTCCATAACATTAAAATAGCCTAATCTGATAACCGCTCCCAAAACATAAATAGTAAAAAAGATAAGACATGGTAAATCCGTAAATCCCATAGAATAGGCTATTAAAGCAGGAAATACACCAAAACTCACTAAATCCACTAATGAATCTATTTGTATTCCAAATTTCTTTTCTTCTAATGTTCGATCCTTCTTACTTCTTGCAACAATTCCATCAAATGAATCAAAAAAACCACATAACATCAAACAAAATAATGCATATACATAATTATGTGAAAAGGCAAAATGTGTACCTACTAATGCACTTAATAAACTACAATATGTAAGAATAACAGTATAATTGTAATAACCGATCATATAATTATTCTCCTTTAACAATTTTTAATATTATATCATGATTGTGATAATTTTTATAGTCTCTCTTTATCGAATAAGTTATAATTAAAAAAGAGGAGATAAAAATATGATAAAAAAAGCAAAATTTTATAAAGTCAGTTTTAAAGAATTCAGCAAAAGCTGTGATAATAAGGAAATATATGATGCTATTAAACTTCCTAAGCGTGCCACAAAAGGATCAGCCGGCTATGATTTCTATGCTCCCTATTCTTTTGTGCTGGCTCCCGGAGAAACTGTTACTATTCCTACAGGTATAAGAGTAAAAATGAATCCTTCCTGGGTTCTTACTATTTTTCCTAGATCCGGATTAGGATTTAAATATAGACTTCAGCTTAATAACACCGTAGGCATTATAGACAGTGATTATTTCTATTCAGATAATGAAGGGCATATGTTTATAAAACTTACAAATGACTCAAAAGAAAATAAAACTCTTTCAATCAATCAAGGTGAAGGATTTGCCCAAGGAATTTTCTTTACATATGGTATCACTGAAGATGACAGCACTTCAGAAACAAGAAATGGCGGATTTGGTTCAACCAGCAAGAAATGAATATAGTAATCCGGAGGAACTCCTTTAGAGTTCTTTTTTTATTGGAATTGATATGAAATTATACAAAAAAAGAGGGGGATGCCCTCTCTCTGCCCGGCAGCGTGCTCCTTTCGCCCTCTCGGACTATCTTCGCCGCTGTGATGCTTAACTTCCGTGTTCGGTATGGGCAACGGGTGTGTCCATCACGCCTTCACCACCGGATCTCCCGACGGTCCCTCAAAACCGGATTCCATACTTCTCGCTCTCTGACTCTCTCTCCGGTCAGGTCCTCGGCCTATTAGTGCCGGTCCGCTCAGCACGTCACCGTGCTTGCACTCCCGGTCTATCCACCTCGTCGTCTTCAAGGGGCCTTACCCTTTCGGTGGGAGGTCTCATCTCGGAGGGGGCTTCGCACTTAGATGCCTTCAGCGCTTATCCCTTCCGGACTTGGCTACCCAGCTGTGCCGCTGGCGCGACAACTGGTCCACCATCGGTCCGTCCGCCCCGGTCCTCTCGTACTGGGGACAGCTCTCCTCAGACCTCCTGCGCCCACGACAGATAGGGACCGAACTGTCTCACGACGTTCTGAACCCAGCTCGCGTACCGCTTTAATGGGCGAACAGCCCAACCCTTGGAACCGACTTCAGCTCCAGGATGCGATGAGCCGACATCGAGGTGCCAAACCTCCCCGTCGATGTGAACTCTTGGGGGAGATCAGCCTGTTATCCCCAGGGTAGCTTTTATCCGTTGAGCGACGGCCCTTCCATTCGGCACCGCCGGATCACTAAGCCCGACTTTCGTCCCTGCTCGACCTGTCTGTCTCGCAGTCAGACACCCTTATGCCTTTGCACTCGCTGCATGGTTTCCATCCATGCTGAGGGTATCTTTGGGCGCCTCCGTTACTCTTTAGGAGGCGACCGCCCCAGTCAAACTGCCCGGCTGGCACTGTCCCGTCGCCCGTCTCCGGCGTCCGGTTAGAGCCTAGATGCGCCAAGGGCGGTATCCCAACGTCGGCTCCCCCTGCGCTTGCGCGCCGGGTTCTCTGCCTCCCGCCTATCCTGTACATCACGCACCCAGGTCCAATGCCAACCTGCAGTGAAGCTCCATGGGGTCTTTCCGTCTAGTCGCGGGCAGCCTGCATCTTCACAGGCACTAAGACTTCACCGAGTC
>NZ_KB446652.1:0-1695 GCF_000340375.1 Eggerthia catenaformis OT 569 = DSM 20559
CCATTTGATATTAGGGAACTTAGGGACTTGATGAGTGAAGATGAACTTGAGCTTGATACACTCGGAGATAGAAAAACGGCACTCTTTGTTATTATATCCGATACCGATGATACTTTTAACTTTGTAGTGTCCATTATGTACTCGCAGTTATTTAATCTTTTATGTGATAAAGCGGATGATGTATATGGTGGCAGGCTTCCTGTCCATGTGCGATGCCTGCTTGACGAATTTGCAAATATCGGCTTAATTCCAAAGTTTGAGAAGCTGATTGCAACCATCAGAAGTAGAGAGATTTCAGCAAGTATAATACTTCAAGCACAATCTCAGCTAAAGGCAATCTACAAGGATAACGCCGATACAATTGTAGGTAATTGTGATAGTACCCTATTTTTAGGCGGAAAAGAGAAAACAACTCTAAAAGAGCTATCAGAAACGCTTGGTAAAGAAACCATAGACCTATATAATACTTCTGAAACAAGGAGCAATCAAAAGAGTTTCGGATTAAATTATCAAAAGACGGGAAAAGAGCTGATGAGTCAGGACGAAATAACAGTAATGGACGGTGGTAAATGTATCTTTCAACTTCGTGGTGTTCGCCCTTTCCTATCGGATAAATTTGATATTACAAAGCACAAGAACTATAAGCTACTTGAGGATTATGATAAAAAGAACCTGTTTGATATAGAAAGCTATATGAAAAGAAGGGGCAAGGCTAAACTAAATAAGAATACGGTTATTATGAAGTTATAGCTGTTAGATATTATTTGCATTTGGTATAATAATCAAAGAGAAATACACAAGGAGGAAACATTATTGAACGATAAAGAACTGATAGGAAAAGTTCATTCATCTATGTATCACCAATTAAAAAGAAAAGGATATGCAACAGCAGTAGATGTGCTTATGGATTTGGAAATACTTTCAAAGACCGACTATGAACTTTGGAGAAATGGAAAAGTTTTGTATTTGGAAAAAGTATGCAAGGTCAATCTTAAAAAATTGTCTACAATACTGCATGAAATGAGGGTATATGCAAAGAAAGGAAATCTAAAACCGTCGTTTTGTGTATATAAGAAATGGGCGATTAAGAAAAAGAACGGGCAAGGGAAAAAGCCGGTTATTAAACTACGGTTTAGCAAAAGTGATTCTGAAGATATTGAAAAATGGTATGCTACTCACTTTGTAGACACGAAGAAGATAGAAAAGATAAAAGAAGAAAAACAAGTAAACAGCAGTGATGATAAGCAGTAAGTCTAAAAATAGATTTGCTGCTTTTTTCATACTCAGAAAATCAGGAGGCAAGATGATAAGGATAAGAAGTCCCACTTAATGGACAGAAAAATTTAATATCGAGGTTATGAAGCGATTGAAAACTTAAACTTTCAGTCGCTTTTTTTATTTGAAATGAAAAGGAGAAATTAAAAACATGAAGCAGGAAATGATGAACATCAACGCCAACTTGGTTGCAGAGCCTACTTTCTCAAGTTTTGAAAAAGACGGAGAAACGGTAGAAGTCGTTAATTTTGCACTTGTGAAGAAGTACGGGAAAGGCAAGGAATATATCAACTGTGCAGCTTATGGAGAGAAAACGGAAGTGGCAAAAGACTTTGAAAAAGGCGATTTAATTCATATATTCGGTTACTTTAAGAAGCGTGAAAAAGAGGGAAAGACTTACAAAAACTTTGTAGTGAAGTC
>NZ_KB446652.1:1795-3017 GCF_000340375.1 Eggerthia catenaformis OT 569 = DSM 20559
CCATTTGATATTAGGGAACTTAGGGACTTGATGAGTGAAGATGAACTTGAGCTTGATACACTCGGAGATAGAAAAACGGCACTCTTTGTTATTATCTCTGATACTGATGATACCTTTAACTTTGTAGTATCCATTATGTACTCACAACTTTTTAATCTCTTATGTGATAAGGCAGATGATGTATATGGCGGACGATTACCTGTCCATGTGAGATGCTTGCTTGATGAATTTGCAAACATCGGCTTAATTCCAAAGTTTGAGAAACTTATAGCAACAATCCGTTCCAGAGAAATATCAGCAAGTATCATACTTCAAGCACAATCTCAGTTAAAGGCAATCTATAAGGATAATGCCGATACAATCGTAGGTAACTGTGATAGTACCTTGTTTCTTGGTGGCAAGGAGAAAACTACACTAAAAGAATTGTCTGAAACACTGGGAAAAGAAACGATAGATTTATATAACACATCGGAAACAAGGAGTAATCAAAAGAGCTTTGGACTTAATTACCAAAAGACAGGTAAGGAGCTTATGAGCCAAGATGAGATTACTGTAATGGACGGTAGCAAATGTATCTTTCAGCTTAGAGGTGTCAGACCTTTTCTTTCAGATAAATTCGATATTACAAAGCACAAGAATTATAAGCTACTTGAAGATTATGATAAGAAGAATTTGTTTGATATAGAAAGTTACATGAAGCGAAAAGGAAAAGCAAAATTAAATAGAGAAACGGTTATTACAAGAATGCAGTAAGTCTTAAAAAGATTTGCTGTTTTTTTTATTCAAAATCAGGAGGCAAGATGATAAGGATCAGAAGTCCCACTAAGAAAAAACTAAATAGAAAGAGTATCAGCGATTGGAAAAGTAATACTTCCGGTCGCTTTTTTTATTGAAATGAAAAGGAGAAATTTAAAAAGATGAAACAAGAAATGATTAACATCAACGCCAACTTAGTGGCGGAACCTACTTTCTCAAACTTTGAAAAAGACGGAGAAACGGTAGAAGTTGCAAACTTCACGCTTGTAAAAAAGTACGGTAAAGGCAAGGAGTACATCAACTGTGCAGCCTATGGAGAAAAAGCTGAGAAAGCAAAGGACTTTGAAAAAGGCGATTTAATTCATATCTTTGGTTACTTTAAGAAGCGTGAAAAAGAGGGAAAGACTTACAAAAACTTTGTAGTGAAGTCCTACAACAAAATTGAAAAGAAAGAAGAAAATGAGGA
>NZ_KB446652.1:3117-15010 GCF_000340375.1 Eggerthia catenaformis OT 569 = DSM 20559
GAGGAGGAATAACTTATGGCATTTTTTACACAGGCAGTTAATGTATTAAAGATTTTGGTTATGGCAGTAGGTGCAGGACTTGGAGCATGGGGCGTTATCAACCTGATGGAAGGATATGGTAATGACAATCGTGCGACACGTTCATAAGTGAAAAGCTTATGCACTAAGTAGAAGGACAAAAAGTTCAAAACTTAGGAGAACTGACAATCTGATAGGTAGAATGACGGGGTAACGCCCTGAAATGCCTACACTGATACTCCGATTGGCAATGAATATTAGACTATTTCATTGTCAAAAGCTCGGTGAAGTCGGCAGAGAGTAGCCGTAAGACTGGTATTTCATATCAGACACGAAAGCTGTTCAGAGGTGGACGGTGCTACCTATATGCCGGGTGTCGAATACGCATGGTGAGAATGTGTATACCAAAGCACTGACGTACTTCCGAATGTACAAGTCTAAACGTTTGAATTTGCCTAACGGCAATTCCCATCAAAGATGGGGTGTTTGTGGATGAGTAAGAATGGTTGTTATGAAAATCCATATATCGTTACAGGCGATATGGCGAAAACTAAACACAGGCTTAGAGGAAGAACCTAAACGTATTCAAAGATAAGATTGTCGGAACGTGGTAAGCCGGGAACATGGAAGCAGTCTAATGCTAATGAAGTGTTGAATGGGAAAATGACTGTAAAAACAGCATATAACCATTCTTTATCTCGGGGAAAGCGGTGGCACAGTACCTATGAAGCGAAAATAATAAGTTCGTGGAGGGATAGCCACCAGTCACAGGAAAGTACAAGAACTGAAATTAAGACAAACACAGCTTCGAGTATGACAAAGAAAATCAAATCCGAAAGGAGATGGTGACTGTGTCCACTTCGAAACAAACACTGAAACAAAGCAAAATCCGTTATACGGAATACTATGACTTGCAAAAAGTCCTTGATGATTTATATGAAGATAGCAGTAAGAATAAAATATTTTCAAATTTAATGGAGCTGATAACTTCAAGAGAAAATATAAAACTCGCCTATCGCAGTATCAAAGGGAACAAAGGCAGTCATACAGCCGGAGTAGATGGCAGAACAATAAAACATCTATCAAGGCTAAATGAAGAAAAATACATTTCTCTCATACAAAAACAGTTTCATTGGTATAAACCACGCCCTGTAAAGAGAGTGGAAATACGAAAGCCTAACGGGAAAATAAGACCTTTAGGAATACCGACTATTATAGACAGAATTGTACAACAATGTATCTTGCAAATATTAGAGCCAATATGCGAAGCCAAGTTTCATGACAGCTCCTATGGGTTTCGACCTAACAGGAGTACGGAACACGCAATCGCAGAATGTGCAAGACTAATGCAGATACAGCACTTACACTATGTAGTTGATATTGATATACAAGGATTTTTCGACAACGTATATCATGCAAAGCTCATAAGGCAACTTTGGAATTTGGGAATCCAAGACAAAAAGTTACTTTGTATCATTAAGGAAATGCTGAAAGCAGATATAGTTATGCCCGATAAAAAGGTAATTACACCAACAAAGGGAACACCACAAGGCGGAATATTATCACCGCTACTATCTAATATAGTCTTGAACGAATTAGATTGGTGGGTTTCTTCTCAATGGCTGACAATACCCACGCATTATCCATATAAACAGAGAACGAACAGTCAAGGAACAGAGATAAAAAGTCATACCTACAGAGCTTTAAGAACAAGCAACCTAAAAGAAATATACATTGTAAGGTATGCTGATGATTTTAAGATATTTTGCCGTAATTACTACGATGCAAAAAGAACTTATCAGGCAGTTACAAAATGGTTGCAAGACAGATTAAAACTAAATGTGAGTGAAGAAAAATCTAAAATAACAAATCTAAAACAAAGGTATTCGGAGTTCTTAGGCTTCAAGCTTAAGGTTAAACCAAAAGGCAAAAAGTTTGTTGTACAGTCGCATATAAATGATAAGGCACTGAAAAAGGCAAAAGAAAATATTTCTAAATGTGTTGCGGATATAAAAAGACCTGCAAATGAAAAGGAACAGTACAAAGCAATAGCTAAGTATAATGCTACTGTTTCAGGCTTGCATAATTATTACCAAATAGCAACAAACGTGAGTTTGGACTTTGCTAAAATAGCCTTTCACATTAAAAAGCAGATGAACAACAGACTGGATATTAAAACCAGTGGAACACTAAACAAAGGATTTATCAAAGAAAAATATGGAAAAAGTAAACAGCTTCGCTTCCTTAATGGACATCCGTTAATTCCAGTGGGATATATCAGGACAAAGGACGCAAAACACAAGAAAAAGGTTGTAAATAAATACACTGTAAAGGGCAGAGCTTTCATTCATAAAAATCTACAAATTGATGTAGATACACTTGTCTGGCTGATGAAGCACCCGGTGCTTGATAAAAGCATAGAATTTGCAGACAACAGAATTTCGCTCTTTGCAGCTCAATATGGCAGATGTGGAGTAACAGGAATAAAACTTACACCAAACGATATACATTGCCATCACAAGATACCGCTTGAACAAGGCGGTACAGACAGTTACAGCAACTTAATTCTTGTTACGGAGGCAGTTCATATACTCATCCATGCAACAAAAGAAGATGCAATCCAAAAATATATAAAAGAGCTTGGATTAACGCTCAAGCAGATTGAGAAATGTAATAAGCTTAGAAAAATGGCAGGATTGCCACCAATTTAGAGAAAAAAATAATTTGTTACGAAGTGTGTAAGTCTTAGTTAAAACGTGAAAATCTTTCCTGTGATGGAACGCCGTGTGCGGTGAAAGTCGCATGCACGGTGTGAAGTGGGGGAAAATCCGGAGATAATATCAAAGGATTACCTATCACTATCCGGAGCAAAATCGCAAGGAATAAAGCAGCTTATGGCTGGAGGAGGTATCGTTCTTATCGGACTTAAGCTCATTCCACTACTTGCGGGTGTACTCAATTGAGAAGAAAAGGAGAGCTTAGATGTTTGGAATATTCGACAAGATAGAAGAATTCTTTAAGGAGCTTTTACTGGGCGGTATCCAAGCAAACTTAGAGTCCATGTTTCTTGATATCAACGACAAAGTTGGTGCGGTTGCAACAGATGTAGGTAAAACGCCTATGGGGTGGAACGGAGATGTATTTGCCTTTATCAAAAGCATTAACGATTCCGTTATCATTCCAATAGCGGGACTAATCATCACAGCAGTTCTTTGTATCGAGCTTATCAATATGGTAATGCAAAAGAACAATATGCACGATACAGATACCTTTGAATTTTTCAAGTACATCATCAAGATGTGGATTGCTGTATGGTTAGTATCCCATGCCTTTGAGTTTTCAATGGCAGTTTTTGATGTGGCACAGCACATGGTAAATAAGGCGGCAGGGGTGATAAATACCTCTGCCACCGTTTCCGGAGATCAGATAGTGGCAATGATGGATACCCTAAAAGAAAAGGGACTTGGAGAACTTGTCATGATTCTCTTTGAAACCTCACTCATAAAGGTTGCTATACAGGTAATATCCGTTGTGATTATGCTTGTAGTTTACGGAAGAATGTTTGAGATTTATGTTTACTCATCAGTTTCAGCCATTCCATTTGCCACAATGGGAAACAAGGAGTGGGGACAGATTGGAACAAACTACATCAAAGGACTATTTGCACTTGGACTACAGGGACTCTTTTTAATGGTTTGTCTTGGAATATACGCAGTTTTAGTTAAGACGATTAAGATAACAGATATACACACAAGTACCATGACGATACTTGGCTATGCGGTTTTGCTGGGGTTAATGATGCTAAAGAGCGGAACACTGGCCAAAAGCGTATTAAATGCACACTAAAAGAAAGGAAAGATAGTATGGATAAAAGAAAAACAGTATTTACAACAGTAGTAATTGGAGCAGGCATTATGGCGATAATTGATAGAATCAGACTTCATAACAAGGTAAAAGAATTGGAAGAAAAAACACAGGACATCGGTCGCTGCCATAACGATTTTTACCTAATGCAGCAAAGATATAACAAAAACACAAACGAACAGATAGAGACTATTCAGGAAGAAATCGGCTCTGTATATGAACACTTTGAGGAGCTGTCAAAGGGTAAAGAAGATGGGAGGTAAGATATGGCATATGTACCAATCCCTAAAGACTTAAATAAGGTAAAGACAAAGGTTGCTTTTAACCTAACGAAAAGGCAGCTCATAGGCTTCACACTTGCAGGACTGGTTGGAATACCAGTCTATTTATTTATGAGGAAGTTTGTGCCAAATGACATAGCTGTCATATTCCTTATCGTATCCACGCTTCCTATCTTTTTCATCACACTACTTGAAAAAGACGGACTGACATTTGAGAAATACTTTAAGCACATCTACCTTCATAAGTTTTATCAACCAAAAAAGAGAGTGAGAAAGGAGGTTTACCTTGAACAAGAAAAGAAAAATTCAGCAAATAAAACTCATGCAAAACGAAAAGGCATTGAGAAGTCAAAAGCGGGACTTAAAGAAAAGTAATTGCAAGTCAAAAAAAGATAAGGGAGGAATCCTTGACCTTATCTTTAAGAAAGAACCGAAAAGATATACGGTAGAAGATACCATTCCATATCTAAGGCTTTTAAAAAGCGGAATATGCCAGCTTGATGAAAAGCACTTCAGTAAAAGTATAGCCTTTCAGGACATTAACTATCAGCTTGCCTTAGATGAAGATAGGGACTTGATTTTTAATCAGTTTGCAAACTTTCTAAACTCCTTTGATCCGAGCATCAGCATTGAGTTTTCATATATCAATCAACTCGGACGAAACGAAGAAATGAAGTCGGCAATTCAGATACCGGATAAAAAGGACGGTTTCGACGATATACGCTTTGAATTTAGAGAGATGCTTAAAAGCCAGATTGTAAAGGGAAATAACGGACTTAAAAAATCAAAGTATGTAACCTTTACAGTGGAAGCGGATAATTTAGAACAGGCAACATCAAAACTTGAAAGACTGGAGATAGATATATTATCTAATCTAAAGAGCATGGGTGTGAGAGCAGAAAGCCTAAACGGAGAAGAAAGGCTAAAGATACTCCACGATGTTTTAAATCCAAATAAAACATTTGAATTTTCCTACAAAGACCTAAAGAAAAGAGAAAGCACAAAGACATATATTGTGCCTGATGAGTTTAACTTTACACCGAGTAGATACTTTAAGTTCGGCAAATTCATCGGAGCAACAAGTCATTTTCAAATCCTTGCCAGTGAGCTTTCAGATAGGATGTTATCCGAGTTTTTGGATATTGACGATAACATCAATATTTCCTTTCATATTAGGGCAATCGACCAATCGGAAGCCATTAAGATGGTAAAACGAAAAAACACTGATATTGATAAGATGAAGATTGAGGAAAATAAGAAGGCGGTAAGAAGCGGTTATGATATGGACATTCTTCCATCGGACTTAATCACCTATGGGGAAGACGTAAAAAGCCTCTTAAAAGACTTGCAGACAAGAGATGAGCGAATGTTTGTGGTAAGTATCGTCTTTATGAACTTTGCAAGGACAGTGCAAAAACTCGATAACACAATTGCTCAAATAAGCTCCATTGCAAATAAGCATAACTGTAAGCTGAAAAGACTTGACCATTCTCAGGAACAAGGTTTAGTGAGCGTGCTGCCTCTTGGTGTAAATAAGATTGAAATAGATAGAGGACTGACAAGCTCATCAACGGCAGTATTTATGCCATTTACCACAGAGGAACTTTTTATCAATTCAAGTAATAGTCTTTACTACGGACTAAATGCCCTAAGCCATAACCTGATTATGGCAGATAGAAAGAAATTAAAGAACCCAAACGGTCTAATCCTCGGAACTCCGGGCAGCGGTAAATCCTTTAGTGCCAAAAGAGAAATGGCAAATGCGATTTTAGTAACAGATGATGATGTGATTATCTGCGATCCGGAAGGAGAATATGGAAACCTCGTAAGGCAGTTTAAGGGAGAAGTCATTAAGGTCAGCAGTAAGTCAAAGGATTACCTGAATCCCCTTGATATAAACACAAACTACGGAGATGGGGACGCACCGCTTAAAGACAAGGCAAACTTTATCATGAGTATGCTTGAGCTTGTAGTAGGCGGCAGTGGACTTACAGCAGAAGAAAAGTCCGTTATAGATAGATGCCTGCCAAAAATTTATGAAAAGTATTTTGAAAACCCAGAGCCTTGTAATATGCCAATACTGCAAGACCTATACGATATGTTAAAAGGACAGGAAGAAAAGGTTGGTAAGAAGCTGGCAACAGAGATGGAAATCTATGTATCAGGCTCTCTCAATGTCTTTAACCACAGGTCAAATGTGGACTTAAATAAGAAGCTCCTGTGCTTTGATATTAAAGAACTTGGAAGCCAGTTAAAGAAAATAGGAATGCTTGTCATTCAGGATCAGGTGTGGAACAAGGTATCACAAAACAGAGGAAACAAAGCGACAAGATACTATATCGACGAGTTCCATTTACTTTTAAAAGATGAGCAGACAGCATCCTATTCCGTAGAGATTTGGAAAAGATTTAGAAAATGGGGAGGTATCCCAACAGGGATCACGCAAAATGTCAAAGACCTACTTATGAGTAAGGAGATAGAAAATATCTTTGACAATACAGACTTTGTCTTAATGCTAAATCAAGCATCAGGAGATAGAGAAATACTGGCAAGAAAACTTAAAATCTCACTTCCACAGCTCAGATATGTTACCAACTCAAATGAAGGCGAGGGACTACTATTCTTTGGAAATACCATTGTGCCTTTCCTTGATAAGTTCCCGAAAGATACAATTCTATATCAGAAGATGACTACCAAGCCGGAAGAAGTGAGGTAGCCTATGGGAAAGAAGCTGAAAAAGGATTTTAAGGAAAGGCATAAGGCAAGCCTTGAAAGAGAGATGTTTCATAGTAAAACAGATACGATACCTGAAGAAAGTAAGCTAAAACATAACGATGATTACAAAGGTAAAATGGTTCATGAGAAAGAACGGTTTCAGGATAAAGTGCATGAAAAAACAAGTAAGGTAAGTGCTGATAATGAAAAGTCTTATGGAACATCCAAGAGAAACGAAAAATATAGAGCTTCAGATAAGGGAGACGTAAATTCCGCAATTGAAACGGGAAGATCAGATTATATTACGGAGGTTAAGGATGGAAAAATCTATGATCCTTTAGGAAAAGACCTTGATAATGATGGGATTATAGACAGATACGACAATGACTTTAGGGATAGCGACTACTTTGAGTCAACCTATGATGTCGAGGATAATCTTCATCATAAAGCAGAAAATACAAATAGCTTCTCA
Source organism: Eggerthia catenaformis OT 569 = DSM 20559 (assembly GCF_000340375.1). Lineage (GTDB taxonomy): Bacteria > Bacillota_I > Bacilli_A > Erysipelotrichales > Coprobacillaceae > Eggerthia > Eggerthia catenaformis. The sequence continues at coordinate 10,468 of NZ_KB446652.1, forward strand.
AAAAGCCAAAAAGCTCAAAAGAAAAATTATAAGAGAAAAAACTATACCGAAAACCTTTATACAAGGAAAAAGGATGATGTGTTAAAGGAGAATAAGCCTGAAGATAAAAAGGCGGGAAAAGATGCTGTCAGCGAAAAAGTTCATAGCAGCATATAAAAAGACCAAAAGAAAAAGCTAAAGAAAGATATGGTAAAAGTATCTGCACTTTCTGGACTTGCCAAAGGAAGTGAAACTGTAAGAGATTACCTGTCTCATGGAAGTGATGAAAATCAAGGAGTGGAAGCAGGAGAAAAGACAGCAGATACAAGCTCCAAGCTCATTCATGGCATAAAGAAGTACTCGGATAAGAAAAGAGCTAAAAGAGGCTATGACCTTACAAATAAGGACTATAAAATCAGAAAACGTAAGTCAAAGTTGGAATTTCGTGATGCCAAAAAGGAACTGAAAAAGACGGATGAGTATAAAAGAGCAAGTGCATATAAAAGATTTCAAAAGAAAAATCAGGTAAAGGCAGCAATTTCTCGTGAGAATAAGTCAAGGCTTAGAGATCGAATTAAAGAGGGACTTATCGGAACACTGAAAAGCTCAAAGGATATGATTATCCGAAAAGCAAAAGGACTAATGCTTATTTTCATAGGTATCATTATCTTAGGGACATTTGTGATTAACTTTGCAGGAACGGGAATGACAGGCTTTATGAACTCTACAAGCTCTGTGCTTACAACAAGCTATTTATCAAAGCCAAATGTCCTAAGGGAAATCAATCAGAAATTTTCAGATATGGAGGGTGAGCTTCAAAGTGAAGTTGACCATGTGAAAGAAAATTATCCCGGATATGATGAATACATCTTAAATAATACAGAATACATCGGTCATAATGTCCATGAGCTTTTATCCTACATTACATCAAGGTGTGGAGAGGTAAAGAGTGTATCGGAAGTAGAATCCATATTAAAAGAATTATTTGATTCCATGTATGACCTTGAGTATAGGGAAGAAATTGAAATCAGATACAGGACGGTTACAAAAACCTATACCGATGAAGATGGCAATGAATATACCGAAAGCCACGAAGAACCTTATGAGTATAAAAAACTCATCGTAACGCTTCATAAAAAAGAGATGGACAGCATTATCCGAAAGGTCTTTGCAAACTATCCCGATAATCTAAAGCACTATGAAGCCTTGTTCCTTGCACAAGGCAATATGGGAGAAGCCTTTGGTAATTCTGACCTTATCAGTGCAAATGGAGGTATCGGCGGTGGAAAAGAGTATGAGGCATCTACGGAAGTACAAAAGAAGATTGTTAATGCTGCATACATTACGCCATCTCCGGGTGCAGGCTGGTGTGCCATGTGGGTATCACAGGTCTATCAAAATGCAGGACTTGGATATATAGGCGGGAATGCCTGTGATATGTACCGAAACTATACCTTTACATCAGACAGGTCAAAGCTCAAGGTCGGAATGCTTGTGGCAGTCGAAAGCAGCAGTAGCGGAAGCAGTGCAGGGCTTACCTATGGTCATGTAGGTATTTACATTGGAGATGGAAAAGTGATTGATAACATAGGTCGAATAAGAGTAACTACCTTAGATGATTGGATAGCAACATTTTGTAAGCACCATCCCGTAGGATTCGGTTTTCCGCCAAATGTAAAGAAATAGGAGGTAACAATTTGAAAAAGGAACTGATAGCAGTAAAAAACAGAATAAAGAAGTTAAAGGATAAAAAGGCTCTGATTGATGAAGAATTAGAGCCTTTATTCATTCGTGAAGAAGAGCTTGAAAATGAAGAAATCATTGCCATTTGCAGAAAGAACAACATCACAATCAGCGATTTGATGGCAAAGGTAAACAGACAAAAAGCAGAAATGAAAAAGGAGAAAACAAATGAAAACCAGTTTGAAAAAGAATAATAAGTTTTGGACGGTAGCACTTGCGGTAATTGTAAGTATTAGTTGTATTTTAGGTCTTTGGACGGTTGTTTATGCACAGGAGCAAAAATCTGAAGCTCCAACAAAAAACGAAGCTGTTCAAACGGAAGTTGAAGTAAATGTAAAGTATATCTTTGAAGATGAAAAGGTCTTTAAGGAAGAAAAGATAAAGGCTGAGAAAGGACAACTTATTGATAGCGGAGATCTTCCAATGCTCCCGGATGATATGAAATTTATTGATGAATTTCTGTTTTATGAGGTAAAGGGAGATGGAAAAGATGAGATTATCCGTAAGGTAGCAAAGATAGAGGTTAAGGATAAGGAAACGCAGACAGAGCTTTCTAAAGACGATATTTCCAAGATGGAAAAGCAGGCAAAAGAACTTCAGGATAAACTTGATAAGTTAAATTGTGAACTTAAGGACAAAGACAAATTAAGTGATAAGCAAAAGAATAAAATTAAAGACCTTGAAGATGAAATTGATAGCCTGAAAGAAAAAATGAAGAAAGATAAGGGGAATAAGGACTTATCAGAAGATATGAAAAAGGAAATAGATAAGCTGACGGAAAAGGTGAAAGAGCTTGAGAAAAAGGCAACTGAAACAAATAAAGCTCCTGTAACATCACAATCAGTTACACCGATTAGTCCCATTTCCGGAATTAAGACAAGTTCAGGCATTTCAAATCAAACACCCGTAAGCAACAACGGCAAAGGAACTTCTGAAACAACAAGTTCAGGGACTGTTACAAAGGATACGGCTAACGCAGAAACAAAAGAAAAGGAAATTCGTTATCCCAATAAGTTGACGGCAAAAGCTCCTGCGAATAACAGTCAGGATTCATCAATGGGGTCTGCAAGTAAGAGTGTAAATACCAACAAGGGAGTAGCTTCATCTCCGTCAAAGGCGAGAGCATCCGTTACGGAGAATAAAGATAATGCAAATAAGGAGTATCCGATTCATCATGGAGATAGCAGCGATAACAAAGAAACGGATAAGTATTCGGCAGATGCAAGGCAGTTTATTACCTTTCAGACTAAAAATGGTAAGACATTTCATTTAATCATCAATCACGATGAGGATAGTGAGAATGTAATGCTTTTAACGGAAGTATCCGAAGATGATCTCTTAAACATGGTGGAGAAAAAAGAAGCACCAAAGCAGGAAGTAGTAAAAGAAGAACCTGTTAAGGAAGAAGTAAAGCCTGAGAAGAAGGACGAAAAGAGTAATTTAGGAACCTATATTATTTTGCTTCTTGTAGTAGGTGGTGCATTGGGGGCAGGCTACTATTTTAAGGTTGTAAAAAAGAAAGAAGATAAAGAACTTGAAGCCTTAGAGGAGGAAGATGATGATTTCTTTTCTGAAGCTGAAAGCGAGGAAGAAATAAATGATGCAGATGAAGTAGAAGATGAAGAATAAACGCACCTAAAAACATATGATTTTGGGTGCAAAGTTAGGGCGGGAGAGTAACATCTTTCGCCCTATTTTGATTTATAACAGGAGGAAAACACAGATGAAGTTAGTTATTGCGGAAAAACCGAGTGTTGCAATCTCCATTGCAAAGGTTATTGGAGCAAATAAAAAGAAAGACGGATATTATGAAGGAAACGGATATAGGGTGAGCTGGTGCGTTGGACACCTAATTCAAATGGCAAATCCGGATGCTTATGATGAAAAGTACGCCAAGTGGAATATGGCTGATTTACCGATTGTTCCAAAGAACTATAAGTATGAGATAGCAAAATCCACGAGGAAACAGTTTAATATCCTTAAAAAGCTGATGAATGATAAAGAGATTGATATGGTTATCAATGCCTGCGATGCAGGGCGTGAGGGAGAAAGTATTTTTAGACTTGTATATAATCAAGTGAATTGTAAAAAGAAGATGAAACGCCTTTGGATTTCTTCAATGGAAGATAGTGCCATTAAAGAGGGTTTTGATAACCTAACAGACGGAAAAGACTATGATAATCTCTTTGAATCGGCACAGGCAAGAGCGATTGCGGATTGGTTAGTCGGAATGAATATTAGTAGGCTCTACTCTTGCCTGTATCAGCAAAATTACAGTGTTGGCAGAGTGCAGACACCTACCCTTGCCATGATCGTAAAAAGAGATGAGGAGATAGCAAATTATCAGAAAGAAAAATATTACACAGTAGAACTGTCAACAAACGGATTTACACTCTCAACAGACAGAATTGATGACGAAGTTGCTGCCGAACAGCTAATAAATTTAGTAGGCGATAAGATTGAAATAACCGATATCATTCAGAAAGAAAAAATTACAAAACCTGACTGACCATTTGACCTTACAACACTGCAAAGAGAGTGCAATAAGTATTTCGGATATAGTGCTAAACAGACACTTGATTATGCCCAAAGCCTTTATGAGAAAAAGCTCATCACCTATCCAAGAACAGACAGCAGATATTTAACGGAAGATATGATTGTAAGTACGGTTAATAACATTTTAGGTAAGAATGACTTTGACACAGGGCGTATTAAGACGGTATTTAACTCTAAAAAGGTTACGGATCATCATGCGATTATTCCGACAATCAGTTCATTAAAGGAAGATGTTTCGGAGCTTCCTCCAAGCGAAGCAAAAGTT
>NZ_KB446652.1:15110-17193 GCF_000340375.1 Eggerthia catenaformis OT 569 = DSM 20559
GCAAAAGTTAATTTCCTTATATCCGATAAATTTCACGCAAGTGTAGGTTATCCACTCATTGAAAATATAACGAAGATAGTAGCTGAATTTGACGGCTTTGAATTTACAAGTTCAGGTAAGGTAATTAAGGATGAAGGCTTTAGCAAATACCTTAAAGAATACAAACCAAAAAAGAGTGAAGATGCTGTATTGCCTGATGTAAGTATTGGTGATGTTTTAAGTATTGAAAATAAAGAGATTAAAGAAAAATTTACTCAACCACCGAAACACTTTACTGAAGATACGCTTCTAAAGTCTATGGAGATTGCAGGAAATGAAGCCTTAGAAAAAGGTGTAGAAGTGGAAAGAAAGGGACTTGGAACACCTGCAACAAGGGCAGGAATTATTGAAAACTTAATCTATAAGGGTTTTGTCGAAAGAGATAAGAAAAATTTGATTGCCACGCATAAGGGGATCAGCCTTGTAACAATAGTATCCGATACCTTTAAGTCGGCAGAAACGACAGCAAAGTGGGAAATGGAATTATCTGATATTGTTCAGGGTAAATCATCTAAGAAAGAATTTTTAGATGCGATTGAAAATGAGATAAAAGAAGCGGTTTTGACATATCGCAAGTAAGACAGCACGAATTTCAGCGTGGAAAAAATGCTCTAAAAATGCTATAATGCAAAGTAATCAATTTAATGATTGAGAGGTGATTATATGTCTAAAATAAATGTTGAAGGTTCAGAAATCAGCATTATTGCCATAGACAATAGAGATTATATTTCTTTAACGGATATGGTTAGAAATATTGAGAACGGTTCTGCTTTGATTGAAAAGTGGCTCAGAAACAAGAATACAATAGAGTTTTTAGGTATTTGGGAAGAAATGTATAACACGAATTTTAATTCCCCCGAATTCGAGGGAATTAAAAATGAAGCAGGTTTTAACCGTTTTATATTATCGGTCAAGCAATGGGTGGAAAAAACTAATTCTATCGGTATCGTTGCGAGAGCAGGAAGATATGGTGGAACTTATGCTCATAAAGATATAGCATTTGAGTTTGCTTCTTGGGTATCGCCATACTTTAAATTATATTTAATCAAGGAATTTGAACGCCTAAAGGAAGAAGAACAAAAGAAGTTAGGATGGGATATTAAGAGAAATTTGGCAAAAATCAATTATAGAATTCACACAGATGCCATTAAAAACAAACTTGTACCGGATAAACTTTCAAAAGAAAAAATCAATTTTATTTATGCAAGTGAAGCGGATATTCTTAATGTTTCTCTGTTTGGAATAACAGCTAAGGAGTGGCGTGATGAAAATCCGGATTTAAAAGGCAATATTAGAGATTATGCGGATATATCACAGCTTGTCTGCCTTTCTAATCTTGAGAATCTTAATGCGGTATTTATAAATGAAGGCATGAGCCAATCTGAAAGATTGGAAAAATTAAATGCAATAGCTATTGAACAAATGAAGATACTATCTGAAAGTGAATCAATTAAAAAATTGAAATAGAGTAATAATATTTGGTATATAGCGAAGGTGATTAGAGTAAAATCTAACCGCCTTTTTTGTTTGAAAAAAGAAGGAGGTAAAAATGCGAATAAATGATTTTCATAACATTTTGGAGCTAATAAAACAAGATGTTTTGTATAATGAAGCAGAATATCTGAAGCTCCTAAAAGTTGTCGGAAACAATCAAAGGTATGATTTTAGAAGTCAATTAAGTATATATGATAAAAATCCTGAAGCGACAGCCTGTGCCAAGTTCGACTACTGGAGGGAACGCTTTAACCGAACGGTTATGCGAGGGCAGAAAGGTATTCCAATCTTAGAGGACTACGGCACATATAAAAAGGTGGACTATATCTTTGATATAAGCCAGACAGTTTCAAAAAACAGGGATGTCAACGAGGTCAATCTTTGGAGTTTTGATAAAGAATCCCATCAAGATGTCTTAAAGGAAATGATAAAAAGCGAGGGCTATGAGGAAAGTGAAAGCACACTTGAAAACATCTTTTCTTTAAGCAGACTCTACGGTGATGAAAAAATAGATACCTTAATGAATGAACTTAGAGTAGCGGATGAGGAT
>NZ_KB446652.1:17510-20297 GCF_000340375.1 Eggerthia catenaformis OT 569 = DSM 20559
GCGAGTTCTCCGAAATGGAGAGTACGGACGAGATAATAGAGAAAATCAGGGAGAATACGCTAAACAGCTTGGAGGAACAGGCGGACTTCATGAAAGAATTCCCGAATCCGACTTACGCAGTGATGAGGATAGATTATCTTTCAAAGAGCGAGGAGCAGAGCCACTTCGAGATGCTTTTGGATCTATACAAGGAGAAGAAGCTGACAGGACACCTGATGGATATTCAGAAACAAGCGATAGAGTTTATGAGAACAGAGAAGCCGAAGCTGATGGCAGCTTGGAAGATAGAGGGCGAGAACAATCCGCAGTATGGGGCGATGATTTCAGCTCTCAAAGAAATGACCATCAAGGAAGTGGTAGAAATCTAAAAGATAATACTGAAGCAGAGATAAGAGAAGCTGATAATGCTTCTTTTTCTTTGCCTGAAAATTCTTATGGACAGATGAGGCTTACTATTCCTCTTAATCAGAAAGAGATAGACACTGTCCTTATTAACGGAGGAAATCACGACGGCGGGAGACTTCCTCTTATTGCTGAGTTTTCCAAAGAAAAAACAGTAGAAGAATTGGGAGAATACCTCAAAGATACCTTTAGAGGAGGAAACGGATTTTACATTGATGAAAGAGAAGTATCTTCCTGGTATTCGGATAAAGGTATTCATTTAGCTTATGGAACATCGGCAAGAGAGGATAATACACAAATTTTAAGCTGGCGTGATGCAGCAAGTAGGATAAATGAACTTCTTGACAGAGGTGAGTTTGCTACAAATGTAGAACTTTTAGAGGCACAGGACTATGAAAGGGATAGAAATTCAGAATCCTTATGGTATCTAACGCACGATTTAAGCGAAGAAGGAATAGAGCAAGGATATTTCAACTCTTTTGAAAGAGGTGGTGGATTTCCGGAAGAAACGAAAAGATTATCTGAAGCATTAAAAAATCCTGAATATCTGAAAGAAACAATCAGGAAATACGAAAGATTTTTAGAAGGATACAAAGAAAATAGGGATGTATTAAGGTTTCATTATCACAAGGTTGATAGCCTTTATCAAAGACTCAAGGAACTTGAACTGCCACGAAAGGAATACAGTACCAATCTGACAGAACTTACGAAGGTAAAGCCTTTTATTACAGAAGATGAAGTCCTTGAAAGCCTTTCAAGAGGAAGTGGCATTGATAGAGGAAAAGAACGAATCACCAAGTTTTTTAAAGAAAATCATACTTTGCAGGAAAAAGCCAATTTCCTAAAAGACGAATATGGAATCGGAGGACATTCCCATGCAATTTCAGGGGCGATGGGAAGTGATGAATGGCACGATGCAAAGGGACTTAAATTACAGAAAAATGATTGTAATGATGTGTTTCTTACTTGGACAAGTGTTGCAAAGCATATCGATGAGCTGCTTTCTAAAAATCTCTATATTGAAGAAACGGAAATAGGAAGTAAGTCAGAGATAGAAAAACCACAATATTATTCCAAAGATGATCCTGAAAACTTAATGACAGATGAAATGCTTGAAAGAGTACCGGAGCTTTACGTACAGGAGGATGTAGCTTTGGCGGATAAGCAGGTTCATGCTGCATATATTATTCCCTTTAGAAGTAACTGGACTTGGTATATGACGGAGTATGACAGGGAAAGCGGCGATGCCTTTGGACTTGTGCTTGGGATTGAGCCTGAATGGGGATATTTTAATCTTGAGGAGTTGAAAGAACTAAACGCACAAAGGCTCATTTTAGAAGATTTTCCAAAGACCTTTAGAGAACTTAAAGACAGTGAACTTAAAAAGCAGATGGATGAGCAGGAGCTTCAGTTTGTCTTTAATGGAGAACTTAGCTTTGAAAATAAAGCAGAGCTTGAAGCACCTGAAGAAACAGAAGAAGATACAAAGCGTGACACAGTTCAAGCTACCTTATTTGATTACCTCAAAGAAAGAGAAGAAGTAGAACTGAATGAAAAAGAGGACAGCCTTTTAGAAGAGTTTGCAGTTAAAGCAGGCGATACCGTCTATTTTAATCATGAAGAATATAAAGTCAGAGAAATTTCTAAAAATGAAATCACAGGAAGATATGATTTGTGGCTTGATCCGGTAAGAAGTGGAAACCATCAAATTCCGATTGTAGACTTTACAGATAATGAGGACTTGTTGAATAAAATAAGTCTTGAAAGACCGAACTTTATTGTCGGTGATGAAGTTAAATACAAGGACAAAGACCATACCATAACACGCTTTGATGATATGGGAAAGAACCTAAATACGGTAACGGTGAAGGACAACACCGAGTATTTTGGAGGGATGATAACAGGCTCCGATGTCATTCCTTATCGTCTGGAAAGCGACCTTGAGAGGGTATTTGAAAACCTGACATATAAACAGCCAGAGCAGACTACTGAAGAAACTCAAATAAGAAAAGCGGAAGCTCATAACTTTAAAATTACAGAAGAAACGCTCCCTGAAAAGTTAAGTCCAAGCGAAAGATTAAATCAAAACCTTGAAGCAATTTCCATGCTTAACAGAGTGGGGAGCAGACAAAGATCGCTTGATAGTACAGCTCAGGAAGTTTTAGCAAGGTATGTAGGCTGGGGTGGACTTTCCGAAGTGTTTGATGAAGAAAAAGGCGGACAGTGGAAAGAAGCGAGGAGCTTTCTAAAAGAGAACTTATCGCAGGCAGAATATGAAGCTGCAAGAGAATCTACTTTAACGAGCTTTTACACACCGAAAACCATAATTGATGGAATATATAAGACGCTTTCGGATATGGGATTTAAACAGGGAAACATTTTAGA
>NZ_KB446653.1:0-2985 GCF_000340375.1 Eggerthia catenaformis OT 569 = DSM 20559
ATTTCCTTATATCCGATAAATTTCACGCAAGTGTAGGTTATCCACTCATTGAAAATATAACGAAGATAGTAGCTGAATTTGACGGATTTGAATTTACAAGTTCAGGAAAGGTTATAAAAGACGAGGGATTTACAAAGTATTTGAAGGAATATAAGTCCCAAAATAATGAGGATACAGAACTTCCGGATGTAATCGTTGGCGGTGTTATTAGCATTGAAGATAAAGAGATTAAAGAGAAATTTACCCAACCTCCGAAACACTTTACTGAAGATACGCTCTTAAAGTCTATGGAGATTGCAGGAAATGATGCTTTAGAAAAAGGTGTAGAAGTGGAAAGGAAAGGACTTGGAACGCCTGCAACAAGGGCAGGGATTATTGAAAATCTAATCTTTAAGGGATTTGTAGAAAGAGATAAGAAAAATCTTGTAGCCACGCATAAAGGAATTAGCCTTGTAACAATAGTATCTGATAGCTTTAAGTCAGCAGAAACTACCGCAAAGTGGGAAATGGAGCTATCCGATATTGCACAGGGGAAATCTTCAAAGGAAGAATTTTTAGAGGAGATTGAAAATGAGATAAAAGAGGTTGTTCTGACATATAGAAAGTAAGTGGCTACTAATTTTAGAGTGGAAAAAATGTCTTAAAAGTGCTATAATCTTTTGTAGGAAAAGTAGGGCGAAAGGAAGTAAGTATGAAAGATATATTTATGGATACTGCAAAAGTTATGGCAAAAGGACAGGTTACTATTCCGAAAAGGATAAGGGAACTTTTGAATTTAGAAAATGGAGATTATGTTACTTTTGTAGTTAATAAAGATAAAGTTGAAATTCAAAATTCCAAAGTTTTTATTGAAGAAAACATTGGGGAATAAAGATGGTGAAAAAGCAGATGACGATAGATGAAATAAAGAAGTTAATTCAAAATGGAGAGAAGATAGATGTTGAGTTTAAAGAATCTAAAGATGCTTTAACCAAAGATGTCTTTGATACAGTATGCTCCTTCAATAATAGAAATGGCGGACATATTTTACTCGGTGTAAATGATAAAAGAGAGATTGTCGGTGTTAGTAAAGACAAAGTTGATAAAGTGATTAAGGAATTTACTACGGCAATCAATAACTCGCAAAAGATGTATCCACCACTTTATTTGCTTCCTGAAGTCTTTAATATAGATGAGAAAAAAGTAATTTACATCAGAGTGCCGGAAGGTTATCAGGTGTGCAGGCATAACGGAAGAATTTGGGATAGGTCTTATGAGGGAGACATCAATATCACAGACCATTCCGAACTTGTATATAAGCTATATGCAAGAAAGCAAGGAAGCTATTTTGTAAATAAAGTATATCCGAATCTGGATATTGATTTTCTTGATGCTTCTGTTATTGATAAAGCTAAGAAAATGGCTGTTTCCCGAAATAAAAATCATGTTTGGGAGAATATGAGTAATGAAGAACTTCTTAGAAGTGCTAATCTCATTCTGACAGATCCGGAAACAAAGCGTGAGGGAATTACATTAGCTGCTATTCTGTTATTTGGAAAAGACAACTCGATTATGTCCGTTCTTCCACAACACAAAACAGATGCAATATTCAGAGTTGAAAACAAGGATAGATATGATGATAGAGATGTTGTCATAACAAATCTGATTGATAGCTATGACAGGCTTATAGAGTTTGGGCAGAAGCATTTGAACGATTTATTTGTCTTAGACGGAATTGTAAATGTTAATGCAAGAGATAGGATACTTAGAGAGATAGTTTCCAATACATTGGCTCATAGGGATTATTCAAGTGGGTATCCTGCAAAGATGATTATTGATGATGAGAAAATTACTGTTGAAAACAGCAACTTGGCTCATGGAATGGGAACTTTAGATTTACAGAAGTTTGAGCCATTTCCTAAGAATCCTGCTATATCAAAGGTGTTTAGAGAAATAGGTCTTGCAGATGAACTTGGTTCAGGAATGCGAAATACCTACAAGTACACACAGCTTTATTCAGGAGAAAACCCGTTATTTGAGGAGGGAGATATATTTAGAACGATTATTCCTCTAAAGAAGATAGCGACGCAAAAGGTTGGGGGCGACAATGTCGCTCATGATGTCGCTCAGGGTGTCGTTCACGATGTCGCTCACGATAAGATAGCCCTCGCAGAGTTTATTAAAGAAAAAGTGAGAAGCAATGATAGGATTACAAGAAAGGCTATTGCAGATGAAGCTGGAGTTAGCGTAAAGACTATTGAAAGAGCTATAAAGGAAATAGATAATCTGAAGTATGTAGGAAGTGGTAATAGCGGACACTGGGAACTTAATGAATAAAAGTAAGTTGCAGAACTATGATTTTTAGTAGGTAATTGATTTCTAAAAGTGTCATACAATAAGGTTTTGCAGCAGAAAAATTAAGTTGCAGTAAGTTGCAATACACAGAATAAAAAGGTGATTAGAGTAAAATCTAACCGCCTTTTTTTGTTTGGAAAAACGAAGGAGGTAAAAATGCGAATAAATGATTTTCATAACATTTTGGAGCTTATAAAACAAGATGTGCTTCATAGTGAAGCAGAGTATCTGAAGCTCTTAAAGGTTGTCGGAAACAATCAAAGATATGACTTTAGAAGTCAATTAAGTATCTATGATAAAAATCCTGAAGCAATAGCTTGTGCCAAGTTTGACTACTGGAGGGAACGTTTTAATCGAACAGTAATGCGAGGACAGAAAGGTATCCCCATTTTAGAGGACTATGGCACATTCAAAGAAGTGGACTATATTTTTGATATAGGTCAGACAGTTTCAAGAAACAGAGATGTCAACGAAGTAAATCTTTGGAAGTTTGACAAAGAAAACCATCAAGATGTGTTAAAGGAAATGATTAAAAGCGAGGGCTATGATGAAAGTAAAAGCACACTTGAAAACATCTTTTCTTTAAGCAGACTCTACGGTGATGAAAAAATAGATACCTTAATGAATGAACTTAGAGTAGCGGATGAGGAT
>NZ_KB446653.1:4466-4569 GCF_000340375.1 Eggerthia catenaformis OT 569 = DSM 20559
AAAGCACACTTGAAAACATCTTTTCTTTAAGCAGACTCTACGGTGATGAAAAAATAGATACCTTAATGAATGAACTTAGAGTAGCGGATGAGGATAGAATATC
>NZ_KB446653.1:4669-7551 GCF_000340375.1 Eggerthia catenaformis OT 569 = DSM 20559
GAAGAAAATGTACTTCGACGAGATGATCAGGAAAGAAATGAAAGCGGGCGAGTTCTCCGAAATGGAGAGTACGGACGAGATAATAGAGAAAATCAAGGAGAATACGCTAAACAACTTGGAGGAACAGACGGACTTCATAAGGGAGTATCCGAATCCGACCTACGCAGTGATGAGGCTGGATTACATTTCAGAGAGCGAGGAGCAGAGCTACTTCGAGATGTTAGTAGACCTATACAAGGAGAAGAAACTGACAGGACACCTGATGGATATTCAGAAACAGGCGATAGAATTTATGAGGACAGAGAAACCGAAATTGATGACAGCTTGGAAGATAGAGGACGAGAACAATCCACAGTATGGGGCGATGATTTCAGCTCTGAAGGAAATGACAATCAAGGAAGTAGTGGAAATTTAAAAGATAATACTAATGTAGAGTTAAAAGAAGCTGATAAGGCTTCTTTTTCTTTACCCGAAAATACTTACGGACAAATGAGGCTTACCATTCCATTAACTCAGAAGGATATAGATACCGTTCTTATTAACGGAGGAAACCATGATGGCGGCAGACTTCCTATCATTGCTGAGTTTTCTAAAGGAAAGAGAAATGAAGAATTGGGAGAATACCTCCAAGATACCTTTAGAGGAGGAAACGGATTTTACATTGGTGAAAGAGAGGTATCTTCCTGGTATTCGGATAAAGGCATTCATTTGACTTACGGGACTTCTGCAAGAGAAGATAATACACAAATTTTAAGCTGGAGTGATGCAGCAAGTAGGATAAATGAACTTCTTGACAGAGGTGAGTTTGCCACAAATGTAGAACTTTCTGAAGCATATGATTACGAAAGGGACAGAATTTCAGAGTCATTATGGTATCTATACCATGATTTAAGCGAAGAAGGAAAAGCACAGGGTTATTTTGATTTTATAGAAAGAGGTGGTGGCTTTCCGGAAGAAACGAAAAGACTATCTGAGGCATTAAAAAATCCTGAATACCTAAAGGACACAATTAAAGAATACAGTAGGTTCTTAGCAGGCTACAAAGAAAACAGAGGTGTACTAAGATTTCATTATCACAAGGTAGATAGCCTTTATCAGAGATTACAGGAACTTGAGCTGACACGAAAGGAATATAGTACCAATCTGACAGAACTTCCTAAAGTAAAGCCATTTATTACAGATGACGAAGTTCTTGCTACCCTGTCAAGAGGAAGCGGAATAGATAAGGGAAAAGAGCGAATTACAAAATTTTTCAAGGAAAACCATACGCTTCAAGAAAAAGCTAACTTTTTAAAAGACGAGTATGGCATAGGTGGAAGCTCTCATGCTGTTTCAGGTGCAATGGGAAGCGATGAATGGCACGATGCTAAGGGACTTAAATTACAGAAGAAAGATTGCAGTGATGTATTTCTTACTTGGTCAAGCGTGGCAAAACATATTGATGAGTTGCTTTCTAAAAATCTTTATCTTGAGGAAAAGAAAATAGAAAGTAATACAGAGATAGAAGAAAAAGAACCGCAATATTATTCCAAAGACAATCCTGAAAACTTAATGACGGATGAAATGCTTGAAAGAGTGCCTGAACTTTATGCACAAGAAGATGTATCTTTAGCAGATAAGCAAGTTCATGCTGCATATATCATTCCATTGAGAAGTAATTGGACTTGGTATATGACAGAATACGATAGGGAAAGTGGTGATGCTTTCGGACTTGTACTTGGGATTGAACCTGAATGGGGATATTTCAATCTTGAAGAATTGAAAGAATTAAATGCCCAAAGGCTCATTTTAGAAGATTTTCCAAAGACCTTTAGAGAACTTAAAGATACGGAACTTGTCAAGCAGATGGATGAGCAGGAGCTTCAATCAGCCTTTAATGGGGAGCTTAGCTTTGAAGAAGAAACAGAGCTTGATGTATCTGAAGAAATAGAAGAAAGAGTACCTGTAACACCTATTCAAGGAACGCTATTTGACTATCTAAAGGAAAGAGAAGAAGTAGAATTAAATGAAAAAGCGGAAAGCCTTGCAGGTGAATTTGCAGTTAAAGAGGGAGATACTGTCTATTTCAACTATGAAGAATACAGGGTTAGGGAGATTTCTAAAAACCAAATCACAGGAAGAAATGATTTATGGCTTGATCCTTCTCGAACCGGCAATCATCAAATACCGATTGTAGACGTTGAAGATAATGAGGACTTATTAAAGCAGATAAGCCTTGAAAGACCTGCCTTTATTATTGGTGATGAAGTAAGATACAAGGATAAAGACTATACCATCACACGTTTTGATGATATGGGAAATAATCTAAAGACAGTAACGGTTAAGGACGATACCGAATATCTTGGCGGTATGATAACAGGCTCCGATGTAATCCCTTATCGTCTTGAAAGCGACCTTGAGAGGGTATTTGAAAATCTAAACTATACGAAACTTGAAAAAACTATTGAGGAAGTAGAAATAAAGAAAACGGAAGCACATAACTTCAAAATTACAGAAGAAACGCTACCTGAAAAGTTATCTCCAAGCGAAAGATTAAATCAAAACATTGAAGCAATTTCCATGCTTAACAGAGTGGAGAGCGGACAAAGAGAGCTTGACAGTACAGCGCAGGAAGTTTTAGCAAGGTATGTAGGCTGGGGCGGACTTTCCGAAGTCTTTGATGAAAGCAAGGGAGGTCAGTGGAAAGAAGCAAGGGCTTTTCTAAAGGAGAACTTATCACATGCAGAATACGAAGCTGCAAGAGAATCTACTTTAACGAGCTTTTACACACCGAAAACCGTAATTGACGGAATATATAAGACGCTTTCGGATATGGGATTTAAACAGGGAAACATTTTAGAACCATCAATGGGCATCGGAAACTTTATAGGCAATATCCCTGA